>CACOJS010000008.1 GCA_902627495.1 Hydrogenophilales bacterium | reverse complement strand
GGAAGAAAACCACAAGGCACGTGCTGCGCTAGGAATGTCTGACGCTAGGAATGTCTGAATAAATTTCCTTTATTAACCCAAATTGTCATATCATGGATACTAAACACCTCTGAAAGGAACAGAGGTATGGACATACATAAACTCAAGCAGCGCATAGACACGTCGGGTAAGAAACTCACCTTTATTTCTTCCTATTCGGAAACCCGAAATCACTCATCAAGATAGTCTTATCGACCACCTCCATGCTGAAGTCTGACCACACGGGTGGGTGCTCTTGTTTCAATAACTCCTCCTTTGCCAATCTCTTCTTCAGAATTGAATGTACGTGAGCACCTCTGAACCGTTTACCTCGCACGGTCAGGTATTCTTCCTTGTTCAACCAGTCAGCAATGGCATCAAAGGTCATACCTTGCTCTCGATGCTCTGAGATGGTCTTTGGGAGTCTTATTTCGAGAATGGTCAGTTGGAGAGGAAAAGACATTACAAGAATGGAAAACGAGATGGTCTTTCTGAGTGGTATCACGAGAATGGTCAGTTAGAGTGGAAACCAAACTACAAGAACGGAAAACAAGATGGTCTTGAGGAGAGGTATTACGAGAATGGTCAGTTAAGGGGTAGATACAACTACAAGAACGGAAAAGTAGAAGGTCTTTGGGAGAGTTATTACGAGGATGGTCAGTTGGAGTCGAGAACGAACTACAAGAACGGAAAAGTAGAAGGTCTTTGGGAGAGTTATTACGAGAATGGTCAGTTAGAGTGGAGAAAAAACTACAAGAACGGAGAACGAAATGGTAAATGGACAAGGTGGTATACGAATGGTCAGTTATGGTATAGAGAAAACTACAAGACCGGAGAACTAGATGGTTTTTGGGAGGAGTATAACCAGAACGGTCGGTTAAGGAGTAGAGGACATTACAAGGATGGTATGAAGGTAGGTGAGTGGGAGAATTACAATATAGGGGATAATAGAGACCGTGAGACTGGTGAGTTACCCTATATAGGACATTACAAGGATGGTAAGAAGGTAGGTAAGTGGGAGTATTACAACAGAGACGGAACTCTTAATAGGGTTATAGACTGTGATGTGGAAGAGTGTCCGTGAGTGAAGGACAGAACTAAACCATGAAATCCCTAACACTATTACTGACAACTATATTTCTTTTCTCTTCTCCTGTGGTTTGGGGAGAAGAAGTTGAGTTTGGTGATTTAATAGAACGAGATGGACTCTACTATAAAAAGTTCAGTGAAGAACCTTTCTCTGGAACTGTATGTTGTGAATGGAGAGGAAAGATTGTAAAAGGAAATCGAGAGGGTAAGTGGACTCATTGGGATGATAACGGTCAGTTATTTTCGAGAATAAACTACAAGAACGGAGAGTGGAATGGTCTCTTTGAGACTTATTACCGTAACGGTCAGTTGTGGGGGAGAAAAAATTTCAAGAATGATGAAATAGATGGTCTTTCTAAGAGTTATTACGAGAATGGTCAGTTAGAGTGGAAAAGATATTTCAAGAACGGAAAACCAGATGGTCTTTGGGAAGATTATTATGAGAATGGTCAGTTAAAGAGGAGAGGATATAACACGGATGGTAAAAAAGTAGGAGAGTGGGAGTTTTACAACGAAGACGGAACTAAACCATGAAATCTCTAACACTATTACTGACAACTTTATTTCTTTTCTCTTCTCCTGTGGTGTGGGGGGAGGAAGTTGAATACGATGATTTGGTAGAACGAGATGGACTCTACTACAAAAAGTTTAGTGAAGAACCTTACTCTGGAGATGTTGTGGGTAAAGGAAGGGGGGAAGTCGTAAAAGGAAAAAGAGAAGGTAAATGGACTCTTTGGAGTGAGAATGGTCAGTTAAGGGATAGAGGACATTGGAAGAATGGTTCGTTTGTAGGTAAGTGGGAGTGGTTGAAAGAGGACGGAACTCTTGATAAGGTTATAGATTATGATGGGTGAAGGAGAAACCAAACCATGAAATATCTAAGACTAATACTGACAACTTTATTTCTTATCACACTGTTTGGGTGTGGTGGGGAAGATTTCAAAGACTTAGTAGAACGAGAAGGTATTTTGTATAAAAAGTCCAGTGATGAACCTTTCACTGGAAATGTTGTGGGTGACGAAAGAGGAAAGTCTATCAAAGGAAAACGAGACGGTGAGTGGACTTATTGGGAGGATGGTAAGTCATATGGGAAAGAAAACTTCAAGAACGGAGTAAAAGATGGTCTTGATGAGTTGATGTACGAAAATGGTCAGTTGATGTCTAGAGAAAACTACAAGAACGGAAAACTAGATGGTCTTTCTGAGGATTATGACGAGAATGGTCAGATAGAAACCAGACGGTCCTATAAAAACGGAGAACTAGATGGTTTTGATGAGATGTACGACAATGGTCAGTTACTTAGTAGAGACAATTACAAGAACGGAGTAAAAGATGGTCTCTCTGAGAGTTTTTACGATAGTGGTCAGATACAATACAGAGATAACTATAAGAACGGAGTAAAAGATGGTCTTTCTGAGAAGTATTACGAAAATGGTCAGTTAAAGAGTAGAGGACATTGGGTGAATGATGATTTAGTGGGTAAGTGGGAGTATTACAACGAGGACGGAACTCTTGATAGGGTTAAAGATTGGGGTAGAGAATGGTTATTGAAGGAAAAAAAGGGAGAGTAGACATTCGGTAAACTCTCCCTACAAAAACTTATGACTTATTACAACACTTGGAGAGTATCAAACAAGTCAATCAGTTCTTTGTTTTTGTGTTCGTTACGTGAACTAAAGATTCTGGTGTTGTAACCTTACTCTTTCTCACCTTCATCATTTCTCTACTCATATCAACTATTGGTGATAGAAACTTGGTTCTATCCTCAAACTGTTGATTCAACCTATCACGAAATCTTCTCGTTGATTCCTCTTGAGATCTTCGTTTCTGATATTGTTGAATGAGATAGTTACTCATACTGGTGAGGTCATATCTAACAAGGTATTTCTTTTTCTCCTCTCGTCACTAATGACTTGAAGATTCTCCTTGATAAGTTTTCTCGTTGACTCAATCAACATTGAGTTAATGGACTTCTTGGTCAGAGATTTGATTCTCTGTAAGTCCTCATATTGGTCTGGTGGACAACGATAAAGTATTGGACGTAGTTTGTTATTCATAATGTTTTAGTCTCCTTCAATAGATTTCTTCTCAACTTTGACAGTAGAGATTCGTTAATAGGTTTTTCTTTCAACTTTGGTTTGACACCCCATCGTAAATGAGAGGAATCGTATGGTTTATTTGAGTCGTTTTTAGCAGTCATATAACACTCTCTAAGAGGTCGGTTTTCATTTTGATATCATCATATATCTAAACTCTGAAGAGTCCGTCACATCGTCTTAAAATGGGTTTAACAGTGTTATTTATCATTCTTTTTATACCAAAAAACTCTCTAATGTTCCTCTGGTCTCTTTTGGAGAATATTCATTAATAATCAAGTGTGAAAATATGTGTCTTATCTGTTTTCTGTTGTATCTTCTAAAGTCGTGTTCTCTCTCGATGAAAGTGAGGACTGACTCAAACATCTTCTTGGTGATGGACTGATTATTCTCAAGTCTGATTTTCATTATTTGGAATAGTCCTCTTATTCGTAGATTGTCCTTTCTTAAATACCTACCCAATAGTCTTATAAGGGTGAATCTTAGTAGTTCCTCTGTGTTCATATCTGTCTCTTTATATCAAATCGAATCTTAGGTTCTCTCCATCATAAGAGTGATATTCCCTTGAGGAGTAAATCGCATTAGAGAACTCACAGAAAGAGTCCTCAAAGTGAACCTTGTATATGGTTTGGTTTAGTTCTCCCAACTTCTTGAAGGTTGACTCTATCTCTTGTTTTACCTTCATTGGGTTATAACAATGTGGAATATCCAGAAGAATATGAGAGTGAGTGTTGTTAAATACTCTTTGTGGGAACGAATAGAACTTGATTCTTCTATTTGGTCTTTTCTTGAAATACTTACAGAATCGTCTGTTGACTCTATTAGATAGATTATGAATCAACTTCAACATCGTTCTTCGAGTAATGTTGGTATATGTATTCAGCACCACCACATACTCTCGGTTGATATTTGGATGACTAAGTAAAAAGTTCTGTAGATCTTTCTTATCTATTGTTCTCATATTTCTTTCAGACACAGTAATACGAATCACTCTCTGGTGATTCTTCATATTTCAAGTTATATGTCTCAATCGTTCCATTCGTCATAAACGAACCGAAATACAAGTCGTGATACAAAACTCATACTCGATTAACAAAACGACTGATACACAACAAAGTAAAAACAACAAGGAGATAGGTTTTTTCTTTGATTTCTATTTTATTTATACAAATACTTTCAGGGTGAAAGTAAAAAAATCAAAAAATAATGATTTTCCGTAAGAAGTAATCTATCTTCGGAAAGGTGTTCACCTGTAGACAAGTAAACACCTCAAATCTCGGAAAATGACGGACAGTAAAATCAACGACTTACGAGGGTCGATTTTCACCACCCTTGAACACTCCATATTTTTCAAGACTTTCTTCATAAGTCAAACCTGTGAACATTGAAGGTTCAGTAAATCCACCCTTGTGATAGAACTCTTCCATCTCGTTAACGTAGTTTTCAGTGTATGAAATGAGTTGTTGAGTAATATTTTTGTATTTGATCCGATACGGATAGTTGGGGATGTAATATTGCGGTGTACCAAATGATGATCGGATTTCCTCTCTTTGATATCTGTAGGGAACAGTCAGTTGAGAAAAATCAGTAAATATGTCAGAACCGTCATATTCTGTTATTGGAATAAACCTGACATACATCTTTCCATCATCCCTTTTTACGCAGTGTTCCTTTCGAGTCGAAATATCAACAGCATTTCCCTCTGGAGTAATCCAGACAGAGTGGTGGTATAAAACTATCCCTTTGTCTTCTTTGGAAACAGCATAACCGTGAAGTATATTTCCACCATATAGTTTCTTGAGTAGAAAACTATCTCCGTGACATTTCTGTGGTATTCCAGACCCAGTGATTCCCTTATCTCTACGATTAATCCAAAGAGGACTTCTTAAATCAAGTTTCTTAAAAAAAGACTCATATCTTTTGAGGTCTTTAACCACTTCACATCCGTAGTCTTTTTTTAGAGGTGGAAAATGTTTTTTAATAACTTCCATTGTTGACTCCTATAATGATTATTGAAAAATGAGGTTTCCCTCTACTACAGAAACCATTTTAGAGACTTATGAGGGTCGACATAACGACAGAACTTTTGCCAGGAAGTTATGTCGATGGTTATAATCAAGACTATGAGATTTACTTACTCAAAAGAGATTAAACATACTGTTGGGAGTTCGAGGGTATCCTCAAAAAGAGTCCTTGATGGAGATACCATCGACAAGGGAATCCAGATATACCGTATGTGGTTCTTGTTCCTTCGTCTAGGTCTGGACTGTGAGGACAATAATATTAAACTCCTCGACTTCCACAAACAGAAAGAGGTCAAGGTAAAGGTCAACAAGAGATATTATCGTCAGTGGGATATAGACAGAGTTAAACACGATACATTTAACTCTTGGTGGAAGGATAAGAAAGATCTATTCCACGAAGTTCCCTCACAGTTCGTAACCAAGATTGAGGATAATGAGAACTACCTCTACCTCCAAATAGACAAGAGACAGACTAAACAACGACTGATAAATGACATTACTCGTTTATATCGTGGTCAAAAGACACAACCTCTATCTAAGTTCAACACCACTAACCAACACAAGTATGTCTCCCTGATGATGAAATACAATATTTTTATCTGGAGAGAGATGGGAATCACTCGTAGACAGATGATTGAAAAGATTAAGTCTGTTTACAAGTATTACGACATAAGGAAACCAGAGACAGACAGGTCTATTACTCGACTGATTAGTAACTCTCAAAAGATTCTTATTAACACTTCTAAAGGAGAGTTTTAGTCTGTTGTTAGAATCAAGTTTGGTATATTCCCTTATTCAAAGTTTATTCAAAAATAAGGAAAGATTTGGGTCTAATCTACTACTTGATAGAGTAGGGTAGTAAGTGATGATAAACCATTTTATGATTTGTTATTATGATAAAATATAAATCATAATAGATTCATAAACTTATTAAACTTATGTTCGGTTGTTGAAGACTTTATAGATTCAAACTACATTCAAAGACAAAATAAGATGTTTGTAATCAATGTCTTATAAACATAAAACTATTGAGTGGGAATGATATACGGAAAGATAGTTGTTACAAGCGTAGAACTTACATTTCACACTGGATCAGACAACCGGTCGTTACCGTCCAGACCTACTCCTCCTATGCCCACTGGTGTATCAGCCCTCAATTAGTCGGCTTAAATTGCTTATATATTTAGCTTTGAGAATTATTACTAATTCAAAACCGAGATTACTCCTAACCCAGTATACGCATCGCTTCTCAAAATCAGTAGAGATGACAGGCCACCGCATGACTTCCCTCTGAATTTTTCAATACCGGTTTATTTTCTCTACAATCAACCCGTGCTTCGGAACACCTAGGGTGAAATGGACAACCTTTTGGTGGATCTAATGGGCTTGGAACTTCTCCTTCGAGCATCACAAATTCGCGATTTGCCTCTATATCCGGGGAAGGAACCGGGATGGCGGATAAAAGAGCCTTAGTGTAAGGATGCTTGGGATTGTTGTATAGTTGCGATCTTTCAGCTATTTCAACAATATTTCCTAAGTACATTACCATTACACGATGACTAATATGCTGCACTATCGCTAAATCGTGAGCGATGAAAAGGTAAGTAACCCCTAGCCTTTCTTGAAGTTCGTCCAATAAATTAATGATTTGTGCCTGAATTGATACATCTAATGCTGATACCGGTTCATCACAAACAACCAACTTGGGATTCAATATTAGAGCCCTAGCGATACCGATTCGCTGGCGCTGACCACCAGAAAATTCATGCGGATATCTTTCACCCATCTGCTTACTCAGCCCCACAATATCCAACATTTCATAAATTTTTTCTTTGTACTCGATACTATCCGAAACAACATTATGGGCTTTCAGGGGTTCCCCAATGATATCTCTTACAAGCATCCTGGGGTTTAATGCTCCAAATGGATCTTGATAAACTATCTGCATTTTTTGCCTCAAGGGACGTAATCTTTTTCTGCTCAAATTTGCTATATCCTCGCCGTCGAATTCGATACTGCCTTTGGCAATATCTAGCATGCGAAGTACGGCTAATCCCGTTGTAGTTTTACCACAACCACTTTCACCCACTATTCCCAAAGTTTCACCATGTTTAACCGAGAAGCTTATCCCGTTTACAGCTTTCAACGAAGCCCCCTCACTTCTCCCAAAAAGCTTACCCCGCATCTTATATTCCACACTTAAATTTTTGACATTAAGTATTTTATTATTCTTCATTGATATCTTCCCAGCAGGCCTTTTTGTGTGCTTCTTTCACTAAAGTCAAAGTCGGGCGTTGAGTTTTACATTTTTCTGAAGCGTACTCACACCGCGGTTCAAATGCACATCCGCTCGGCAAACGGCCTAAGTCTGGTGGTTGCCCTTCTATCGATTCCAATCTTTTTTTTTCTTTTGAGTTAAGGTGAGGTACCGATTTCATTAAAGCAATGGTATAAGGGTGTTTGGGACTATTAAAAATATCTCTTGCTGTACCCGATTCCACTATTTTACCTGCGTACATTACATTTACTCGATCTGCGTAACGAGCGACTACACCCAAATCATGTGTAATTAATACAAACGCAGCGTTATTTTCTTGCGTAAGGGTCTTCAAAAGGTAAAGAACCTGTGCCTGTACGGTCACATCTAACGCTGTTGTGGGTTCATCAGCAATGATCAGTTTTGGATTACACGCAAGCCCCATGGCAATCATCACTCGTTGTCGCATTCCACCTGAAAATTCATGTGGATAACTTTTGGCCCTTTTGATTGGATCAGGTATGCGCACTTTAGCCAGAAGCTCTTGGCTGCGAAGTTGTGCATCTTCAATACTCATTTTTTCATGAACTTCAATTGGTTCACCGACTTGTCGGCCTACTGATATTGAGGGGTTCAATGAAGTCATAGGTTCCTGAAAAATCATAGCTATTTTATTACCCCGCACTGCGCGAGCTTCTTCTTCACTTATATTAAGTAGATTAGTTCCTTCGAATTTGATTTCTCCTGCCACAATTTCACCAGGAGGATTTGGGATTAGTCTCAATGTTGATAGCGCTGTGACACTTTTGCCGGAACCACTTTCCCCTACTATAGCTACGGTTTCACCCTCGTGAACATCAAACGACACATCGTCGACCGCTTTTACTATTACGCCGTCTTCCATTCCAAAATAGGTTTTTAAATTATTAACTTCTAATAAAACTCTAGAATTCATATAACTAAAATATTAAATCTACCGTTAATTGTTTGAGCAACCCATCTCTTTCCTCATTTTTTGATCGATCCAGATGCGAGCATATATGGGCCCAGGGTCCTGAGTGCCTATGCTGTGTTCGCCCCAGTAGTTTTTTACGTACGGCCACCAGGCTTCATACATTGTTGGTGTTGGCAACCAAACCATTGGAACACGTTCACTTATTAGACGGACATTCATTTTCTTCAGGAGAGGATCCAGTTCTTCACGATCCTTCATAGTCAGTGCCTTGAAAAAAGTCTCATCGTGCCATTTGTCGGAGTGAAATGCTGGATTCCAAGTCTGTCCCGTCACGAACCTAGATCGCAGAACTTGAAATGGATTTCCTTCGTCGGCACGTGTTAAATAGCCAAGAGCTTGATCCGGCGCACGCATTGCCGCCCGGAAGGACGGATAATCCAACGGCTTAGCTACAACCTTCACTCCTATACGCTGATAATACGCCTCAAGCATCGCCATTAAATCCAAGTGGTACTGGTTTTCCACGGCGTAATTAATATCAAATTCAAATCCATCAGGATAACCAGCCTCTGCAAGCAGTTTCTTAGCCTTCTCCGGGTGGTATTCAAACAGTTCTCGTCCTTCTGGTGGCAGTTCGTCCAGAGGTGTGTAGTAATCAAGCCAACGAGCAGAGAAAGGGTAGTTAAGAATTTCACCTTCACTATTCAGAATGGTATCCAGTATTTCCTGCTGATCTATGGCCAAATTCATCGCACGTCGCACACGAACGTCATCGAAGGGAGGTTTGTCATTTCTTAGGGCAAGGTACTGAGGATCCCCCAAATAACTTTGAACAATTAGTTCAGGTGCAGACCGTTTCAACTGCTCCGCAAACTGCCAACGGAAAGCTTCAAGAATGTCCACTTTACACGTTCGAACAGCTGCAATTTGAGCTGATTCATCTGCCATAATGTGGTACACCACGCGATCGTTGTAGGGCAAATCATATTCAACACCATTAATGATCTCCTTATCCCAATACTCCTCGTTCCGCTCATAGACCTGCACATCGTCGGGGCGAATATTGGTTAGCTTGTAGGGGCCAGTACCCGTTTTTAAACGCCAGTTGTCCGAGCCTTTTCCATCGTTCATCTTAAGGACTTCCGGTGGTGCAATCGCACTAAAATAACCCCAAAGCAAACGATATCCATAATTTGCGTTCCAATCTTGTAGGTAGGCAACCGCAGTGTATTTACTCTCTGCCTTCCATTCTCTGATAAAATCCCACCAAGTTGGTATTTTCCTGGGACTAGTATTCATGTGGGTATAATTAAACACAATATCTTCTGCAACCAGCTCACGGCGCTCCATAACCCCTTCTTTGGCAGGCCAGTACACTCCCTGACGAATATTAAATACGATACGCCATGGATCCTGTTCAATAGACCAGCTTTCCGCAAGTTCTCCCGTAAGATGCTTATCCGGAATATACGACAAGGACTTGAAGGAATTTTCGCCGGTACCCCTTGGCCCAAAATCTAAGTCTCCCTTGGCTAGAGTCTCCAAGAACAGACTGTCGTGATTTGTCTTCCAGACGAAATCGTACTGGTTAAAATTCAATGCATTAATAGCAGCCCACCGGGTCAAAATATTGACAGTGCCACCGTATTGGGGAGGTAGACGTTCGGAACTAACTTTTTGCACATCAGCTTGCTCCTTTTCACCACAGGAGGAAAAGAAAACCATGCACACGGTTAATAAAAATAGTTTTTGAAAATTGGTAGTTTTCATTTGTCAACATGCCTCAGCATCTTCATATTACTCTCCCTTATTAATGTTCTATTATTTTTCTTTTTACTGTAGCTACATTTTTTGTCCACCAGATCCTCGCATCCTTGGATCAAGCAAGTCTCGAATTGCATCGCCAAACATGTTGATATTATAGACAACAATGGTAATAACAATGCCCGGTACGATGGCTAACCACGGTGCTTGAAACATATAACTTCTTCCTTCAAAACTAAGCATACTTCCCCAGCTAGGCTCCGGAGGAGGGACTCCCAATCCCAGAAAACTAAGACCTGCCTCGACTAATATAACTGCTGCTAACCTAGTCGTGAAGAGCACGCTAACAGGGGCAAGAATATTCGGAATAATATGTCTAATGAGTATTCTAAACGTTGAAACTCCTATAGATTCAGCTGCATTCACATAATCATTTTCTTTAACAGCTAATACAGCACCTCTCACGATTCTCGAACCCGCAATTCCGTAGAGGAGACTTAAAACTAGAATTACTTGCCACAAACCGGGACCTAAAACTGATACTGCAACTATAACTACAACTAGATCAGGAAAACTCATCCAAGCATCAACAATCCGCTGCAGTAGCATGTCAAATTTCCCACCGAAATATCCCGAAGTAACTCCCAATACAATTGATATAAAGATTGAAATACATGCGACCGATAATCCAATTATCATTGATGTTCTAGCTCCATGGACTATTCGGCTAAAAACATCTCTTCCAATTTGATCAGTACCAAAAAAATAAGTCCACGATGGAGGCTGCAATCGATCCGGTGGATTAATGTCGTTAAATCCGTAAGGCGCAATAAAGTCTGCAAAAATTCCCGTCAGCATAAAAAGTACGCAAATCACAGCTCCTGCAGCACCTAGCGGTTTTTCTTTGAATAGACGAATGCAAAAACGAATGAATCTTGATTCATTAAATTGTTTCTTTTCATCGAAAAATAAAGAGATTTTATTAATCATACTTTTCTAATTTTGATTTCTAACTTTGGGGTCTAGTAAACCATAGCTTAGGTCAACCAGCAGATTTGCTATGATCACAAAAATTCCAATCATCAGGAAGATGCCTGTGATTACCGGATAGTCTCTATCCATTACCCCGAGAAGCAATAATTGGCCTACACCCGGAAGATCAAAAATTCGCTCCAGTACGACTGTGCCACCAATAACGTAAGGAAGAAAGAGTCCAACAAGTGTTACCACAGGAATCAGCGCATTTCTTAGGGCATGTCGAGTGACTACTAAAGTTTCCTTCAATCCTTTGGCGCGTGCCGTTCGAATATAGTCCTGCCGAAGCACTTCTAACATCATAGTCCGAGTCATCCGCATGGTCACAGCTGCAAGAGAAGCTCCCAAGATCGCAGCTGGCGTTAGAAATACCACTAGATAGCGAAAGGGAGCATCTGTGAACGGAAGCAATCGAGTTGGTGGAGTCCAACCCCACAAAATTGCCGGAATGATCACTACCATTGTTCCCAGCCAAAAGCTGGGGATTGCTAATCCTAAAATTGCAAAACTTCGTCCCACGTGATCCGCTATCGTGTCTTGGTTCAATGCTGAATATACACCTATTGGGATTGCAATTATCAACGCAAAAATAATTGCAAGGGTTCCCATTGTAAAAGTCACGGGAAGCCTTTGTTTGATCTCTTCACTAACTGGAGTCTCTCTCAGTATGGAGTTGCCTAGATCTCCACGAAGTACTATATCACTCACCCATTCCACATATTGGATATGGACAGGCTGATCCAATCCAAGATCAGCTTCAATTTGCTTTCTAACTTCTGCACTATCTTCCATAAAAGGACTGCTTTTTATAATCAAATCAACAGCATCACCGGGTATAGTCCTTATGACCATGAAAACTATAATACTGGCAAAAAAAAGCGTCGGAATTACGGCTAAGATCCTACGCAAGAAATACCCTTGCATCTACCCCCCCGTGAGAAGATCTGTTATAAGATAGCAATGATCTTATCAGACTTTCCTAAACATTATTACTAAGCATCACCTCACACTTAATAGCACTCTAGTTTTTAGACCCATCTGGATTTAGGCTCACCCAGGGACGCCCCCTCTATTTGTTATTTTCATTAGCTACAATCGATATATTAATTAATCTGCTCAAACAATCCCCCTCGTATTTATCTTTTACCTCTCCGAGTAATCAGGGTATTATTATTTGATAAAAAGATCTTAAAAGTGCAATGGGCTTTGGGAGAGAATTATGGCTGAGCAGGAACGAAAATTAGCGACCATTCTGGCGATGGATGTCGTCGGTTATTCATCCAAGATGAGTAAGAATGAGGCGGCGACGGTTGAGCAGCTAAGACGATGCCAAGGCATTATTGAGGCGGTATCAAAAGACAAAGGTGGTCGCATATTCAATACGGCGGGTGACGCCTTCATGATTGAGTTCCCAACGACGCTTGGTGCGGTGGAGACGGCGATTGAGATACAGGAAAAAGTAGCATCCCACAACAAGGGGATTTCCGAAGACGAGCGACTAGAGTTCCGTATGGGAGTGAACATTGGGGACGTTACGATTGATGGGGAGAATTTATTAGGCGACGGGGTGAACATTGCGGCACGGTTAGAAGGGATAGCACCCCCTTCAGGTATTTGTATTTCTGAGGCAGTTCATTCGACGGTAAAAGGCAAAGTAAAGTGTGCGTTTATTGATAAAGGGGTGCAGAATTTAAAGAATATCGAGGAGCCGGTTCGGGTGTACTATGCGGATGTACGATTTGGAACGGTTAATCCAAATAAGTTTAAGGCTGCAAGTGGAGAGTCATCAAAAAACAAACGGATGTTGATTGGGGCGATTGTAGCATCGTTGGTCCTGATGACATATGTCCTATTAAATAATTTCGTCGGGATTGACAGTGAATCCTCAGGAACCAATAAGATCGTAATTGTTCCACTGGATACACAGACTGGTGATCAGGCCACAATAAACTTAGGTATAGGTGTAACGCAGGATTTGACTGCGGGCCTTTCAGCGGCTGCGGCTAAACTGAATGTACTTACATTGAATGAGATACCAGAAGACCAAAGGACATTGGCCAAGAAGGTCAATGCTCGCTACATACTGAGTGGCAGTCTAAGAAGAGGAGGAGATACCATAAGGATTTCTATCAGTTTGGTCGATGCTCACAGCATGAGTACTGTTTGGTCCGAGAAATACGATAGAGCATTTAGTGCAGCAAATATTTTTGCACTTCAGGATGAGATAGTTAGTGGACTTATTGATTCGCTGGTTGGCAACGGAGCTGTTTTAGCACAAGAGGTTGCCAAAAATGTCTCTATTAAAGGAACTACAGATCTTAGTGCTTATGAATGCGTTAATTTTGTGCGCGGACAATATTTTAAAATTTTGAGTCCAGACATGCATGCCAGTGGACTAAAATGTTTACGCCAAGCGGTAATCGACGATCCAGATTATAAAGAGGCGTGGCACTTGTTGGGACACATGGTAGCATGGGGTTACGCCCTTTACGCACCGCATTATCAGCCTATTTCCAAAGAAGGTTTAAGTGAAGCGGTTGAAGCCGTAGAGACGGCTATTCGCCTAGACAAAAACTTTGCTAGGGCATACGCAACTCGTGCGGAACTTGCTCATTATACGAGGAGTTGGACGGAGATGATGAGAAATGCCCGGAAAGCGTACGAGCTTGCTCCGAATGATGCCTATACAGTGGGGCATGTTTCATATCCGGCAGCAATATCAGGATCGGGGTGTAAAAGTCCCCCGTCTATTAAGGAAAAGTACGGCATCGATGATCAAGCCTGCGAAAGACTTTACTGGGGCCTTGAACGGGCACAAGAGGCGAATAAGCTCGATGAGATAAGCACTCTCAGTTTTGATAATTATGGTCTGGCAGAAGCGTATTTAAACACAGGAGAATGGGACAAAGTATTAGCCGCGATGGAAGTCGTACCATCACCTGATTTTCACTTTTGGAATACCGCAATGGGATTGGCCCACCACTACTTGGGCAATACGTCGGAAGCAAGACCTTATTTAGAAAAAGCCAAAGAGCTCTATGGCCCTGATGAAATAAAAAACTTTTCTTGGCTGTGGCACGACGTATGGAATCGAGAGGTTCAATTGGAAACCTGGTTGCCAGTGTTCAGAGAGTATGGGTGGGAATAGACGGACAAAATTGTTAATGTTTTATAGAATTACCTCAAAACTATTCCTATAAGATGATGTATTCCTTGAAAGCTATGAGCTAAAACAACTGAGTGGACTTGTTGGGATTTTCATATAGTACCCAGAGTTCACGGTGATAGAGCAACTAACAACCCAAGAGATCGAAGAGTTTTGAGAGAGAAGCTCAATAAAGTTATATGCCACTAAGTTACCCTAAATAATTATAATATATGCAAAGTTAATAATTTTTTTAAAACTTATAAATAATAGATTTCAGAGTAAATTCCCTTTAAGCCGAAGTAATATTATGAAAAATTTAAAAGATGAAATTAGGTTTCCTTGTGGCTTGTCTATGAAAAATAGATTTATGCTTGCTCCACTAACTAATAAGCAGAGCCATGAAAATGGAGTACTATCGGACGATGAATTTAATTGGTTAACCATGAGAGCCAAAGGAAATTTTGGGCTAACCATGTCTTGTGCTTCCCATGTCCAAGCTATTGGTAAAGGATTTTCAGGCCAATTAGGCATTTTTGGTGATCAACACATAGAAGGATTAAAAAGATTAACTGATGAAATTAAATCTCATGCAAGTTTAGCCGTTGCACAATTACACCATGCTGGGATGAGGTCACCCGAGGATATTATAGGTCAACAGCCTGTCTGTCCTTCAGACGATGAGAAGACTAACTCAAGAGCTTTAACACTTGATGAGGTCAAAAGATTAAGAGATGACTTTATTGAAGCCGGAGTTAGAGCAAAAAAGGCAGGGTATGAAGGTGCAGAAATTCATGGGGCTCATGGCTATATTTTGTGTCAATTTTTAAGTTCCAATATCAACAAAAGAAATGATGAATACGGAGGGAGCTTAGAAAATAGATCCAGAATCATTTTTGAGATAGTTGATGGTATCAGGGATAAATGCGGTTCTGAATTTTTACTAGGAGTTAGGTTATCTGCAGAAAGATTTGGAATTAAATTGGGAGAAATAAAGAAAGTATGTAAAAAACTAATCGATACTAACAAAATAGATTTTTTAGATATGTCACTTTGGGATTCCTTTAAAGAACCTGTAGAAGAAGAGCATAAAGGAAAGAATTTACTTGAGCATTTTACAGAACTTGATTTTAAAGATGTTCAGTTAACCGTAGCGGGAAAAATAAAATCAGGTGAAAATGTACATGAAGTTCTTAATAATAAAGTTGATTTTGTAACTATTGGAAGGGCAGCTATTCTCCATCATGATTTTCCTCAAAGAGTGATGGAAAATCCCGATTTTGTGCCTATAGAACTTCCAGCTCCTAGATCTCATTTAATCCAAGAGGGGCTAAGCGAGAAATTTATAGAATATATGGGAACTTGGCCTGGTTTTGTGGGTGAATGAAGAAGTTTAATTAACTTTTGAAATCCTCGAAAGACGGACTGGGTATCCGTAAGATTGCAGATAAGTTGAAAATCAATAGGGGGGGTGGTTCAAAGAGTGTTGAGTGCAGTATGAAATATATCCTAATAGTGATTGCGACAATATTTGTGGCAGAGGGTGAAGAACCCAAGCAGATGACGATGGAACTACCGCAAAAATCTTATGAAGAGTGTATGAGTGCGAAAGAGGACTTCAAGTTAGACATTTCTTTTCCTTTCCTACGATTTGAGATTAAGAGTGAATGTGTGGTGGAACAGACCGAATCACCAGAGAGTATCAAAACATAGAACACGATATGCTGGAAAGTGAAAAAGAAAATCAGTAGAAAAAGGGGGATCTACATTTGTCTCTGGATACTTATTGCACCTGTAGACTTATAAAGGTGATTTAGTTTTTGGTGGGTGGTATGTTATTTTTTAGAGAAAAATCTCGTTACTTTGACTTGAGCCCATTATTGGTGGGTAGGACTCCATTTATCGATAGCTTCAAGAAACTTATTTTTTTCCCCCTCTAGCATTGTGATGTTGTTTTTCTGATAAGGGAAGTTACCCGAGACTACTTCGCTATGGAATTGACTCAGAGCAGCAACACGTTCGTCGTGAATCTGTTTATGTAAACGTCCAACATTGCCAAAATTGTGAGCATGTTTGGGTGATTTTTCCTCTTCACTAGCTTCACCACAAACATCAGCAACAAATGACATAATAACGTCACCCGCCATTCCTGAGCCTAATGAAAAGGTAACAATAGAAGTTTTTTTGTTTACAGTTTCTAACACTTCTTCTGCGATACATTCCGCCTCTACCGCAATAATGCCAACATCTTCCATTCGTTTTAGTGTTTCAAAAATTTTCATAGCTTCATCTGCTTTACGGCCCCAACCACGCAATCCACCACAATAATGGCTAAAAGTAGGTATGAGCCCGATATGACTCTGCACTGGTATACCTTCGCGTGTCATCATCTCTACTGCGTTAAGCGAACGTAAAGTATAGTACATATCTGCCCCACGGCGCATTGCTTCAAATGCATCAGCCATTAGCTCTTCGTTTGAACCAAATTGTGCCCATCTTGAACCCACACGGCAGAAATGATTTGGTGCAATAGAACGAACATCATCTATTTGTTCCATCCCACAAACAAATAAATCAATGCCTGCATCTTTGCAGGCTCTGATTTCATCAGCATTTTGAGGATTTGCCATGGATAGCTTTTTGCCCGTTATTTTTAATTCTTGAAGGTCTGAAATTGTATAATTTCGCATAGCTGGTTTGCGAGCAAATTCATAAATACGCTTCATACTTACATGCTCCTTAAAAAATAATAGATTGAACCAACATCGTTGTTATTTTAATCTAATGCATTCTTTGATTAACTTAATTCCTATGTGTAAAGAATTGGCAATGCATTGGGGACAGTTGCTAACGCATACTTTCATGAACTTCTTGGATATATGTTTTTAAATATGGCTTAACAATAATGATCCAAAGTTTCGGCAAATCTTCACAAAGTTCTTTTCTCATAGTACTGGACGCCTGCCCTGCATATCGCTCATTCTCGTCAAGGATAACATATACTCTCACTTCATTGAAATACACATAACGCAATTGATGTTTTGGAACGGGTGAAGCACCCAAGAAGATGACGAACGAACCTTCACAAAAATCGTATGAGGAGTGCGTTAGTGCGAAAGAGGACTTCAAGTTAGATATTCCTTTTCCTTTCCTGCGATTTGATATTGAGAGTGAATGTTTAGTGAAACAGACCGAATCACTGGAGAGCATCAAAACATAGAACAGGATATTCAAGGAATTGAAACAGGAAATCAGTAGAAAAAGAGGGTAGGGGTAAAATCTTACAGGTAAATGAATCTTACTTTATAGATTACAAAAGGTGATTTAGTTTTTCATAGGCAGTATATTATTTTTGGGTATTCAAGTTGAATACTAAAAGAGGAGTATGCAGATAAGTGACGACTAGACAAAGGAAATCGATTTATTGTGTTTCACACTCAATTTCAGTTCCCTCAGTGTCTAAAATTCTTCTTCAAACTCTCCCTCAACATCTATTAATACGGGGCATGGCCCGTCGTTAGCAACTTCACTACAATCTTCTTTGTAAGTGAGATTGCCTTTAGGGTCAAACAATTCTGTAATACCCAATTTTCCTTGAAAATAATTTTCTATTTTTCGAGTAACTCCGTTGTTATCTAAATACTTCCAAACCTTATCTTTTCTACCCGAGTTTATTACTCCTGTAATTGTGCTTGGGTAAACGTCCCCCTCCAGAACTGTTTTGTGGGTAATAACACCGGTAAAGAGATTATCTTCAGAATCATAATAAAGGTTATTTCTAATATTAAGAGCATTAAGAGGAGTGGGTCCCTCGGTCTTATTTTCGGTAACAGTAGATTCATCGTCCATGCCCAAAGATTCACTATCACCCCTGGTCTCAGCACTACTTACTGGCGCGGAGGGAAGATCGCCTCTGACACCTGGCAGTAATTCATTTTCACTGACTAAACTACTTTCGGTACTGACGATATTATCCTCTTCGATTTCACTGACTAAACTACTTTCGGTACTGACGATATTATCCTCTTCAATCGATTTCTGAACATTACCAGCAATGTCTGGTGAAATCTCGCCATTTTCCTGTCTCTCATCATTCAAACCGCTTTTAATTTCTTGATCACTCCCAATTGTGGTTTCTTGAACGAAAACAAAATCGCAAGAAGTTCCATCCTTTTGACCACCAGTCTTTATATTCTCCCAACTGAGAATTAATCGGTCATCCGATAAAAGAATTGAAAACAGGGCGTCAATAGGACCCTGCTCTCCCTCCCCAATGCCCACCAATGTCGTTTGATTATCCTTCAAATCAGTGTCCCGATCTAAATCAACCCAATGAATCTTACCCTTATAAAGGTCAATCTCAGTAGGTTGATGGGAGATATCGAAGAACTCAGCGGCGAGTTCCTTTGTTTTTCCATCTCTTAACGCCTGAAGGTAGTTTTTTGTGAGCAAAATAGAATTAAACCCACAAATTATCTTATTTTCTTCTCCTGACAAAATTCTAGCGGTCTCATTCAAATCTAAAACATATGTTGTCGGTTTTTCAGAACAACCAGCAAAAATAATTACGACAACAAATAAATAGAGAAATCTCATTATCATTCCCCTTTTTAATGACTCAAATGCTGCTTAATTTCCCGCATAAATTTATCCCAAGGTTCTAGTCTATCGCTTTCAATATATGGAAAAGCAGCACAAAACTTGGTCGCCGTTTTTGACAACTGTATCGCGAATTTTCTCAACTCTTCTTGCGATCCAGCGTACTCTTGAACTTTATACATTCCTTCATCTCTCTTATTTTGCGAAACAGAAGAGTCGTCAATTTCTTCTGGCACTTCCAAAATCTGGCATGCCATAACATGCGATAGGTTTTTCATAATTACCGTAAGCGTTACGTTTCCATTTTTTTCTTTTTCTTGAACTATAAGTAATTCTTCATTTACTTTAAAAACAACTTTTTTGTCACCAAAGTCTCTAAAACTCTGGTACCACTTCTGAAGAATTTCGTTACGAATGGTGCCTGCTTGTCCAATACGGATTATGTCTTTCCCTATCTCGGTAGCATTTATAGAAATTAGTTCACTTTCTAAAAATGGAGGTGCCTTAAATTCGACGATACACCCTGACAAAATAAAAATTGAAGATAGACCGATAAAAAAACGTTTCATACCCCCCCCCAAAAACTTTAGATTAGTAAGTAATCATATTCATCACTCATGGTTTCAAATCGACCCCGATAATGGGGTCGATTTCACTGTAAACACTACCACTACCTCCGGGATACACTACTTCGATAGAGTCTCTACGATTTAGATTTCTTTCGAAAACTAGGTAGGGTTTTTTCGACACAAACACTGCGATACCCTTCACTTTAACGTTTTGTCGCGAGTCACTAATAACTCTGAAAACTGTCTCGCTTGCTGGCAAAGACAAACCTAGAAGCAAATTTATGTCCTGCAATTCCTCAGCAAATTGTTCCAGATTCCGAGTTTTCAATAAATCAATACGGTATTTTACAGTTTCCCCAGGTCCAACTATTAAAGCAGCAATTCTGGCAGGACTTTGTTTGATGCCCTCCACCGTTGTCATGGGTAGTTTTGTTTCAACTACTAATCGCTCCCCTAGCATTGCCTTGGACTTCGAGTATTTTGAATCAGAAGAGAGGTATTTTTGTGATAATTCTATGACTTGGTCGAGGACTCCTTCCTCGTCTTCTCCTAACAAAGTGAACTCTGCTGTCACGGGAACGTTAATTATTTCCTGACCCGATGCAGCAATTTCGACATCACTGGTATAAATCTCCAAGGTTAACTTGTCCGGTTTACAACCTACTAGGATAAAACCTAGACAAGCGATCAGGACTGTAAGGGAGAAATTTACTAAATGCTGTCTATTCATTTATGCTCCTTGCCATACCGCAACTTAGATCGTTATGCTATTAATTCAAATATACCTGTTAAACAGTATGAAATCCATATATAAATCTGAGAACAGTAATTTTTCTTCTTATCTGTGCTCAGGAGGAGGTGGTTTATCTCTTCTTGATGGTCAATTTAGTCACAGAAATAGTACTTGAATAAAGGTGTAATCATCTGACTAACATTTAATACTTAAATACCTCGATAACCTTAATATCTAATTTTTAGTTT
The DNA here is from genome assembly GCA_902627495.1 of Hydrogenophilales bacterium. Classification (GTDB taxonomy): domain Bacteria; phylum Pseudomonadota; class Gammaproteobacteria; order Burkholderiales; family Eutrophovitaceae. The sequence goes on along the minus strand of CACOJS010000008.1, from coordinate 62,720 downwards.
TCGGAACCCCAAAGTTTCACATCGAATGATAGAATAGGAAGTATACGGAGATTATATTTTCGGAGGGTTAGAGAAACTATTGGAATGATTTAGATTAGATTTTAGCTATAAAAGCAGCGTGTTATGTGAATTTATAAAGTTTCTGCAAGGTCAAAAGAATACCTTAAAAAAAACGATAGATTATCAACCGCCTCTTAAAGAGTGATAGTAGTTCGAAGCTCAATCTGATGGCCAAACAGCCAATCTGAATTAAACAAATCAATATTGACTTTATAACTTCTTTTCAAAGGGTTTTTACTTTGTTGTTAAGCAATAATATAAAAGGTATTTCTTTCATAATTTCTGCTGTTATGTGTTTTTCAATTATGAACGGCGTGATCAAACATTTAGCAGAGACATATAACGTTGTAACGCTTAATATGTTCAGGTATTGGTTTTTTGCGTTAATGATAATCTTAATTAATACGAACAATAGAACCGCTATTATTAAAATATCGGATAGTAAAAAAAAATATATACAGATTTTTCGTGGCTCTCTTTTAGCAGTTCAAATGTGTTTTGCTCATTATTGTTTTTTAGAGTTAGGATTAATTGAGACTTCTGCTATATTGTCTGTTGGACCTTTATTTGTAACTGCACTCGCAATAATTTTTTTAAATGAAAAGGTAGACTGGAAAAGAATAGTTGCTATAAGTTTAGGATTTATTGGAATTCTAATAATATTAAGGCCTGGATTAAACGTTTTCGATCCACTCTCAATAATCGCATTAGCTTGTGCTTTTGCATATGCTTCCTACCAGATTCTTACTCGTTTTGTCTCTTATTATGATAGTGCTACTACAAGTTTCTTTTATACAGGAATTGCTGGTGCATTGATACTATCCTTTGTCGGTCCTTTTTTTTATGTTGACGTAAAAAACTTTGACTGGATACTAATTCTAGTAATTTCGATTCTCGGAACATCAGGACACTATTTTGTCATAAAGTCGTATCAAATTGCACAAGCATCTGTTTTGCAGCCATTTAATTATTTTGCATTAGTTTTTAATGCATTTATTGGAATTATTTTTTTTGACGAGATTATTGAGATTCCAGTACTCCTTGGATCATTAATTGTTGTTTTTGCAGGTTTATATACTTTTAAAAGAGAATCGATTGGAAAATAATTTTTATGGCTATAAAGAAGAACAGGATTTAACAAATTTGATCAAGGTATATGGGAGATAATAAATTTAAAATACCCGCTGTTGATCAGAAACAAAAAATACAATAAAAACATTGATTTTTTCTAGAGTTATTCAAATGACTTGGAAAAAGGATTGTATTTACTAGTATCTATATTAACAATTCCAGATATTAATCGTAAAATAATTCAAATAACGGATAGTTGGGTAACATCTTTTCTATTGGGATAAAAAAAATATATAAAACAATATGTTACATCGTTAGAGCTATTGAATAGGAGTAATGATTGCAGAAAATATTGATAATAGTCGGTTTGTTGATTTTGGTGCTCGGACTGGTTTATCCATTTTTAGAAAAATTGGGATTAGGTAATATGCCAGGAGATATATTTTGGAAAGATGAAAACTCTTCTTTCTATTTTCCAATCGTGACTTGTATTGTGATTAGTGTGATTATTTCGATTATATTGAACTTGTTTAAATAATTTGAGGTAAACCCTTTATTACTTCAGGCACTAATCTTTTGCACATAGATCTGGTTTACAGAGGTTGAGGTAACTTTAAGCTTACGACAAAAAATATTAGGAAAAGCATCCATGGCTATTTTGGGACATCTAATGGGATCCACGCCATATTGCAGATCTTCTTGCCATTGATGATCGCCAAAAGCAATAACCCCATCTAACTTCAGTAGTTTAAAATTTAAGACAGCATCTAGTAATACATCTGGTGCCTGATGTGAGCCATCAACACTAATACAGTCAAAGTAATTCTGCTTACCTATTATTTATAAATTTGACAGCTCGCTATCCCTTGATACTTTTCGTACAATTACCTCAACGTTATGATTACCTTTACTCCTTGCTAACTGTATGTCGTGATCAAATCGATTTCTAACTTGCACTATGTCGCTTTGGTGATCGCCAGTTTCTCCGTGCTCGATTCGGCCTTTCGAAGTATCTATGCAATGTAGCTCTATCTCTCTTCTTATGCCAAGCTTTTCAATCAAGCAGCAAGCACTGGCTCTTTCGTAAGAGCCAATTTCTAAAATTGTCGACAGGTTAAGTTTGGTAACAGCTACGTCCGAAACATTTCGAGGCCCTGCTTGGAACCAGTCATTTGTAAATTCAGGTAAACCTTACCGAAACGCTACTCAAGATAAAGCCTTTAGAGAATAATTAAATATAAATTTGTATAGGTCTTGTAATTTTACTTTCATGATAGATTTGGTAAAGATTTATGCTTTACGTGCTTATAAATGTAAGTATTTTACTAGTTATTAGTTTAGTTTTCGTTGAAGTATAATTAATACGACATTATAGCTCCGAGTATACGGAAGTAATACTATCTAATATTATCGTGACAAGACAAGCTTCCAGGTAGAGTCCGGGCACATGAAAAACGCATATAAAAGAAATACTATGACTATAATCAGCACTATATGAAAATAAATAAACTGTATAAATAGAAATAACTTAGTATTATATTTCAAGAGTTATACGAGTAATTTGTAGTTTAAAACCAATTGAAAACAGTACATATTAGGAACCGTAGCGTTATACATACATTAATAGCTTCTACTTTTTTGTGCCCAATCAAAAAATTGGGCTTATTATGATATTTTGTGACTAATAATTCTTGATGAAATACCCTACATTAATACTCACGACTCTATATCTTTTGCTGCCTTTAATCAGTTGGGGTAACGAAATCACTTTAAGGTGTATGGACGAGACAAACGATGTGATGCTCATTGACTTTAATCGAAATGACGGATCTTGTCGGATGGAAATCCAGAGATTCCGAGGAGAATGCTCATTAAGGGAAAAAAACAATTTATTTATCGTGAGGTCTCAATTTGGAGGCAATAATTTTGTTGAAATAAATATTGGTAAAACAGGGAAGGAGTGGACTGGTTACTTTGATAAAACAACGAGAAAGTGGACGGGTCATTTTTCTTTGGGCGGTAACATTCGAAGGGGATCTGGTGAGTGCCTGATAGTTTCAAATCGCATAGATGACGAAGACTTTATGAAGGGTTTCATGAGTAGTTGTGTTTCACTACAGTTTGCAACGGAGACAAAAAGGGATTTGAGTGAAAAATTAATTACTCGTTACTGCAGATGTATGGGAAATTATGCCTCCGAGGTTTTATCAGATGAAACAATGGTTGCCATTGCAAGGGGAAAGCTGGACATAAACAAGGTGACACCTTTTATGCAAATTGCGGAAACCTTTTGTACTCATCGGGTTTTAGAAAATTGATGATTTTTTTGGGAAAGTATCAAAAAGTAAAAGCAAGAAAACAACAAAAAAAAATATGAAAAAAGAAGTTGTTGTCCGATCTATAAGTAACATTGATGACACGCTCTGCGTGGACATTTTTAAAAGAGCAGATAACAGTTTTGGCTTTGAAGAATATAGAAGAGACTCGGAGTCTAACGAAGGTTGGTACAAAATAGGAGGGTTTGGTTATCTTTGTTTTTCTAGTGAATGCGAAGCATATCGCAATGCATGTAAGAATATTGTTTGGTTAGATTAGCATTATATGTTTATTAGAACTAAACTAAAGGTTAAAAAAATATATGTTTAGATCAACTTAGGAAGTACGATAATGAAAGAAAGTTTTTCAATATCCTTTGTAGCTATTTTATTATCAGTATTCTCATCAATAACTTTTGGTGAGGACTTGTATTATAAAGACCTGGTGTACAGGGGAGGAGTGTATTACAAGCAATTTTCCGATATCCCATTCACGGGAAAAGTAAGTGGTATCAGGGAAGGTGAATTAGTTGATGGGGTTAAGGTGGGTAAGTGGACCTATCGGCATCACAACGGTCATCTTTGGGGGGAAGGAAAGTTTGTGCAAGGAAAAAGAGATGGTTCTTGGATAATTAACTATGAAAATGGTGATATTCGAAATAAACTGAAATACAAAAATGGCAAAGAAGATGGTCTGTGGGAATCTTTTCACGAAAATGGCAGATTGTGGAGGAGAGGATATTATAAAGACGGTAATAAAATTGGTGTCTGGAATTCTTATTATGAAAATGGGCAACTGTGGATGAAAGGAATTTATAATAATGGACGTAAGGAGGGCAATTGGCAACATTTTTACGATAACGGTCGTCTTTGGGCAAAAGGAAATTATAAAAATGGGGAGGCTATAGATGATTGGGTGTATTATCAAAGAGACGGATCTATCCTCGATGAGGAAACTGATTATGGGAACAAGCAGAAATAAAAAGGTTATGATGGACACCACTGTTAAAGAAGGATAGAACATGCTTCCCAAAAAAATGCGTGTTATCCCACCTAAAGCTCCACCGATAAAAACACAAGGTATTAAAACAAAGTTAGTACCCTTAATAGAGTCATCCGTTGAGTGGGATGGATCAGGGAGATGGATTGAACCGTTTATGGGATCTGCATCTGTTGCTTTAAACGTAGGGCCAAAAAAAGCTTTACTGTGTGATACCAATAGCCATCTAATCGCATTCTACAAAGCAGTCCAGAGCGGTGAGGTTAATACAAACTCTGTCAAAAAGTACTTAATATCTGAGGGAGCCAAGTTGTCGGAGATAGGTGAGAGTCATTATTATTTTATTAGGGATAGGTTTAACGCTACGGCTAACTCTTTGGATTTCCTTTTTCTTAGTCGTTCATGTTTCAATGGAATGATTAGATTCAATAAACATGGCAAGTTTAATGTGCCGTTTTGCAAAAAGCCCAATAGATTCAGAAAAGCGTTAATTACAAAAATTATTAATCAAGTTGATTGGGCAGCGAACGTAATGAGGGATAGAGAATGGGAGTTCAAGGCTCAAAGTTGGCAAAAAACTTTAAAGGAGGCAAAGATCGGAGATTTAATTTATTGCGACCCACCCTATGTGGGTAGACATACCACATATTATAACTCTTTTGATGACTGCGACGCAGACGAATTAGCTTTGGCTTTGGTGTCCTCTCAAAAGAAATTTGTGTTTTCAAATTGGCTAGAAAACAAATATCGAAGAAATGAATATGTAAAAAAATATTTTTCTGATTATACTTGGAGCGAGGTCACACATTTTTATCATGTTGGGGCATCTAAAAGCTTGCGAAATAGGATGAGAGAGGTAGTCATTTCAACTCCATAGTAAAGTTATTAAATAATTGCCAGCCTAAGTTGTAAGGTCCAGATTTGCTTGATGTATGATCTGATCTAGACTGGCTCTATTTATGGTTTTAAATTAAGAGGCTTTTTGATTACAATTCGACAACAATTATTAAGTTTAAAGGGGATTTTTTTGACACATTAAACAATAAAAATTTATTAATATTAGCTAAATAGTGTTTCAACTTGATGATTTGTGTAACTGTAATGAGAAGGAAATTAAATGGAATTAAAAAAGTTGGGTAACTCTGAACTGAAGGTATCTGATTATTGTTTGGGAACTATGACTTTTGGGGAGCAAACAAATGAAATTGATTCCCATATACAAATGGATAAAGCCCTTGAAGCTGGCATTAACTTCTTTGATACCGCTGAGTTATACCCAACTGTACCTTTGCGTGCAGAGACAGCAGGAGACACTGAGAGAGTTATAGGGAGTTGGATAAAAAAAACAAAGTCACGTAGAAGTAAAGTGATTCTAGCATCGAAGGTAGTTGGAAAAGGCTACCAGGCCATCCGGAAGGGAGATCCTATTAACCCCAAAGGTATGAGGGAGGCATTGAACAAGAGTTTGCAACGTTTAAGTACAGATTATATTGATTTGTACCAATTGCACTGGCCCAACAGAGGATCCTATCATTTTAGAAAGATTTGGGAGTATGACCCTAGTGATCAGATAAAAAAAGAAGTTTTATCTGATATTGAAATCATTGTTGAAACTTTGTACCAATTTAAAAAAGAAGGAAAAATAAGAGCTATTGGGTTGTCAAATGAGACCTGCTGGGGAACTCTTAAGTTTGTTGATGCAGTAGAGAAATATAAAAACTTTCCTATAGCGTCAATTCAAAATGAGTACAGTCTCCTTTGTAGGTTATATGATAGCGACATGAGTGAACTCTCTCACAATGAAAATATACCTCTTTTAGCATACTCACCCTTAGCGGGAGGCGTATTAACAGGAAAGTATTTGAACAAATCCACTCCAGAAAATTCAAGGCTATCGCGAATACCAACGGTCTTCGGTAGGGTGAATCCACGGTCAGAGGAGGCAGTTTCAGAGTATATTAATTTAGCAAAAAGACATAGCATTCATCCGGTTCATTTGGCTTTAGCTTTCTGCAGGCAACGTCCATTCATGGGGTCGGTGATTTTTGGGGCAACTACTAATGATCAGCTTGATATTGTTTTGAGGGGCTTAGATTTAAAATTGAGTGAAGAAGTGATAACGGAAATTAATGCTATTAATAAGGCTTGGCCAATGACTTTTTAATCCAAACAGCTTGAGACTGCCTGCATTGTATATTTTTAACTAAAAATATTGGGAAAAAAAGTTAGGACATGTTCAATAGCTTAGGCTCAAAAAAACCAATGCAATGTTGTTATTTAATTATCTTGGTTTCTATAATTTTCCCAGATTTGAAAAATTCCTGGGCAATTAACTTGCCCTTTTTGTCGTAAATATCCCAACGCCCATCTTTTTTGCCATTATTAAATTCACCGGTTACAAAAATTTCTCCGTTATCATGATATTCCTTCCATGAGAGCGTGGTGCCTCGGTAGTAAAGGCCTTCCCATAGTACACTTCCATCTTCATAAAATCCTATCCAAGGTCCATCCTTCTTTCCTTGAACTATTTTTCCACTTTGACTTCCGGTAACTTGGCCATCAAAAGGCAATTCCATGGAGTTATGATAATAAGTGCCATTTTTCTCCACTAGTTCATCCCAATTAATATCGTTGGCATTTGCAATACATAGGTGGAGGTAACCAATAAAAAAGACAGTTATAGGTATATATTTCAATTTTTTACTAATATTCTTAAAATAGTGGTTTTAAAAGGTTTGTATTAACTTATGATTATAAGTCATAATAATGGAATGTTATCGTTTCGTCCAAACTAGGAAATTAACTTGTCCTGAGATTGGAAGTTGCTTAAAAATAAAAATTGGGAAGAGCAGTAATCCATTATTAATAAGCATTAGTTTGACACATAATAAGTAATAGAGACTGTCTGTAGTATTTATCATTATGGATAAAAAAAAAATACAAAATGAACGTGCAGATGCTCTGCAAAAAGTCAAGGAATTGTGCAAAGAATTTGGCTTTACGGCTAAAATGTTGCAAGATGCTTTGGCCGATGGTGGAAGACGAAATAAGTGGGGTGAACGATTACTTGCAAAGCTGAGGCGAGATGGTCTTATATCAACTATCCAAACGATAGTACTGATTCCTTTCACATTAAAATATAGAGTCGCTCATAGAAAAATGTTGAAACGGGAGCCTTTAGCGGAGCGTTTTAAGGAGATTTATGAGAAGAATTTTTGGGGTAGTAATGAATCAGGCAGCGGTGAGGGGTCTGAAGTCGAGTATACAGAGGGCTTGCGAAATTGGTTGATTGAGACATTACCAAGACATAATATAAAAAAAATTGTTGACGCAGGTTGCGGTGATTTTAATTGGATGAGATTAGTTGTTCCGAAATTAAATATCGAATACCGTGGTTTCGATATTGTTGAGAGTGTAATTGAGAAGAATAGCACTACGTATGCTACTGATAAAATTCATTTTGAAGTGATAGATATTTGCCGAGGAAGATTGCCAAGCTGTGACTTATTGCTTGTGCGAGACTGTCTTTTCCATTTTGCCAATAAAGAAATTAATAAGTTCTTAATAAATATTTCTAATGTTAATTATAAGTATCTTTTAACAACAACTCACATCGTTGATCCAAATTTCCTAAATAAGGACATTGTAACTGGTGATTTTCGACTTATTGATTTGTTTAAAAAGCCCTTTAATTTTAGGAAAGATAGTGTTTTGGATTCAGTTGACGATTATCCTTCAGGGTATTCTATTCCTAGGCGAATGGTAATGATTGGTAAATCGGATGTTCCTAGAGAGATGAATCTTGAATTTTAGTAAGAGGAATATAGTTACTTATTGTAACCTTTATCTGTTTTCGAATAATCTTTCATTTAAATAATTATAGGTTTTTTTTGCCTTGCTTTAACAGTATTTGGAAAGGTCATTACTTGGTTTTTCTGTACTTGATTAAGGTCCTTATCAAACATTAACAATGACTGCGATGTGTTAAGATATCACTGGGTTTGGCGAATCTAGCTCTTAGAAATTTGTTTCTCGAGATATTATGCGTCTTTTTCGAATTGTAATACTGCCATCCAATACTGAAGATTGGGTTGGATTAATAATTAGCTCATCACCGGCAGGTCCTCGTCCTCTATACCTACCTAAATTAACGTCGATAATTGGAACAACCTCATAGTCCAAATGGTTGATAATTCCTTTATCTACAAGTATTTTAGCAATATCGCGAATTTCCAAGCCGCATGAATTGGTAACTTGGCAGGAAATGTCTATTCTTTTTATTGTTTTTGTTCCAGACTTGAATCTAAAAGACAGTCCTTTGTGTTTATTACGAAATCCGTCACATCTACCTTTTTTGCTGCAACAGTAACCCCTATCTCCTGAGTTAGCCCCTACGCCTTCTGTTATAAAGCAATTTAAAGACCTAGATTTTGCAGTCGAAATAATTTCTTCAGCAGTCATAAATAAGTTTATTCCCGCTATAGTTATAGGGGGGGTCGCTAGCGAGCTTGTACTACTTACCAATAAAAATAAAAAGATTACGGCTCTGTACGGGAAGCAGAGGCCCGCAGTTTCATTATTATCAAAATTCATGGTGCTTAGATGCAAGTCGTGGTACTCCATATAACCCTATGCAAGGTTTATGCATCTTTCCATTGACTGAAAAAAACAAGGCCCTGCGTCCAAGGTCACCCTGCCACATGATTAATATCGCCCGGGTTAAATCCTGGAATATTGAAGCCTATGTCGAGTGAATGTTCAAATAAATCGGGTATTATATGGATTTACAACCAACTGGGTCTACTTATTTATCTTTTGGTGCATTTTAGTAGGAGACAGTATAAACTAGTAAGTATATGTTTAAAAATAACTATTTAGTTAATTCAATGATGTTTAAACTTTTGATTTTTCTCACTTGTCTAGGGCTAATGATTAAACAGCCCTTATCAAAGGAGATTGACTACTCGCTTTTAGAGTACAAAAATCAACTTTTTTACGATCTCACAGGCGGACCTCCGTATACTGGATTGGTTACTGGCAGCTTAGAGGCTAGATTAGTAGAAGGGGTTTTTGACGGGCAATACCGGCAGTATTATCCTAATGGCCAACTTAGGTTAGAAGGCTTTTATAGTGAAGGGAAAAAAGAAGGTATTTGGTCTAGCTTTCATAAAAATGGTCAGTTGCATTCCAAGGGACTTTATAAAGGAGGGCTTTGGGAAGGGCCTTGGGTAGACTATTATGAGGATGGTTCGTTGCGATCAAAAATGCACTATCGAAATGGAAAAGAAATAAAAAGCTATTAATCGAAAAAAATATGACTTTCAATATATTGGTAGTTCTTTCTTTTTGTATTCTTTTTTTTATTATTTCTTTAATATTGAGAAATTTGTTTAAGCATAATCGTAGAAGTTTCCCGATGAAAATCTTTCTTGCTATTTGGTTAAGCTTTATAGGAATTATTTTGCTTTTCTTCCTAAATTCAGTATTCTTCAATTCGAATTTTTAATAAGTAAATCTTAGAAAAATTTCACTTAGAGCTATCATAAGGAATAAAAGGTAAATAGATCTCCTGGTTTTGATTGTCAGAGGAGAGAGTGCTTTTTAAACAGCGTAATTCGACGTGGAGCACTGTGGTTTTTAAACAAAAGAATTGGTATAAAAAAAAAGGAGTATCGAAATGAAACTTTATAATTTTTCCCTTGCCCCTAACGGGATGAGGGTCAGTGCTTTTCTGAAAGAAAAAGGACTAAAACTCGATGTCCATGAACTGGATGTTAGGGCTGGTGATCAGTTTAAAGAACCATTTCAGTCAATGAATCCATTTAATTGTGTGCCCTTTCTTGAATTAGATAATGGTTCAATCATCTCTGAAAGTGTATCGATTTGTAGATATTTAGAGGAGCTCCATCCAGAGCCTCAGTTGTTTGGTGATACTCCTGAAAAAAGAGCTAAAATTGATATGTGGAATCGTAGATTGGAGTTAGATGCTCTTTCCCCAATGGGGCATGCAATAAGAAATAAACTGCCAATGTTTGAGGGAAAAGTGTTAGCAGGTACACGTAATAATATAGAGCAGAGTCCAGTGGTTATTGAACGGGCTTTTCAAATGCTAAATATTTTTATGGGTAGAGTTGATCCACATCTGGCCAGTAATGATTTTATATCAGGTTCAGAGTTTTCAGTCGCCGATATTACAGGCTATTTTTTATTTGCTGGGTGTGATCGATTGGGGTTTGAAATATCTACTGAATTTGCCAACGTCTTAAGTTGGAAGGCTAGAATTATAGATCGTAACTGTTTCAAATTATGATTGATTCGTCTGGATTAGATGTAAAGCATCATTTTGCAGATCTTGGTGATGTACTTATTCACTATGTAACTAGCGGAGCTGGACCACCTGTCGTTCTTCTGCATGGGTGGCCGCAGACCTGGTGGGAGTGGCGTCACATTATCCCTGAATTGAGTAAGTTGTATACGGTCATAGCGCCTGATCTTCGAGGTCTTGGAGATAGTTCAAAACCAGTTGGTGGGTATGATAAGCAAACAGTTGCTAATGATATCTGGAAGCTAGTTAATGGACATCTTGGATATGAAAGTTTTTTCTTGGTTGGTCATGATTGGGGAGGGCCAACCGCTTACAGTTTAGCAGCATCGTATCCTGAATCAGTTAAAAAACTTGTCATCATTGACGTTGTAATTCCAGGGTGTGGTGGAGATTTCTCAGAAGGTGGGCGCCGATGGCACCACCAATTTCATATGACATTGGATTTACCTGAGGCTCTCGTCTACGGTCGGGAAGAGATCTATTTGAAATGGTTTTTTAGAACTTTTGCTTATAAAGAGGACGCAATATCAGAGAAAGATGTGGCAGAGTACATCCGAGCGTATACTCTCCCTGGAGCTATGCAGGCGGGGTACGCATACTATAGGGCAATCCCTCAGGATATTATTAATAACAAAGAAATTATTAAGAATTTTAAGTTGCCTATGCCGATTTTGGCCATTGGTGGGGGCGTATCTTACCCAGACGGTAGGGGTAGGAGAAATGATCCAGAGATGTCACTTAAAAGGGTTGCTGTAAATGTTGAGGGACAAGTGTTTGATGAGTGTGGCCATTTTGTTCCCGAAGAATGTCCTCAACTGTTGGCTCAGAGATTAAAGTTATTTTTTGAAACAAATTCACAGTAAATAGAAAAGTTTTGTAATAGTGATTTGAATATTAAAATAAGATTGTTTGCAATAAAGGTGTAATGATGGATGAGTCAAAAATACCAATACTTGTTGGATGTGGGCAGGTAACTGACATGCAAGAAGATCTCTCTTCTGCATCCTCCCCAATGGACCTTATTGCACAGGCGGGTAAGCAGGCTGCTTTTGATACTGGGAATGGAGATCGCTTAATAAGTGATCTGGATACGGTAGTAGTAATTCGTTCATTTTCAGATACTAGTTGGCGTTTTGTCTGTCCATTTGGAAAATACAGTAATCCACCTTTGTCTCTTGCAAAAAGACTTCAAGCCCATAATGCAACTCAGCTGGTCTACACATATTCCGGTGGTAATATGCCTCAATGGTGTGTTAATAGAATTTTTGAGAAAATAACGAAAGGGGAGATAAGAACTGCAATGATAGCGGGAGGTGAGGCACTTGGCACCCAAAAAAGTGCTCAACGACAAGGGGTTCATCTTGATTGGGACGAAGACCTTGGCGGAAGGTTTGAGCAATGGGGAGTGTCAAATAGAGCTTGGTCCGATATGGAAGATCGCCATGGAATGTCGAGTGCTATATGTGCTTATCCATTAATAGAGAATGGCATTAGGGGGAACCTAAAGCGATCAATTGGGATGCACAGCTTAGAAATGGGCAAAATCTTTTCAAGGTTTTCTGATGTTGCAAGCAAAAATCCACTTGCTGACCGGCAAAAAATTTTTACAGCAGAACAGATTTCAAAGGTTGATGTTAATAATCCTTACATAGGGTTCCCGTACACTAAACTTATGAATGCTAATGCCTATATCAATCAGTCTGCGGCAATAGTCTTAACGTCAGTTGCCAATGCAAAATTTTTGGGTATTCCCAATGAAAAGTGGGTCTATCTTCATGGTTGTGCCGATGCAACTGACCATTGGTATCTGAGTGATCGAAAAAACTTTCATTCATCTCCGGCTATCTCTATAGTTGCTCGGGAATCCTTTGAGATGGCTAAATGTAGCATTGATGATATTGATTTTTTGGATCTGTATAGCTGTTTCCCATCAGCTGTTGAAATAGCCTGTAATGAAATAGGTTTGAGTGCGGATGACAGGAGGGGACTAACCGTTACAGGTGGTTTACCTTATTTTGGTGGTCCTGGTAACAACTACGTTACTCATTCAATAGCTGAGATTATGAATCGAGTGCGATCTAAGCCAGGTAGCAAAGGTTTAGTAACAGCTAACGGCAACTTCATCACCAAACATTCAGCAGGTATTTATTCTACCGAGCCTACTGATAGGCCTTTTTGTCCTAAAAAACCCAATCTCTATCAATCAGAAATTGATCTTGATCAGGGGCCTCGCATTTCGGAGTTTCCGGTCGGCAGGGGGCAGGTTGAAACCTATACTGTAATGCATGGTAGAGACGGTCCTGTTCTCGGTGTTTTATATGGCCGTCTAAACAATGGTAGTCGATTCATTGCTAACGCCCCCAATGACAGCAATCTTTTGGCAGAGATGACAAATAGGGACTACCTTGACATTATTGGTAGAGTGTCAAGTAGTGATGGAAAAAATTTGTTTACGCCCGATTAGTGTTTATTACTTTACAGGATATTATTTGGACCAACAGCAAAGTTTGGTATCGAACCTTGCTGTTCATCTGTAATTTTACTTAGTCATATTGATAAAGAAGTTGATTGCTTATCGATGTGTGTTTGCAAGAATTCAGCAGCAGTTATTGCTGCTTTGGCTCCCTCCCCCATAGAGATGCTAATTTGCTTGTAAGGTACGTTAGTCGCATCGCCACAAGCAAATATTCCGGTTTCGGAGGTTCTTCCTTTATCATCAATAATTATTTCTCCGTATTCATTTAAGGCAACAACTCCTTTCAAAAATTGACTATTCGGAATTAGTCCTATTTGAACAAAGACACCGTCTATTTTAAGAGTTTTAGCTTGTTTGGTTTCTCGTTCAATATAGGAAACTGAGGATACCTTACCATCCGTTGAGAGGATTTCTTTGCATTCGATTCCACATAAAATATTTATATTTTTTCTTGTCTTCACTCGATCTACTAGGATTTGATCTGCGTTTAACTTAGGAAGAAATTCTATAATGGTTATTGAATTCACAATAGTCGATAAATCTAATGCAGCTTCCACTCCTGAGTTTCCACCTCCAATAACAGCAACATCTTTATTTTTGAAAAATGGTCCGTCGCAGTGAGGGCAATAAGCAACTCCATTCCCCAAATTTTCTTTTTCGCCTGGAATATTTAGCTCTTTCCAATTGGCTCCCGTGGCAATTATTACACTTCGACTTTCAATGATTTCGCCAGATGACAGCTCGATTTTTTTTGTGGCAGATTTGCTAATCTGAATAACCTGTTGATGCTCTTTAACGGTTACATCATAATCACTCAAGTGATTATGCATCGATTTGGTGAGCTCTACACCGGTCGTACTTGAGACAGAAATCATGTTCTCAATATCCAGTGTTTCAGCAACTTGCCCACCCATTTTTTCAGCTATAAGGGTAACTTTTAGTCCCTTCCTGGCACTATAGATAGCGGCACTAATGCCGGCTGGGCCACCTCCGATTACCGTGATATCTTGAAGAGGAAGAGAATCAACATCAGGAGATTGTAAGTTGAGGTATTGTGCTTTCAGTTTTTCAATGATTTTGGAGACATCAACACGGCCAGTAAGAAAAGGTTCATCATTTAGGTATACGCTAGGAACCGCTTGAATGCCCCTTTCGGAGATAAGCTCTTGAAATAGACCTCCATCAATTGTCTCAGAACTTATATTTTTGTTAATAATTGAAAACTTATTGAGAGTCTGAACAACCTCTGGACAGTTTTGACAACTTAGACTAACAAAAACCTGAAATTTTATTTCATCATCTATCTTTGAGATAAGGTCCTGAATGGTTTTATCGAGTTTTAGGTCAGCTCCTCCGCACTGCAGTATTGCCAAGATCAGTGAATTAAATTCATGCCCTCCTGGAATGCCAGAAAAGGATATCCCTGTAAATTCATTATTTGACTTGAGTATGAAGCTTAAAGGACCTCTAGCAATCACTCCTAGGTCATCTTCTTCAAATTCAATCATGGTGGTTGCAGAACAGATGGCTGTTAGGAACTCAACTAGATCTGCTCTTTTATTGTGACTACCCTTTTGTAGAACAAGGGTGACCTTATTTTGCATGTTGCTAGCATAGCTTTTTATAGTCTTAATTAAGTTATCGTTGATAAGCGGACTATTCATGACATCTGGTTATAAAAAATCCGACACCTCATTCAGAGGTGTCGGTTAAGGTTATATTTTTCCGACTAGGTCAAGGGACGGGGCTAAGGTCTCTTCTCCTTCTTGCCATTTCGCTGGGCACACCTCATCCGGATGGGCCCTAACGTATTGAGCTGCTTTTACCTTTCTCATGAGATCGCTAGCGTCTCTCCCAATCCCCTCAGCAGTTATTTCCATTGCCTGTATTATTCCGTCTGGATCAACAATAAATGTTCCTCTATCCGATCTACCTTCCCCCTCGCGGAGGACATTAAAGCTGCGAGAAATTTCAAACGTGTTGTCACTGATCATTGGGTACTTGATCTTGTTAATGGTATCCGATGCATCATGCCATGCCTTATGACAGAAATGGCTGTCGGTTGACACCGCATAAATTTCAACGCCTAAGGATTTGAATTCATCATAGTGATCTGCTACATCTCCCAGTTCAGTCGGACATACAAATGTAAAGTCCGCAGGATAAAAGAAGAAAACTGCCCATTTTCCCTTAATATCGTTGCTATTTACTGTAATAAACTCTCCGTCTTGAAAAGCATCTGCTTCAAAAGGTTCAATCTCTCTGTTAATCAGGCCCATTTAGATTCCTTATTAAAAATGTGGTTATTTGAGTAAAAACGTTTATAAGATATAAGAAAACCTATATATTGATAAATATAGAAAAATTAAACTTAATGATTAAGAAAATCGAATTATCATGATAAGCATCAAGCAGATTGGTTATGCCTTAAAAGTAGCAGCTAACTTACACTTCAAAAAGGCAGCAGATGAGTGTTTTGTGTCTCCATCTACACTTAGCAATGCCATAACGGAAATGGAAAAACAGCTTGGGTTTCAGGTCTTTGAAAGGGATAATAGAAAAGTAATAGTTACCAGTCTGGGTTCAGATTTTATTAAAAAAGCCCAATTAATAAAACTTCACCTTGAGGATATTAGAAAAATTTCTGAGTTGCAGTCTGAACCTCTATCTCACAGACTATCAATTGGCATTATACCAACTATTAGTCCTTTTTTTATCCCAATGGTTTTGCCTAAACTAGCTGTTGAATACCCTAAATTAAAGCTACAGATTGAAGAGGCTCAGACTGAAGTTTTGATTAACAGGGTGAAGACTGGAGATTTAGATATGGCAATTCTGGCATTGCCCTATGATCTGAAGGGAATGATAGCTTTTAAATTTTGGGAGGAGGATTTTTTTTGGGTTAGTAAGACTAATGATAAGAGATCTAAAACTGGTAAAATTAAGGCAAAGGAGATAAGGACATCTGAGTTAATACTTCTGGAGGACGGTAACTGTTTAAAAGATCATGTTTTGTCGGCTTGTAAAATATCCGATAATTCCCAACACAGTTTTAGGGCATCAACTTTAACTACTGTAATTCAATTGGTAAAAGGAGGAATGGGTACTACTGTTATCCCAAAAATGGCTATTAATCAGCTACTTAAATCTGAATCTGAGTTGACTAGCAGTCACCTAAACGAAAAAGGGCCCCACAGAGAAATAGCAATTGTTATCAGGCCAAACTATGCTGGTACACAAGATGTCGAAGTGCTTGTTAGATTATTCTCAAGTCAATTAATGACTTTATGACAATAGTCGACTAGCCCTTGATGGCTATGGTCTCAAACAAAACGACTAGTAGTAGGAATTTTGATGGTGATAAAGTTGCAACTATAAATTTAAACTAAATTATCAAAAATCAACAACTATAAGCTAAGCGTAAATAAATTTTGTAAATTTCTGAAACGGTATAGACCGGTGATTTTGATAGCAGTTTTGCAAGTAAGTTATGTAAGATTCAGTGTTTTATTAGACTTTAGAAAAGTCTAGGGTTCAGGTGGAGACTTTCGGTAGAATTTTGACAGGTTCAAAAGATGTTATTTAGTGCTATTGCACATAAGATACAGAAATCAGGAATTCAATAGTTTTAAAAGTCAGCAAAGAGAAATTCTATCCTGCCATATAGGGGTAGCGTCACTGATGAGGTCGCTGGGACGTCATCTCAAATTTCGCCGGTAGAGTTAATCAGAACTGACAAATATGAAGTAGCAGAATACAAAAAAATTGAAGTTGTTTTAAAGTATGGTAATTAAATTTGGGTGTTTGACAGGGCTTAATAACGGACAGCATATCTGGAAAATGATAGCTATAATGGTCTTAATCCGATAGTTTGTCTCAATCCAGAGGGAGGGGTTGACAAGTTTTAAGAACTGCCCATTTATGTAAACTATCTTAAGGGGGATGTAAAAATGAATTGGACTGGAAACTTACAACATATTTATATCTCAGCAGAGGGGGGGGAGCCTATGCTCCTGCAATCCCCAGCTCAATTAATAGCCGGTGTCGGGATTGAGGGGGATCGGTATGCCACGGGTAAAGGAACTTACTCTAAAAAGCCTAGCAGTGATCGCCAAGTAACATTGATTGAGATAGAGGCACTTCAGGCTATAGAGCGAGATTATGGAATTATTTTAGATCCACGAGATACTAGGCGTAATTTGATTACGGCAGGGGTTCCATTAAACCATTTGGTTGGTAAGAAATTTTGGGTAGGGGGAGCCCTTCTTCAGGGACTACGGTTGAATGTTCCGTGTCGGTATTTGGAGAAGATTACCGGAAAAAAAGTCTTTGGACCCCTTGTTCATAGGTCTGGGCTAAACTGCGAAATCCTGGAATCTTCAGTCGTTAGAGAAGGTGATTTAATTAAGCCAAAAACAGATCAGGATGAATAAAGATTTTGCTTATGATCCCGTAACAGCCCTTCCAGAATGTGAGGCCTCTGGGGAAATTGCTCAGATATTCGCAGATATCAGGTCGACTATGAACATCCCAATCTTGACATCTATTTGGCGAGGTCTTGCTGGGACAGAGCGGGGTCTTTCACAAACATGGGATAATATCAAACCAATGTATCATGACAACGCACCATTAGTCTGCTTAAAAAATATTCTTAATAAAATTTCACTCCCTACACCAAACTTAAATGCTGATCATTTGAAAATTAATGGACTGAATACGGAAGATTTAAAAAAAATTAAAAATGTATTAAAAGCGTACAATAGGTCTAATGGTCTAAATTTTGTGACTATGAATGCACTGATAGGGGCCCCTCGAGCTGTTGCAGAAGTTAGGTGTAATAGATCCGGATTCGAAAAATTGGAGAAAATTGTCCCATTGATGGAAAAGGATCAAATTCCTAATCATACTTGGAGTTTGGTAACCACCATTAACTCCTTGGGAAGTGCTTTGGGGAAAGAATCTCACGTGGCAACATTATGGAGACATTTGGCTCATTGGCCGCTATTTTTGACTGTATCTTACACAGCTCTAATGCCGTTAGAGCTTAACAGTGAACTTTATGTTTTGAGTAATGAGATTGTTGAGGTGGCAAAAGCTGAATGCCAGTTGATAGATACCACCTGTTCTCACTTTGATGATTTAGCTTATGGAGTTCAATCTATGATTCGTGGCTATGCCAATGAACCTGGACAAGTAGCTAGAATGATTGTTTTGGGAAATATACTAGAAATTTGGATTACTGAGCATTTTCACTTATGACTAAGGTCTCTATCCCAACAACACAGGCTTTTTTGGTTGCCAGTTTTTACAGATTTTACTCATTGACCCAAGTTACTGACTTTAAATTAGAACTAGATGATATTTGCCAAAAAGAAGAAATGCTAGGAACCATAATACTTGCATCTGAAGGTATAAATGGCACCATTGCTGGCAGTCAGAAGGGGGTACATAACATACTTCAGTTTTTATGGGCAAAGGAATCTCTAAAAAGTTTAATCCCCAAGTTCTCAATCGCAACTAAACCTATATTTAAAAGTATGCGTATAAGAATAAGGGAGGAGATAGTTGCCATGAAACAGGATGGCTTAGATCCCTCTAAAGAAACAGGGTGTTTTGTCAGACCAGAGGATTGGGATAATTTCATTGCTGATCCAGACACTTTGGTTATTGACACTAGGAATTTTTATGAACATGCCCTAGGTAGTTTTAAGGGTTCAATTAAAGCCGATACTCAATATTTCCGGGAATTTCCTGAATGGATTGAGAAGAATTACAAAGACGCGAGATCTAAGCGCATAGCGATGTTTTGTACCGGTGGAGTAAGGTGCGAGAAAGCCTCATCATATTTATTGAAAAAAGGATTTGATAAGGTTTTTCAATTAGAAGGAGGAATCCTCAAGTATTTAGAGGTTGTTGAAAAAAAAACAAATAACTGGACTGGAGACTGTTTTGTTTTTGATCAACGAGTGTCTCTCAATAAAGACCTGAAGGAGGGGGAGTTTTATATCGATCCTGATAATAGAGTTCCTCAGAAAAAAATCAAAACGAATGACTGAACAACCGATTTTATATAGTTTCCGAAGGTGTCCCTACGCTATGAGGGCAAGAATCGCTATGTTCTTAAGTGGATATTCCTGTGAACTTAGAGAAGTTATTTTATCCAAAAAACCGAAAGAGATGGTTGAGTTGTCCCCCAAGGGAACTGTTCCTGTGTTGGTATTATCTTCAGGGGAAATAATTGATGAAAGTCTTGATGTTATGAGGTATGTTTTTGGTCGTAATGACAAACTAGGAATTCTTCGACAGTACAACAGATATCAGAATGAAATGGATCCTATTATTTCCTTGTTCGATGGTAAGTTTAAATACCACTTGGACAGGTATAAGTACGCAAGTCGATACAAAGAAATTGACCACCTTGAGCACCGTGAGAAGGCTATGAATTGTTTGGAGGCTCTAACTTCCGGTTTTTTAGAAAAATCTAATTATCTGTATGGGAATAGTTTATCGTTTTTGGATATTGCATTGTTACCCTTCATACGTCAGTATCGCATAGCTGATCCACAATGGTTTGATAATGAAATGCCTTTTATATCAATTAGAACTTGGCTACATAACTTTTTGGACTCTGAAGTTTTAAGGAGGGTAATGCAGAAATATCAAGTATGGAGTAATGAGAGTACCGGAGTGGTATTCCCGTGATTAAGTTCTTGATATTATATTTTGCATTTTCATTTGATGCTTACTCTAAGTCTACGGTCACCTTTAAATGTGAAGGAACGGTAACCACAATAACGGAAAGCGATGCATTTGCAAACTCCAATGACAGGGTGTATGGCTACGATGACGACGGTGTTTTTATTGATTCCATGCAAATTCCATGTAATGTGTCACCAGAAAAGTTTAGACGAAATAAGGATATTCGCTTTATTTTGTGTAATGTAGAAAATGAGACTGCAAATGGAAGCCTTAAGGTTTCCATAGAAATTGACAAAATTAAAAGTGGTATCTTTGATTTTCGCCTTTCTGAAAGAAGATCTGGATTAAAACATGACCCCATTGTCAATTTTCAAGGATTATGTGGCTATGCCGATTGATAAAACATGCTTAGATTTCATTACAGTCTATATTTAGCTTTATTCTTTATTAGTAGTGGCACAACAGCTTTCGGAGCAGATATGTCAGCCGCACTTATGCATTATGATGAGAGGAATTTTGGAAAAGTACTGTTAATAATAGAACCTTTAGCAGAAAAAGGTGATCCAGAGGCTCAATCTTTACTGGGCTGGATGTATTTCAAGGGACAGGGTGTTAAGAAAAGTAACAAAAAAGCAATCCAATGGTATGTCTTATCCGCAGAGAAAGGAAATTCAGGGGCAGAATTTAATCTAGGCTTTATGTACCACCAAGGACACGGGGTTCCTCAGGATTACAGCGAGGCGGTTCGTTGGTATATTAAAGCACAAGCTAAGAACAATGTTTTCGCTCATTATAATTTAGGCTTATTGGTTGAGGAGGGTAAAGGGATTAAAGAGGATCTGGAGTTAGCATTCCGTCTTTTTTTGTTTGGTGCTAAAAGAGGACATCCCCAATCAATGGGTAAAGTAGGTCATTATTTCAGTCAGGGTGAAGGCGTTGATTTAAATTATAAGTTGGCTTACCAATGGGCCTTTTTGGCGGCAAAAGACGGAGACAGGTTAGGTGAATTAGTTCTTGAGGAGGTATCGATGCACTTAGAGAAAAGTACCCAGCAGACCCTTCAACGATCGGCAGATTCTTTGCTTGTGGAGAAATAGAATGAACCCTTCGGTGAAGTTACCTAAAAATGATAAAATCAAAATAAACCATAGATTCTCTGAATACTGTAATGCTGACAGGAAGTTGGATTTAATAGAGCGTCAATTTCGCTCTTGCGTAGGGTTTTCATTAATCATGTTTATTATTTTTAGTTTCGACATGATGGAACCCTTGGTTCTGGGTGAGCTACTAGGTAATTCGGTAGTCAAGGCAGTTCAAATTTCACTCTTAATTGGTGTTGCGTTATCGATATTCTTGCAGGACAAAAAAACAAGAACAACTAATGATCGATTTAACTTTTCTAATGAGCTGCAGCAGACCTGGGGCTTAATGGTCGATCGGAATGCAACTGGAGGATACTCAACCTCTATGGCAATAGGGGAGATTGAGGGAAGGTGGGAAATTATGCAAATTGACTTGGAAAATGAAGACAGTTACGACGATATTACTTCTGAGGATTGGCAATCCTTTCGTAATAATTTGCCGTAAGAAGGGGTAACAAGTCTTGGGTCAGGGATTAGGTTTTACTTGTGATGATCAGAAATTTATGCGCGTAGCATTAGATATGGCAAAAACGGCTGAACGTAGACAGGAGGTTCCGGTCGGTTGTGTTATTGTTCATCAAAATGAAATTATTGGAAAAGGATTTAATCAACCAATTTTGACTCAAGATCCAACAGCCCATGCTGAAATTGTTGCATTAAGGGATGCTGGCAACAATTTAAAAAATTACCGCCTGGCAGGTGCGAAGATGTATGTGACCCTGGAACCCTGCATAATGTGTGTAGGGGCTATCTTCCATTCACGAATAATTGAGGTAATTTACGGGGCTAGAGATGAAAAGTTTGGAGGGTTTGGTAGTATTCTGAGTTTGCACACTCATAAACGAATGAATCATCATGCCCAGGTCAAGTCAGGTCTTTTGGCTGAGGAATCTAGTACTCTTCTAAAACAATTTTTTCAATCTAAACGCCTATGAGTCTGCACATAGATATCTCGATAGAATCACAAAGGTTATTTCTTGTCTCTAGTGATAACAAAATAGTTGTAACGTATTCTGTTTCAACTTCAAAATACGGCATTGGAGAACAGAACGGTAGTTTTTGTACACCTACGGGTCAGCATATTGTGAGGGCAAAGATCGGAAAAGATCAGCCCATCAATATGGTTTTTACTGGGAGAAGGCCAACCGGAGAGGTTTTTACAGAGGAGTTAAAGGTATCTCAGCCGGAGAGAGATTGGATCTTAACTAGAATAATGTGGCTGTCTGGATGCGAACCAGGTATTAATCGTTTAGGGTCTGTTGATACAATGCGACGTTACATTTATTTACATGGCAGTCCTGATTCGGTTGTTATGGGAAGTCCGGGTTCTATAGGATGTATTCGAATGAGAAATGTCGATATATTGGAGCTTTTCGATTTAGTTCCTGTTGGCACAATAGTTTCAATAACTTAGTTCTAATTTAGATTGAACTTCACCTGGTTTCTTGCATATTCAACTGACTTGTTATTGAAGTTTCTTTCCTCAAAAAAAACTGAATTGTCCTGATTGATTAGAATCACAGTTGATGCTCGAGTTCCGTACTCTCCATTTGATTCAATAAATCTCGAAGAAAGCGTTAGTTCCTCTTTCTTAGAAATACCAGTGTTAGGTAATGCGTCAATAGTTGCCTTTTTTCTATTTGCAAGTAGATCAAATAAATCATCAGCTATAGACGACGATTTTTTCTGAATTATAGATTCGAATGCTGAGCAGCCCTCTATTACTTTTGGCCATGCTGTATTGAGGTAATGATTACTTAATCCGTTTACCCCTTCTTTTATTTGTTCAACATTTTTTTTTCGGTTGGAGGCATAAATTAGCTCAGTAGGTGTTCCAAGTAACAAATTATAGCCTCCATATTGTTCTTTACGTTGTTGAATCAAATCCGAGTAATGTGTTGCACTATATTTATTAGTCAAGAATTCTTTAACTAGTAATCCTCTAGACATTTTATGTGAGGAGATAGGTTTTCCCTCTCGAAAATTGGTAACGGCGGCCCAGCGGCCTTTTTTATCCATGGCCAACCAACTGCCACCGCCTTGAAGATCGATTCCACCAATTATCATTGGGTTTTCGCTCCAGAACCTGGCTTCAACGGTGGGTCGTAAAAAAAATTCATCTCGGTTAGCAGCTAATATAAGCTTATGCTTAGTTGATTTATCACATGTGAAAATAATTAAGCACATGACTTTATTTGGAGATAACAAAAGGATGAATTTCGTTAACAATCAGCTGAGTAAAATTATTTTCTTTTTCTTCCTTTTGTATAGTGTAATCTGAGCAATTAACCTCACCAACAAAAAGCAAACTGTATTGGTCAGTGTTTTTTTTGGCACAGTCAATTATTTTTCCTGCCACTTGATTTGTTTTGGTGTTGACAACATTATTTCCAGCGAAAACCTTAACCTTGCATACCCCACGATATAGAGTTTTCTTTACTTTTCCTAGGTACTGAGTGCGAGCAACTATTTCTTGTCCTGGATAACATCCTTTTTTGAAACTTACCCCTCCATGTTTTTGAAAGTTTAACATCTGCGGTAAAAAGAGGCTCTGTATATTTATAGAAACCTCAGCAATTCCATTTTCAATATTCTTTATTATCCATTCATCAAGATCTACTGAAACAATTTTTCTTGTCTTTAATGCTATAGGGCCTAAATTTGACGTTATCTTTGGAGAAATTATTAATGTCCTTTGATTTGGAAATCTTATGAATAGGCTTTGAGCTTCTTGATAAATTGAAAATAAGCTAATTGGATCAATATCCATAGCCTTTTCAAGGAAATGGGGATCATTCTCTTCAATAATTCCATCTATATTATAAGCAGAGCCTTTGTTTTCAAATAAAACATTTGCCCTAAGTAAATATTTTTTTAAACTATCAACAAGGTGCTCTGCAATTGACTTGTGAACTATCAAAAGATATTGGTTTTTTTCATTGAGCTTGCAAATATAGGCTGTCGCTATCAGTCGTCCTTTTATTGAGCAATAGCCTGTTGGACTTGCACTAAGGTTTTCCATTTTTTCAATGTCGCTAGTTAATTGACTTTGTAGAAAAGTCTCAGAGTCTTTGCCACTTATCCAAATAATGGAGTATCGGTCATTTAGGGCTATTTTCTTTAGTTTTGAATTCATTGATATTCTGGTTTTAGAATAGTTGGTAAAGATTGTTTGCCTTTATTTGGGTAGTTCAAACTAAAATGGAGTCCTCTGCTCTCTTGCCGGATTGACGCACTTTTCACGATTAATTCAGATGTTTGGACAAGATTTCGCAACTCTAACAAATCAGGAGTAACGTGAAATTGGGAATAGTATTCTCGAATTTCCTCTTTCAATAGTAGTATCCTGTTAAGAGCACGGCCAAGTCGTTTATCTGTCCTTACTATTCCAACATAATCCCACATAAACTTGCGGAGTTCTTGCCAGTTATGGGTAATGACAATTGCCTCATCTGCATCAATAACTCGACTATCATCCCATTCTGGGAGTTCTATTTCATGGGATTTCCGCTCAATATTTATTCTTGAAGCTACATTTTTTCCCACTACCACGCATTCAAGTAAGGAATTACTAGCTAATCTATTAGCACCATGCAGGCCGCTATATGCTGTTTCACCCGCTGCATAGAGCCCTTTAATCTCCGTTTGACCATAGGCATTAGCCTTAATCCCCCCGCAGGTGTAGTGGGCAGCAGGAACAACTGGAATAGGATCCTTGGAAATATTTATACCTAGTGTGCGGCATTTTTCTAAAATTGTTGGAAAATGGGTTTTTAGAAAACTCTCTGATTTATGAGTAATATCAAGATAAACACATTGTATGCCTCTTTTTTTCATTTCATAATCTATTGCTCGTGCTACCACGTCTCTTGGAGCTAATTCTGCCCTTTTGTCATGCTTGTCCATGAATCTCTCGCCTGTTGGTAGTCGTAGCACACCTCCTTCACCTCTTACAGCCTCAGATATCAAGAAAGAGGTCGCTTTGGGGTGAAACAGGCATGTGGGATGAAATTGGATAAATTCCATATTTACGACCGAACATCCCGCTCTCCATCCCATTGCTATTCCGTCCCCCGTTGAGGTGTCTGGGTTGGTTGTGTAAGTATAAACCTTGGCCGCACCACCGGTTGCTAAAACAATATTGTCAGCCCCTATAGTTGTTACTCTCTTGGTGAGAGTATCCAAGACATATACACCCAGAGCCCTGTTGGGCTCGATGCCAAGTTTATCTGCAGTTATGATGTCGATCGCAATATGGTTATCTAAAATTCTTATATTCGATTTATTTTGAATTTTTTTTATGAGGCTTTCTTGAATTGCCTTACCAGTTGCATCTTTTGAATGAATGACCCTTCGGTGACTATGGCCTCCTTCCTGATTCAAATGGTATGTGTTACCTGTAGACGGTTGTTTTGTGAAGGAAACCCCATTGTTTATCAGCCAGTCTATGGCAGCTGGGCCGCTGTCGATGATTTGTTTAGCCACGATGGGGTCAGTAAGGCCGGATCCGACGGTTATGGTGTCATTTAAATGTGCTTCGACTGTATCCTCACTGTCGATTGCTGCAGCAACGCCACCCTGGGCCCAGGAACTGGCCCCGTACTCAGTACTCCGTTTTGTGACTATTCCCACAGACTTAGAATCGACCGTGTTTAGTGCAACGGTAAGACCGGTCAAACCACTTCCTACAATAAGAACATCATAATGCATTGTTTTAATAATAAGGGAATTTTTATGTAATTATAATATCGCTTTTAAAGAAAAATGAATTTTAAATTGGTTATAATAGAACTTGACACCATACTCTTGAGTCGAAGGGGGGTTAAATGGTTTCGGGCTAGTATAAATTGGTCAGCGTTTGTGGGCAATTGGTGAAGCTAATGAGGGGCAAGAAAAATACCATATTATTCAATATATTAAAGGTAAGGTAATAAGATATGACATCGGTTTTGTTTAAGAAAATTTTTATCAGCTTTGTTTTGTTAGGTTGGTTGGTGCCAGCAAGTGGGGTAGAGCTCCCTGATTTTACTGGTTTAGTTGAGGAATATGGTGCTACGGTGGTTAACATTACTGGACAACGTAGTAGTGGAGGTTCTGGTGCTTCCCCAGTGCCTGAAAACGACCCTTTTTACGAATGGTACCGGCGGTTTGGACCACAGGAAAATCCACGAGGCCAACAACAGAGCGTCTCTCGAGGATCGGGATTCATATTGGGCCAAGATGGGTTAATACTGACCAATGCCCACGTGGTGGAGAACACAACTGAGATAACAGTCAAGCTAACCGATAAAAGAGAGTTTGTTGCAAAGGTAATTGGTTTTGATAAAAGAACTGACATTGCGGTCATAAAAATAGAGGCTTCTGATCTTCCGAAGGTCAAAATAGGTCATCCTGATAAACTCAAGGTAGGTGAGTGGGTGTTGGCCATAGGTGCCCCGTTTGGGTTTGAGAACAGTGTAACTGCCGGGATAGTTAGTGCTAAAGGAAGGTCCCTCCCTCAGGAAAACTATGTCCCATTTATTCAAACAGACGTGGCGATCAATCCAGGCAATTCAGGGGGACCTCTTTTCAACTTGGCTGGTGAGGTCGTTGGTATAAATTCACAAATTTATAGTCGTACCGGGGGCTTCATGGGTCTTTCCTTTGCTATACCAATTGACGTTGCGGTTGACGTAGCGGAGCAATTGAGAACAACAGGCCGAGTCAGCCGAGGGCGTATTGGAGTCGTGATACAGCAGGTCACAAAAGACCTGGCTGAGTCTTTTGGTCTAGAAAAGGCAGAAGGAGCTTTGGTTAATTCAGTTCAAAGTGGAGGACCAGCAGCTCGCGCTGGTATAGAAACCTCCGATGTTATTCTAAAATTTAACGGAAAAAATGTTGAATCAGTTGGAGACTTACCTAGAATAGTGGCTCAAACCAAACCAGGAACTAAGGTTACGGTAGAGGTTTGGAGAAAAGGAAAGATGCAAAGTATTCAATTAGTTGTTGGTGAAATCCCTGATGATCCTATCGCAAGTAACAGTAATTCTGACAGTTCTGCTAACACTTCGAAGAATGATACTGTTGATAGATTAGGGCTTCGATTGGCCCCGCTTAGCAGTGATCAAAAAGAAGAGTTATCTTTAACAGGTGGGCTATTAGTCATTGGTGTTCGCGGACCCGCCGCTAACTCCGGAATAAGAGAAGGCGATGTGGTTATTGCAATAAATAACAATGATGTAACGACGATTGATCAGTTGAAGAAATTAATGAAAAAATATGACAAATCAAGAAGCGTGGCGTTACTAGTAAAAAGAGGAGATGGGTCTATCTACGTTCCCATAAGGCTCCCCAAGTAAAACTCTTCCTAATGACTTTCTTTGGTCATACATTGGTAGAGATTTTATGTGAATAGGTGGAGAAATCATTGCCGCCTGTTATTATGTCTTTCCTCTAGACTTTCAGGGCATTTAATTCCTCCAAAAAAATGGATAAAATTCGCAACTTTTCAATAATTGCTCATGTTGACCACGGAAAATCAACGCTTGCAGACAGGTTTATTCAATTTTGCGGTGCACTTGACAAGCGACAAATGGAGGAGCAGGTATTAGATTCTATGGATTTAGAGCGTGAACGTGGAATCACCATCAAAGCCCAGACGGTTGCCCTTAACTATAAGGCAAATGATGGATTCACGTATCAATTAAATTTGATCGACACCCCAGGGCATGTTGATTTTAGCTACGAGGTGTCTCGTTCTTTATCAGCATGTGAAGGAGCACTACTTGTTATAGATGCATCGCAGGGGGTGGAAGCTCAGACAGTTGCAAATTGTTACACGGCAGTTGAAGGAGGCGTAGAGGTATTGCCTGTGCTGAATAAAATTGACTTGCCGTCGGCTGAACCAAGTCGAGTAATAGAAGAAATAGAAGATATTATTGGCATACCCGCCCAGGATGCATTAGAGGTAAGTGCTAAAACTGGTATCGGAATCGAAGATGTACTTGAGTTAATTGTAAAGGAGGTGCCATCTCCAGTCGGGGAACTAAATGGTAGTTTTAAGGCATTAATAATTGATTCATGGTTTGATAATTATGTTGGTGTAGTAATGTTGGTCCGGGTATTTGATGGAGAAATTAAGAAAAAAGATAAAATTAGATTGATGTCAACTAATATGATCTACCAGTGCGAGGATGTGGGTGTTTTTACACCTAAGCCAAGTTCGCGTGATGGCCTTAAGGCAGGGGAGGTGGGATTCATTGTTTCTGGAATAAAGGTGCTTACTGCAGCTCGTGTCGGAGACACTATCACCAGTGGTATCAATGGTGCTGCTGCACCTCTACCCGGTTTTAAGGAAGTAAAGGCACAGGTTTTTGCGGGATTATATCCGATAGACTCGAGCGACTATGAAAATCTACGTGATGCACTGGAAAAGTTATATTTAAATGATTCAGCTTTAAAGTATGAACCTGAAACGTCTCAAGCTCTTGGCTACGGATTTAGATGTGGCTTCCTAGGGTTATTGCATATGGATATCGTTCAGGAACGGTTGGAGAGAGAGTTCAATATGAACCTGATTACCACAGCACCAACGGTTGTTTACCAGGTTTTATCCAAAGATGGCGTTGTCGTGGAAATCGATAATCCCTCTAAGTTGCCAGAGACGGCTAAAATAAATGAGTTCAGGGAGCCAATTATCTTAGCAACTATATTAGTTCCTGGAAGTTTTGTTGGTCCGGTAATGACCCTTTGCAATAATAGACGAGGTATCCAAAAAAATATGCAGTATCTTGGTAAACAGGTCCTCTTGAGTTATGAGTTACCGTTAAATGAGGTTGTTGTGGATTTTTTTGATAGACTAAAGTCGGTATCAAGAGGCTATGCATCCCTGGATTATGAATTTTTAGATTTTCGAAGTTCAGATCTTGTAAAACTAGATATACTGATCAACTCAGAGAAAGTGGATGCACTATCCCTCATTGTTCACCGGGAAAGTTCTGTTAGTAGGGGAAGAGAAGTCGCCTCAAAAATGAAGGAGTTAATTCCGAGACAAATGTTTGACATTGCAGTTCAAGCTGCAATTGGGTCAAAAATTTTGACGAGGGAAACAGTTAAAGCGTTAAGGAAAAATGTTCTAGCAAAATGTTACGGTGGTGATATTACGCGAAAAAAAAAGCTCTTAGAGAAACAAAAGGCAGGGAAGCGCCGAATGAAACAAGTTGGGTCCGTTGAGATACCACAAGAGGCATTTTTAGCTGTCTTGAAAGCAAGTGGCAAATAGTTGTAAAGATAGAAAAAGGGATATGAAAATATGAATTTTCCTCTTGTGATGTTGAGTCTGCTGGTGCTTACAGCAACCATCTGGGTGTTAGATCGAATCTTATTGTCAAGATATCGGGACTCTGACGATAAAGATCCGTGGTGGGTTGAATATTCTAAAAGTTTTTTTCCAGTAATACTATTGGTTTTCTGCCTTAGATCATTTTTAGTTGAACCGTTTAAAATACCATCTGGTTCAATGATTCCTACGTTAAAGATAGGAGACTTTATCCTTGTAAATAAATTTACCTATGGTATTCGGTTCCCGGTCTTAAATGTTAAGTTGGTGGAGATGAACCTTCCACAGAGAGGTGATGTAATGGTCTTTAAGTATCCAGTTAACCCAAAAATAGATTATATAAAGAGAGTGATAGGTCTTCCTGGTGATGAGGTCAGTTACATAAACAAAAAATTAAAGATAAATGGGCAAAATATCGTTATAAAAGCTCTTGGAGATGATCTAGAGAGGGATTTCTCATCGCAAAGAAAAAAAAGATACTACGAAACTATTGATGAAAACACCTTTAAGGTTCAAGTTAAGGAGAACGTACCACCGATACGATTATCATCTGTTAGATCTTTTCAAGGTCGAGAAAATTGTACATTTGAAAGGTCAGGGTTTAGCTGCAAAATACCAGAGAATCATTATTTTGTGTTGGGTGATAACAGAGATTCAAGTTCCGACAGTCGATATTGGGGGTTTGTTCCCGAAAAAAATATTGTTGGTAAGGCATTTTTTGTATGGTGGAATTTTAATGATTTTAAACGTGTGGGAACACGCATTATGTAGTTATTGTTTGCCGGGTAGTTTATCGCTTGTGAGGCTCCGGTTTGATTATGATAAGAACATCATTTGATAAATTTCAAAAGGGGTTGGGGTATAAGTTTAAAAACCCAACTTTATTAAGGGAGGCCTTAACTCATAGGTCGTATGGACCCAAGAATAATGAGAGGCTAGAGTTTCTAGGCGATGCAGTTCTTAATTGCGTGATAGCTAATAAGCTCTATCAGGATTTTGACTATATGAAAGAAGGTGATTTATCACGTTTCCGATCTAATTTAGTTAATCAGAATTCTTTGTGTAAAGTGGCAATTAAGCTTAATTTACAATCATTTCTCATGATGGGGACTGGGGAGATTAACTCAGAGGGTTTTAAAAAACCATCCATACAGGCTGATGCGTTTGAAGCCGTAATGGGTGCTATTTATTTAGATGGTGGATGGCGGGCAGTTGAAAAAATCATCTGCCAACTATTTGAGTCTATGATTAGTGATCCCAGAGGTTTGACCACAAAAAAAGATCCGAAAACAACTCTTCAG
The DNA here is from genome assembly GCA_902627495.1 of Hydrogenophilales bacterium. Taxonomy (GTDB): domain Bacteria; phylum Pseudomonadota; class Gammaproteobacteria; order Burkholderiales; family Eutrophovitaceae. The sequence continues at coordinate 32,014 of CACOJS010000008.1, read as the reverse complement.
GAGATCCTCCAAGGAAGGAATCTTAGCCCTCCTTCCTATGAGATTCAAGCAGTTACTGGGCTTGCCCATAAGCAGACATTTGAGGTTTGTTGTAGTATACCCAAACTTAATATCACTTCAAAAGGAAAAGGTGCCAGTCGTAGAGCTGCTGAGCAGGATGCCGCCCGACTAGCAATAAAAATTATTGAACAATAAATTTAAGGTTGGATCAGTTACTCTCATTGGTAGACCCAATGTGGGAAAGTCTACCTTGCTAAACATGCTTATTAGTGAAAAGTTGAGCATTGTATCTCGGCGGCCACAAACAACTCGTCATCGGATTTTAGGAGTTTTAAACCAACCAGGGCTGCAAATTGCATTTTATGATACCCCGGGGTTTCAGTATAAGTTCAGACGTAAAATGAATGTTGTTATGAATCGTACAGTTAAGAATTGTATAGGCAATGCTAACGTTGTCCTTCTAATCATAGACGCTTTGAAATGGGATTTTTCCGATTTAAAGCAATTGGAGGGAGTGTCTGATCGAGTAAATGTGTTTTTAGTGATTAATAAAATTGACGTAATGGAAAATAAAAATCTAATTCTTCCATTCATTGATTCGGTAAAAACTAGATATAATTTTAGTGAGATAGTTCCAATAAGTGCTCTGCGAAATAATGGTGTGAAATCTTTGATAAATGCGATTGCAAATTATTTGGATACCGGGGAACCAATGTTTGATATTAATTTTAAAACAAATAGAGATAAAACTTTCTATATTCGGGAGTTTATAAGAGAAAAACTTTATCTTTTTTTGGGAGAAGAAATTCCATACAAATGTGGAGTTATTGTGGAAAAAATAGATGAATTCGATAAATTGTCAAAAATTAAAGTTAATATTATTGTTGATCAAAAAAATCATAAAGGTATCGTCGTTGGTAAGAATGGCGAAATGCTCAAGAAAATCGTTTCATCAGCTCGCTTGAGCATTGAAAAGAAATTTTTAAAAAAAATATTTCTTGAAGTTTGGGTGAAGGTTCATGCTGGTTGGGTGGATAGTGATGCAAATTTGCGTGATTTAATGTCATGAAAAAAACAGAGGGCACCAAGTCTCAATTGCAAAGCCGGATTGATAGTGATGGCTTTGTACTTCACACCTATCCTTATAAGGAAACAAGTTTGATAGTAGAGGCTTTTACAAAGGTTTTGGGTAGAGTGTCATTGATTGCCAAAGGGGCAAAACGGCCTAACTCCTTGCTGCGGAGTACAATCCTACCGTTTCAACCTCTTGAACTTGAGTGGTCAGGAAAAAACGAACTGAAGAGTCTTTATAGAGCAGAATGGCTGGGTGGCTATCCAATCCTTCGAGGTTTGCCCTTGATATGCGGCTTCTATATAAACGAACTTTTAATTAATCTGTTGCCCAAGGACGACCCTTATGATCAATTATTTCTTGAATATAGCAGTACCATTGAAGCACTAGGTAATTCAAAGAAAGTAGCTATTATATTACGTAAGTTTGAAAAAAATATGCTTAAGGAACTTGGGTATCAATTAAAGTTAGACAAAGATGCGGTAGAGAACAGTTTAATTGATCCTATGGGCATGTATACTTACGATCCAGAATTGGGGCCAGTCAAATCACCAAAAACAAAAGAGCCGGTTTTTCTTGTTCATGGTAAAACATTGAGTGACATCGATCAAAATGATTTCAGAGATCCTAGAACACTATTTGAAAGTAAGCAATTAATGAGACATATGATTCAATATCACTTGGGGGGAAAAGTTTTACATAGTCGAGAACTCTTGAAGGTCCATAAGGATATTTGATAATGACAAAATTGAGTGTTAATGTTAACAAAGTAGCACTTTTGCGTAACTCACGAGATTCTGGTTTTCCCAATCTAATAGAATTCGTAAAAATGGCAGTTGATAGTGGAGCTGATGGCGTTACTGTTCATCCGAGGCCAGATCAGCGACACACAACTATTCGGGATGTTGCTGCTATAACTGAATTCTTAAAAACAATTAATGCGAGTATAGAATTTAATATTGAAGGAAATCCTTTTCATAATTTGATATCGATAGTTGACCAGTATCCACCTACTCAGTGTACTTTTGTGCCTGATAGTATTGATACACTAACGTCAAATGAAGGTTGGGACCTTGTCAAGAATGGTGACCTGTTGCACCCGATTATTCAAAAATTGAAGGGAAGAGGCGTTAGAGTCAGTTTGTTTGTGGATCCCAACCCTAAAAATATCAGATTGGCAGCTGAACTGGGGGCTGACAGGGTGGAGCTATACACCGAGCCATATTCCAAAGCTTTTGGTCATGGAAATCCAGACCATGAATTAGATAGATACGTGAAGTCAGGTAGAATTGCTAAAGAAGTGGGCTTAGGCCTTAATGCTGGACATGATCTGAATAAGGAAAATCTCCCCTTGTTTCTTAATGCTGTACAAGGAATTGACGAAGTATCCATTGGTCATGCAATTATTGTTGATAGTTTAAAAAAGGGCTTTTCCAACACGATAAGTGAATACAAAACGATCGTATCAAAGGTTTATAATTGATGATTTTTGGAATAGGTGTTGATGTAGTTGAACATTCGCGTATTGCTTTGGTTCGCGAAAAGACTGAGGCTAGGTTTATCAGAAAGATTTTAACAGATAGAGAAATTGATGAATATCAGAGAATAAAATTAAAGGATAGTTACCTAGCTAGCCGATTCTCAGCTAAAGAGGCGTTAGGCAAAGCTTTAAAGGTTGGCCTCAGAACCCCCGTTCTTTTCCGAAACATTACAGTTGTAAGTTCAGAACTGAATGCCCCTTTTTTCCAATTTGATGTAAGCCTTCAAACATATATCTCCGATTTGTCTATAAGTGCTATTCACCTTTCTATTTCACACGAAAAGAATTTATCATGTTCAATGGTTGTAACCGAAAAGGATGATCTCCAATGACACATTACAAGATAATGTTGGATATTGAGGGGTTGAAGCTGACCAAAAATGATATTAAAAGACTGTCTAATCCAAATTGTTGCGGCGTCATTTTATTTAGTAGAAATTTTTCGTCCCCCGAGCAAATTTGCGCGTTATGCCGTGAGATCAAACAAATTAAAGCACCTTCTCTTCTCGTGGCAGTGGATCATGAAGGAGGTAGGGTTCAAAGATTTAAAAGAGGTTTTACTCGTATTCCTCCCATGAGAGTGCTTGGAGAGTTATGGAATAATGATAAAGAATATGCCCAATACCTTGCTGAAATGATTGGGGTTGTTATAGGTAAAGAGTTAATAGATTGCGGTATAGATTTTAGTTTTACTCCGGTCTTAGATCTTGATTATGGTAATAGTGGTGTGATCGGTGACCGTGCACTTCATTCTGATCCTCATGTTGTCGGAGATCTCAGTCTTTCCATTATGCGAGGATTAAGGAAGAGTGGTAGCATAGCAGTGGGGAAACATTTTCCTGGACACGGTTTTGCTCGAGGAGACTCCCACTTGCAGGTTGTTACTGATGATCGTAGCTACAGTGAAGTGTTAACCAGAGATATTGTTCCTTATATAAATCTTATTGAAAATGGAATCTCGGCGATAATGCCAGCTCATATCATATTTCCGTCCATTGACCAATACCCTGTTGGATTTTCTCAAGAATGGTTGCAGGTTATATTGCGAGAAAGGCTAGGGTTTAAAGGGGTTATCTTTAGTGATGACCTTAGTATGGAAGGTGCCTCTAATGCTGGCAGCATAGAAAGTCGAGGTGATCGGGCTATAGATGCTGGTTGTGACATTGTTCTAGTGTGCAATAATCCCATTGGCTCAGATAAATTGCTCTCACATTTTGAGAAAAAAAACCCGACAGATAGTCAATCAGTGAAAAGAGTTGATAAGTTAAGAGGGGAGTTAGAAACTAAGGTAAATGCTGAGGTATTGACAAAGTCATATACTACTGCTGTTAATTCAATAGAGGAACTGTCTTGGTCATAGTGCTATATTTAATCTAGTCTAGGCACGCTCCATGTATTCTCCAGTTTCTGTATTTACTTTAATTTTATCTCCTTCATTTATAAATTGTGGAACCATTATTGTAATATCTGTTTCAACTTTAGCAGGTTTATAAGACCCTGTAGCAGTCGCATTTTTTAAGCTAGGTTCTGTCTCAATTACCTTAAGGGAGATGCTTGCAGGTAATTGTATTCCAATTGGTTTTTCATTATAAAAGTTAATCTGAGCTTCAGTATTGGGTATCAGATAGCCAGCTTGATTTTCAAGTAACTCTTGAGATATGTTAGTTTGTTCGAAGGTCTGTTGATCCATGAAAACATAGTTTTCCCCATCTTGATAGAGGTATTGCATTTCTTTGGATTCCACAAAAGCACGTTCAATTTTATCTTCAGACCTTAATCTTTCATTCTTTTTTGTTCCACTCTCTAATTCTCTCAATTCTACTTGCATGAAAGCTCCCCCTCTACCTCCAACATGAACATGGTGGGACTTTAGGACACGGTACACTTTGTTTTGCAGGACAATAAGGTTCCCCGTTCTCACTTCAGTTGCGATAATTTTTGACATTTATCTTTCCGATTGATACTTAATATTTGTATTATTACTATTAAACACTAAATTTTAATTAACATATGACTTCTAACCAGAAATTTTCTGTAGATTGCCAACAATGTCCGCGATTGTCTAGCTTTCTAGCAAAAAACCGCAAAAAATTTAATGATTACTATAACCTTCCTGTTCCGTCGCAAGGACCCATTTCATCTCGATTACTGGTTGTGGGGCTAGCACCTGGACTGCATGGTGCTAATAAAACTGGAGTTCCCTTTGCAGGAGATCACTCAGGTACGATGCTTCATAGGCATTTATTTAATGCTGGTTTTATCCCACAAGGTATATCTAAGATGAAAGGAAGGTCACCATCTCTTAATGAGGTTCGAATTACCAATGCTGTGCGGTGTGTCCCACCGAAGAATCGACCACTGGCGGCAGAAATAAATAACTGTCAAAGATTTTTAGGTAATGAAATAGAAAATTTAGGTAAAAAGAGCGCAATCTTGGCCCTGGGTAGAATTGCTCACGGAAGCATCATAAAATCCATTGGTCTTAATTTGAATAGCCATCAATTTAAGCATGGCAGAATTTATGATTTAGGTGGAGACCTGAGGCTTTGGGATAGTTATCATTGTTCTAGGTATAACGTGAATACAGGTAGACTAACAGAAAAAATGTTTCACATTATTTTTCATCAGATAAAGATCTATCTTTCTCATGCTAACGATCTCTAACGGTGGAAGATCTTTTAATGACTAATCAGAACATAAAAATAAAGAGACAATTTGATAGGAAGGAGTTTGTAGCCTCTTTGCCAAATTTACCTGGTGTTTATCGAATGATCGGTAAGGGTGAAGCCCTACTTTATGTGGGCAAATCCATTGATTTAAAAAAAAGAGTTTCATCATACTTTCGCAAAGAAGATAAGCTATCTCCAAGAATTCGTTTAATGGTAAGACAAATAACACAAATTGAAATAACCGTTACTCGCACTGAATCGGAGGCACTAATATTAGAAAATAATTTGATAAAAAGTTTAAAACCAAAATATAATATTTTATATCGTGATGACAAGTCTTATCCTTACGTTGCTTTAAGTAAGCATGAATACCCTCGTCTTTACCTTTATCGAGGTAGTGCTAAGGAGGATAGTAAGTTTTTTGGCCCTTTTTCAAACGCGGCAACTGTAAGGGAAAGTATTCAGTTGTTACAGAAGGTATTTAAGTTGCGGACGTGTGAAAATAGCGTTTTTAGAAATAGATCTCGACCATGCCTCCTTTATCAAATAAAACGATGCAGTGGTCCTTGTGTTCGCAAGATATCTAAGAATAATTATGCTGATGCGATCAAAAATTCAATCCTTTTCCTAAACGGGAAACAAAATCAAGTTATCAATAGATTAGAAGAGAAAATGAATCAAGCTTCAATAGCTGAAAAATTTGAGAACGCTGCTTCTTTTAGAGATCAAATGTTTGCATTACAACAGATTCGAGAGAATCAGTATGTAGCGACGACAGGTCTCTCTCTTGATGCCGACATAGTTGCAATAACAAAAGTATCAGAATTAATTTGTGTAAACGTAGTTGTTGTGAGGAATGGCAATCACAGAGGTGATAAAAGTTACTTTCCAAAAAATATCTATGAAGGTGATGAGGAAGATGCTCTAGAGGCTTTCTTAGCACAACGTTATATCGGGTCTGAAGTTCCGGCATCAATTATTATTAACAGACGAATATCTGTGTCTGTTTTAGAGAATGTTTTGTCTAAACAAGCAGGAAGAAAAATAAAAATCACAAGAAACCCAATAGGAAAGAAAAGAGTATGGGTAAACATGGCCCAAAAAAACGCTGAGATTTCTTTAGGTCAGAGACTCAATACAAAGATAAATCAAGAGAAAAGATTATTGTCTTTAAATAAGAAGTTTCCAACGAAAGAATCAATTAAAAGAATAGAGTGCTTTGACATTAGTCATATGCAGGGAGAGGCTACGGTTGCATCATGTGTTGTCTACGATAGCCAGGCAATGCAACCGTCTCAGTATAGACGCTTTAATATAGGGAATATTACTCCAGGTGATGATTATGCTGCTATGGCTCAGGTGATACAGAGACGCTATGTACGTTTACTTAAAGAGGATGGTAAGATTCCTGACCTTATACTTATCGATGGGGGGAAAGGACAGATCAGTAGTGCTCAAAATGTTTTACTAGAAGTGGGGCTTGACCAGGTTAAACTTATTGGGGTGGCAAAAGGCGTTGATCGAAAACCAGGAAAAGAGAAGCTTATTGACCCTAATTTAGCTCACCCGATTGAGATGAATTATTCTGATCCTGCATTGCACTTAATACAAGAAATTAGGGATGAGGCACATCGTTTCGCTATTCAAGGGCACCGTGGTCAAAGAAAAAGAACTCGTATACGATCTTCACTTGAACAGATTGTGGGTGTGGGACAAAAAAGGAGACAAAAACTTCTAATTAGGTTTGGAGGAATAAAGGGAGTCAGTGCTGCTAGTATTGAGGAACTACAGAGTGTTGAAGGTGTTAGTGAGGCATTGGCACAAAAAATATATGATGAATTACATTAAGCGATGCTAAAGAGTTTGCCTAACGCTCTAACGTGGAGTCGGATTTTTCTAATACCTATTCTTCTGGGTGTTTATTATTTGCCTGACACAGTTATGAGTTCTAACAGCCGAGATACATTAGCTGCTATTCTTTTTGTAATCGCGGGATTGACTGATTGGTTAGACGGTTATATAGCTCGTAAGTTTAACTTAGTTTCATCATTTGGTTCTTTCTTAGACCCAGTGGCTGATAAATTAATTGTTTCGACGGCATTGGTTATTCTCGTCTGGTTGGGAAGAGTGGATACCATCGTTGCTGCAATTATAATTGGTAGGGAAGTTGGTATTTCCGCACTAAGAGAATGGATGGCATTGACTGGGGAGTCAGCACATGTAGCTGTTTCTATGCTTGGTAAAATCAAAACCACATTGCAGATGATAGCAATACCATTCTTATTCTACGGTGGCTATATTTTTCATGTCGATACTCAGTTTGTTGGCAATGTTCTAATATGGGTAGCGGCGATTTTAACGATATGGTCCATGCTTTATTATCTTCAAAAAGCCCGGTTGAATTTCAAAAAATGAGGAAGAGCCTTATGCTTGAATGATATTCTTGTCGCGGGAAAATGTGTTAGCCAACTAATTAACTCGTGAGTTGGTGAGTAATTGAGGTTTTCCTTTTCTCCTGCTAGTGATTGAAGATCTTCAATGCTTTTGGTAGGTCATGGCAAGTAGGTTTTACAAGGACTGCATCTAGATGCTACAGATACTTGTGTTCCTGGAAGCTTGAGTTTGAAGCCTATCGTTTAGCTACTCTCAAACATTCGATTAAATTATCTTCAGTTATGCGAATTTCAAAGGTCATCGGAGGTTTGATTACCTGGTAACAAGTTAATGGTGCCTATTAGAATGCGCTCCATGTGATGGCAATGGAGAATAAATTGCAAGAAATGATTGCTTGGGAGCAATTGCTCCCAAGGCTTTTTTTCGTTTAAATTTTATAGTTACTTGGAGTGAACCAATTTATACATTTTATAGTGTACGATTCCCGGTTTATCTCCATCATTCATGCCCAAGGCAACCCCTTCACCCACTACCATGGTATCGTTTAACCATCCGTACTTCTCACTACCAGTGAGCATCTTCATCTCATTAAACCAGATGTCTATACCGTTTCCTGGTCCCAAAACTTCAAGCTCTTTTAAGCGATCGTACATATTTCCTTGACCAACAATTATTCCAGCATACTTGATCATGAGGGACTTGCCATCATCTAGTGTTACATGACACCACAAAATGAAATCAATTGTTCCATTTGCTTTAACATACCCATCTTCAACACATTCCTCTAGTATTCCTCCACCACCGCTCGTGAAAGTTATTGTTCCATTTCCAAATCTTCCGGTTATCCGACTTCCCTCTGTCATTGATGCTTGGATTAGGTCAAACTTTATCTCGCCAATAGGCTCAAGGGTAGGTCCACTACTGTCTGCATGAGTAGTTGTACAAATCAAGCACACCCCAACCAAAAGATATTTAATTAAATCTCTTATACACATTGCTTCCTCCCTATTTATTTTTAATAACCTTTACCTTGACTTACTAAAAATCAAATTAATCATCATGAATTTACCACAAAATACAACGAATATTCCTGATTTGTTGTATTATTGCTGATTGAAGATGCGGGAATAGCTCAGTTGGTAGAGCGTATGCTTGCCAAGCATAAGGTCGCGAGTTCGAACCTCGTTTCCCGCTCCATTTAGTTATTGATATATACTAGTCCGTTAGATAGGGGCCATTTGGTCCTTTTTTACTGGGCGGAGTGGCAGAGTGGTTATGCAGCGGCCTGCAAAGCCGTGGACGCCGGTTCGATTCCGACCTCCGCCTCCAAAGTTTGAAGTTTAATGGGCCCAGGTGGCGAAATTGGTAGACGCAACGGACTTAAAATCCGTTGGACGCAAGTCCGTGCCGGTTCGAGTCCGGCTCTGGGTACCATCAAACTTCATTGCGACCCGCTAGAAAAGTTACACCGTCCGGCCCGACATGCTCTGAATGCTCGGTGTTGGCAGAGAGTGCAAGGCCATCGCCAGTCGTCAATAGTGTTTTATGCTTATTCACTGTTATATAGATACTTCCTTTTATTATTATAATTTCAGCATCAAAAGGATGGGTGTGAGTATCATTTATATGATTTCCCGGAAACGAAACTTCAAAAATGTTTTCGTAGCCCTTATTCTTTAATATTTTATTGGCTTGAGTAGTATTCATTGTATGCTATCGACTAAAAGTGTGGTTATTACGCTTAATTTATCATAAATCACTTTAGCTTCTTCTTTAGCCAGCGAATCCTGAGCTATTTTCATGGCTATTGCCCCATGAATCCCAAGGGTTCCCTGTGCACTCAGGATGAAACTAATATATTTTTGTGATCGTATCAAATATAGTCCTTGGACAATAGCTTGTTTTTCACATTCAGTATTTTCCATTTCCTGGGGATCAATGGTAATTCCAAATTTAGTAAGTTCAAGAAATAATTTTGAAGCCTCATCTTTTGAAGAACAAATTTTAAAGGTATTAAAAGTCGTTCCATCAAGGGTAGTTTGAACTAATTGATTTACTAGTTCTTTTATTTGAGTCTGGTCTCCAAGTGTAGGAACAAGACCCTTATGCTGAACTATGGCCTGGTAGGCAATAGTTAGATTAACCATAATATTAATTTCAGCCAATTCTTTTTGCTCATGGTCTAATTCAAATTCATCATTGTAAAGAGAGTTGATTTTTTCATAAGTTGCCTTAAGGGCAGGAATAAAAGGGGACATGTTGCTTCTCCTAACTAGTGTAAGATGGAGTCATTAAGACAATACAAATAGAGGTTATAGTAAATTGTTAATGCACGCTAATAGTCTGTTATGGAACATTGCATCTGTAAAATATCTACAATTTTTATGGTTATGTGCCCTATTTCTATCTGGATCAGTTTATCCAGCGACGTACCAGGAAGCAGTGAAAGCTTACAAAGAGGGTAAATATGAGTCAGCAGCACAGATATGGGGCAGTTTAGCTAATTTGGGCGATGCCAGATCCCAGAGAGAATTAGCCTTCATGTACCAGCAGGGCAAGGGGATTCAGCAGGATTATAAAAAGGCGGTTTTTTGGTACACAAAAGCTGCTGAAAATGGTAACCAATCTGCCCAATTTAATTTGGCCACGATGTACCGTTTTGGGAAAGGCGTCATTGTTGATGGTGAAAAAGCAGCACAATGGTACTTAGCGGCTGCAAGTTCCGGGCATGAATGGGCTCAATTGGAGCTAGGGACACTGTATCGATCTGGGGAAGGCGTCTCAAAAAACTATAATACGGCTTTTTTCTGGTTCAGTTTGTCTGCTATCCAGGGCAATAAGAGGGCAGAAAAGTATAAGTATTTAGTGCATAAGAAAATAAGTAGTAATGATATTTTGTTGACAGAAAAGCTAATTAAAGATTGTGTTCTAAAAAATTTTAAAAATTGCCAAAACCCATGATTAGCCGTTTTTAAAGTCTGAGGTTATACTCGAGGAACAGTCTAGAGTTAGTAACTTGGGGGGGAAGCCTACTATATGGATACTGCGGAGAGAAAGCTAGCAGCAATTTTGGCGATGGATGTCGTTGATTATTCTGCAAAAATGAGTCAGGACGAACAGGCAACTCTTCGACAGCTAAAAGAATGCCGAGAAATAATAGAAAAGGTAGTAACCTCTAATAAAGGCCGTATTTTCAATACAGCCGGTGACGCCTTTATGATCGAATTTGCAAGTCCAGTAGCAGCCGTTGAGGCGGCGATTCATATCCAAGGTCAGATTAAGGATCGAAACTCTAGACTGCCTGAAACTGATCATCTGGAGTTCCGCATGGGTGTCAATATGGGGGATATCCTAATTGAAGGTGAGAATCTATTCGGTGAGGGGGTTAACATAGCTGCACGTCTGGAAGGTATATCTCCAGCGGGGGGCATTTGTATTTCAGAAATGGCTTACAACATGGTGCGAGGAAAAGTAAATGCTGATTTTGCCGATCAGGGCCCTCAAGATCTGAAAAATATTGATGAGCCGGTTCGAGCATATTTTGTAGACCTGGATTCAGGGTCTAGTTTACCCAAACCAGAAAATCATAACACACGAAAAAGAGGTGGCAGGCAGGGTTTTGACCCAAAATGGATAAGAATGGCTATAGCAGGAGTGTTGGTCATTATAGCTGGGACTGTGTTTTTCGGAGACAACTCAATTATCAACAAGGCTAAAGATACCGACGTTGGTGGAAATTTTAATACCATGGTTTTAGTTCCATTAACCACCACAGGAACCTCGCAGGAACAGAAGTCTTTCGCACTTGGTCTTTCTCAAGATCTATCGAGCGGTATGAGCAAAATGGCAAAGGGATTGAATGTAGTTACCCTCAATCAAAAACCGGATGATTTGGGAAAAGTAGCATCGGGAATAGGTGCACGCTACATCATTAACGGCAATATTAGGCAATCTGGCGACGCAATTCGAGTCACTATAAACTTGATCGATGCTGCAAATATGGCCACGATTTGGACTCAAACGTTAGATCGTAGCATGTCCGCAACAGATATTTTTGCACTTCAAGACGAGATTGTGACAGGTGTGGTAGATGAATTGGTAGGCAATGGGGCTATTTTGCAAAAAGATGTTGCTAAAAATATTAAATCAAGAGCTACTGATGACCTCAGCTCTTACGAATGTATAAATTTTGTCAGAGGCGTCTTTTATAAGGCCATGATTCCAGAAAACTTCCAAAAATCAATGGCATGTCTAAAAGAAACAGTCAAGAGAGATGATACATACGCGTTAGCTTGGAGCAATCTCGCTAGTTTGACTGGGTTTGGTTACAGTTTTGGCTATCTATCAGATAAGACTAGTATTTTGGAGGGGTTGGAGGCAGCCGAAAAGGCAACCGCATTAGATCCGAATGATGCGGAAGCCTATGTAGCTAAGGCCAATTTATTATTTTTCCAACAAGATTGGGTTGAAATGGGTCGTTCCCTCGACCGAGCAGTATCTCTTGCACCGACTAGTGGACAAGTTTTGGCAAATAGTTATATTTGGGTTTGGGGTGGTGATTGTACAGAGGAACAATTAAAAGACTTTGATGCTAAATTAGGTGCTTACGAAAATGGGGAGTGCCAATGGCAAAAAGCAGTGCGATTGATGCTTCGAGCGGCTGAACTTGATAAAGCTAACCTCTATGCTGGTGAAAATTATGGATTGGCCACTATCTATAATCTTTGGGGGAAATTTGATCTAGCTCTTGAACAGACTGCCCGTCATCCGATTCCGGGGTTTCTTTGGTACGATATTCATGCGGGTTTGGCGACGGATGGGATAGGCAATACGGAACAGGCAAAGAAGCATTTCGAGGCCATTAAGGTTTTTTTAAAATCTGAATCAATTGATGCTATTTACCCTCATTTTGTCTTTTGGAATATTGAAGATACGTATTGGCCAATGAGCGAGCCAGTTTTTCGGAAATATGGATTTAAGTGATTTATTAATATTTAATTTTATGTAATCGATAAATAGGGAATATTAAAAATGAGCGAAACGGAAAGAAAACTAGCAACAATTTTAGCCATGGATGTGGTTGATTATTCAGCTAAGATGAGTCAGAACGAGGAGACTACTCTTCAAAGCCTTAGGCAGTGCCGTGAAATAATCGAACAAGTTGTTTCATCGCAGAAGGGTCGGATTTTTAACACAGCTGGTGATGCATTCATGATTGAGTTTGCTAGTCCGGTAGCTGCTGTGACTTCAGCTGTCAATATACAGAAAGAGATCAAAGACCGTAATTATAAGCTTTCAGCAGAAGAGCATCTAGAGTTTCGCATGGGCGTCAACATGGGTGACATCATGATAGAAGGAGAGAACCTCTTTGGTGAAGGTGTTAATGTGGCTGCTCGGCTTGAGGGGATTGCACCGGCTGGGGGAATCTGTATTTCAGAGATTATTCACTCGGTTGTTAAGGGAAAGGTAGCGGTAGAATTTGTTGACCAAGGTCCTCAGGAGCTCAAAAACATTGATGAGCCGGTCAGGGCCTATTATGCGGATTTGGAGCCTGGGGGGGCTAAACCAAAAAGGTCAAGGCCAAGTAAAGGCTCAAATTCGCTATTTGAGATGCGTTGGGTTGCCGTGGGGGTTGCTTTGGTGGCTGTCGTTCTGGCCGCTTATTTTGGTGGTCAGATGCCTGAAACAAAGGAGGAAGCAACGCTTAATACCATACTTGTTCTCCCACTGGAAAATATGGGTGGGGATGAGACTAGTAACTTTGCTACCGGTTTATCGCAGGATCTCGTTAATGGGCTTAGTAGAGCCGCAAAAAGCCTAAATGTTATTGCTCTAGGGCAGAAGCCTGAAGATTTGGAGCAAACAGTAGAAAAGACGGGAGCGAGCTATATTATTAGCGGAAGTCTCAGGCAATCTGGGGATTCTATCAGACTTTCTGTCAGTCTTATAAATGCTAATAATATGGCGACAGCTTGGACAGAGAATTTTGATGAGACAATGTCAGCTGGGAATATATTTTCTCTCCAAGATACAATCGTGGAAGGAGTGGTTAATGAGCTTGTGGGCGGTGGAGAAGTATTAACGCGAGATATCGTAAAACGGCTAGAGAATCGAGGAACTGACAATATGTCTGCCTATGAGTGTGTTAACTACGTGAGGGGAGTCCATTTAACAGCTTTAAGCCCAGCCACGCATGAGAAAGCTAAAACCTGCCTTCGTGAGGCTGTTGAACAGGATCCTAACTACGCGGATGCCTGGGTATTACTAGCATCTGAAATAGGCAATGGTTATGCATTGTTTGGTACAGCATCTCTTGATGATCTTTCGGAAGCACTTGGGATGCTTAGAAAAGCTATTACTATAGACCCGAAACTTGCTGACGCATATACGACTCGGTCACAAATCTATTTTTATCAGAAAGATTGGTCAGAAATGTTTAAAGCTGATGAACAGGCGTATAGCCTTTCACCTAACAGAGTGAGAGTGGCTGGCACTATGGCGCAAAATTTTCTGTGGGGTGGAAATTGTACTCGCGAGCAAATTATGGACTTTGAGGCAGCGCCAGGAACCTACATGGAGGGTGACTGTCGATGGCAGCGTGGATTAGCGGCTGGTTTTCAAGCACATAAGCTTGATTCAGGAAATATTTGGCCAAATGAAAATTATGCCCTAGCTTGTCATCATGTTGTAAAACAAGATTTTGATAAAACTCTATATTTTATGGAATTAACACCAGCTCCAGGCTTTCTTTGGTGGGATATTTATGTTGGGACATCTCATGATGGCCTAGGTAACGAAACAAAGGCCAAAGAACGGTTTGAGTCGATTAAGACTGGGCTAGGCAGTAATAAACTGAGCGATGTAAAAACCCATTTTGGGTTTTGGAATATCATCGAGACTTATTACCCAAGTTTTGAGCCCATTCTCATAAAATATGGTTTCGAGTAATTTATAATTTTTTGGTATTTAGTATATGATTTAAAGGATTTTTTTGATGGAATCAGCTGAAAGAAAGTTAGCAGCCATCTTGGCAATGGATGTGGTCGACTATTCTGCCAAAATGAGTGAAGATGAACAAGTAACACTCAGAAATTTAAAGGAATGTAGGAAAATCATAGAGGATGTTGTTTCCTCTCAAAAAGGACGAGTCTTTAACACGGCTGGCGATGCCTTTATGATTGAATTTGCGAGTCCAGTCACTGCGGTTGAGTCAGCAATTAAAATCCAAAAACAAATAAGAGAACGCAACAATCAACTAGCTGAAAATGAGCATCTGGAATTTCGAATGGGGCTCAATATGGGCGACATAATGATTGAGGGTGAAAATCTGTTTGGTGAAGGTGTCAACATTGCGTCAAGGCTGGAGGGGATCGCGCCGGTTGGGGGTATTTGTGTATCTGAGATGGTGTACTCAATGACCAAAGGTAAAGTTGACATTAACTTTGTTGATCAAGGACAAAAAAATCTTAAAAATATTGATGAACCAGTAAGAGCTTTTTTTGTGGAACAAGGAATCGGAGAAAAATCAAAATCAAAAAAATGGTCGAGGGCAAATACAAAATTTAATATAAATTGGGCAATTGCAGGCGCAATAGGGATAGGCGCAATTGTGTTTGCCCTCACTAATAACCAGCAAGTGCCACAGGAAGAGAATTCAGCTCCTGCCGAGCTTAACACGCTGGTTGTGATACCACTGGAAAATCTAGGGACCGATTCATCGATTAACTTTGCGAATGGTATATCGAGCGATCTCGCCAATGGACTAAGTCGAGCAGCCAAAAGTATGAATGTCATCAATCTCGGGAAACGTCCAGAGAATTTAGAGCAAATAACAGAAAAAACGGGCGCTAGCTATATAATTAGTGGGAATGTCAGGCAAGCTGGAGATACTATAAGGCTATCGGTAAATTTGTTGGATGCATTAAACTTATCCACAGTTTGGACCGAAACCTATGATAAATCTATGACCGCTAGCAATATTTTTGAATTACAAGATGAAATAGTGAAGGGCGTAATTAATGAGCTAGTGGGCAACGGTGCGATCCTTGCTCGTGATATTGCCAAAGAAATTGAGAAAAAAGGAACAGACAATCTATCAGCATATGAATGTGTGACATATGTCACCCAGGTTCACCATAAGACGTGGACATCAGAAACTCACAACCAGGCGCTCGAGTGCCTCAGGGCAGCAGTAGTTTCTGATCCCTCGTATACTGATGCATGGACTTACTTATCTCATGAAATAGCTTGGGGTTACTCGCTGTTTGGAACCTTTACAAAAGAATCGCTTAATGAGGGCTTACAGGCAGCTGATAATGCCCTAAAACTAGACCCAGAATCAGCTATGGCTTACTCGCACAAGGCAAAAATCTTATTTTTTCAGGGCGATTGGCAGGCGATGTATGAGGCGGGGGAAAAAGCAGTAAGCTTAGCACCAGCCAGCTCAGAAGTTCTAGGAAATGTGGGTCAGAGCATGCTATGGGCAGGAGATTGCAGCATCGAAGAATTAACCGACTTTGATGCAAAGCCCCAAACATACGCTTCTGGGCGTTGTGGATGGCAAACTGCGTTTCAGTACCTCATAAAAGCGTATGAACTTGATACCACCAATAATTTTCCTTATGAGAATTATGCCTTGCATGATTATTACTCTATAAGAGGTGAGCATTCTTTGGCTCTCCAGGCGATGGAAAGAGCTCCCGCACCAGGTTTTTATTGGTGGGATTTTAAAGTGGGTATTTCACAGGCTGGACTGATAAATAAAGATAAAGCGGATGCACATTTTAGTGCGGCCTTTGAGGCTAAGTCTAACAAACTGTCTGATTGGAGGAAAGAATATGAATTTTGGAATGCAAGTAATTTCTTTGAGATTTTCAAACCCACCTTCATTGAAAACGGACTTGAATGAATTACTTTTTATGCCATGTCTAGATACCAATTAAGGGGGATTGTCGGCTATGGAATCAGCTGAAAGAAAGTTAGCAGCCATCTTGGCAATGGATGTGGTCGACTATTCTGCCAAAATGAGTGAAGAGGAACAGGTAACACGCAGAAATTTCAAGGAATGTACGAAAATCATAGAGGATGTTGTTTCCTCTCAAAAAGGGCGCACTTGAGCTATCGCCTACTGACCTGCGGGTTTTGAGTCAAACGGGTTATCAAAAACTCTGGGGGGAGGTAATTCAGAGGAGATTATGGACGTAAAGGCGGATTTTGGTAAGTACACCTCGGGGAGTTGTCGTTGGCAGGAAGCAGTTGAAATATTAGAAAAAGCTAATCGGCTGGACAAAGCTAATATGTTTCCTGGAGATAATTACGGCCTATGGTGGGTATACTAGGTACGAGGGAACTATGAAAAGGCCCTCAAGATAGTAAATGACCTTCAGCAGCACACTTGGATTTGGTGGCATATGCTGACTAGCATAGCAAATCATGAACTAAATAATAACCTCTCTGCAAGTGAAGGTTTTATCAAGGTTGAGAAAATGCTTGACTCCAATAGCCTTGACTCGGTTTATAAACTGTATACCCATTGGAAAGTGGAGGAATATTGACCATTCCATGGAAAATTTATCAAGAATACAACTTCAAGTAAAATATTAGATAGGATGAGTTAATACATATAAACTTATGTTCTTATGGTTTTTTTATAGATTGATTTGCTTTAAGTTTACACATTCTATATTTTGGTTACCTGTATCATTCTTTTTCCGCGATTCTCGCCACGTAAGAGCCCAACCAGGGCTTTAGGAGCTTCTGATAAACCGTGAATAATGTCTTCATAAATTTTTATTTGACCACGATCAATCCAAGTTTTAATCTCGTTTTCTGCCTCCGCGTCCTTGTCGGGAAAGTCAAATACGATAAAACCTTCCATTCTTAATCGTTTGACTACAAGTAAACCGGGAATCCCCATCGGGCCAGCAAGGGGTTGGCCATCGTAGAGAGAGACGGCTCCACAACAAACAATTCGCCCATGCTGATTCATATTGAATAAAGCTGACTGAAGGATATTTCCTCCCACGTTATCAAAGTAAACATCTATTCCACCCGAGCAGGTTTGTGCGATAGCCTTACCGAGTTTACCTGCTTTATAGTCAAGGCAGGCATCAAATCCCACTTCATCAACCAACCAGTCACATTTTTCTTTGCCACCGGCGATACCAATCACTTTTGCTCCTTTTAATTTGCCAAATTGGCCTACAAGGTTACCGACTGATCCAGCTGCCCCAGACACGAGCAAGGTTTCCCCCTCCTTGACTTTTCCCACCTGGATAAGTCCGTGGTGTGCTGTTTTCCCAGCAATACCTAGAACAGATAGCAGGTGACTTAAAGGCTTATGATCTGGACAAGAGGTAATTTCATGAGTGTTGACAGCCCCATATTGTTGCCAACCTATTTCAGCAAAAACAAAATCTCCTTTTTTAAAATGAGAGCCATTGGGCTCCTCTACTTGACATATGCTGTAGCCATGCATGACATCTCCAGGCTCTATGGCTTTTCGATAAGTGGTTCCCTGCATCCAAGCTCGATTGGCTGCATCAATTGACAAAATGATGTTTTTTAGTAAAACCTGACCTTTAGCAGGGGATGGAATGACATCCTCAACTAAATTGAAATGTGATTCTGTTAGCTTTCCAGTTGGAAGTTCCGGTATAGTGATTTGGAGGTTTTTTTTCATGGCTTTCAAGAGATCGTGTCATAACAATTCTTAAGGATAGCCTAATTTCTATTAGATAACTGATTTTTTGGGGGGAATCGTGACTATAAGTCGAATTTTGATTGCCAATCGTGGAGAAATTGCTCACAGAATTCATCGTTCAGCCAAGGAAATAGGCATACATACAGTAGGGGTCTTTAGCGATGATGATAAGGCCGGAAGGTATTTGGATTTTGTGGATACTGCTATTGGACTTGGGGGGTTGGGGCCCAAAGCGTATCTTGATCAAGAGAAAATCATAAAAATAGCTGAAGATAATAAATGCGATGCTATACACCCAGGATATGGGTTTTTATCAGAAAATGCCGAATTTGCAGAAAAAGTTATAGAGGTTGGGAAAATATTTATTGGTCCCTCTGTGGATCAGTTAAGCTTATTCGGGGATAAATTAGCAGCATTAGCTTATGCAAAAGAACTGGGTATTCCTGTTCTTGAGACGTCAGGAACTCTTAAAAATTCAGAAGAGTTGACAGATTTTGTTCAGCAAAATACCGGTATAAACGTAATTATTAAGGCTGCGGGGGGCGGAGGCGGACGAGGCATGCGGGTTGTTTTAGATCCGTCGGACTGCAGTCAGTTATTTAATCAGGCGAAAACGGAGGCTGACAATGCCTTTGGAGATGATCGACTTTACGCAGAGCAGTTTATAAAGGAAGCACGTCATATTGAGGTTCAGATTGTAGGTGACGGGAAAGGAGGGGTTAATCATCTATGGGAAAGAGACTGTAGCCTGCAGCGTCGACATCAAAAGTTAATAGAATTTGCACCTGCCCCGGGGCTTGATATAAGAATTCGAGACGACCTTCTCAATGCCTCGCTAAAAATGGCCTCATCAGTTGGGTATAAAGGACTGGGTACATTTGAGTTTTTGGTAGATACAGAAAGTGATTCTTTTTACTTCATTGAGGCTAATGCACGATTACAAGTGGAGCATACTGTTACTGAACAGATCTGCGGGTTAGATCTGGTCAAGCTACAGATTCAAATTGCTAATGGGCAAGAGTTAAGCGATCTTGGTTTGTCGGAGACTCCTCTAGCACAAGGTTGTGCTGTTCAGTTTAGGATAAATGCTGAAAAAATTGACAGCATGGGAAACGTAATACCGAAGGGGGGCGTTCTGAGCCATTATGAGGTTCCTACTGGCCCAGGAATAAGAATTGATGCTAGTGCTTATCCTGGTTATGAAACCCCTATCTCATTTGATTCGCTATTAGCCAAACTCGTTATAAGTGTGCCAAATCTTGATTTTGATCAATTGTTAAGTCGAGCCCGTCGAGCAATGGATGAATTCAAAATTGAAGGAGTGGAGAACAATCTGGATCTGCTGATGGTTTTGAGCCAAGAGGAGAAGTTAGCAAAAGGCCGTATTAATACTACTTATCTCGATCAAAATGCCTCAAAATTAGTCAGAGAGTTGATAAAGTTACCTTCCCGCAAGGTAATAATGCCTGATGAGGGTCTCTCGCCTCATGTCGAGGCAAAAATGCAGGAGTTGGGTAAGGATCAAAAAGGTATCTCTGCTCCAATGAGAGCAAGCGTAGTTGAGATTAACGTCACAGAGGGTCAATCTATTGTGCAAGGCGATCAGGTGGCTCTTCTTGAAGCCATGAAGATGCATCATGAAATTCGATCACCATACTCCGGTAATATAGAGGCAGTCCTAGTCGGTGAAGGGGATGTGATCGAGGAATTGGGAGTTATTTGTGTCGTGATGCCAACAGGGGATGCCCAGGATTCAATTGAAGAACAGGCCCCGGTTAAATTGGAGGCTGAAAGAGCAGACTTAAGTGAGGTTATAGCTAGTCATCAGCTAGGGTTAGATGAAAATAGGCCGGAAGCTATTGCAAAGAGAAGAAAAATTGGAGGCAGAACTGCCCGAGAAAACGTTGGAGATTTGTGTGATGATGGAAGTTTCATGGAATATGGGGCTTTGGCCATTGCTGCTCAACGGCGAAGACGATCCATTGATGACCTGAAGCAGAACACGCCAGCTGATGGCATGATCGCTGGCTTTGGGACAGTAAATGCCAACTATTTTGGCAAACATGACTCTCGCTGTGCGATTTTAGCTTATGATTACACTGTGCTTGCTGGTACCCAAGGGGTAATTAATCACAAAAAGAAGGATAGGGTATTTGAGCTTGTTAAGGATTGGGGAACGCCGGTGGTGTTTTTCACCGAGGGTGGAGGGGGCCGCCCAGGTGATGTGGATGCAGAGGAGCTTAATAACGCCTGGCTAGATCTTGAGACTTTTACAACATGGCCTCAAATTAACGGTATAGCACCGCGCATTGCCATTAATTCTGGGAGATGTTTTGCCGGGAATGCAGTGATTTTTGGATGTGCCGATATCACTATTGCTACTAAAAACTCAAATATCGGCCTTGCTGGTCCAGCCATGATTGAGCATGGTGGGCTAGGAAAGTATAAACCTGAGGATATTGGTCCCATCAGCGTTCAGGCTCGTAATGGTGTGGTTGACCTTGTTTGCGAAGATGAAAGAGAGGCAACCAGTGTTGCGAGAGAAGTTTTAGGCTTCTTTCAAGGAAATAAGGCTAAATGGAGTTGTTCAGATCAAAGGGTTATGAGGCATTTGGTCCCGGAAAACCGATTGCGAGCTTATGATATGCGGAAAGTTATAATGAATCTTGCTGATGACGGCTCTGTAGTGGAAATGAGAAAAGACTATGGGGTGGGCCTTTACACCGCTTTAATTCGGGTAGAAGGCCATGCTTTTGGCTTAATTGCAAATAATCCTCTTCATCTTGGTGGTGCTATAGACGGAGATGCAGGGGAAAAGGGGGGGCGGTTTTTGCAATTGTGTGATTCTTTTGGGATTCCAGTGGTTTCATTATGCGATACTCCCGGTTTTATGGTTGGCCCTGAGAGCGAAAAAACTGCAGCGGTTAGACGAGGGGCACGCCTAATCGTTGTATCGGCTAACCTTTCTGTTCCTCTATTTACCATTGTTGTTAGGAAAGGGTACGGGCTTGGAGCTCAGGCAATGGCGGGCGGTGGATTTCACGAGCCATTTTTCACAATAGCCTGGCCAACTGCGGAGATGGGGCCAATGGGCCTAGAGGGGGCGGTGGAACTTGGTTTTCGAAAGGAGTTGGAATCTACTCACAGTACAGAAGAAAGAAACGCTCTATTCCACAAACTTGTTGGCCAAATGTATGATAAGGGAAAAGCTATTTCGGTAGCGGGTAGTTTTGAGATTGATGCAGTAATCGACCCTAAAGAAACTCGTGATTGGTTGCAGAAAGGTCTAATAGCGGCTAAAAAAACAAAAAAAAGACATAAAAATTATAGATTTGTTGATGTTTGGTAATGTGAAATTTTTAAAGTAAATTATTTTTTAGATAATATAATATAATATAATGTAAACATATATTTATATTCAAAAGGTAAACATAAACTTTATCCTCAAATTATCACTTTTTCTACTGGTTTGATGGTCATTACGATCTTCAGACTCCTCAATTCTTTCGTAACTAGCAGCTAACCAGCCTGTAAGAAACGTCAAGTCAAGCCCGAGGCCATATTTCCAATTGTTCCCTCTGAGATCATGAATCTTTGAATGATAGATTGTATCCGGCAGATTTACATAGGAGGCAGATACAACGGAGCTGCTACTTAGATCTAGTGCATATTCAATCCTTGAGTAGGGCCTAAGTTTCCCAAGGCTAGTGACGAAAAGATAATCAAATTGGAGCCCTAGGTTGGTTTTTACGTGTCTGACATGTTGTTCTCTGAAGGAGATGGCAGCATTTCCTCCAACTTCATCAAAAGGGCGAAGATTAGTATAGCCAATATCCAACCGCGAGTAGGGGGTAATAAAAAGATCTTCGAATATTATTTCCCGTTGAAATGCTACTGATTGGTAACCTTGATATGCCTTCCTTTTTCCTGTAATCGGATTGCCAAAGCCCTGTTCTCTATGGGTTTTTATGTTGTATTGGTTCGCTCCGAGAATTAAATCAACAAAATAGGAGTCTGAGATCACCCAAGTATGATAAACCGCAAGGCCAAAATCCACTGTATCAAGGTGAGCTCCATTGACTCCTATATCAGTTTTATCGTTTCCCGCTCTAATAGTTGCCCCCAATAATGCCCGGTCATTAATTTTTTTATCTAGACCAATGGTAAGCCCGTTAGACTGGAAGTGTTTGAAACTTGAACGTGCTTTTTCACCAACCTTGCCGATTGTAACATCACCAGCAGACCAGACTGCCCAATTGTTCTCCAGCTCCAAAGGTTCTACCGGTACTGCATTAAATAGTTCATCAAAAAACTCAGACTCAATCAAAGCCAGAGCATCCAAGGCAGGACTATCCTTAATGGACTCAACAACAGGGTGGACAATATCAACATCGATATTTTGAATAGATTGGTTCCTATTGTGTCTATTTCGCCTAAACCAATCAAGTCTATCTAAAATTGGTCTAATGGACTCATACAGTCGCCTATCAACAAGTTCTGTTTGAGCTTCGACTAATGCAACTATTTCAGGATCATTCCAAGGGGAGGAGGGGGTCGCTGTGGTCTTGAAATTTAGTGACGTTTGGTTATTGATCCCCGCATAAATTTGACCTTGAGAGTTGGTGAAGGCTGTTGAGTCAATGTTGACATAATAATCCATATCAGGCTCTAGCCAATCTGGCCAAGTAACTGAAATATTGGGAGATCCTGCCCCAATAACGCCTGCACTTGAAACATCTACGGAGAAAACCTCTGATTCGCTGCTAGCAGAGAAAAGTCGTATTTTTCCTGAACCTTTAATTACACTATCACTAAAGTTAAGAAGTAGGGTACGGTTGTCAATAGCAATATCGTTTGAGTTATCTACTGGAGATGAGCTGATTAGCGTTACGATTCCATCGGAGGATGTTGAGAAATTAAACGTTGTTTGGTCAGAAATTCCTCCATAAGTAGCACTACCAGAATTTTTTATGGCCGTATTATCAATCAGAATGTGATAATTAGTTGCTACGGACAGAGTATCGCTGATAGATATTGAAAGTTTAGTACCTCCCCAGCCAGTAATTTTTGAACCAGAAACATTAAAAGTCTCAACAGTCTGACCTGTAGTGGTATTAACAAGGGTGATATTTCCAGAATTGGCACTAACAGCTTCATTAAAATTGAGCTCTAGCGTATGTGTTGCTACAGACAGGTTGGTAGCATTATCAGAGGGACTGGTTGATGTTAGATAGGGCAGGCCCATCGTTGAAAAATTTAGCGTCGTCTTGTCTGAAATGCCGGTATAGTCGGTGCCATCAGTTGCCTCAAGTGCCCCGCTGTCTATCTGAATGCAATAATCGGTTGAATGTTCTAACGCACTTGTCCAGGTTGCAATTATTGTGTTAGTTCCACCACCCGATATACTGCCACTGGAAATATTAAGGGACTCGACTAAGGTATCTGAGGCCGTTTTAATTAGCTTAATTACTCCAGATCCTATGTTTACAACTTGGTCAAATACCAGCTCAACCGTCTTTACGGTAAGGTTCACTTCTGTTGCATTATCAACCGGAACAGTACTTGATAATGAAACAGTGTTTCCAATAGCCGCTGAGTCAAGAGTTACGGCGGCAGTCTTTATGCCTGCTACAGGCTGCCAGTCAGCTGAAGGAGAACCTGGAAAACTTGATTCAGCATGTCCTTTTTCAATGTAATCAAAAACATAACTTCCTATCGCCAGGCCTGTGAAAGTTACTCCCTGCCAAGTGTAAGATTGCCAATTAATACCAGTATTGGATCCATAGGCTATGAGATCAGTACCATCTGTATTGAAGTAATTGGTTCCTGAAATACAACCTGTAGGGGTTGTATGAACCAATTCCGTAAACTCAACTATAGTGGGGCCGTAGCTTGTTGCCCCTGTGCCGGTGAGTTTTAACTCACCCTCATTAAAGCTTACACTTGAATGCCATGAGCCATACCAAAAGGTTACTGACCCTGGTCCCGAATTAACATAGCAGACAGAGTTAGTATGTGCTAAAACATTGGTATATCCCAAAACATTACTAAAAAAAACTATTAAAAATATATACTTAATAGAAATTCCATCAGAATATCTGATCAGATTTAGAATGCGGTTCTCCATCTAATACAGTATCGTCACAAATCGTTTCAGTTTTAAATTTCTGTTAATATGTTAAATATCTGTAATTAAGTATGTTTTTTGGAGATTGGTGGATATGGAATTAGTTGGAAGAGGGTTTTATTGGGATAGGCTTAAGATTGGCCAGAAATTCAAAACATTTGGGCGAACTATAACGGAAACGGATATTGTGAATTTTGTTTCTTGTGCTGGTATGCTTGAATCTTTATTTATTGATAGAGAATTTAGAGAAAAACATAGTGCCATGAAAGGGCATGCTGCACCCGCCATGTTGGTATTATCGCTAGCTGAAGGGCTTACTTTGAATTCAACCGGGCAAGGTACGGGTCTGGCCTTTTTAAACATGGAATTAAATGTGGGGGGACCTGTTTTCGTGGGAGATACAATTCACGTGGAATTAGAGGTGATTGAAGCTAGAAAGACAAAAAACTCAAATAGGGGTCTAGTTAGAACAAAAAATAATGTTTTGAATCAGAACAATGAGTCTGTTATCGAGTATACCCCCTTAAGAATGATGGAAGGTTCATCTGACCTCTAAAATGAATATTGTCCAATCGAAGCTGTACTTATTATAAATATCCATCAGATGAAAATTAATTTTATTGAATCCTCTCAAAATAAGATTATCCAGTCTTGTAAGAAAATCATCAAAACAAATAGTTATAGAAAAAAGTTCAATAAAACTGTGTTAGATGGAAAGAAACTCATTAGTGAGTATGCAGGTCATTTTGGGCTGGTAGGAATAGATGTTATTTTAGCGAAAAGTGTTTTTGAGGCAGGTGACCATCAAACTCTACCAAATATCGAAGATGCCACCATTTCAGTTGTTCCAGATAGATTAATTCCAAAGATCTCTACAGTTGAACAATCCCAAGGTGTAGTAGCCATTATTCCTATACCACCAATGGAAAGCTTCTCTACTTTTGATGAGTATCAATTACTCTTGGGGGTTGATGGAGTTCAAGACCCAGGAAATATAGGGGCTATTTTAAGAATTTGTGCGGCTTTCGATGTTGATTTAGTGGTTTTATCAAAGGAATGTGGTGAAATTTGGTCACCTAAAAGCCTCAGGGCTGGCATGGGAGCTCAATTTCATCAAAAATGCATCAACACTGATATAAATTTGGTCCTAAGAAACTTTAAAGGGAGAAAATTGGGCTTAAGTTCCAAACGAGGAGAGTCGATAACACAATTTCGTCTAGAGGCTCCTTTAATGCTGGTGGTAGGTTCTGAAGGAAGAGGCTTAAGTAATCTGGTTGAGTCCAATATTGAATCATTTTTGAATATTCCTTTGTCTTCATGCGTTGAATCCCTTAATGTTGCCTCTAGCGTTGCTATTAGCCTCTATGAAACAAAGAGAAAACCTTACCGCTAGGAGGGCAGGCTATGATCGGTAATTTATCTTATTACTTATTTTACATAACATACATTATGCGACATAAATGAGATGAGAACTTATAGATGAAATGGGCACTTATATCTGTATTATTGTCTGGTATCTGGGATTCAGGTTTAAGATACCACACATATCAAGATTGTCTCCGCAGTGGAGTGCAAGCTAGCTTTGAGGAAACCTTAGGGAAAAATCACCAATTCTTAGTGCTCAATGGTAAAGAGTCTCAATCTTTTGCTGAAAGAGATATTGCAAAAGCAATCGAGTACAAACGACAGAGTCACGAACGGACAACTCTATGTGTACCTACCAAATGATTTTACTAGGATCCCCAGTATAAATAGACCTTATGTAAGAAATTATTTTCCAAATTTCATCCGGAGATAAATCTTTCTCCCATCCCACCATTACAGTCCCAGCCCGACCTTTTGCGATAGTTTTAAATAACATACTGTCTGTAGGCTTATAAACCCAAACATCATCCTGTAGACTTGGCCCAACCCCACCTTCAGCATTACCACCATGACAACTGTAGCATCCTCCTTTGCGCCAAAGTTTCTTGCCCTCTTTCGCAGTATTTGCATTGATCGGAAAGGGGTTTTTAGTAGGTATATTAGTAGCTGAAGAGCTACTGTCGCCTGCCCCTGCATGAACTGGTAGGCCAGCTAGTAAACAGCTTATGAGGCCAAATAATAATAAATATCTCATGATAAATTTTTCGTTGAGCTAAAAAACTGGGAGACCCTTAATTAGCAGTTAAGGGTTCTCCCAATTGTTTTCTGTAAAGACGGTATTAGTCGGATAAACCAAAAACAACCACTATTCCTCCCTTACGACTACCTTTTAACCAGGGAGCACCACCTTCTCCAAAATGTGCCCACCCAGTCCATCCTCCAAAACCAGATGGTACAGCCACATACTGCTTACCATCCACTGTATATGTTGAAGGACTACCAAAAATTCCTGAACCAGTTTGGAAAGACCAAAGCTCCTCTCCAGTATCTTGATGATAAGCTCTAAACTCACCCTCTGGAGTTCCTGCAAAAACCAGTCCCCCTCGAGTGGACAGTAAACCACTGGTAAATGGAGAACGATCTTTTACCACCCACTTTTTTTCACCGGTTTTCCCGTCAAAAGCCACCAGTTGGCCATACCCAGTGTTCCAACCAATGGTACCTATTCCCCAATAAGGTTTGCCCTCGGTGATTTCATCTGGATTTAAGCCCTCACCGAGTGGTGCACTCTTGATGTCAACACAAATTTCTCTGCTAGGTACAAATACCCAGCCAGTTTCAGGGTTGACCGTCATAGGATTCCACCATTTTCCGCCCTCTGAAGCAGGACAAATATCTTTGGCCTCATATTCATAGGTAGGAACTTTCTCCATGTTCCAAATTGGTCTGCCTTCTTTAGTAAAACCAGTGTTCCAGTTTACTTTTGAGATTTCCTTGCCATACCTGAACTTACCATTAGTTCTATCTATTTTATAAAGGTACCCATTTCGATCTCCATGTAGCCAGACTTTCTCATCACCATAGTCAACTAGAATAGGTTCATTATTCCCATCATAGTCCCAGACATCAGCAGGAGTGTATTGAAAATAAAATTGAATCTCTCCATTATCGGGGTTCAGAGCAAGGGTGGAGTTGGAATAAAGGTTATCACCTGGTCTGACAGTTCCATCCCAGTCTGGATTAGGATTTCCTACGCCCCAGTACAGTAGGTCTAATTCTGGGTCATAGGAGCCAGTTATCCAGGCTGAAGATCCGCCATATTTTGCTGCCCTCGCCGATCCCCAGCTTTCATGCCCGGGTTCTCCAGGTCCAGGAATTGTATAAGTTCTCCATGCCTGTTTTCCCGTTTCAGCATCTAGAGCTTCAATGTATAGTCGGGTAGGATACTCTGCCCCAGATAACCCGACCACAACATTTCCCTTAACTATCAGAGGGGCTACTGTCATTGTGTAGGCTTTTTCCCATTCACCAATAGTGACATCCCAAACTACTTTACCACTTTTAGCATCAAGTGCTACAACATGTGCATCTGGAGTGGCAACGTATACTTTATCCCCGTAGAGTGCCACTCCCCTATTCCCAATATCGCAACACATCACACCTGCCACTCCTTCCGGCAATTGATGGGAATATTTCCAAATTTCCTGTCCACTTTCTGCATTTAATGCATACACCTTGCCATGTGATGCGGTCACATACATTATTCCGTTATTAATAACGGGTGTAGTGTTCTGAGCATCTAATGTTCCCAGGGAAAATATAAACTTCGGTACAAGCTTCCTGACATTGTTAGTGTTAATTTGTCCTAATTTACTGTATCTGTTGCTGGTATAGTTTCCCGTTGCCATTAACCAGTTATTAGGGTCTTCCTGAGCTGTTAATAGCATCTCGTTGGTTACTACCCCCTGAGCACTAACCTTCAAGATTACCCCTAACGATATCAAAAGACCGTAAACGGTGGGTTTTATTACTTTCATTGCATAATTGATCATCTGCGACCTCCCATAAAACGCAAAACCACTTTATTAATGAAAAAATCAATAAGAACTAAGATTTTTTTGTATTTTTGTTGTCGCGCAAACTAATCCTAGTTCACATCACTTAAAAAGGCTGGGTACCCAATTTATTTGTTTCAATCAGAAACCACATTCTTATACTGCTTACCACCTTGCCAAGGGACGGGCAGGTTGGCGAGAGAAATTATCCTCAATTCGTAATGTTCAATCATCGTATAACACTAATGGTAAATATCGCAACAAATTTTAAATTTCTTTTATACATAAATAATACAATAATTTCATTTTGATGGTTTCTTTAAAATTTTTTTTTTCCTTATTTGTCAAAAAGCCTAGCAAAAATTAATAAACTCGTGGATTTATGTTAGATTTAACATTAACAGATCAACTTTTAGAGGGAGGGGTTATGGAAAAGACTGGGAGTTGCCTTTGTGGTAAGACAAAATACTCTCTTCAGGGAGTGGCAGTGGGGGAATTTATATGTCACTGTGCCGATTGCAAAAAGCAAACTGCCTCACCATTTTCAGTCGTTGCTGGGTTTGTGGCTGATAACTTTCAGTGGATTAGCAACAAATACGTAAAAGAACACGTTACGCTTGGTGATTCCGGGGGTAAAGTTAAACGATTTTTCTGCGGGAATTGTGGTTCCCCGTTATATTCGGATGCTGATGTTACACCTGGTGTTTATTGGATAAAAATTGGAACTTTAGATGACCCATCATGGGTTCAGCCGGGTATGGAGGTTTACGCAAAAGATAAGATTAAATGTGGGCAGTCAGGTTTAGAGTTGGAAAGCCACGATACTTTACCAGCGAATATGTAGATAAGCTCTCTAGTCTGCTTACTTAGACCTTGAATAGTTTATGAAAGTTGTCAGTTGTGGTTAGTGCAATCTTACTCAGATCCGTACTTTTTATTTTGCTTAATTCCTCGGCAACGTATCTTACGTAGGACGGTTCATTAGTGGCTCCGCGGTGTGGCACCGGCGCCAAATATGGGGAGTCAGTCTCAATTAAAATGAATTCCAAAGGTACTCGGGAGGCTACTTCTTTAACTTGAGATGCGTTTTTGAATGTAACAATGCCAGAAAAAGATATCATAAATCCCATATCCATAGCTTCCTGAGCCATTTCAAATGTTTCAGTAAAGCAGTGCATTACCCCGCCAATTTTCTCCGCTCCCTCCTCCCTCATTATTTTTATTGTATCTTCTTTGGCATCTCTAGTATGTATTATTAACGGTTTTTGCACTTCCCTAGCACATTTAATATGGGCTCTAAATCGTGCCTTTTGCCATTCTAGACTTCCTTTTTCCGCCCTAAAATAATCCAATCCAGTCTCTCCAATAGCAACTACCTCTTTATGATCAGATAACAAACACAAATCATCTACGCTTATTTTGGAAGTTGTCTCTTTTTCGTTTGGATGAATACCAACAGATGCGTAGACATTTTCATATCGTGTGGCTATTTTTAGCACATCAGGAAAAGTGACTAGATTGACCGAAACACAAAGAGCTTTTTCAACTTTAGATTCTGCCATCCTTTCCAAAACACCATCTAGATCATTTGCAAAGTCCGGAAAATTAATATGACAATGTGAGTCGACGAACATAAAATTTCCTTTGTTTCAACTTAAATTGGTGATGATAAGAATAGAGCTTCGAGTGCCAATCTATTGTTCAATCCATGAGATGCTTGTTTGGAATAAACGATTATTGATGAATACCATTCAAACAAAGTTTTTCTGATTGCTGTTTTTGAAATATTACTTATGAATCTTTCGTAATCAGAATTATACCGAATTTGACCAATGCTTTGATACAGCAGGATGTCATAGGCTAACATTAACAATATATTAGCAACAAGTGACGGTTCCATTCTTTCACTAATGGCAAGGAATCCGTCTAAATCATCATGATCAGTCATAGCCCTAAGTAAACTAGTACGATCATCCCAGAACTCTTTATTGTCAAGTAAGTCTTTAGCTTTTAACGGAGCAAATCCTGAAATTGCCAGACTATTTAATAAAATATCTGTCGAATGTCTTGTATTCTCAGACAGCCATTTGAGTGCTACCTCTTTACTGGGTTGCTTAATATTACTTTTCAAGCATCTGCTTCTAATGGTAGGGATTACCTCTGATAGTTTTTCAGCTATTAGGAAATAAAAGGTATTAGTTTGATCTTCCTCTAAGAGCTTTAGCACGGCATTTCCAGCATGATGACCAAGCTGGTCAACTTTGTTTAGTATCACCATCTTACTTTTACCTCGATGGGAAGATTTAGTTGCAAAATTTTGCAAGCCTCTTATATCTTCTACATTAATTTTTGACCCATCTCCAAACTGATTAGGAAGAATAATCAAATCAGGATGCACATTAATCTTCACCATATGGCAGTCTTTGCATTCATCACAGGAGGTTTCAAAATTGGATGAGTACGGGCATAATATTTTCTTTGCCAAACTTTTTGCCATTAGAAATTTGCCGATTCCTTCCCTACCATAAAAAAGAATTGCCTTCGGTATCGCCGACTTTAGAGTAAACCCCGCCTCCGGTAGCAGCCATGGCATTTTTGATAATTCATTTTTAGGCATGGAGGATTTAGACATATTAGTAAAAACCTTTACAACTTAGTAAAAAAGGCCGTCAAGGCCTCTACTATAGTTTTATTAACTTCCTCAATTGTGTTATTTCCGTCAATTATCACAAAGCGATTGGGCTCTAAAGTGGCTCTTCTTTCATATATTTTCTTAATTTCATGCAATTTATTAGTTCTTAATTGCTCGAACTTATCAAATCCCCTGGTTGATTTTATGCGCTGAATGGCTACTTCAACTGGCACTTTGAAATAAAATGTTAAGTCAGGCTTAAAGTTTAAGTGAACCCAATCTTCCATTGTTTTAATTTTGTTAAATCCCACGCCGTTTCCGCCCTGATAAGCATAAGTTGAATCAGTAAATCTATCACACAGCACCATAGTGCCATCATTGAGTGCAGGAAAAACAACCTTATGCAGATGCTCTAGACGTGCTGCAAACATGAGCAGTACTTCGGTTTCAGAAAGCAAATGATCAGAGTCTAATATAAGACTACGCAATTTTTCCCCAAAGCTAGTGCCGCCAGGTTCTCGAGTAACAATGGTTTTCTTGTTAATGGTTTTAAGAAAATTTTGTGTTAACTCTATCTGAGATGACTTTCCAGCTCCGTCTATCCCTTCAAATGTAATTAATTTACCTTGCATTTTTTCTTCTTTGAAACTTATTGACTGCTAGATTGTGTTCTCTGAGAGTTTTTGAAAAATAATGGGTACCATCACCCTTAGATACAAAATATAAAGAACCTGTGTTCGAAGGATTCAAAACAGCCTCAATAGAACCCTCTCCTGGCAGAGCAATCGGTGTGGGTGGCAACCCATACCTTGTATAAGTATTATACGCTGTGTCGGTAATCAGATCTTTCTTTCTCAAATTTCCATCAAATTTATTTCCAATACCATATATAACAGTCGGATCAGCCTGTAGTTTAATTCGCTTGTTTAATCTATTGATAAATACTTCACTGATGATT
>CACOJS010000007.1 GCA_902627495.1 Hydrogenophilales bacterium | reverse complement strand
ACGGTACCTTCTATTTGAGCAAAATCTCCAACCGATAACTCAGCAAAACCTATTATTTTTGTTTCATCGTCATATCGATACGGAACATGGAACGCCATGTCTTGATAACTGGTAATTCCTAGCTTTTCTAGTTTTGAATTAATCGAAACTGAACCCGAAAGTTTTTGTTGTTTCTTTTCTTCCATAAATGGGGTCTTTTACACCTTTGCTATTGCCTCTATTTCTAGCAACGCATCTTTAGGTAATCTTGAAGTTTCTACTACAGAACGAGCTGGAAAAGGTTTTTGGAACATCTCTATCATTATCTCATTTAAAACTGAAAAGTTATCCAAATCAGTGAGAAAGACCGTGAGTTTAAGTATTTCTTCCAAGTTTGTACCAGCCTCATCTAAGATGGCCGATAAGTTACTGAATACCTGTTTAGCTTGTGATGAGAAAGAGTCTCTTAATTCCATTTTAGTTGGGTCTAACCCTATCTGACCCGATACAAATAGGATATTGCCCGTTATCACTCCCTGTGAATACGCTCCAATGGGATCAGGGGCTTCTGATGTATAGATAGTTTGCTTTGTCATGTTCTACTCCGAAGGTTAAAATAACCATATTATCCTCCAATCCCCAATGCATCCAAACTATTCATGTTAAACCCGACTACAAGAATTACCGGTAATTTTCCAACTAGCAATGCTAAAGGTTTTATAACCTAAATAATATGGGCAAAAAAAAGAGAAATGAGTCCAGCTCTTTAATGTTGACGGTAGCGGCGATAGGGGTAGTGTTCGGTGATATTGGAACAAGTCCCTTATATACCATGCGCCTCGCCTTTTCGGATACCTATGGGATCTCTGCAAGTCAAAACAATGTTCTAGGAATTTTATCCCTAATTTTCTGGGGTCTTTTGTTAATAGTTACCCTTAAATATGTTTTTTTTATTTTATCTGCAAACAATAGAGGGGAAGGGGGAATGATGGCTTTATTAGCTCTTGTTCTTCGAGCCACTCGCCCGGGTAGCAAAAAACAGTGGCTTCTAATGGTCTTAGGGCTATTTGGAGCTGCCTTATTTTATGGAGATGGGATAATTACTCCCGCAATCTCAGTACTATCAGCGGTGGAAGGGCTAAAAGTAGCGGCCCCAACCCTAGAACAGTTTGTCATTCCAGTTACTCTCGTTGTGGTTGTAGGATTATTTGTAATCCAACAGAAAGGAACGGCTAGTGTTGGAGCACTTTTCGGGCCCATAACTGTTCTCTGGTTTGGAGTTCTTGGTGGTCTTGGCCTCTTCAACCTCCTAGAGAACCCCCTTGTTCTGCAGGCCATAAACCCCATTTATGCCATTGACTTTTTTATAAATAACAAATTAATAGCATTTCTAGCACTAGGAGCTGTCATCCTGGCAATAACTGGGACGGAAGGAATTTATACAGACATGGGCCATTTTGGAACTCGCCCGATACGTATTGCCTGGTCTTGTTGGGTGTTACCAGCACTCCTACTAAATTATTTTGGCCAAGGCTCTTTAATTCTTGGTAACCCCGCCTCTATTAGCCACCCCTTTTATAGTATGGTGCCGAATTGGGCACTCTACCCAGTTATCATCTTAGCCACATTAGCAACAGTAATAGCTTCCCAAGCGGTAATATCGGGAACTTATTCAATGACTCGGCAGGCCATCCAATTAGGCTATTGTCCAAGACTGAATATACACCACACCTCAGAGAGTGAAATTGGTCAAGTTTATATTCCATGGATTAACTGGGCCCTTCTTTTGGGGGTCATTGCTCTTATCATAGGTTTTGGCAGCTCAGATAATCTTGCTAATGCTTATGGTATCGCCATTACCGGGATGATGACGATAGACACCATTCTGGTATTTTTCGTAGTAACCACACTTTGGAAATGGCCAAATTGGCTTGCACTACCTCTATTCGGGTGTTTTTTAATTGCTGATTTAGCTTTATTTAGTGCTAATACTATCAAATTGGTTTTTGGAGGGTGGTTCCCAATTGTTATAGCCCTGTTTGTTTTCACCTGTTTCGCAACATGGCGCCGCGGGAGAACTATCCTTGATAGGAGATTAGCTCCTAATGCCATTAATCTTACCAGCTTTCTAGATAGCATTCTTAAACATCCACCAATTAGAGTACCAGGAACGGCAGTTTTTCTAACCTCTTCGTCCGACGGGGTACCTCATGCTCTTCTACATAACCTTAATCACAATAAAGTACTTCACGAAAATGTAATATTGTTAACAGTTAAAACTGCAGATATCCCTCATATTGCAAAAAATGATTGTCTACATGTGGAGAACCTGCGGTCAGGCTTTCATCGGGTATCTATTCTTTACGGATTTAAGGACACACCGAATATCCCGAGTGATTTGTCTCTAGGGAAAGAAATGGATCTACCAGTTGATCCCATGAAAACGTCATACTTTTTGTCTCGACAAACCCTAGTTCCTAAATTTGGCGACGGCATGCCCTTGTGGCGTGAACAACTTTTTACCGTTATGAGTCGAAATTCTGGAAGTGCGACCGCATTTTTTCAAATTCCGGCAAACCGGGTTATTGAATTGGGTACAAGAATAGAGTTTTAACCAAGATTTTTAGTTTGGTGGCATGGGTATCAATTATCAAAAACCCATGATATAGTGTTACCAAGTTTAAAATTACTAAATGTTGTGTTTTCTGCAACTTAAACCTTATTGGATCAAGCACATGTATAAACCTAACCAAATATTAATGTCTGGTTTCCAATCCTTAAACCGGAGACTTTATAAGCTTGTGATTCTAGGATGCTGCTTAATGGTTATTTACCAGGGTCTCCGAATACTTTAAATCCCCAATAACCTCCCATCCCCCAGGGTCTCTGTATAATCTAATTTCTAGAGACCTTTTTTTTACTCGCAATAAGGTCTGTTAAAATGCAAAAAAACACCCTATGTTCTGCGAAAAGTGCCAAAATGTAGCCAAAATAACCTTAGTAACATGCGTCAACAGAAAAAAGGGCTTGCATGGGTCATCAAGTCAATCACAAGTCTCGAATCAATCGAGATTATCAAACTGATAGGTTTTAACTCAGGTTTTTCTCTCGGTACTACTTTTATAGTGAAAACATCACTATCCGATTATCTACTATAATACTCGACAACCATATTAGGGTTCATTTGCACAGGAAAGGGAACCTCATCGTACTGTGGAACTCTCTTATAGACACCTTTAAACTTAGCCTTATCAATCGAGAGATACTCCGGCAAATCCCTGTCCATCTTATCGGTGGACTCAATTACAAGAGGGATCTTTTGACTTTTTTCTCTGACCCCGATCTCATCTCCTGGTTTACACCTGTAGGATGGTATGTTCACGACTTTTCCGTTTACCGTAACATGCTTATGATTTACTAGTTGTCGTGCAGCAAAAACCGTAGGCACAAAATTCAGCCTATAAACCATAGCGTCAAGCCTCGACTCAAGAAGTTGAATCAAATTTTCGGATGTATTACCTTTGAGCCTGGAAGCTTCTTTAAATGTTCTCTTGAACTGAGACTCTGAAATGTTACCGTAATACCCCCGCAGCTTTTGTTTTTCACGAAGTTGTTCACCGTATACAGAAGGGCGGTTTGGCCGACTGCCATGCTGTCCGGGTCCGTAGGGTTTATTAACAGTTGGACATTTTTCGCGACCCCACAGATTTTCACCCATCTGCCGGCATATCTTATATTTTGGTTTCGCTCGTCGGTTGGTCACTTTGCTCTCCAGCTAGTACGGTTCAGTCATTAAATCTTTTCCCCCGATATGTAAATCTTTGGGACCACAAAAAAAAACTCGAGAACGGGCGATGATACCCATATACCAAAAAAAAGCAATCTTTTTCTGGAGGACAAATTTGTATCCCGTAGATACATTGAACTTTTTTATAATAGTTCAACCTTACTTTCGCCAAAACTGCGGAAAATAAATTAGTAACAAACCAAATACTATCATAGGAAGGCTAAGCCACTGCCCCATAGTTAAATTAAGATACAAAACCCCAAGAAATGGGTCTGGCTCCCTGGCAAATTCGACTAAAAACCTCACAAACCCGTATATAAGTAAAAACATACCTGAAATTATCCCAACTGACCTCTGAACTCTTGAAAAAAACCATAAAATTACAAAGAAAGCTACTCCCTCAAGAAAAAACTCATATAGCTGAGACGGATGCCGTGGATTATCGTCCACCAATGGAAAAATAATACCAAAAGGTGCATCTGTAATTCTTCCCCACAACTCGCCGTTTATAAAATTTCCTATTCTTCCCGCCCCCAAACCGGCAGGAACCAAGGGAGCGACAAAGTCCGTTACCTCTAACCAATTTTTTTTCCGCCTAAGACAAAAAACCACCATGGCCAAAATAACCCCGAGTAGTCCGCCATGGAAAGACATGCCCCCCTCCCAGACGTAAAAGATGTGAAATGGATTATGAAAATACTCTATTGGTTTATAAAATAAAACATATCCCAACCTACCTCCTACAATTACACCGATAACGCCAAAAAACAAAATGTCATCAAGATCTTTATATGTGAGACTTATCCATTCTTGCTTTCTAATTCGCATGCGTCCTAAAACAAGAGCAAATGTAAAGGCCAACACATACATCAATCCATACCAATGGATACCCACTGGACCAATTTGAAGTGCCACCGGGTCAAAATTGGGATGTACTAAAATCAAAAGTGGTTTTTCCTTAATTTATCTAGAACGGTTTTGCTGTTCGGCCTTACATTTCGCCACAGAAAAAAAGACTCAGCAGCCTGTTCTACCAACATACCCAGACCATCACAGGTATATTTAGCCCCCTGCTCTGAACAGAGCCTTAGGAACTGCTTAGCATTCGCCCCATACATCATATCGTACGCCAATGCTTCAGGTGCAAAAAGTCCATGGGGCAATTGTAGAGCATTTCCTTGGAGACTGCTGGATGTTGCATTTATAACCAGTTGATATTCCCTCCCGGCCAATTGATCCAGGCCAACACCTGAAACCACCGGATGTTTAACGCGATATTTATCAACCAATGACAAAGCTTTAGATTGAGTCCTATTTGCGATTGTTAGGCTCCCCGGTTTCTCTCTTAAAATTGGCCCTATTGCCCCACAAGCCGCCCCACCTGCACCTAAAACCAATACATCTTTACCAAGTAGACTAAAGCCAATGTTTTTCTGTAAATCATTCACCATACCTACACCATCGGTATTATCAGCCTGAATAATACCCTCTTTAAAAATAAGAACGTTAGCTGCACCCGATTCGCAGACCCTTTCACTAGAGGTGTCAGCCAATTCACTCGCCGCTTGCTTGAAGGGAACTGTTACATTCATACCCAGCCCTCCATTTTTTTGGAATGCACCTACCACCTGATTGAATTGGGTTATTGGGGATAAAATTTTCTCATAAGTAATGTCGTGATTGAGCTCTTTAGCAAATAAATTATGAATTGTAGGAGAAATACTGTGTTTTATAGGATTACCCACCACCGCATAGCTATCAGTCACAGGCCCTCCACAATATCCAGATCACTCCGAGTAAAACGCCAGTTCCGTGTAATAGACAATATGTCAGTTTTCTGCTTCATTTTTTGTGTGAACGGGGCGAAAGGGCTTGATAGTTTCACAATCGTCTCTACCGCACGATCTAAGTCAATATTACCGGATCCTTTGTCTACTCTGACTTCTTCTAAACTGCCGTCAGCACGAATCGACACCGTAACTAGGAGGCTTCCATAAACACCTTCTTGCCCCCCTGATCTTGGAAAATTTTTGGTACCAATATCCTCAATTTTTTCAACCCACTTGTCAACATACTCAGCATAGATAACTTCGTTGGCCTGCACCCCGATAAAATCCCTTTTTGGCATTCTTTGGTATTCTGACCAGTCTCTTGATATCTGAGTTCTAAGACGTGCTATGTCAGTATTTATATTACTGGCATCAACATTCACAACTTCTTTACTTCGATGACTTGGGACAGCCTGGTTTTCGAGGTCGTTGGTTAAAACCCCGTCAAGTGTTTCTATTAGGCGTCTAGCTTGATCCTCTAAACTTGCTATTCGCTTTGACGAAGTCTGAATAAACTCCTCAGCTAACATCTGCCTTTCCGACAAATTTGTCCTAGACTTTATATCCTCTCGGGTATTACCTCCACCATTCAAACTTACTTGGGCTACCATTCTAGTTTGTACCGGAGCCACTAAGGATTTGCTATTTACTAAAATGATTTCAAGTTCTGCAAGCTTATTCGGATTAGTGTTGTCCGGGATACTAAATTCAATAGCTAGCAACGTCATATGTATTATTAGTGAAAATACCATAGCGACTTGTATGGCAATGGGGGATGCTATAGTTTTGACAGGCATAATATCGCTGAGCACATCATAGAGAAATTTAAAAAATATTATGTAATCTGGGCAAATTTGAAAACTGTTTGCAAATATCTATCGAACTCACTAAATCCGTGATCACCCCCCCAAACGATAAGCTGCTGAGAATATAAATAGCGTGATCGAGCCACTCGCCAATCCAGCAAATCATCCCCCGTAGTATGCATCAAAAAAAACAAATTGTATTCTAGCAAATTTCTAACATATAGCCCCTCTAGTTCATCTAAATGTTGGCATGTAAAATTATATTCAGCCTGTGTATAAAAGTTTCTTTGGCACCCTAGGTAGCCCCGTAAATCAACATGAGGGGTTATTGCCGGATTAATAAGAATAGCCTTACAGCCAAAATGATTAGCTAACCAAGTAGCATAAAATCCCCCTAGTGAGCTACCCATCAAGGTTACTGAATCTCGGGTCTCAGATTTTATAATTTCTGACAAAATACTGATGGCATAATTTGGCTTATGAGGTAAAGATGGACAAACAAAGTCTGGCGGGTTTTTAAGACTAGTGAGTGCTCCCCGAATGAGACCAGCCTTAACCGATGATGAAGAACTATTGAAACCATGTATATAAATTAGTTTCGTCATAATTCAGCCAATAAAACCTTTGACATTCCCCCAAAATCCCCATTGCTCATGATTAACACATAATCTCCACTAGAAGCCTGTTGGGCTACGCTTTTTACAAGACTGTTAAAGTTTTTAAAACATTCCACTCTATCACCCAACTCACGAAGAGAGACCTCAGGTTCCCATTTTAGATCTTTCATAAATACATATATCTTATCCGCACCACGCAAACTCTCTACTAACTTATCTCTCATTACACCCAATTTCATTGTATTAGAACGAGGTTCCAAAAGAACAATTATTCTTGCAGGCCCAACCTTAGACCTAAGTGCCTCAACAGTGTGCTTTATCGCTGTTGGATGATGAGCAAAATCATGAAAAACCTTAACATTGGAAGCCTCTCCAATAAACTCCATTCTTCTCTTGACGCCTTTAAATAACCTTAAAGCATCAAGGCTAGTTTCCAAGGGTACACCAGCATGCCTAGCGGCACTTATGGCCGCGAGAGCGTTAGCATAATTATGTACCCCATTTTGTAATATTTTTACCCCTCCCTGCATCTCACCTTTCAAATATACTTCAATTTCACCTGGCCTCAACTCTTTGGCTGACCATCCGATTCCGGATTGATTAAATAATTCAACTGGTGTCCAACAACCTCTTTTCAAAACCCTATTTAAATTTTTATCGTTACCGTTTGACACAATTAAACCATCTGGTGGAATAGTTCGAATTAGATGATGAAACTGGGTTTCTATGGCTTTTAAGTTGGCAAAGATATCAGCATGATCAAACTCCAAATTATTAAGAACTACAGTACGGGGTCTGTAATGCAAAAATTTAGATCGCTTATCAAAAAAGGCCGTATCGTATTCATCTGCCTCAATCACGAAAAACCGAGAATCAGAAATTTTTGCAGTAACTCCAAAGTTTTCTGGAACTCCCCCGATTAAAAAACTCGGATTTAATCCTGCAAAACTCAATATCCAGGCAAGCATTGAAGAGACTGTTGTTTTCCCGTGAGTGCCTGACACCCCCAAGACCCACCGGTCTTGCAGAATATTTTCGCCAAGCCACTGTGGACCAGACACATATGGTAAGTTTCGTCTCAAAATTTCCTCAATCAACGAATTTCCACGAGAGACTATGTTGCCTATTACATAGAGGTCTGGTTTTATGGAAAGTTGGCTAGAATTCCAACCCGAAGTCACAGCGATTCCTGCTTCTTCCAGTTTTGTACTCATAGGGGGATAGACATCTTCATCACACCCCGTCACGGTGTGCCCACAAGCTTTGGCAATAGCTGCCATTCCCCCCATAAAAGTTCCACAGATTCCTAAGACATGAATATGCACGTTAAACTATCCGACTACCTTCTCGAAGTAATCTATCGCCCTTGCCGCTATATCTTCACCCCATTCTTGTACAAAATGCCCTGCTGATCGTACCTCCATAGGCACATTACAACCCGCGATTTGATTTCTGAGTGCATTCATGACCTCCGGACCAAGTACCGGATCTTTCATACCAATTGCCATAAAGCTTTTCCCTTTCCATTCTTTTGACAAAAACT
Source organism: Hydrogenophilales bacterium (assembly GCA_902627495.1). Lineage (GTDB taxonomy): Bacteria > Pseudomonadota > Gammaproteobacteria > Burkholderiales > Eutrophovitaceae. The sequence goes on along the minus strand of CACOJS010000007.1, from coordinate 82,703 downwards.
CGCGAGAAGCTTGGGAAATTTTCGCTCCAGCAGAGTTGGGGAATTCTGGGACCAATTGAGGAAAACGTCTGACCCCTGCTTTATACCGCATATCGGGAAATGGGGCACTGTAAGATTCTGCCTCTTGCATACTAAGGTGCGGGCACGACCGTTTCATGAGGCGAGCGATATCCATATCAGGATTTTTTGCCGCCCATGCCCTCCAAGCTAAAAAACCGTCTGATAATGGATAATCTCCAGTACCTAAACTGGTGTTCATAATAATCAGTCTTTTAAATTGCTTGGGGAACTCCATAGGCAACGTCAATCCTAAAAGCCCCCCCCCAGTCTTGACATACTAACGTAATATTACTCAGGTTTTGCCATTTTAAAAAAGATATCAACATTTTTCTATGAAATTCAAATGTATACTCTCTCTCATCTACAGGTTTATCTGTGCGACCAAAACCTATAAGGTCAGGTGCGATTACTCGGTATCCACTCTTGGTAAATGTAGGGATCATTTTTCTGTACAAATATGACCAAGTGGGTTGTCCATGTATACAAAGAAACACCTCTCCCTCCACTGGCCCCTCATCCACATAATGCACTCGCAACCCTTCGTAACCCGAAAGCCGCTCAACGTAATGCGGCTTATAATCAAAGCCGTGTAATTTATCGAAACAATCCTCCGGTGTCCGTAAAATTTTACTCAAAGTGAACCCCCCCTGTCTCTCTCATTAAAGCCACTCAACTTGACCTCCATAGCATTCCCCACCGCCATCACCTTAACAAGCTCACCCATTTCTCCTGGTGATAGTAGTTTGTTTAATAAATGCGAGGGCAAATTACCGGTACTTCGATCGTTATCCATATTTTCCGAAATTAGATCGGTTATCCCACAATTTATCAAAAATTGGGCTTGACTACAGTAGCCAAGAATCTCTAAATCAAAGGTTTTGGCTATCTCAGCAAGACTTGTAAAGTCCACATGGGCAGTAATATCCTGCAAACCGGGAGAAAAAAAAGGATCGTCGTGAACATAGTGTTTATAATGACACAGCAATGTTCCCTGCGATCTCTGAGGGTGATAATATTCAGCTCTTCTAAAACCGTAATCGATAAGCAATAGGACAGCCGTATCAAAATTTGATACCAACTTTTCCATTAGTGCCCTCCCAACTAAACCTATCTCAGTTAGATACGGAGGGTGCAGATCTAAGTTAGTTGCAACTTTGAGTAGTTCCCCCTCTGCTTTTTTGTCAGACCAATGAAAACTATGCCCTCCCACAGCAACTCCTCTTTCTAATATTTGTTTATCCTCGACCTTTATAAGATTAACAGGTAAGGCGTCAAACAATTCATTTGCAAATACCACTCCACTTATTTGTTCCGGCACATCATCAAGCCACGAGAATAGCGATAATAGATGGGGTACTTTCTCCGATATTATATCTTGCTGCTTAGTTTTCATATATGGACTAACATCTAATATAAAATATGCTGCCGGCAAAGAATCAAGCTTCTCGAGCTCCATTATTATATCAACAGCTAATGAGCCATCTCCCGCACCAAGCTCAATTATTTGCGGAGAGGTAAGTGACATTATTTCCGATATCTGCCTAGCTAGAGTCGCACCAAATAAAGAGGTACAGCTTGACGCTGTAATAAAATCTCCTTTTTCTCCAAATTTGGTAAATCCAGAGACATAGTAGCCAAGTCCAGGGGCATAAAGTGCTAAATCCATAAACCTAGAAAAAGTCATCCACCCATTATTATTAGCAATTTCTTGCTTGATTAGTTTCTCTAAACGCAAAGTGCGAATTCTAGAAACCTTGTCCAGTGCTGGTAAGTTTTGGTATGTTTTGTTTTTTATCAAAGCACAAAAAATAATTATTAGAGTAAAATGCGTGTGGTGAATAAAATTTTAAAGCAAATCGACACGCGATAACAGATCATAAACTTTATTATCAAATGGAACTTAAAACAGCATTGGTTACGGGGAGTGCAAAAAGAATCGGGCGATCTATTGTAGAGATGTTGGCCCAAAAAGGCTGGGATGTCATTATTCACTATAACAATTCGCATAAAGAGGCAATCGAATTGGCTGAACGCCTGTCACTAAAAGGTCCTAAGGTCTTTGCGATTAAGTGTGACTTATCAAAGCCCCAGGAGACTAGAACATTGATCAGTGAGTGCAAAAAAAAGATCGGACCTTTGTCTCTCCTGATAAATAATGCCTCAATTTTTGAGTACGATGACATTGGAAACTTTAATGATAACCTTTTGGAAAAATCACTATCTATCAATTTGGCCACACCACTTAAACTATCCAAAGACTTTCACGATCAGCTTCCTAAGAAACAAGATGGCTGTATAATAAACATGTTAGATCAAAAAGTTTTTAATTTAAACCCAGACTTTTTCTCGTACACCATTAGCAAACAGGGGTTAGAGGCTGCGACTAGAACTTTGGCACTTGCCTTAGCACCTAGAGTGAGAGTCTGTGGACTTGCCCCGGGCATCACCTTATTAAGTGGAAAACAGTCTGAACAAAATTTTTCTGTTGCTCACAAAAAAGCCCTACTCGGAAAGAGCTCTGAGGTTTCCAACATAGTGGATGGCATACACTATCTTATTAATGCCAAGGCGACCACTGGAATCACACTAACTGTTGATGGCGGACAACACCTTTTTCCCACTAAACGGGATGTTCAATTCGAAACCTGAAATATAAACTTCTACTTGAAAAATCATGGATAATCATACTTATATTTTTTTCCGCAATCTGAAACTTTATTCATATATAGGCATACATGATGCTGAAAAAATTGAACGGCAGCGTATTTTACTCAATGTCAAACTTCACCTAAATAACACTTTTAAAACTAACGAAGACTCTATATCAGAGACGCTTGACTACGATAAGATTCGGCAAAATATAATTAAATTAGCATCTTCACAACATTTTAATCTTCAGGAAACATTATGCGAAAAAATAGCACAATGTTGCTTACAAGAAGAACCAGTGATCGCAGTGGAAGTCAGTAGCGAAAAACCTGATATCTATAAGGATTGTGATGGAGTTGGGCTAAGAATTTTTCGACAAAAATGCTAGTTATGAATTTGGACCCAAGAAAATTAAATTACGAAGCAAACAAGCTGGAAAAACGCTTAAGAAAACTTGTCGGAAGAGCAATCAATGACTATGCCATGATAGCGGATGGAGACCTGATTATGGTTGCCATTTCTGGGGGAAAAGATAGTTACGCCATGCTAGAGATCTTAACTAAGTTGCAAAAATATGCACCCGTTAAGTTTGAGTTGATTGCAGTTAATTTAGATCAACAGCAACCTGGCTTTCCATCTGATGTTTTGCCCGGCTACCTCACGAGCAAAAAGGTCAAATTCAAAATTATTAGACAAGATACTTACTCTGTAGTAAAAAAAATCATACCGGATGGCAAGACAATGTGTAGCCTTTGCTCACGTTTGCGTAGGGGAGCCCTTTACAGGGAAGCGAAGGCTATTGGAGCAAATAAGGTCGCTCTGGGGCATCATAGAGATGACATCATAGAAACTTTTTTTCTGAATCTTTTCCACGGCGGCAAAATGAAAACTATGCCTCCAAAGTTGTTATCAGATGATGGAAGCCACATAGTGATTCGTCCAATGGCTTATTGCAAAGAGGTAGATCTATCAAAATATGCAGACCTTAATAAATTTCCTATAATTCCGTGCAATCTTTGCGGTTCTCAGGCTAACCTTCAACGCATAAAAATTAAGGAAATGTTAAGGTCATGGGATAAGTCGTATCCCGGAAGGACAGATACTATTTTTAGTTCCCTTCAAAGCTTGGCACCCTCACACCTTTTGGATCTTGATGCTTTTAACTTTTTAGGGCTCGAATTGGACACAAAAGTTGGGAAATCAATACAGCAACATTGAAGTGTATAACTTATGTTTAATAAGTTACCTTTTTTTGTGGCAATTAATCAAATACTTCTTCTAATACTTGGCCTGAAAGTTTAGAATACCTGGCTGTCTTGACTGTCCTGGAGAAAAGCTCAAATGAAATTTGGTAAACCAAAAAAAAAGATTAATACGTTCTATCCTCCCCAAAGAACTCTTATGGGACCTGGTCCATCGGAAATCCACCCTAGGGTTTTTTCCGCCATGGGAAGGCCGACTATTGGCTACTTAGACCCAGTATTCGTGGAAATGATGGACGAGTTAAAAGAGTTACTTCGGTATGCTTTTCAGACCAACAATGCTATGACATTTCCAGTTTCTGGACCTGGCTCTGCCGGTATGGAAATGTGTTTTGTTAATATGGTGTCGCCAGGAGAAAAAGTAATAGTTTGCAGAAATGGAGTGTTCGGTGGTCGAATGTTAGAAAATGTCGAGCGTTGCGGGGGGATACCTATTATTGTTGATGATACTTGGGGCCAACCAATAGATGTAGATAAAGTAGAAGACGCCTTTAAAGCAAACAAAGACGTCAAGGTATTAGCATTTGTCCATGCTGAAACCTCAACTGGAGTCGCATCGGATGCAAAGAACTTAGCAAAGGTCGCAAAAAAGCATAACGCTTTCACTATCATGGACGCGGTAACCTCACTTGCTGGAATTCCAGTTCTCATTGATGAATGGGCGGTTGATGCTTGTTATTCTGGTAGCCAAAAGTGCTTGTCATGCACTCCTGGGCTATCTCCTATAACATTTAGCGATGAGCTTATCGAAAAACTTCACGAGAAGCCGAACAAAAATAAATCTCAAAGTTGGTTTCTTGATCTAGATCTCCTTACCGGGTACTGGGGCGATACCAATAGAACGTATCACCACACCGCACCAACCAATTCTCTTTATTCCTTACATGAGGCATTACTTATGTTGCAAGAGGAAGGTCTTGAAAACTCCTGGTTCCGGCATCGTAGGAACCATCAAGCTTTAAAAGCAGGACTGGAGGCCTTAGGATTGAATTTTATAGTTGACAAACCCCATAGGCTTCCTCAAATGAACGCAGTTAGCGTTATGCCGGGAGTTAATGAAGCTGATGTGCGCAAGAGGTTGCTGGCCGAGTACAATATAGAAATAGGAGCTGGCCTTGGTGATTTGGCGGGACAAATTTGGCGATTTGGCATCATGGGCTATAGTTGTAAGATGGAGAATGTGATGCTGGCTCTATGTGCTCTCGAGACCGTGTTTTCTGATATGGGAGTCAATGTAGAAGTGGGAACCGCTGAAGCTGCAGCCTATAAAGCTTACGCTTCCCACCCCTCAAACCTTAAAATAGAAGCCGTAGCCTAGATACTTAATAAAAGAGCCCTATGAGCGGTTTGCCACGGCATCCCTCTCAGGCTTTGATTTAGTAGCGATACTGATCCGGCTTATAGGGTCCCTGCTTTTTGACAGAAATGTATTTCGCCTGTTCCTCGCTAAGTACCGTTAATTGAGCACCAAGCTTTCCTAAGTGTAAACGAGCTACTTTTTCATCAAGGTGTTTAGGCAGAACATATACTCCGATCGGGTAGTTTTCTTTTTTATTGAACAATTCAATCTGAGCGATAACCTGATTGGCAAACGATGAGCTCATAACGAAACTAGGATGCCCTGTGGCACAGCCAAGATTAACTAATCTGCCCTCAGCTAGTAGAATAATTCTTTTTCCATCGGGAAAAATTACATGATCAACCTGTGGTTTGATCTTTTCCCACTGGTACCCTTTCAGGCTTGCACAGTCAATTTCATTGTCAAAATGACCAATATTGCAAACAATAGCTTCATTTTTCATAGCCTGCATATGTTTATGATTAATAACATGATAGTTCCCAGTAGCGGTAACAAAAATATCACCTTTATCGCATGCATAATCCATGGTAACTACTTTGAAACCTTCCATTGCAGCTTGCAGCGCACATATTGGGTCAATCTCCGTAACCCATACCTGTGCAGAAAGGGCTCTGAGGGCCTGGGCACTACCTTTTCCAACATCACCATAGCCACAAACAACAGCTACCTTGCCGGCTACCATTACATCTGTAGCACGTTTAATTCCATCCACCAAGCTTTCCCTACATCCATAAAGATTATCAAACTTAGATTTAGTGACCGAGTCATTCACGTTTATAGCAGGAAATTTGAGAGTTTGGTCCTCTGCCATTTGATAGAGCCTTTTTACACCAGTCGTGGTTTCTTCAGTTACACCAACGATACATTTCAATCTGTCTGAATACCAAGATGGGTGGGACTTCAACTTTTTTGAAATAGCTTTATACAGCTCTTCTTCTTCTTCGCTGGCCGGGTTATCAAGGACATTCTTATCATTTTCAGCCTTACTACCCAGATGGAGCAGTAGGGTCGCATCCCCACCGTCATCTAGAATCATGTTTGCATTTTCCCCATCGGGCCAATCGAATATTCTGTGAGAAAACTCCCAATAATCTTTTAGTGATTCTCCTTTGTAAGCAAAAACTGGTACCCCGCTTTGTGCCATTGCCGCCGCTGCATTATCTTGGGTTGAGTAAATATTGCATGATGCCCAACGCACTTCAGCCCCCAGTGCAGTCAGAGTTTCAATTAAAACAGCTGTTTGAATGGTCATATGAAGGGAACCGCTGATACGAGCCCCAGCTAAGGGCTTTGCCTTGGTATACTCTTCTCGAATTGCCATAAGACCGGGCATTTCAATTTCAGCAATCGATATTTCCTTTCTTCCCCAATCAGCTAACGATAGGTCAGCCACCCTGAAGTCATGCGACTCAATTAGATCATTTGTAACAACCGTCAAAACAATTCCTCCTAAATAAATGTTCACCCTTATGGCCAAGTCTTGATGATGGAACTACCAAATTGACAATTTTTTCGCGATCTTCGCGAACCGCAAACATCATGACTCACCCACCACTGAGACCAAACTTCCCAATTAAGTTCCGGTACACGACTTCAATACTTCGACCTTGTCCAACGATTCCCAAGAAAAGCTCGGTTCATCGCGACCAAAATGCCCATAAGCAGCAGTGTTTTGATAAATGGGTCTAAGTAAATCAAGCATTTCCACAATACCCTTGGGTCGAAGATCAAAGTTTTCCCTGATAAGTGCTGAAATTACTGAGTCCTCTACAACCGCTGTTCCAAAGGTAGAAACGCTTACACTTGTTGGTTCCGCAACTCCAATCGCATAGGAAAGCTGAACTTCACATTTTCCGGCTAGCCCAGCGGCCACCACATTCTTTGCGACATATCTTGCTGCATAAGCTGCCGACCTATCAACCTTGGAGGGATCTTTACCGGAGAAAGCACCCCCCCCATGCCTTGAAGCACCACCATAGGTATCCACTATTATCTTTCTACCAGTTAATCCACAATCGCCCTGGGGTCCACCAACCACAAACCTTCCAGTGGGATTTACAAGAAATTTGACTTTACCTTTTATGAGATCGGTAGGAATAACAGGTTTAATAATTTCCTCAATAACGGCCTCTTTAATATTTTCTTGACTAACGTCCTCAGCATGCTGGGTAGACAGAACGACGGTATCTATACTTGCCGGAATGCCATCCGAATATAGAACCGTAACTTGAGATTTTGCATCTGGCCTCAACCAAGGCAATCTGCCATCTTTCCTTAATTCTGACTGTCTTTGAACTAATCGGTGAGACAGATGAATTGGTAGCGGCATGAAGGTCTCAGTCTCATTGCAAGCGTATCCGAACATAAGCCCTTGGTCACCAGCTCCTTGATTCAAAGGGTCATCATGGGCACTATCAACTCCCATTTTTATATCAGGACTCTGTTTGTCATAGGCTACCAAAACGGCACATCCCTTGAAATCTATTCCAAACGATGTATCGTTGTATCCAATTTGCTTAATGGTATCTCTTGCAACCTGTTGAAAATCGATAGACGCGTTTGTGGTTATTTCACCGGCCATCACTACCAAACCTGTATTAACTAACGTCTCGGCTGCCACCCTCGAATACTTATCACCCGCGATGGCTGCGTCAAGTACAGCGTCGGAAATTTGATCGGCAACTTTATCGGGGTGCCCCTCGGATACTGATTCAGATGTAAATAAATATTCTGACATTGGATTAATAAAATTAGAGATTTTCGTAAGATTATAACACAAAGACAAGTTGTAATATTCTACAATATGTCATGACACTGAAGCTGACTCTTAGACTATTGGCAAACTTACCGCTGGGCTGGCTCCATTTTCTGGGGATTTCAATAAGTTGGGTAGCCTTTATAGTTTCATCAAAATACTCGAAGCAAATTACACAAAACCTTACCGAGAGCAATGTCTGCAGTAACCAAGTGTCTCTAAAAAAAATACTGAAATCAAATGTCAGCGAGACTGGAAAGGCTATTTTTGAATTACCATTTATATGGTTTAGACCTAAAACAGAAGTCTTGTCATATATTCTTAGTATCTCAGGGGAATCTGAACTTAAAAAAGTTTTGACAAAAAAAAGGGGAATTATTTTTATCACTCCACACCTTGGGCCTTTCGAAATAATACCCAAATACTTAGGAAGATACATTCCAATTACATCTATGTACCGTCCTCATAAAAAAAGCTACCTTGCAAGGCCGATGTTCGATGGAAGAACCAATCATAATGAATCTGTGGCTCCAGCTAACTTAAGGGGGGTTCGGCAATTATACAAAGCTCTTAAAAAAGGAGAAGCTATAGGAATTCTTCCTGATCAAGTACCAAAAGAAGGAGAGGGCGAGTGGGTTAGCTTTTTTGGTCGTCCGGCGTATACTATGACCTTAGTGCATGCACTTTCTCAAAGGACGCAAGCTGACGTGATGTTTACCTACTGTGTAAGAAATTCTAACCGTATAGGATTTGACCTTTTTTTCGAACCTCTGAAAAAAGAGGAAAGAGAAAATTTTAATGCTCTTGCTCTAAACCAAAAACTTGAGAGAATTATTCAAAAACATCCTAATCAGTACCTTTGGGCCTACAATCGCCACAAGGGACCATAGAAAATGGAGGCTTTAGGCATCCGAATATGATCACACGCCTTCTACTGTTCGTCTTTTGGTTAATGCATTTTTTTCCTCCGGCATTATTAAGCATAACAGGTAAACTACTGGGATTCACGCTCCGTAACCTTGCTCTTGAACGCAAACGTGTCGTTCAGAAGAACCTCTCAGCCTGCTTTCCAGATCTTCCGAAGAAAGCAATTGACAGGTTAGTCAGTAAACACTTCTGTTCCTTGGGATATGCCTTGGCTAATACCAGCATAGCTTGGTGGGGTTCAAGAAAAAAACTAAGTGAGTTAGCTGAAATAGAGGGCTGGGAAAATTTTGAGAAGGCGGATGAGAATAGCCCCGTAATTGTACTTGCACCTCACTTTGTCGCTGTAGAAATCCTTGGTATTCGAATTTCTATGAAAAAAGACGCAGTGGTAATCTACAGTCACCAGAAAAATAAAGTTTTTGATGAATTTTTGAGAAAAAAAAGGGGGCGCTTTAGTCAACCTAAATTATTTTCTCGGCAAGACAGTATGAAAGGTGTGATCAGAACACTTAAAGCTCGCGTCCCACTGTTTTTATTGCCTGACATGGATTTTGGCCCACAAGATTCTATTTTTGTTCCCTTCTTTGGAGTAAATTGTGCCACAACAACCGCCCCTCCCCGAATTGCGAATATTGCAAAAGCAACAGTCGTTCCAGTTGTTATCAAAAAGAAAGAGGGTGAGTTTGGCTACAGGGTTACCTTCCTGCCAGCTTGGAAAAAGTTTCCATCTGACAACATACGCTCTGATGTCGAGAGAATCAACAGATTTGTAGAGGAACAGGTTGAGGGCTCTTTGGATGAATATTACTGGGTGCACAAGAGGTTTAAAACTAGGCCAGACGGCGAACCACCGTTTTACTAACCTTGCGAGATTTACTTTCAAGAATAAAGTATTGGCACTTGGACTAGTTTGATTGTCGGTGTCAAAAAAAACACATGAAGAAGTATAGCCCAGTAAGGGCTATGTTATTATCGATATAAGGGACTGAGGGCACATTCTTTGATTTAATCAATTTACCATCATCTAATATGTTATTCAAAATCCATTTGAACATACGACTTAGTACGGACGGTAAAATAGAATGCCCTCGACTGAATAATTTTCAAATAGTGATGCCTCAATGAAAAAAATTAAATTTACTAAGATGGACGGTGCAGGTAATGATTTTGTGGTTCTTGACGGAGTCCGCCAAAAAATCGAGTTAAACAGAAAACAAATTTCCCATCTTAGTAACAGAAAAAGAGGTATTGGGTTCGATCAATTACTACTTTTGGAGCACCCAAAAAGCCCGGATATTGATTTTTTCTATCGCATATATAACTCTGACGGAAATGAGGTATCACAATGTGGCAATGGAGCTAGATGTTTATTCCTCTTTATTCAAAACCAATCTCTTTCCAGCAAAAATAAAATATTGGTTGAGACGCGAAATAGTATAATGCAAATTGCTCAAGCCAAATCCGATCAAATAAAAGTAGACATGGGAGTTCCAAACTTTTTGCCCTCCAAAATACCTATTAAAACTGAAATCCAAAAATCTCGATATGAATTGAACCTGGGTAGTGGGACAGTTGAGGTTGGGGCGGTGTCAATGGGGAATCCACATGCTGTGCAATTAGTGAAAAGTGTCGCAAAAGCACCCGTTACGACTCAGGGCCCTAAAATTGAAGAGCACCCTTTTTTTCCTGATGGGTGTAATGCGGGTTATCTGGAAAAACTAGGGAACAATCACATTTCAGTAAGGGTTTGGGAACGCGGAGCTGGAGAAACTCTTTCTTGCGGGTCGGGAGCGTGTGCTGCAGCATCGATCGCTATTTCATGGGGAATTGTTAAAAGTCCTGTTAAAGTTACAACCAGAGGGGGAGAGCTGACTGTTGAGTGGGAGGGTGTCAATAACAACCTAGTATTAACTGGGCCGGCAAGGCAAGTTTTTGAAGGCGAGATTGTAATATGAGTAAACCCGAGGGATCGGAGGTTCTCAGGCCTGAGGAAGTTGCGACCTACCTGCGAAAAAATCCAGACTTCTTCGTTAAATATCCCGACTTAGCAAAGTATCTTGAAATTAAATCTGCCCAGAAAACCAATGTGATTCCAATTAAAAATAAGCAACTAAAAAAAATTCAACAAGACAAAAATAAATTAGAAACATCCCTCGAATATTTACTTGAAATAGCGGAACAAAACGATAAGCTTGCTGACCAAATTCACCACATAACCATCGATTTAATTAATGCTGTAGATCTCGAAAATTTGATCATGAAATTCCATTCAAAACTAACTACAGAGTTCAAGGTTCAAGATTCAGCTTTACGGCTTTGGAATATTGGTAAAAAAATTCCCAAAAAATGGGTCTCATATGATCCGAGCTTGCTATCATTTGCGGAGGAACTTTCTGGACCCAATTTTTCGCAAATACTATCTAAGCAAATTGCTAGTTCTTTTGAATTTGAGCCAGGCGGCGGTTCCTATGCTTATTGCCCAATCAGGACCACCAAAACTATTGGTATCCTTATACTATTTAACTCAGATAAAAACCATTACACCAGAAACAAGGATACTGTTTATTTGCAAAGGCTGGTAGAATTGCTGGCTCACAATATTTGGCGCCTAAATTGAAAGATAAAAAACCTTTAAATTTAGAGATCAAAGCTTTCTTGGATAGCTTAAAATATAATCGTGGGCTGTCTAACCATACCCTTAAAAGTTATAAGCGTGACCTATCATTTTTGGATAAGCTTGATCCTGATAAAAGTGCCCACGATATCAAAATGGATGACATACGAATTTATGTTCAAGAACTATCGAGTAAAGGTCTATCCAGCAGTTCTATCGCAAGGCATCTTTCATCCTGGCGGGGATTTTTTTCTCACGCTTGCCCTGATGGAAAAAACCCTTGTCTAGGCATCAAAGTACCAAGAGGTGCCAAAAAGCTTCCATCGGCTCTATCTGTTGACCAAGCAGTCGCATTAGTAAGCGATACACCCTCCGACGCCCTCGGAATAAGAGATCAAGCGATGTTTGAATTAATGTACTCTTCGGGGTTAAGAGTAACTGAACTAGTGAATAGCAAGATAATAGATTTAAATTGTCATAATCAAACTATTAGGATTCTAGGAAAAGGAGGTAAAACTCGTATCGTCCCCGTGGGGCAGAAAGCCATGTCTGCTATAGAAGAATGGCTAAATGTTAGAAAAAAATTGAGGGGAACTGATAGTGGTTTCCTATTTTTCAGTAGCCATAGAAAACAAATTAGCCAACGTACGGTGCAAAGAAGATTATCTAAATTGGCGAAGGAAAAGTTAATCGATATCCCAGTTACACCCCATGTTCTTCGGCACTCATTCGCCAGCCATATTTTACAGTCGAGTGGGGATCTGCGAGCAGTTCAGGAACTTTTAGGACATTCGAGCATCAAATCTACGCAAATTTATTCCCATCTTGATTGGGATCACCTTGCTAGGGTTTACGACACATCACACCCAAGAGCTAAAAGCAGTAAGTCCAAATTATCAGAGAATGACAAATAAAGAATGTACTGTTTGGCGTTGGAATAAAAATTCATTGAAAAGGAAAAGTTTGGTGGTGTATTCTCTCAATATTAAAAAAACTAACTAACTTAATCAATATCAAACTTATTCCTTCATTATTCAAAGTAGAAAAAAGTTATGGTTACGCAAAATTTTCATGGCACAACTATTCTTTCCGTTCGTAGGGGAGACAAAGTGGCAATTGGTGGCGACGGACAGGTGACATTAGGCAATGTGGTTATAAAGGCATCAGCAAAAAAAGTACGAACTATCTATGGAGGTAAAATTCTAGCAGGTTTTGCTGGGGCTACAGCAGATGCATTTACGCTTTTTGAGCGATTCGAGGGTAAACTTGAGAAACACTCCGGGAACCTCCTGAGATCCGCTGTAGAAATGGCAAAGGATTGGCGTACAGACCGAGTGCTTCGAAGACTCGAGGCCATGTTGGCTATAGCTGATTGCTCAACCTCTCTAATACTTTCTGGTAACGGAGATGTTGTGGAGCCGGAGAATGGGCTAATTGCGATAGGTAGTGGGGGTTCATATGCACAAGCTGCTGCTGAGGCCCTCCTGGAAAACTCTAGTTTTACACCCAAAGAAATAGTTAGTAAATCGTTAAAAATAGCAGGGGACATTTGTATTTATACCAACCAAAATCATACTATTGAAACACTAAACGAATAGTCGTCTTTTATAAAAACTTTTAAGGAAGTTTCTAATCCAATTAACTCCCTAAACCAAGACCTAATGGTGCAAACTATGTCATCGATGACTCCACAAGAGATAGTACACGAACTTAATAAACATATAGTAGGGCAAGAAGCCGCAAAAAAGGCTGTGGCCATCGCATTGCGAAATAGGTGGAGACGTCAACAAATTATTGGTCCACTGTCTCAGGAAATAACTCCAAAAAACATACTTATGATAGGGCCCACAGGTGTGGGGAAAACTGAAATTGCCCGACGGCTAGCCCGTCTTTCAAACGCCCCATTTATAAAAGTAGAAGCGACCAAATTCACGGAAGTCGGGTATGTTGGAAAAGATGTCGAGAGTATTATCCGAGATTTAGTAGAGGTAGCCGTTAAAGATACCAAAGAAATGGAAACTCGGAAAGTTCAACATAGAGCACAGGATGCTGCTGAAGAAAAGATTTTAGATTTACTCATACCACCGCCTAGAAATACGACACCAGAAGCATCGGAAAATTCTAAGGAGACATCAGTCACTCGGCAAAAATTTCGGAAGAAGCTTCGGGAAGGTGAATTGGATGATAAAGAAATTGAATTGGATGTTCCTCAGGTGGGTGCACACATGGAAATTTTAGCACCCCCGGGTATGGAAGAACTTACATCTCAAATTCAAGGTATGTTCCAAAACCTTGGAAATACAGGTAGACGAACTACTAGAAAACTTAGAATCAAAGATGCTTTAAAAGTACTGATAGATGAGGAGGCTTCCAAGCTCATTAATAATGATGAGGTAAAAATGCAGGCATTAAAAAATGCTGAGCAAAATGGTATTGTTTTTGTAGATGAAATAGACAAAATTGCAAATCGACAGGAAGTCACCGGGCCGGAGGTATCTCGGCAAGGCGTACAAAGAGACTTACTTCCCCTAGTTGAAGGTACGTCTGTGACTACCAAATACGGAGTTGTTAGAACTGACCACATATTGTTCATTGGCAGCGGGGCATTTCATCTGTCCAAACCATCAGATCTAATCCCCGAATTGCAAGGGAGGCTGCCTATCAGAGTTGAATTGTCTAGTTTGTCCGTTACCGATTTCAAATCCATACTTACAGCTACTGACGCTTGTTTAACTCGACAATATCAGGCTTTAATGCAAACTGAAGGTCTAGTTTTGAACTTCAAAGACGATGGAATTACCAAACTTGCTGAAACAGCGTGGAAGGTAAATGAAAAGACCGAGAATATAGGGGCACGTCGACTATACACCGTTATGGAAAAACTTTTGGAAGAATTATCATTTGAAGCTTCAAACAAAAGTGGTGAAACAATCACTATTGACTCAAACTATGTTGACCAGAAGCTAAAGAACCTGTCTGAAAGCGAAGACCTTGCTCGCTATGTATTGTAATCTATCAGAAATTCTTGGTGGTCTCTTATTGAAAGGTTACTACCGCTATACCAAAATATTCACGATCATCAGTGAAAAAGGCTTTAAGGCTAAAGTTGCAACTTCTGGCAAGGCTTTCGAAAGATTGTTTTGTGTATTTGTAAGAGTTTTCCGTGTGAATTTTTTCTCCCTCATAAAATTCAAAAACCTCCCCTCCTAATATTGCAACTTGTCGTTTAGAGCTTACCAAATGCATCTCGATACGACCCTTATCCTCTCTATAAATAGCCTCGTGCTTAAAAGCCCCTAAGTCAAAGTTAGCCCCAAATTCCTTATTGAGTCTTCTCAATAAATTCAAATTAAAATCTCTAGTAAAGCCTTCGGGATCGTTATAAGCCATATTGAGTATTTTGGGTGATTTTACTAGGTCGAGACCAAAAATACCGATACCTCCATTTCCAATAAACACGCCCGTTTGTGTCAAAAACTCTTGAGCTTGGTCAGGGGAGAAGTTACCTAAGGTCGATCCTGGGAAAAAAACGGACCTACTACACGCATCAGGTATCAGCTCCGAAAGTTCATCGTTATCAATAAGCAAAAAATCTCCCACAATTCCAAAGATTAATATTTTGGGGAAATCTATAGCTAAAGCATGACTTGATTTAACAACTTCCTTTTTTGAAATATCTATTCCTAAATATCTCTCTGGCTTAACCGCCTTGAACAAAGATCTTACTTTTCGCATATTTCCTGCTCCCGGCTCTAGGATAATCCTGTTATCACCAAGAAGATCTCCAATATCGTTAGCTCTCCGGTGGAGCAGACTCATTTCTGTACGGGTTTGATAATATGCGTCAGTCTCACATATTTTATTAAATAACTCGCTGCCTTTAGCATCATAAAAAAACTTTGGTGCTATCTCTTTTGTTTTATTTCTCAAACCTTTTTTTATCTGGTTAAGTTCTGAGAGTATTTGAGACGGTTTTACTATTATTTTTAAATTTTTTCGAGAGGGATGATCATCCATAAAAACAACATATAGCTTGATTACAATTTACATTAGTGCTTGATAACTACTACTTCTAAGACCTACAAATTTTTTTATTAGTAGAAAATATGATTATCGTGCTTTATGATTCGGTGTTTGATCTAAAACTAAGTTGCTTATGACTCTTTTAAAACAATCCACCACCCCCATTTTAACTCAATTAGCGAAAACTTTCATTGCAACTCGGGAATTGACCAACAAATTATCAATTACCCTAACTACAGAAGATGCTTGTGCTCAAAGTGCCGCCTTTGCAAGCCCTGCAAAATGGCACTTAGCACATACATCTTGGTTTTTTGAAAAATTTCTCCTAAAAGCTTTTTGTAAAAACTATCTTGACTTTAATGATAACTTCAACCACTTGTTTAATTCTTACTATAAGTCAGCTGGCACTGTCTACACCAGGAAACACAGAGGTTTACTCACTAGACCCTCCCTTGAGACGGTTTACGCGTACAGAAATCACATAAACAAGGGTGTTATCAAATTACTTAAGAGTTGCAATAGAAAACTTCATACTGAAGTCGCCACACGGGTACTTCTGGGGATCAACCATGAGCAACAGCACCAAGAATTACTTCTAACTGACATAAAACATCTTTTCTGGCACAACCCATTACTACCAAATTACCATGTCGCAAGAAATGATGAAACTTTAAGTAGGGGACCTCAAGAGTGGATTGAAATAGGCAGTGGTATATATGAGGCCGGAGCAGAGCATAAAAGCTTATTTGCTTTTGATAACGAGACCCCAAACCATAGAGTGTTTCTGAATAAATATGAGATAGCTTCCAGAACTGTTACGAATAAAGACTATGTCGATTTTATCGAAGATAACGGCTATCAAAATCCAATGCTTTGGCTGTCGGATGGATGGGATATAAAAAACAATAATGAGTGGCAAGCACCTTTATACTGGATAAAAGATGACAAAAATTGGTCTCAGTTCACACTTGGCGGAGTTAAAAGTTTGAATCTAGCTGAACCAGTATGTCACTTAAGCTTTTACGAAGCTGACGCCTACGCTCGATGGGCTGGTTATCGTTTACCAACGGAGATAGAATTAGAGGTGGTTTGCCAAAAATTTAGGTCAGGTAACCATTTTTTAGAGACTGAAAAACTTCATCCATCTGTAGATAAAAATGATTTTAATTTTATGGGAAATGTATGGGAGTGGACTAACAGTAGCTACCTACCCTATCCTGGCTTTTCGCCACCAGAAGGAGCCTTAGGGGAATACAACGGAAAATTTATGATCAACCAAATGGTATTAAAGGGGGGCTCTTGCCTCACTCCAAAATCACATATTAGACCAAGTTACCGTAACTTTTTTTATCCCCAAGATCGATGGCAAATGACTGGTTTCCGGGTTGTAAAAAATTAATTTGAAAGAAACGTTTAGAAACTTACTTAAATTTTATAAAGGAGAAAAATATGAGACACACTTTGTACTGTCTACCCATGTTAATGTTTCTACTTGGAGTTACAACTAGTGCAAATGCCTTGGAAAACAAACCTGTTCTAAGCTTATCACTTGCGAAAAAAATGGCTGATGCCTGTGAAGCGAACCAAGCGAAAGTAGGTTATAGAAAAATAAATGTCGCCATTGTCGACAGCGGGGCCAACTTGATTCTTTTCCGACGCCAAAACGATGCTTTTTTGGGTAGTATTGATATAGCTATTGCAAAAGCCCGATCGTCGGCTCGAATACCTTTTCCAACGAGATTAATTGCAGAAATAGTTTATGGTAAAGATGGTCAACCAGGACGTGTTCCAGGTCTCGTTCATTCAAAAGATATAGTTGCTTTCGCGGGTGGGCTTCCCATCAAAACTAAAGATGGCACTCTTCTAGGAGCGATAGGAGTAAGTGGTGCTAGCTCCGATGAAGATGAGGTTTGTGCACAAGCAGCTATTGACGCTATTTCGGTCGAGTTAGAATAATACTATTGGCTAACATATGGTCAACCAGGGTTAGTTTTGAATAAATAATCCAAGGTAAAGGTATTCGAAAAACCACTCAGTTTGAGATGTAGTATTTACTGATGTGGAAAATTATGGCCTGAGAGGAAGTCTTAGCTATCAGATCCTGGTTTGGCTATCTGTAAAATTCTTAAAGCAGCACAAGCAGCACCGTACCCATTATCTATATTTACAACTGATAATCCGGAGGAACAACTAGCAAGCATTGAGTTGAGAGCTGTGCTACCACTATCAGCCACACCATACCCCACTGATGTTGGAACGCCAATAATCGGACAAG
The DNA here is from genome assembly GCA_902627495.1 of Hydrogenophilales bacterium. Taxonomy (GTDB): domain Bacteria; phylum Pseudomonadota; class Gammaproteobacteria; order Burkholderiales; family Eutrophovitaceae. The sequence goes on along the minus strand of CACOJS010000007.1, from coordinate 64,778 downwards.
GTATCAGCCCTCCCAAAACTGTAGGTAATGCAGCGTCCATTCCTGCTACTGCAATTACTACATCCATTTTTTTTATATCATCAATTCTTTGCAGCAGTCTCCACAAACCCGCTACACCAACATCATTTATATCTACATATCCTTTACCATAGTAAATCAAAGTTCTAGCTGCTTCTGTTACAACGTTTAGATCAGAGGTTCCTGCAGACACTATTGCAATATTTGGCTCATTAGTCGGCTCAAGCATTGTCCCGAGTATTGCAGTCGATGAGAATGGATCATAGTTTAATTCCGTTCTTACGTTTATAGGAATTTGCTCAAATTTTACCTGTGACAAGCGCGTAAACAAAGCTCGCGTTTTTCTTTCTAGTAAAGATTGCATGATCTTTACTATGTCATTTGTGGTTTTATGAGCACAAAAGATTGCCTCATCTAAACCTGTCCTTGATGATCTATCAGCATCTAATTGGAACGATTTTGATACCATACCTTTAATTCAAAAAAGCACTTCCCACTTTGTAATTAGCAAACTCAACCTTATATTTAAAACCTGATGCTAAAAAAAGGGTTTTTGTTTGCTCCGAAAGTACTGCTTTAAGCTCGTCTGTTAGATTAGCCATAGAGTTACTGTCTAACTCTATATAAACGCCGTCTGACCGCACTCTACATCTTACTGTTTTTGCCTGGACTAACTTATTAATCATTAACTCTGCTCTGTTGATTAATTGCAAGACTGTGCTATCTATAACAATTCCGGTTTCAACTCTGCTTGATAAACATGGAGAAGATGGAATGTCTGCAATATCGGCCAAACCTAATTCCCTAGCAAGAGCTCGAACAGCCTCTTTTCCCATACCTGCCTCAACAAAGGGGTGTCTAACCCCATGTTTTTGAGCTGCGGTGAGACCAGGCCGAAACTCCTTCAGATCATCCGTATTTGCTCCAGAAAAAATTTGGTGGTTGGTTGCCTTACTGATAGTGCCATAGAGATTAGATTTACAGTAAAAGCATCTGTTAATCGGATTATTTAGATAGTTTTCATCCTTAAATTCATAAGCATCTATTATTTTTAGCTTCCACTGTTCTTTTTGACTCAATCTCATGGCTCTTTCTGTAGCCTGTGGCGGAACAGCTGGTGAGAGTGCATGGTACATGGTTACCTCTCCACAAAAAAATCGATGACTATAAGTTGCCAATGTTAGACTATCCACGCCTCCACTAACAGCAATCGCAATATTAGGTTTACCTTTAATTTTTGCTAAAAGGTCATTTTTCATTTTAAATCTCTTTTATTATTTTTCCATTTATCAATCGCCAGTAAAACGGCTTCATCAGCTAAAGTATCTCGACCACTTTGACCAGTAGTCAATAAACTTAAATCATCAGCCTCCACTTTACCTGTGACTTGACCACCACGAGAGACCAACTTGACTCTCATTGTTTCTCCTTTTAAATCGACAGACTCAAATTGTCGATTTAGAACACGACGGTCCATAATTACATAACGGACCCCAAGTGTACTCGTCTCGAGGAAACATTTTTCAATAACTTCTTCAATGCTTTCTGGTCTACATATAATTTTAACTGTAACTACTACGCGGTTTTTTTTCCCAGCACCTATCTGCTGTAAGACATCAAGTACACTTGGCTGTTGTCTAATTTTATCGATCGCCAGAGATAAATGCTCGGGGGTTTGATCATCTACTTCGAACTCTACCTTACCAACTCTGTCATAAAAACTTTCCAATGATTTGTCGTTAAAGACTAAAATCCTCAAAATATTAGCTAGCTTTTTGAATTTCGTTGTTCCAAACCCAACTCCTGATCCCTGCAAATAACCATTTCTGGTAGTTACAGGTTGATATTTTCGTAAAAACTTTAAAATAGCTGCTCCGGTCGGGGTCACTCTTTCTCCCGGGACACCATCGTCATAAATATTGAAACCTTTCAGCAAAAAGCAGGTTGCTGGAGCTGGCACCGGAAGCTGACCATGTTCCGTTAATACCGTTCCACCACCAAGAGGAATTACCCCAACCGACCATTCTGCGTCTAGTGCGTTGATCAAAAAACTTGCCCCTATAATGTCTAAGATGGAATCCCACTCCCCTAACTCATGAAAACTTAACTTGTCAATTTTTATCTTATGGACATTACTTTCAGCCTCGGCAAGGAGGAGAAAAATTGCTCTAGCAATCTCTGAAATCTTCTTATCGATCTGTAAGTTGTCGATATATTTTATAATGTCATTATAACTCCCAGGTGGCTTGACCAATTCTGTCCCTTGCTTGCTCTCAGTAACCAAAAATTTGGTGCCTGTAATTGCATGATCACTAAAAGAATTCACTTGGTAATTCAATGTATCGGGGATTGGAAACGTACTAAATGTGGCCAATAGATCCTCTTTTAATTCAGGAAAAGCATCCAAAACCGCAGCTATAAACATGTCGCCCGCGATTCCTCCCACAGGGTTTAGGTGTATCCACATATCCTAATGCCCTGACCTAGGCCGTGATATTCTCGTGTAGTTTTCCAAGCATAGGATATAAATTTCCTTTTTTATCATATTTAAAAGGTTTGGGAGTACCTTGAATTTCAAACTTGTCAGGATTTGTCCTAACAAAGTCAAGCATTGGTGACGAGACCTCTATGTCAACTATTTCCAACGTATTAGCAATCCTGACTATCTTGAGTTCCTCAGGTTTCACACGGACTACAGTTTTTGCCGCCAAACGAATTGCATCGTCATCATTATTCATTATTATCGGAATAGCACCACCATCTAAATAAGTTGAGGTGATGATATTTGCATATGTCTTAGAGATATCAAGTTTGTTATACAATTTCATTGTAATTACATCGGCTCCCCCAATACCTGTGGCATTTCCATGAGTCTCGGCGGTCAAATCTAAAACAGCAATTTTTTTTACGTGAGGCCGCATATCCCACTCTACACCTCTCCCATTTCGGCCTGTAATATTCGGATCCATACCTGAACCTGAGATATTTTTACCTATCTTTTCTATTACCAAAACATCTATCTCATCAAACTGTAGGCTAGGCATCAATGATTTAGCTATAGCTTGTAGTTTTGGTTCCCGCTCAAATAGGTTTTCACTCGTTACAGCCTCTACTGAGGCGGTTTCATCTGCCGCATTTTCAAGCATTGCCAAACCAAATAAAAAGTTTTTTTGATCTATTACAAATCTAGCTGTCTTTGGTAACAATTCACCAAAAACATCCATACCGAAAGAATGTAGAGTAGTAGCTCCGTCAATTTTTCCCATCCCTATAGTCAGCATTTTCACGATCCCTGATTCTATCGGTGCTCGAAAGCTGGTATGGGGTTTGATCCGAGGAATTAGCACTATTCCATCAGCTCCAGCAGCATTTTTATCAACGTAGACCGGCATTCCATCGAGATCCCCAATATTTTCGACGGTCATATCAGATAAAATTGGGCAACCCACATGGGACTCGTTGATGCCATAACTTTCCAACACCTGTTGCTGGCCTTCAGCTGTCGCCCCGCCATGAGACCCCATAGCTGGAAATATAAAAGGGGATGCCCCCAGGCTTTTTAATTCTGTCACCACAGCCTTTGTACACTCGGCTATATTTGCCACCCCTCGTGATCCAACTCCAACTGCTATTTGCATTCCTGGCTTAACTTTCGCTTTAATATCTGGGCGCAAGAATTCGTCCTTTACAGCTTTAGTGACACTATCAATCTTTGTGGTTTGAAATTTTTGCCTAATTTGTACCATTTCAGGAAGGTTAATGTTTAACCCTCCTCCAATATTCACCTCGATTTTTTCGCCTATCACTCTTTGATCCCCCTCAATTCATAAATTTGCTGTGCTTAGCTAAATACGCCAAGATAGTCTGCTACATATAATCTTTTCAATAAAAAAATTCCACCAGAAACTAATAATTAACCTTTTGCTTTCATAACCTTTAAAGTATGCCCTAAAATAGTGGGTCGCGGCTATGCAAAAAAAAAAATGTTAACCCTATGTTGTAGGTAGACCTCTGAAATTTGTCAATTAAGGGATATATATGAAGGGATATATATGCAAAGGAAGAAAAAATTTATAAAACTTAGAAGTCAAAGGTGGTTCTCGTCCGACACTCTCAGAGGGTCTGGCCACATCTCAAGAATATTACAACTAGGCCTAACTGAAGAGGATATTGAGAAAAAGCCCATAATTGGAATAATCAACACTTGGAGCGAAATTAACCACTGTCATTCACACTTGAAAGAGCGGGCGAAAGACGTTAAAAAAGGGATACTTCAGGCAGGAGGTGTCCCGATTGAAATGCCAGCCATTTCACTGGCAGAGGTGTTTCAGAAACCCTCCACTATGATGTATCGAAACTTTTTGGCGATGGAGACTGAGGAGCTCCTTAGGTCTTACCCAATTGATGGCTGCGTACTGATGGGAGGCTGCGATAAAACCACACCTGGCCTGCTTATGGGAGCTATCAGTATGAACATTCCCACTATTTTTGTTCCTGCTGGGGCTATGTTAAGAGGACATTGGCGGGGGGAAACTCTGGGGTCAGGTTCAGATATTTGGAAATACTGGGATGAACTAAGAGCTGGAAATATCTCAAAAAGGGATTGGAAAGAAATGATCGAGGGTATTGCCAGATCACCCGGAACTTGTATGACCATGGGAACCGCATCTACTATGACATCCATTGCAGAAGTAATGGGGTTTTCTTTAACAAACGCCTCGTCAATTCCCGCTCCCGATTCAGGTCATCGCCGAATGGCTACTTACTCAGGAAGACGGATTGTTGATATGGTCATCGAAGATCTTAAACCGTCTGATATTATTACTGAAAAAACTATAGCAAATGCTATAAAAGTACTTATGGCACTTGGCGGATCAACAAATGGGCTCATACATGTTATTGCACTAGCCCGACGAGCTGGTATTGAACTAGAGCTCGAGCATTTTGAAAAAATTGGCTTGGAAACGCCGTATTTGGCTAATTTACGCCCAGCTGGCAAATACCTTATGGAAGACTTTTATTACGCAGGCGGGTTGGGAGCCTTACTTCAGGGAATGCATAGACTACTAAATTTAGCTGAAAAAACATGTACCGGAAAAACGTTAGGTGACAACATTGAGGGATACAAAATTTTCAACCATGAGGTAATAAAAACACCAGACAACCCGATAGAACCCGCTGGGGGCCTAATTGTTCTTAAGGGCAATTTGGCACCGGACGGTGCGGTTTTAAAAGCGAATGCCGCGGATCCAAAATTTCATGAGCATATCGGTAAAGCAATTGTTTTTGATAACTATAATGAAATGGCAAAAAAAATCGATGATCCGAGTCTTGACGTTAACCCAGACTCGGTTTTAATCCTACGTAACTCTGGCCCAGTTGGTGGTCCTGGTATGCCGGAGTGGGGGATGTTACCAATCCCCAAAAAGCTTCTTAGGCAAGGAGTCCGTGATATGGTGCGAATATCAGACGCGAGGATGAGTGGCACAAGCTATGGCACCTGTATATTACACGTAGCACCTGAGTCTTGGGTTGGGGGTCCACTGTCATTGGTGAGGTCAGGCGACCTTATAGAAGTGAACGTACCTTTACGAAAGCTAGAAGTCAAAGTAAGCAAGGATGAACTAAACTCACGTAAGGCTGCTCAAAAAACCAAGCCTGTCAAATTCTCACGGGGCTATGGAAAAATTTTTTCAGAGCATGTGCTTCAAGCCAATAAAGGTTGTGACTTCGACTTTCTGGAACCAGCCGGCCCTACCCCCGAACCAGAAATTCACTAAGAGTGGGGAAATCAAGACCTCGCTTCAACTGATTTTTCAGCAGTTTTTGAATATTCTAAAAAAGCACTTGTGTCGAATCTCTGGACATGAGTTTTTATTCTTAGCTAATACATCTCCTAAATTAATCCGCATAGCCAACGTAATAAGTTTAACATTGTGCTTGTAAAATGTTATCCCTAAACCCCAAAAAAAACCCAAACGTCTAAATGCTACTGACCATCCTCCCGGGGTGCCGAGTGAATGTTATCAATCCAAAAAACCTGCTCAGGCTCCTCTGCGACGGGGATGTCTAAATTCACTACGACTGGATCCTCACCACTTCGGCAAAGCACGCAAGATAGTGGTTGACTCTCCAAAGCATTTATTTCTTGATGAGGTACGTACGGAGGAACATATATAAATTCGCCCTCATGGGCATCAGCTACAAACTCTAACTTCTCACCCCACCGCATACGTGCTTTTCCGGAAACTACATAAATAACACTTTCCACGGGCCCATGATGATGGGCCCCAGTTTTAGCGTTTGGTTCTATTACTACTGTGCCGGCCCATATTTTCTGAGCTCCACCGACACTACTAGTAATGGCGGCCGCCCTCGTCATACCTGGCGTCTGAGCAGTATTAAAATTAAACTCTTTTGAGCTTACCACCCGCACGCCATCGTACTTCCATTTGTCAGGTTTAGTCATTTTATAGTTTTTTTCCGGCTTTGATTTTTAATAAATTCTGGCAAGGCCATTTTAGGAATAGAGCTTTTTTTTAGTCTATCATGAATTGCAAACCAATTCATTTTATGAGGTGGTTCCTCCACCGCTATTAGATCACACCCTGAATGGTCTAAACGACGTAATAACGCGTATAAATTCCTTGCATAATTGACAGGATCAGATGGGGCAACTTGCCACACTGCTGCCGCTGAAAAAAAGGGCCTTTTTGATCGTCCCAATACGGCCACTGAAATGTTACCAGAGTCTTTATGAAGAAACTTTTCCATATCGTCACGATAGACAACCGTCAGAGGGGTGTTTGGAGCGTAATGAACAGGATGTGATCCCGGGGCTTTATTTTTTCTTGATTCTAAACTTAGGACTTCTTCTCCGAGTGTATCACTTATTTGTTTTTCGTCGATATGTCCAGGCCTCAAAATTAATGGGACTTTCTCCGTAAGATCAACAATTGTAGATTCGATGCCTATGGAGCAAGTCGCACCATCTATCACCATATCTATTTTTGAACCGAGCTCTTCGGAAACATGCTGAGCCGATGTTGGTGATAGTCTGCCAAACCGATTCGCGGATGGGGCAACAACCCCTTTACCCAATCCTAGTATCAACGCTTGAGCCACTGGGTGAGCTGGAACCCTCACAGCTACTGTGTTATTCCTCCCCCTAAACTCTACACCCATGTCAGGTATCGCTTTCAGTATCAAGGTTAGGGGCCCTGGCCAGAACTTTGACGCAAGAATTTCAGCTGACAATGGAACCTTTTGGACCCATTTATCAAGGTCCCTCACCCCTCCAAGATGGAGTATTAAAGGGTGCTCCTTTGGCCGGGATTTTACCTCATAGATACGAGCAATGGCATTTGGATTGGTTGCATCTCCTCCGAGACCAAATACAGTCTCAGTTGGAAAGCCAATAACACCTCCCCGCTTTAAACAATCAATACCAACCCGAATTTGATCTTCTAATGATTTCAATTTTAGTCCAAATTTTTTTAACAGGAATCCAATACTATCCGCAAATTATCTTTAGTGCGTGACAATATTTCTTTTGTGTTTTCATAATTATATTTTCTGGCAACGGCGGTGGTTCGGTAGATTTATCCCAATCTTGAGCATTAAGCCAATCCCGAACATATTGTTTATCGAAAGATAGTGGTGGCTTGCCCGTTTCGTAAGTATCTACTGACCAGAAGCGTGATGAGTCAGGTGTAAGTATTTCGTCTATCAGAAATACTTGACCCCGATCATCAAGACCAAATTCAAATTTAGTATCAGCTAGGATCAATCCCTTCCCAACACAAAAAGAGCTGGCATTCTCATAAAGCTGGATCGACTTGTCTTTAATAATATTGGCCGTCTCCATACCGATCGCCTCTACCATTTGCTCAAAGGATATGTTTATATCATGCTCACCAAGATTGGCTTTTGTCGATGGAGTGAAAAGCGGCTCGTGTAATTTGTCACCAATGTCGAGGCCAGACTCCATGGATTCACCACTAATACTCTTAGACGTTTGATATTCTTCCCAACCTGATCCTGCGAGGTATCCTCTAACAACAGCTTCAAACTGTATTGGAATTAATTTCTTTACTACTAAAGCTCTTCCTTCAACTTGTTGATATTCCTCCTGCTCTACAAAAATTAACGGGTCTATTTCCAAATAATGATTAGGCACAAGTTTTGAAAACTTTTTGAACCAATACTTGGACATTTCAGTTAAAACCTTACCCTTACCAGGAATGGCACTAGGTAAAACTGTATCAAAAGCAGAGATTCTATCTGTTTGAACAATTAGTAAGCGATCTTCATCAATCAAGTAAAGGTCTCTTACTTTACCTCTATTTAACAACTGCAGTGACTTTAGGTTTGTTTCAAAAACTGGTTTATTCATACTAATACTTTTGTCATCAAACACTCAGCGATTTTTTTAACCGAAATGCTAATTCTTTAGTTACCCCGGAACTACCACCTAGAACAGTATAGTGACCCATTTTCCGACCTTTAACAGCCTTCTCTTTTCCATAAAGATGCAACGAGGTATTGCCATTACTCAGTAAGTCGGACCAGTTGGGATCACCATTTTCCCATAGATGCCCAAGCAAATTGACCATAACCGCAGATGGACTGGTTATGGTGGTCTGCCCAAGCGGCAATTTACAGAGCGTTCTAACCTGTTGTTCAAATTGCGACACAACACAAGCGTTAAGAGTAAAGTGCCCACTATTATGCGGACGAGGGGCTAACTCATTCACCAATAGACCCTGTTGTTTATGTAAAAAAAACTCAACACACAAGACCCCAACATATTGTAGGTTTTTCGCTATGTCTACTGCTATCTGCTTCGCCTCATCACTAATTTCGGCCGAAATATCAGCTGGAATAACACTAAAGTCCAGGATGCCATTTTTGTGGGTATTTTCTGCGATTGGGTAGATGACTACGTTTCCCTCTTCGCCACGAGCCAAAATGACTGAAATCTCTTTTTCTAATTTCAATTCTTTTTCCAAAACACATGGACATCGACCAAATTTTTCAAAAGCCTTTTTTAAGCCCACCACGTCAGAGACCTTAACTTGCCCTTTTCCATCATACCCAAAGCGACTAACCTTGAGAAAGCCTGGGAAGAACCCTCCATCTATATCTTGATCAGGAAAATCATCATAAGAATCTATAACCTTAAACGGTGTTGTTTTAAAGCCTCTGTTTTTTATAAAGTTTTTTTCTAAAATCCGATCTTGACATATCTGTACTGCCTGGTAGCTAGGAGAGACAATTACTTCTCTGCTTAGAAAATCTAAGCTCTCAGCGGGAACATTTTCAAATTCTGTAGTTACAGCCTTGCACCTTTTTGCTAATTGATTTAAAGCACTTTTGTCACTGTAATCCGAACATAGATGAAAGTTTGCAACACTAATAGCTGGGGCTGATTGATTTGGATCAATTACCATAACCTTATAGCCGAGTTGCTGTGCCGAAATCGAAAACATCCTACCTAGTTGACCGCCACCCATTAAACCCAGCCAACTGTTTGGCTCTATTCTCTCCATTAAACTCTCTTTTGCGGCCAAATCGACCTGGGCAACTTCATGGCTACCACGTCGGCACTTTGTTTGGCTCGAAAAGCTAGTAATCTTTTGCTGAGATCTTTATCGGTTGTGGCCATAATAGCGGCAACAAACAAAGCCGCATTTATAGCACCAGGTTCCCCTATTGCAAACGTTGCTACCGGGACACCCTTCGGCATCTGAGCTATAGACAAAAGAGAATCGAGCCCTTTAAGGCTTGATGAGGTGATTGGCACACCAAATACTGGCACCGTTGTTTTTGAAGCTAGCATTCCAGGCAAGTGAGCAGCTCCACCAGCTCCCGCTATAATTCCCGCCAGTCCATTTTTTTCCGCAACTTTGGCATATTCGAACATTTTATCAGGTGTTCTGTGTGCCGACACTACCTCAGCTTTGAAGGGTATTTTGAGTTTCTTGAGTGTTTCGCACGCCTTAGACATAATTGGCCAATCACTTTTGCTGCCCATGACAATGCCCACCAGTTTTGTCCCTGAGTCCACGTGCCTTGCCCTCATAATACCCTCTTAATCATTAAATCTAATCTTAGCGAAATTTGCTCGCGAACAAACTTACGAAATTTATGCTTTATTTGTTTGACTGCCTAAGTACCTCGTACTGCAACGCGAACATGTCCAGTGCCATTGGTTTAATTTTAGCGGCATTCCCCGCGGTTCCAAATGCCTCAAAACGAGCCATGCATATTGATTTTGCAGCAACCATTGCTTCTTTTAGATATTTTCTCGGATCAAATTCTGATTTATTTTGAACAAAATAACGTCGTACTGCACCTGTCATCGCTAACCTCACATCAGTATCGATGTTTATTTTCCGAACCCCATGTTTAATGCCTTCTTGTATTTCTTCAACGGGAACCCCGTAGGTCTCTTTTAGGTCACCACCATTTTCCCGGATAATTTGAAGCCACTCTTGAGGAACACTAGAGGAGCCGTGCATGACTAAATGAGTTTGAGGAATTCTCTCGTGTATCTCTTTGATGCGATTCATAGCCAAGATGTCACCGGTTGGTTTACGCGAAAACTTATAGGCACCATGTGAAGTTCCTATGGCTATAGCTAATGCATCAACTTGTGTTTCCCGCACGAAATTTTCAGCTTCCCCCGGGTCGGTCAATAGCATTTCTCGAGTTAACTCTCCTTCCGCACCTGAACCATCCTCTTTACCAGCCTCCATAGTTTCCAACGAACCGAGACAACCTAACTCACCCTCAACTGATACTCCAACGGCATGAGCCATATCTACCACTTGACGAGTAACATTGACATTGTATTCATAAGAAGCCGGTGTTTTCATATCTTCATGTAAGGAGCCATCCATCATTACACTTGTGAATCCAGACCTTATTGACCGCTGGCAAACGGCAGGACTGCCCCCATGATCTTGATGCATAACAACTGGAATATCAGGAAACATCTCAACAGCTGCTAAGATTAAATGCCTTAAGAAAGGCTCTCCCGCATATTTTCGAGCACCCGCTGAGGCTTGCATAATTACTGGACTATTTGTCTCGCTGGCAGCCTGCATAATAGCCTGAATCTGCTCAAGATTATTCACGTTAAATGCGGGCACACCATAATTATTTTCGGCAGCATGATCTAACACCTGCCTCATAGAAACCAACGCCATTATTTTTTCCTTATGTTTATAATAAATTTGATGGTTAAATTTAAATCAACCCAATATGGACTAATTTTTACTTTTCACATATTAGCAATTTAACAGTCTTACCCGCAATTATCTTAGGTTATTACAATCTTCTCTCCAATGCTGCTACCGCCGGAAGTGTCTTGCCCTCTAAAAACTCTAGGAACGCACCACCAGCCGTGGATATGTAATCGATATTTATTATAGAGAATTTATTAATGGCAGCAATTGTATCTCCACCACCTGCAATCGAAAACGCATTTGACTTCTCTATTGCTTTTCCCATGGCCTTTGTTCCGTGCGAAAAGTCGTCAATCTCGAATACCCCCAGAGGTCCATTCCATACCACTGTGCCAGCACTACCTATTATTTCACAGAATTTATTAATAGTATTTGGCCCAACATCCAGTATCATCTCATTACTGGAAAGATCTTTAAGAGATTTTATTTGGCAATCGCCTCCAGCTTCTATGCCTGGTCCACTTACAATATCGTCTGGTAACGGACAAGATCCTCCCTTGTTTTTTATCTTTTCTATGATCCGGGTGGCTTCAAACTGTAGATCTTTCTCTACCAAAGAACCTCCGATATTATACCCTTGCGAGAGTAAAAAAGTGTTAGCAATTCCACCGCCAACTATAAGGTGGTCAACTTTTTCCGCCAATCCGGAAAGAACTGGTAATTTTGTGGATATTTTTGATCCTCCCACGACGGCAACCAAAGGACGGGCTGGTGAGCTCAATGCCTTAGAGAGTGCTCGCAACTCAGATGTCATTAAAGGTCCTGCACACGCTATATTGGCGTATTTAGCCAAACCGTAGGTCGTTGCTTCCATCCTGTGTGCTGTTGCAAAGGCATCATTAACAAATATGTCACATAAACCCGACATTTTTTTTGATAAATTAATATCACAACTTTTTTCTCCTTGGTTAAATCGACAGTTTTCAAGTAAGACTATTTCGCCACGATTAACTGTTACCCCGTCTACCCAGTTTTTAATAAGGGGAATATGACGATTAAGAAGTTTACTGAGCTCTAATCTAACCCCTTCCAGAGAAAACTTGGCTTCCCACTTTCCCTCTTTTGGTCGCCCCAGATGTGAAGTCACCATTAAAGCCGCCCCGTCCTCTAAAGCATATTTTATAGCAGGTAGAGATGCCTCTACCCGACTAGAATCAAGGACCACTCCCTTTTCGTCCATCGGAACGTTAAAATCTGCTCGCAGAAAAACCCTTCTGTTAGTCAGTGAAAAATCAGATATGCTTGGAACAGGCATTTACAGTTGGTTATTTTATTGACGCCAGGTACATCGCAACATCAAGCATGCGGTTTGAAAAACCCCACTCATTATCATACCAAGCACACACCTTGACTAAGGTCCCATCCGATACCTTAGTGAGTGTAGTATCAAAAATTGAGGATGCTGGATTATGATTAAAGTCCACCGAAACCAATGGAGCCCTATTTATTGCCAGAATATTTTTAAGATTACCAGCAACTGCTTCTGCAACTATGTCTTCAATCTGCTCCGCACTCGTACTACGTGAGGCCACAAAGGACAAATCAACCATTGACACATTAATTGTCGGAACCCTAATGGCAAAACCATCTAATCTTCCGCTCAATTCTGGCAGAACAAGCCCTACTGCTGCCGCTGCCCCTGTTTTAGTTGGTATCATTGACATTGTTGCGGATCTAGCTCGCCTTAGATCTTGGTGATACACATCGCTCAATACCTGATCATTGGTATAAGAGTGGATGGTTGTCATTAGGCCACTTTCGATACCTATTTGCTCATGTAGCACTTTAGCGATAGGAGCCAGACAGTTAGTAGTGCAAGACGCATTTGAAACAACTTGGTGAGATGCAGTCAAGGTTTTGTGGTTCACTCCAAAGACAACTGTAGCATCAACATCCTTGTCGCCGGGAGCAGATATCAGGACTTTTTTGGCACCAGCCTGCAAATGGGCAGCAGCCCGTTTTCGAGCTGTAAACAGCCCGGTACACTCTAGAACAACGTCAATTGACATGCTTTCCCAAGGCAAATCTGCCGGGTCTCTGTGGGCCAGGACTTTGACTTTTTTACCATTTACTGTCAAATAACCATCACCCACCTCAATGGTTCCTGGGAAAATTCCGTGTGCAGTGTCATATTTGATTAAATGTGCATTTGTTGCAGCATCCCCCAAATCATTAATAGCTACTATTTCCAGCTCTGACGACATCGAACCTTCAAAGCTGGCTCTTAAAACATTCCGACCAATTCTTCCGAAACCATTTATTGCAACCCTTATTGTCATTGATATTTCCCTTAACTATATTTTTTATCTAGAATAGTCTTTGCCTTTTTAACCAAATTGTCCACCGTCAGTCCAAAATGTTCAAAAACCTCTTTTCCAGGTGCTGACTCACCATATATATCTACTCCTAATACGTGTCCTCTCAAACCGACATATTTTCGCCAAAAATCCGTTACACCTGCCTCAATTGCCACTCTTGGAATTCCATCTGGTAAAACCTTTTCTTTGTATTCTGGACTCTGATCATCAAATACATTTGTACATGGCATAGAAACGACTCTCACCGCATATCCACTGGCTTTCAATACTTGTGCAGCATTGACTGCTATACCAACCTCTGAACCAGTAGCTAAAATTATACCGGCCGGGGATTTCACATCAACCAGAGTGTACCCCCCTCGAAAAACATCATCATAATCCACGCCTGACCGTTCCTGGTATGGCAAGGTTTGTCGGGACAATAATATACTAGTCGGGCCACCCTGGTTTTCAAGGGCAGCAATCCAAGCAACGGCAGTCTCAAATGCATCACAAGGCCTCCAAACCTTCATGTTTGGCATCAACCTCAATGAGGATGCCTGCTCGATAGGCTGATGTGTGGGGCCGTCTTCACCCAATCCTACCGAGTCGTGGGTAAATACATAAATTGTTCGTAATTTCATGAGGGCTGACATTCTAAGGGAGTTTCTGGCATAATCAGAAAATACCAAAAAAGTTCCCCCAAAAGGAATCAAACCGCCGTACAACTCTATACCATTCATGATGGCAGCCATGCCAAACTCTCTAACACCATAAAAAAGATAATCGCCGGTCCCTTTACTTTTTGTCAAGGGGTTAGCTGAGGAATGCATCGTTAAATTAGAGGCTGCCAAATCAGCAGAACCTCCGAGCAACTCTGGTATAAAAGACTTAAAACGCTCTATAATTTGCTGCGATGCTTTTCTCGTGGCAATGTCCTGACGATCTCGCTCGATACCCTGCAACAGCTCATTTCTAAAGGTCAACCAACCATCTGGCAATTTTTTGTCTATTCTTCGATTAATTTCTGCCGCTTTATCCGGGAATTTCTTAGCATATTCGTCAAACTTTGTAATCCATTGGTTTTGTAATTCTTTTCCTTTGTCTGCACAATTCCACGAATCATAAATCTCTTTTGGAATCTCAAATGGTGCATATTTCCAATTGATATTTTTTCTTGTAAGATCAATTTCCTCTCGACCTAGTGGGGCACCGTGAACTCCCCCCGTTCCCTGTTTATTCGGAGAACCTTTTCCTATGACTGTTTTGCAACATATTATGGTAGGTTGATTGGGATTTGCCTTTGCGTCAAGTATGGCCCTGTCTACTGCTTCATTGCTATGGCCATCCACATCCCGAATAACATGCCAATCATACGACTGAAATCTCCCGGGGGTATCATCATTAAACCAGTTTTTTATATTTCCTTTGTCAGAGTCAATAGATATGCTGTTATCATCATAAAGTGCTATTAGTTTTCCTAAACCTAGCACCCCGGCTAATGATGATGCTTCATGGGAAACCCCTTCCATTAAACATCCATCCCCCAAAAATACATATGTATGATGATTAAAAATATCAAACCCTGGCTCATTAAACTGTTGTGATAGGATCTTTTCAGCTATGGCCATACCTACTGCATTAGCCAACCCTTGGCCAAGAGGACCTGTTGTGGTCTCGACTCCAGTGGTGAGTCCAAATTCTGGGTGCCCGGGGGTGGAAGAGCCCAATTGCCTAAATCTTTTCAAATCTTCTATGGATAATGGATAGCCCGTGAGATGAAGAACTGCATATAGCAACATAGACCCATGGCCGTTGGAAATTACGAACCTATCCCGATTTATCCAGTTGGGGTCTTTGGGGTTATGGCGAAGGTGCATTCGCCATAAAGATTCTGCAATTTCAGCCATACCCATGGGCATGCCGGGGTGCCCTGATTGGGCTTTTTCCACTGCATCCATCGAAAGGGCACGTATTGCATTTGCTAGTTCTTTTCTATTTTCCATTTTGTATTAGTCCAAGTGCTAGTTTAAAAACTTAGATGCTTCATTTTGCTCCTTTGCGAGGCACCTTGATACCAAGATTTTTCAATTTTCTGTAAAGGTGAGTGCGTTCAACTCCCGTCGATTCTGATACCTTACTGATACTACCTTTTTCATTAACGAGGTGATACTCGAAATACATTTTCTCGAATACATCCTTAGCCTCCCTCAAGGAAAGATCAAAGGCAACAGGAGTCTGAATGTGGCCAACTATTTTCGTTTGTTCGGTAATTACTCCTTCAATATCCTCAAGATCAATCAAATCCCCTGACGCTAATTGAACGCTAGTCCTTAGGACTGCTTCCAATTGAGCAATATTACCTGGCCACGGATAATTTCTGAGTGCATTTAGTGCAGCGGTGGAAAAGCCTTTTATTCGGAGATCTCGAGCATCAGCCTCTCGTTCCAGTATGAGGTTTGCTATTTCTGGTATGTCCTCTGGACGCGAGCGTAAAGCAGGGGGAACTAAGAGAACTCCTGCCAATAATACATACAAATCAGAATCAAAATTCCTATCTGCTATAAGATCTGTGAGATTCGTTGATGCGGATGCTATCACCCTATAATTTTTAGAATCTATTTTCTTTAAATATTTTTTTAACAACTGTTGCTGGTTTTGCTTGAAGAGATCAACTTTATCCAAATAAATGATACTACCTTCAACAATTGCTTGTGATCTTTTTTCCCACTGTCTATCTAATTCCCCGCTTACCAGCTCAACCCAAGGCGAAGACTGCACGTGAAACTCTTTGGCTATTTCAACCACATCCAGTCCTGGTTCTGCTAACAATAAGACTGATGTTCGACTGCTTTTCATCTTTTCTACTTGTTCCCTGAAAGCTTGTGCCAGTTTCGAACCACCTACCAATGAAACAATATTCTGCGAAACTGGTTTTTTAAATTTTTCCAACGCAGTTGCAACACGAGATAAAAGTTTTCTAACAGCAAATGGCTTTTCCAGAAAAGCATGAGCTCCGATTCGAGTTGCCTCAACAGCTGTGTCAATCGTGCCATGACCCGACATCATTATCACGGGCATTGTTAATTGACCACGAGCACCCCACTCCTTAAGTAATGTTATCCCATCAGTGTCAGGCATCCATATGTCAAGAAGAACTAGATCAGGCCGGGTTTTTTTTCTTATATCACGAGCCTCTTCAGCATTAGTGGCTAAGGTTACTTTGTAACCCTCCTCTGATAAAATTTCGTAGAGTAACTCTCTTATTCCACCCTCATCATCTACAACTAATACTTGCTTCATTCTTAATTTTTCTCTGTTTAAGTTCTCAATCTTGTCGGAAACACTATTTTTATTACTGCACCCGACTGCTTAGCATTCTCGATTGTTATTTTCCCATTGTGTTCTTCAACTATTTTTTTTACGATTGCAAGTCCCAAACCGGTTCCTTTAGATTTGGTGGTAACATACGGCTCAAATGCTCTAGCAATTAAATCTGGTGGAAAGCCTGTACCATTGTCCTGAAATTTTAAACTTACTAAGGATTCTTCTAGGTTTGTGCTAATACTGACTTGAGGAGTATCACTACTTCTTCCAGCTTGCTCAGCATTCTGCAATAAATTGTGAATGAGTTGTCTAAGTTTCGTCTTATCCCCCATTACCACAATAGGCTCTTGTGAGAGATCTAAGGTGATTGTCAACTTAACTTGATCGTATAAATCTAGCACTTCTTTAACTAATCCATGCAGATCTAGCTCCTCAAATACTGGTGAAGGTGATCGAGCATACTGACTAAATTCATCGACCATTCCCTTCAATTCCGAGACTTGATTAACAATAGTCATAGTAGATCGATTCAAGAATTCGCGAGCCCCAGAATCAACCGTTTTCTCCAATCTACTTTGGAGTCTTTCAGCAGAAAGCTGGATTGGCGTCAATGGATTTTTAATCTCATGGGCTAGTCGCCTAGCCACCTCACTCCACGCGGCATCTCTTTGAGCTCTGAGCAAATGTGTAATGTCATCAAAAACTAGTACATATCCTGTCGCCACACCAGATGACAATCTAGACCCTCTTAAAAGAAGAACTTGCTGTCCTTTGTCTGTGTCCAGTTCGATTTGTTTTTCCCAGGGATCCTGACCAGATTCTCCAAAATTTTCTCGTGCTACGGCTACTACGGGGGCCAACCACAATGGACTAGAACTTAACTCCTCTGTGGCGTCTAATATTTTTTCATTGATCGAGCTAGCTCCTAAAATTTTACTAGCACTTCTGTTTGCTGACCGCGGATTAAAATTTTCATCAAACGCAATTACTCCGGCTGATAAATTGGCCAAAACACTCTCCAAGTATTCTTTTGCTTCCCCCAAATCTGCTTGATTAGTTTCTGCTGTCAACTTTGCCTCAGCAAGCTGTTGGGTCATAGAATTGAAAGAGCTAGTCAACATGCTCAACTCGTCACCTCCTTGGACAGGCGATCTTTTTGAAAAATCACCTTGGGCAACAGCCTTCGTTCCAGCGGCTAGAAAACCTAAAGGGTAAGATAGCTTTTCACTAAATAATACTGCTAGTAAAAGGGCTGACAAAAGTGCCAGGCCAAGAGATAAAGTAAGTGCTAAGGTATAGAGTTTTTTTAAACCCTCCCGTGATAAGGATAGCTTCTGATACTCGCGATAGGTTTGCTCTACCATGGCAGCATCCCTTGCTAAGTTATCAGAAACTGGTTGGATGAGCTGTAAAACCTTTATTCCACCCGTTGCATCGTTGAGGGGAACTACAACCCTCAAACGGAGACTGTACTGTCCTGTTTGTTCAATAACTGCGTACGATTGCTGCATTCTAACTTTGCTTAAAACTGACGGGGCTAGCATCTGAGGTAAAAGGCTATCAGGGTCAGCACTGGAAAAAGCGATTATAGCACCATCAGCCGCGATAACAGCCGCCTCGTAGATTCCTGACTTTTCTCTTAACTCATGAACCAAAGAAACCTGATCTGACCTGGTCTCTTCCATTAAATTTAGTGCCATGGTATCTGCTGTCCGTTGCAACTCCGACAAACCAACATCCAAGTTTAAACGCCCTAAACTTAGTCCTCCCTCCAGTGCTTTGTCCACCCTCACGTCAAACCATGATTCAATTGATCCCACAAGAAACTGGACCGATACAGAATAGATGAGTGCTCCCGGCATTACGGCCACCAGCGAAAACAGCAAAACCAGCTTCAAGGTTAGCTTTGAACCAAATACTCGAGTCTTAAGTCTCCTTCGAATTCGGAGTAATTGATAACCCACCAAAAGAAGTAAAATAATGACCATAAAAACCCCCAACACCAACAATGAAGGTAGATCTTTAGCAAAAAGGGTGGTATTCGAACTTGCTTTCGAGAGCAAATATAAAATTACTGCCCCTAAAGAAAGGGCTGTCATCACCAGAACTTGCATACCTTTGGTTCTCAAAAGTAGCAGCACCCTTTTTAGGTTCAAATTCACTTGATTACCTGCCAAAAATACCAATTTGAAGAAAGAGACCAATCACTGGAGCCAATAGCATCTATTTGAAAAGGCTTGGGAAGTCTGGACTTATCCAAATACATTCTTAGCTGAGCGAGATACTTCCGTCCTAATTTCAAATGGTGCTCACCGATAACTCTGGGTCTCCCTACTTTTCCTAAAACTGCTAGTGCATCATTTAGGTTTTCAAAACTTTGATGCAAGCCTCCATAGGTCAACCGGTAGTTACGTGTCAACGCGTTAAAACTAAGTCCGTACGCCTGCGAATACTTGACGACTGGGACATTCCACAGAAACAAGCTATACCACCTTCGGTTACCCAATTCAAAATCAAGGACAAAATTTAAAGTAACCCCTTTTCTAAGGGCAACCTCAAGTGCCTCAGACAATTGAATATCAAACGACGCTGATAAAAAATAATCACTATTAATTTTTTTTACCTCAGCCTCTCTAACAGTAATTTCTTGAGCTTTTACACTGCCTAATATTAAGAACAACGCTAGGAGAGAAATTATATTTCTAGAAATGTTTTTATCCTTTCATATTATTGGACATCTACAGAGCTTCAGTGTGATACATTAGTTACCCATTATTTTACCGTGTATATTGCCAGCACCTTTTAAAAAGTTTTCGGCCTTCATTCGACGTTTTCCCTGAATTTGAAGATCCTCAATCGATAGCAGGCCAGATCCACAATGTACTAAAACCGAACCTGATTTTTCTATTTCTATTGTTCCGGGGGTATCATAACGCGGGCCCTCCCGTGCACTAGCCCTCCAAATTTTTAAAACTCGGCCCTGCAAAAGAGTAGTCGCTCCGATTTTTGGTGATAATGCTCTTATTAGCTTATTGATCTGACTGGCTGAGTTTTTCCACTCTATTTTTGACTCTAGTTTGGTAATTTTGTGGGCGTATGTAATATTTTCTGTCTGCTGTGGGGTAGGCTTAATCGGTCCAGCAACCACAGTGGTATTCAAATACTGGACTAATGCTCCAGCTCCTAAAACCCTTAATCGCTGCTCGAGAGAGCCAGCAGTATCATCGGGCCGGATTTTCTCGCGCTTCTCCAAATAAACCGGCCCGGTATCAAGCCCTTTTTCCATGTGCATAATGCTAATTCCCGTCTCCTTATCACCCGCTAAAATCGCCCTTTCAATGGGGGCAGCACCTCTCCATCTCGGCAACAATGAGGCATGCACATTTATACATCCCTTCTTAAAAATTTTCAGTATTCTTGACGGCAGAATTTTCCCATAAGCCGCTACAACTAAAATTTTTGCATCGGCATCGATGAGAGTGTTTTCTACACAATCGGTGTCTAGTTTTATTGGTTGAAAAATGGGGATATGGCTCTGCTCTGCTAATATTTTAACGGGATTAGGTTTTATTTTAAGACCGCGGCCCGCCCTCTTGTCTGGTACTGTAAGAACTAATGCTATTGGGTACCCGACTAACAGTAATTCCCTAAGAGAAGTTGCCGCAAATTCTGGAGTGCCGGCAAAAACAATCCGAGGTAAATTCTTAGGCTGTTCCATCACAAACTACTTTTTTGCATTTTAAGCAGTTTTTTTCCAACCCGTTCTCGTTTCAAACGAGAAAGATAATCCACAAAAACTATTCCCTTTAAATGGTCTATTTCATGCTGTAAGCACACCGCCTCCAAACCTTCCGCACTCCTCAAAATTTTTTTTCCTTCTAAATTCAGGGCTTCAACTGTAATCTCAGCCGATCTAACTACTTTCACTAACGTCTCGGGAACACTCAAACAACCCTCTTCAAATTCTATCTCCCCCTTTCGGGCAATAATTTGAGGATTTATAAAAGTTTGTAATTGTTCTTGGTTGGGAGATACGTCTATGACAATGAGTTGTTGATGCACATTAACTTGAGTCGCGGCTAGACCTATTCCCTTTGAAGCATACATTGTCTCGGCAATATTTTTGGCAAAAGTGCGGATTTCGTCATTCACGACAACAATAGGGGTGGCGATTTTTTTTAATCTAGGGTCAGGATAGGTTAATATAGGAAGAATAGCCATGGTCACTATTTGTATTTGGTAATTACCTTAAGAGTAACAAAATATCAAACTTGTCGTAAATTGTTTATCGACCCCAACTGAAGTTTTTAAGGCTAACTTGACGAAACAGGGGGATTTGGGAGATGCTTAGCCAATCATTAGTTCCTGATAACTATCCAAATTAATGTATAACCTCAGAATTTTGATCGTCTTTCACCTTCCACCAGTTTGTGATGAAAAAATCTCTAGATAGGGAATTACCTAATGCCTGATCATTTGTTAATTGTTGAATCCCCCTCGAAAGCCAGTACACTTAAAAAATTTTTAGGAGCAAACTTTAAGATCCTAGCTTCCTATGGCCATGTAAGGGACCTTGAGGCAAAAGAGGGTGCAGTTAATCCAGATGTAAATTTCGACATGCGATATTCTCTAATCGACCGCAACGAGAAGCATCTAAATAACATAATAAAAACGGCAGCCCAATCGGAAAGTGTTTATCTAGCCACTGACCCGGATAGAGAAGGAGAGGCTATCGCTTGGCATCTATCGGAAATACTCACAGAGAAGCAAATATTGGATAAAACTAAGCTATTCAGAGTAGTCTTTTATGAAATAACGAAAAAGGCTGTTACCGAAGCAGTGGCTAACCCAAGAACAGTTTCTATGGATTTGGTTCACGCACAACAAGCAAGGCGGGCACTTGATCATTTGGTAGGATTTAATTTATCCCCTTTACTTTGGAAAAAGGTAGGTCGGAACTTATCAGCCGGGAGGGTTCAAAGCCCTGCTCTTCGATTGATAGTGGAAAGAGAGCAAGATATTGAAAAATTTATTAAACAAGAGTACTGGTCGCTTCATTTCGACAGTGAGATTGATAAAAAACCTTTTTCAGCCAAACTTACAACCTATAGGGGAAAGAAATTAGGACAGTTTGATATTAAAGACGAAAATACCCACAAAGAGTTTGTCTCCTCGATAGAGGAAAAGTGTAAAGAGTCCGTCACAGTATTTAAGGTCCTCAAAAAGCCTAAAAGCAGAAAACCTCCCGCTCCTTTCATCACATCCACCCTCCAACAGGAGGGTATACGACGGCTAGGGTTTTCCGCTAGAGAAACCATGATGGTTGCCCAACAGTTGTATGAAGGCATAAATATTGAAAACGAGTCTATAGGATTAATAACTTACATGCGAACAGACTCTGTAAATTTATCTAATGAAGCTATTCAGGATATTCGACAACATGTGAGATCTCAGTTTTCATCGGATTACCTACCAAAGGATATAGTAATTTATAAAAGCAAGTCTAAAAATGCTCAAGAAGCACACGAGGCTGTTCGACCAACTCTCATCTCAAGATCTCCGACGTCACTAAAAAATTATCTTGATTCCAAACAGTATGCTCTTTACAGCCTGATATGGAAACGTACCGTGGCTTGCCAAATGGCATCAGCTATATATAACACTACCAGTGTTGATTTTGCGGCTCCGGACAATCAGACTTTATTTCGTACTAGTGGGCAAACACTAGTTTTTGAAGGTTTCACTGCGGTTTATGCTGAAGAAAAGGAAAATGAAGAGGAAATCTCTCTGCCAAATTTTGTAGAGAACCAAACAGTGAAAGTGACTCGATTTTATGGGGATCAACACTTTACACAACCACCCCCAAGATTCGGTGAAGCAAGCTTAGTCAAAACGCTGGAAGAGTTTGGCATTGGGAGACCGTCTACGTATGCCACCATAATTACTACTCTTCAAGATAGGGGTTACACTAAGCTCGAAAAAAAGAGATTCGTACCAACCGACGTTGGTCGACTGGTAAACGGGTTTTTAATATCTCATTTTGATAACTATCTCGAATATGATTTTACGGCTAAATTAGAAGAAGATTTAGACGAAATATCCAATGGAAAACAAATATGGACTAAGGTAATGTCCAACTTTTGGGAAAAATTCTCTCTTGATCTTAAAGATAAAGACTTAGTCAAAAGGGGCATTCCTATCCCAGCTTCAACCGAAAGCATTAGAGATTGGGAAAGCTTTTCAATAGCCAACTCTGAACAGGTAGAAGTAATAGAAACTGAAAAGTGTCCCCAGTGCAAAGGAAAGTTATTATTACAAAATAGTACGAGAGGGTTGTTCGTAGGGTGTAGCAATTATCCAGAATGTAAGTTTACTGACCCCTTTGGCTCTGGACCAATACTGAAAGAACCGATTAGCCTGGGGGAACACCCGGATCACAAATTGGAAATAAAATTAATGGGGGGGCCTTACGGCCCATATGTACAGTTGGGCATGCCTGATTCAAAAGTTAAGAAAAAGCCGAAAAGGGCATCTTGGCCAAAAGACCGGAGCCTTCCTGACCCTGGCGATCAGGATGCCTTAGATTTAGCAATTAAATTACTTTCCCTGCCTCGTGAACTTGGCCATCACCCCGAGACAAAAGCTCCGATATCGGCAGCCATTGGTCAGTTTGGACCGTACATAAAGCATGATGGATCTTTTAAATCCATACCAAAAGAAGAAAGTCCATATGATATAACTTTGTCACGAGCCATCGAATTGTTGGCTCAACCCTCCACCGGTGGACGGGGTGGTACTAATCTTGGGAAGCACCCCGATGATCAAAGGCCGGTGTCACTTCACAAAGGTAGATTTGGTCCTTATGTAAAACATGGAAAGCTCAATGCTACTGTCCCCAAAAGTTACGATCCCAGCGAAGTGACTCTAGAAGTCGCTCTCGGCTTTCTTAAAGACAAAGCCTCAAAGACCCCCAAAAAAAAGGCTAAAAGGAAATAGAGATATTTTAGGTTGATCTAAATATCAATATTTTGAGCTTTTAATGCATTGGACTCGATAAACGACCGTCTAACATCAACTACGTCACCCATTAAGGTACTGAACGTAACTTCAGCAGACTCTTCATCCCATATTTCTGTTTGTAATAACAGCCTGTTTTCTGGATCCATTGTTGTATCCCAAAGTTGTTCAGGGTTCATTTCCCCCAGCCCTTTATATCTTTGAACATTGACAACTTTTTTTGCTTCATTCATCAGCCAATCAAGGATTTCGCTAAAATTCTCAACTTTTGTTGATTTGTCGTCTCTGCTTAGAATGCTCTCTTTACTTAAAACTCCTTCAAAAGTCTCAGATCCCTCTTTTAGCTGATTATATTCTCCACTTGCGAAGAAATTTTTCTCTATGCTGGTTTTAATCAAATTGCCATGTGAGGTCCCTGTCACGTCAATGCCAGACCATTCCGCATTATCGTCACTAATGACTTTTAAGTTAAAGCCTTTTGTTTTTAATCTATCATTAAGGGACTTCACCGATCTTTCTGTTAGGGCAAAAGTAGTAAAATCTAAAGAGGCATCTTTAACAAGGGCACTCAGTATTTCTTTTTCTATATTTTGGGAAAGTCTTTCTATTACCTCATCAACGACTGCATACTTTTTAACAAGCTGAGCTAAGGCCTGCTCTTCTATGTCCCTATTACCAGAAACAGATAAACTAGCTCCTTTAAGTCCTAAGTCCAAAAGGTAATGTTTTAACATTTGTTCATCTTTTAAATAAGATTCCTTTTTACCTGTTTTAACTTTAAATAATGGTGGCTGAGCGATGTAAACATATCCTTGGGAAATTAATTGTGGCATTTGGCGGTAAAAAAAGGTGAGTAGTAGTGTCCTAATGTGAGAACCATCTACATCCGCATCAGTCATGATTATGATTCGATGATATCTAACCTTATTTATATCAAACTCTTCACCAATACCGGCGCCTAATGCAGTAATTAGAGCGGTTATTTCCTGCGACGATAAAACTTTTTCAAAACGAGCTTTTTCTACGTTTAAAATTTTACCTTTAAGGGGTAAGATAGCCTGAAAATGTCTATCTCTTCCTTGTTTGGCCGACCCACCAGCAGAATCCCCCTCTACTATATATAATTCACTTTTCGAGGGATCTTTTTCCTGGCAATCAGCTAATTTTCCTGGGAGTCCTAGACCATCAAGAATTCCTTTTCGTCTGGTCATTTCTCTGGCTTTGCGAGCAGCTTCCCTGGCTCGTGCGGCCTCAATTATTTTATTAACAACCGCCTTTGCTTCTTGTGGTTTCTCAAGTAACCAGGCACTTAACGATTCTGAAATGGTGTCTTCAACCAAAGATCTTATCTCTGACGAAACTAATTTGTCTTTAGTCTGAGATGAAAACTTTGGGTCTGGTAACTTTACACAAATTACCGAGGTGAGACCTTCTCTTATATCTTCCCCAACCGTTTCCACCTTGCTTTTTTTTGCGTAGTCATGTTCCTCGATATATTGATTTAAAGTACGGGTTAGCGAATTTCTAAGAGCGGTAAGGTGCGTGCCACCATCTTTTTGTGGTATCGTATTTGTGTAGCAAAGAACGTTTTCTTTGTAGGAAGCATTCCACTGCATAGCTACTTCCACACTCATACCTTCTATTTCAGCCCGCGTATGGTAAATGTCCTCATGCAAAATATTTTTACCTAAATTGAGGTACTGCACAAAACCTTTAATTCCACCTGCCAGAGAGAAATTTTCGGTTTTTCCACTGCGTTTATCCTCTAGGTTAATGGCGACACCGTTGTTTAGAAAAGATAACTCTCTAAGTCTTTTCGCTAATACCTCATGATGTATTATGTCCTCTCCGAAAACCTCTGGGTTCGGCAAGAATGTAACCTCTGTTCCAGTTTCTTGTGTTTTACCTATCGGTTTTAATGTACCTTGGGGAACTCCATCCTTGAAACTCATTTCATGAATTTTTCCATCCCGTTTTATTGTTAGGTTCAACCATGAAGATAGAGCATTTACCACTGAGACTCCGACTCCATGTAATCCCCCTGAAATTTTGTAAGAGTTGTCATCAAACTTACCACCAGCATGTAGCACTGTCATCACAATCTCGGGGGTAGATCGCCCTTCTTCATCGTCCGGATGTTTACCCGTAGGTATCCCCCGACCATTATCAGTGATTAAGACGGAACCATCCACGTTTATTATCACATTTATATTGTCACAGTAACCCGCTAAAGCTTCATCAATAGCGTTATCTAAGACCTCGAATACCATATGATGAAGACCTGTCCCATCACTCGTATCTCCTATATACATTCCCGGCCGTTTTCTTACAGCCTCCAACCCTTTCAGCACCTTTATGCTTTCAGAATTATATTCCTCTCTTTTTTTTGCCATCTTTTCCTCTTTATATTTTCATGGGCATTACTACATATTTGAAAGCTTCATCATTTGGGACCGTTATTAGCATACTGCTATTCTCATCGCCGAGGGCACAGTTTACGTTTTCTGTTTTCGTATTGGTTAGTACGTCCAATAGATAGTTTATGTTGAATCCTATATCCATAGCCTCATGATGATAGTCTATTTCCATCTCTTCCTCTGCCTCTTCTTGCTCCGCATTTGTACAGGCCAACCTCAGTAACTTATCTCCCAAAACCCACCGTACTCCTCTGAACTTTTCGTTGGCGAGTATCGCCGCTCTTTGAAGAGCGTTTAATAACTTTTGGCGTGGGATAGCAAAATTTTTCTCATAATCTTTTGGTATAACACGCTGGTAATCTGGAAAGGTGCCTTCTACTAATTTCGTTATGAGTCTTATTTTTCCTAAATCAAAGCTAGCTTGATTTTCTGTTTTCTCTATCCGTATTTTTCCTTCAGCATCATCTAATAATTTTATCAACTCTATAATTGCTTTACGTGGAATTATGAACTGGCCTGATGGATGGTCTCCCTCTATTTCACAATCAGTATAGGCTAATCTATGACCGTCCGTTGCTACTAATTCCATATTGTTTTGTTTTACCTGAATTAATAAACCATTCAAATAATAACGTATATCCTGGGTAGCCATCGCGTATTGAACTTGGAGTAATTTTTTCTTTAGAATTTCTTGATCGACTGTTATTGACAGAGTTGTCTGCTTAGCCTCTTCTGCCATGATTGGATAGTCAGAAGCTGATAAGGTTTGTAAATTAAACTTTGTTTTACCTGCTCGTATTTTGACCGTGTTTTCAGATCGTTGAAATTGCATCTCGATCCCATCCGGTAAGGTCCTCAAGATGTCTATCATTTTTCTTGCCGGTAACGTCGTTTCGGTTGTTGATGCTTGGGAACCCGAAGATGTAGAAAGTTCGATGCTCGATTGTATTTGTATTTCGAGGTCAGTCGCTGTCATAACTAAACGAGTTGGTGTTATCTGCCACAGTACGTTCGATAGAATAGGTAACGTGTGGCGTCTTTCAACAATTCCCGTTACGGATTGTAACGGTTTTAACAAAGTGTCTGCATTAATAGTTAGCATAAGTTTATTTATATAAATTAATAATAATAATTAGTAAGGAGAAAAACAGTGGATAAGCGATAAAAACGGTTTGCTTACATTGATTTAGGGAAATGATAAAGTGAAAATAAAAGAAAGGGAGTGAGTGCACTAATTGTGGATTATTTGCGGATAGCGGTGAAGGATGGTTTGCTAACAAATTAATAAAAGATTTATCCACTGTTCTATTAACCTCTAAGGGATACAAGAAGTTCGTCGTAGGCACGAGCGATGTCCAAATCATGAGACCTAAGATCGGTTATTTTCCTGCAGGCATGAAGGACTGTTGTGTGGTCCCTACCACCGAACGATTCACCTATATCGGGGAGGCTTTTGGTTGTTAGTTCCTTTGAAAGTGCCATAGCTATTTGGCGAGGTCGGGCCACAGCTCGAGACCTTTTCTTTGAAAACATATCAGACACCTTTATTTTAAAGTAATCAGCTACTACTTTTTGTATATTGTCTACAGACGTTTGTCTAGTTTGGACAGCTAGAAGGTCTTTTAGGGCTTCTTTAGCCACAGGAACCGATATGGGGCGGCGAGAGAACTTAGAAAAAGCAACTATACGCTTTAAAGCACCCTCAAGTTCTCTAACGTTAGATTGGATAAGATTGGCTACAAAAAAGGCAACATCTTCATTTAGGGTAATATCCTCGGACGATGCTTTTTTGAGGAGGATAGCTACCCTCATTTCCAGTTCAGGGGGTTCGATAGCGACGGTTAGGCCCCAGCCAAACCGCGATATCAGACGATCTTCAATACCAGTTATTTCTTTGGGATAAGAGTCGCAGGTAATTACGACTTGTTTGTGTTCCTCTATTAGGGCATTGTAGGCATAGAAAAACTCTTCTTGGGTTCTGGTTTTATTGCCAAAAAACTGAACGTCATCTATTAATAACAAGTCAAGTGAATGGTAAAATTTCTTGAAACTGTCAAATGCTTTGTGTTGGTATGCTTTAACAACATCAGATACATATTGTTCGGCGTGGGTGTACCGGACCTTGGCACTTGGGAATTCTTTGAGAACCATATTGCCCACAGCATGGAGCAGGTGGGTCTTACCTAAGCCAACACCCCCATAGATGAATAAAGGATTATAGGCGCCACCTGGGTTATCACCGACTTGTAAGCCAGCAGCTCGAGCAAGTTGATTGGCTTTCCCGGTCACAAAAGAATCAAATGTAAAAGAAGGGTTAATCCGATTTGCGGTTTTGTTTGGTCTGTTTAAAGTTTTAGATTTAGAGAGCTGTTTACCGGCAGGTGAAGATGACTGGGGTGTGGATTGCTTAGATAAGCCGAAATTGATTTGGAGGTCAATTTCCAGGATTTCCTTACCTAAGCGATGAATTTCGTTTAAATACTTTTCTTTCACTAGGTCTAGGGCAAACCGGTTGGGTGCTTTTATCTCTAAGCTAGTATTATTGTGAATTACCTTAAGAGGAGCAATCCAAGTTTGAAATTGTTCTTGGGGAACTACTTTTTCTAGATGGATCAGGCACTTGCCCCAAAAGTCGATCATCATTACTCCTGATAATGAGGTGGATAAAGGCGTTGGCTAACCAAACCCCCATGGTAGATTCTAACAGTGACCGGCAAAGTTATCCACAGAAGATCTGGCAAAAATAAAAAAAATTTTCTGAAATTAACAAAAATTAGGTTTAGGGGTGTACCATTATGCGGTTTTAGTACTATGGAATATATAAATTAAAATGAAGAGAACTTATCAACCGTCTAAGGTTCGCAGGGCAAGGACGCATGGTTTTCGGGCCCGGATGAAAACTAAAAGTGGAAGATTAATTGTCAATGCTAGGAGGGCCAAAGGCAGAACGAGGGTGAGCGTCTAAAGGTACCAGCTATTCTGGCCACAGTGATGAAGCCACTTGGATTAGCAGGAAAAGCTAATTATAGGGGAAGATTTCCTTTTATGTCTGGGAGTGGTGGGGTGGTGATTCTTGCCCGGAAGAATTTTCTCGAGAGTCGGGCTGTGAGGCTAGGAGTTGTTATACCTAATAGAGTATGTCCGCGAGCCGTCGATAGAAATCGAATACGACGGGTTATCCGGGAAACTATTCGGAAAGAAATTGGGAATAAAGGAAATTTGGATATTGTTGTAAGGGTAAGAAGTTTGGTTCCTAAGGCTAACCACAAAGTTTTTGTCCGGCAGCTTTTGAGGTTGTTACGAGAGTTTTGAGTTTGAAGAGTCTTATAATCATTTTCTTGAGGTTTTACCAATTGGCAATTTCACCGTTGATGGGAAGGCGTTGTCGATTTTATCCAACCTGCTCGCAATATATGTTGGATAGTGTAAAAAGTAAGGGAGTTGTTACCGGGGTGTCCCTAGGTTTTAAACGGTTGGTTAAATGCCATCCGTGGCATCAAGGGGGTATTGATATGCCCCGAGACTAGGCGGCATAACAAGGAAATAAAGAGGCTCTATAATGTTGATTTAAAGCATTAAAAAAAACCACCCATCTTTTTTTGGTGGGTAGTAATGGAAGGGTCTCGCATAAGGGGAAATGATACAAGGATATATTTATTATGGATAGTATGAGAGTGTTTGCCGCCTTAATCTTGGCAGTTTCCTCGTTTTTATTGGTTGAAGCTTGGATGAGTGAGCATGGTAACGACAGGCCAGAGGTAACCAATCAGGGGTTAGCCACTATTACGGACCAGACAGAGGAAGATGATATACCTAAGGTAACTGTACCTTTGGAACCTGAGGCTCTTGAGGAAGAGTCTGTTCTACCTCAATTGTCGGTAAATTCTCAGGACAAAGGAAAAAAAATAACAGTGAAAACGGATGTTTTATTGGTTACTTTCAATACGATTGGGCCGGAAATTGAGCGAGTTGAGCTTTTAGACCATCCATCGAAACAGAAAAAAAATGAAAACTTTGTGATTTTTGAGAAAACTGCCAATCGTTTCTACACAGCTCAGATAGGATTAATTGGTAAGGACTTGCCCAACCATAAAAATAGTTTTAGTACGGAACACTCGGAATATTTGCTGGTTGACGGCGAAGATGAGATACAAGTTAGGTTCAAGGATGAGAAGGATGGGGTGACAGTTTTCCATGTTTATAGATTCCAAAGAAATTCCTATGTAATTGATATTACAACGGAAATTATAAATAGGCGATCAGAAGCTTTGCAAGCACATGCTTATTATCAATTAGTGAGAGATGATAGTAATCCAACTGGAACCTCAAAAATGTTGCCGACCTACACGGGGGCCGCGGTGTTCACAGAAGAATCAAAGTATAGGAAGGTAGATTTCTCTGATATTGAAAAAGGATCAATAAAATATCCTCAGAAAGCAAAGGATGGGTGGATAGCAATAATTCAACATTATTTCTTAGGGGCTTGGTTACCCACCAATGGGGATTCTAGGGAGTACTTTACCAAAATGTCAAAATCAGGCTTGTTTTCGGTTGGGGTAATACTCCCTGTTCCCGTTGTTGAGGTGTTATCTCAAGCCAAGGTAAACAATCGATTATACGTAGGGCCTCAAGATCAAGACAACTTATCGAAACTTTCAAATGGGCTCAACCTGACTGTGGATTATGGTTGGCTCCACATAATAGCTGCTCCCTTGTTTAAATTGCTAAAATGGATTAATTCTTACGTTGGAAATTGGGGTTGGTCCATAGTTGTTTTAACTATTTTGATCAAATTGCTATTTTATCCATTGTCTGCAGCCAGCTACAGATCGATGGCTAGGATGAGGGTAGTTGCCCCAAAGCTACAAAAATTGAAAGAACTTTATGGGGACGATAAACAACGAATGCAACAAGAAATGATGTCTTTGTATAAAACAGAGCAGATAAACCCTTTGGGAGGCTGTCTCCCAATATTGGTTCAAATACCTGTTTTTATTTCACTATATTGGGTATTGCTGGCAAGTGTGGAGCTGAGATATGCTCCTTTTATGCTTTGGATAGATGATTTATCAGCTAAAGATCCCTTTTATGTACTACCGTTATTGATGGGCTTAAGCATGATAATACAAACACGGTTAAACCCAACTCCTCCGGATCCCGTGCAAGCAAAAATCATGAAAATAATGCCGATAATTTTTAGTGTTTTCTTCTTCTTCTTTCCATCAGGGTTGGTGCTTTACTGGCTTGCGAATAATATTTTATCTATAGCACAGCAATGGAGGATAACAAGCGTGATAGAGGGTAAGACAAACCTAAATGTATCCAAATGATACTATTGTAGCCTCAGCAACGGCTATAGGAAAAGCTGGAATAGGGGTATTAAGGGTGTCTGGTCCATCAGCCAAAGAGATCAGTACCACAATTTGCCAGAGGCTCCTTAGTCCACGCCAAGCTACTGTTTCAAAGTTTTATGATGCTACCAACCAGGTGATTGATTCGGGGGTTTCAATTCTTTTTACCAAGCCCAATTCATACACTGGGGAGGATGTTTTGGAACTTCAAGGACACGGTGGTTTAGTTGTCCAAAGACTTTTGTTTGACAGATGTGTTGAATTGGGAGCCCGGCCCGCTGAGGCTGGTGAATTTACCAAGAGAGCCTTTTTAAATGGGAAAATGGATTTAATTCAGGCGGAAAATGTCGCCCAGTTAATTAACGCCACCACTGCCAAGGCTGTTCGGAGTGCTAATCGGTCAATGCAAGGTGAGTCGTCAAAACAAGTTAGTCAGATAGCAAATCATCTGATTGATCTTAGAGCACAGGTTGAAGCACAAATTGATTTTTCCGACGAGGAAATTTCTGACCTTCCAAGTATTTATTTCCTGCAGAAACTGAGAGAAATTAACCTTCTATTAGACAACTTGGTTACAAATGTTGAAAACGGATTACTCTTGCAACAAGGAATAAAAGTGGTAATTTTTGGGGAACCGAATGTAGGAAAGTCTACTATTTTTAACAGACTTCTGAAGAATGAAAGGGCACTGGTAACCGATATACCAGGGACCACAAGAGACTACTTGGTGGGACAGTTGGAAATAGAAGGCCTTCCAGTACAGCTCATAGATACAGCTGGGATTAGAAATAGTAAAGACCCTATCGAACACCTGGGCATTGAGAGAACAAAAAAAGAGCTGAAGACAGCAAATGTTGTTTTGCATGTCAAAGAGCACCCAAAACCTAACAGAGTCAGTGAGGAGCTCCATGAGCAGCTTGGTTCAGAGGTAAAGCTCATAGAAATAATTAATAAATCAGATCTTAGAAGCGAAAAACCAAGAACTTGGGAGGAAGGTGATGGGTTGTTCGTATCAATGTCAGCTAGGGATGATAAAGATATAGACTTGCTAAAACGGGCTATCTTTGAATCCATTGGGAGCGGGGAAATTGAAGACACTACTTTTATGGCAAGCGGTCGACAGATTTCGGCTATTAAGCAATGCTTGAAACATACTAAGCAAAGCCTCAGTGTTGTAGACCATATGGAGCTTTTAGCTGAAGAGCTCAGGTTAGCGAACAGCAGCCTGGGTCTGGTAACAGGAGAGGTCTGTCCAGACGATATTTTAGGAGAAATATTCGCTAAATTTTGTGTTGGTAAGTAAAATGGTTATAACGCGATGTTTCACGTGAAACACACAAACCTTGGTGTTTGTAAAGTTTAAAGTTATTAATATGAAATACCCTAATAGTTTTGATGTAATAGTTGTGGGTGGTGGTCATGCTGGAACCGAGGCAGCGTTGGCTTCTGCTCGGTCCGGAAGTAGCACTATGCTAATCACTCACAACCTTGATACCCTTGGTCAAATGTCATGCAACCCTTCTATCGGAGGTTTAGGAAAAAGTCACCTCGTAAAGGAAATAGATGCATTAGGGGGCGTGATGGCTCATGCGGCAGATTTATCAGGAATTCAGTTTCGCGTTTTAAATCGCAGTAAAGGGCCTGCTGTTCGAGCCACCAGGGTTCAAGCAGACCGACTGCTTTATAAGCAAGCAATTCGGTCAGTTCTCGAAGCACAAAAGAACTTGTCACTCCTGCAGCAAGGAGTTAAGGAGATAAAAACTCAAAATAACCAGGTCGTAGGAATAGTTACTGAAACCGGAATTTTTGTTGGGAGCAGATCTGTTGTTTTAACAGCTGGAACCTTTCTGGCGGGACAGATTCATATTGGTGACCGTTCTTATAGTGCAGGCCGTGCTGGCGACCCAGCATCAACTTTCCTATCCGACAATTTAAGAGATTTGTCTCTTCCAGTGGGACGTCTAAAAACTGGCACGCCACCAAGATTGGACGGAAACACCATTGATTTCGGGCGACTTGAAACTCAACCAGGTGACGATCCAAGGCCGGTATTCTCATTCATAGGGAGTAGATCCAGCCATCCTTCGCAAAAATGTTGTTGGATTACCCATACCAATCTACAGACTCATCAGTTAATTAAAGACAATCTTCATCAATCTCCAATGTTCTCAGGGGCTATCGAAGGTAAAGGACCCAGGTATTGTCCATCGATAGAGGATAAGGTCACTCGTTTTTCGGATAAGCAGAGTCATCAGGTGTTTTTGGAACCAGAGGGCCTAACCACAAACGAGATTTATCCCAATGGCATTTCGACGAGCCTGCCGTTCGAGGTGCAGTTGGAATTTATTAAATCTATAAAAGGTCTAGAAAAATGCTCGGTCTTAAGGCCTGGTTATGCCATAGAATATGATTATTTTGATCCTAGGTCCCTCAAGCTATCATTAGAGACAAAATTATTAGGAGGACTTTTTTTAGCTGGCCAGATTAATGGGACAACCGGCTACGAAGAAGCAGCTGCACAAGGGCTAATTGCAGGCATTAATGCATCCCGCCAAACTAGGTGTCTGGAGCCATGGGTTCCACATCGTAGTTCTTCATATATTGGGGTAATGATAGATGACCTTGTTACAAAAGGGGTGTTAGAGCCTTATCGAATGTTTACCAGTCGGGCAGAGTATAGGCTTAGTTTGAGAGAAGATAACGCCGATCTAAGGATGACTCCGGTTGGTCGTGAGTTAGGGTTGATTGCAGATGCACGATGGGTTAAGTTTTGCGAAAAGAGAGAGGCTATAGATAGAGGACTTAAATTAGTCAGATCTTCAAATGCCGTTGAGCCAAATAAAAATCATATAAAACAGATATTTAGCACAAAAAAACAAACCAAATTCAAAGCTTCAGACTTGTTGAAACGCCCGGGCTTTAAATTTGATGATTTGTTAGAATCAACTAACTTCCAAAACGATAATCTTGAGGAGTCGGTAAAGTTTCAGATAGAGGTCCAGATAAAGTACGAAGGCTATATCAATCGCCAACAAAAAGAAGTAAGTCGGCAGATGGGTTTTGACACCTTGAAGCTTCCCAAAAACCTAGATTATGGACAGGTTAGCGGATTGTCCACCGAGGCTAGGCAGATCTTGACCAAACGAAAGCCTACTACGATGGGTCAAGCTTCAAGAATACCGGGAATAACGCCAGCAGCTGTAGCTTTGCTTTCTGTTCACATGAAGCGCATAAGAATGCACACTTTTCATAAAACACCTTAAGGATACCAATTGGCCTCACTAGGGGAACAAGAGTTTTTAAAAGGAGCAGAAACCCTCGATTTGCCCATTGAGAGAAGGAAGTTAATTTTATTTAGACGTTATTTTCATCTTTTGGACAAGTGGAATAAAATTTATAATTTAACGGGAATAAAAAATACTGCTCGCTGGTGGACTCACCATTTTCTTGATTGTTTGGCTCTTCAGAAATACATATCAGGATCCTCGCTGGTTGATGTCGGGTCAGGGGCAGGGTTCCCAGGCATAGTGTTGGCAATTACAAATCCCCAGAAGAAAATCACACTTTTAGATAGTAATCAAAAAAAGTACGCATTTTTGCAGGAAGTATCGACGAATCTGGGTTTGTCGAATTTAGAAGTTGTTTTAAGTAGGGTAGAAGATTTCTACCCAACCACTCGGTTTTCCTGTGTGGTATCGCGAGCATTTTCGAGTCTTGATATTTTTTTAAAAAAGACAAGCCATCTATGCAAAGAAGAAGGTTTCTTAGTGGCGATGAAGGGTCAGTTAAATAAAATAGAAATGGATTCTCTACCAGCTAACTCTGTTAAGGAAATTATTCCTCTTGGCATACCATTCGTTCTACAAAAGAGAAATGTTGTATTTATGGCACCAATTCTCGAGAAGGAGGAGTTGTAAAAGTGTCGAAAATTTTGGCAATTGCAAATCAGAAAGGTGGTGTTGGGAAAACTACCACAGCGATTAACTTGGCGGCAAGTTTAAGTTTAGCTGGAAGGCGAGTTTTACTTATAGATCTAGACCCACAAGGAAATGCAACTACCGGAAGTGGTCTCGATAAACACAATGTTACCCCAACGATCTATCAAGTTTTGTTGGGACAAAGTAGTATAAGGTCGGCTTTAAAAAAAAGCAGTGAAGGAGGTTATGATGTGCTTCCAGCTAATCGTCACTTGGCTGGTGGTGAGGTAGAGTTGGTGGATATTAAAGGCAGAGAAACAAGATTAAAAAAGGCATTATCACAAGTTCAGGATCAATATGACTATGTGTTAATAGATTGTCCTCCTGCACTGAGTTTGTTGACGGTTAATGCGTTCACAGCGGCTAGTGCGGTAATGATACCGATGCAATGTGAATACTATGCTTTAGAAGGATTAAGGGATCTTGTGGAAACTATAAAGCGGATAAGAATTAAATTGAATGAAACCCTTCAAATTGAGGGTTTATTACGAACCATGTATGACCCCAGAAACTCGTTAACGCGCCAAGTTTCGGATGACCTTGAAGATCATTTTGGGGATAAAGTCTATAGAACAGTTATACCCCGTAATGTAAGGGTTGCTGAGGCTCCAAGCCACGGGCATCCAGTTGTGAATTTTGATGCGACTTCTAGGGGGGCTTTGGCATATTTAGATCTTGCACGAGAGGTTATGGGTCACAACAGCTAGACAGGAAAATTAATGGCAAAAATAAAAGGATTGGGGCGAGGCCTAGATGCTCTGCTGGCCCAGGAGGAAAAAGCTACTGAAACGGAAAAGCCATTTGAGTTGCCAGTGACTTCTATTAAGCCAGGCAGCTATCAGCCCAGAACATTTATAAGTGATGAAGCTATAAAGTCTTTGGCGAGCTCAATCAAATCACAAGGATTAATTCAGCCTATTTTGGTTCGGTCTGTCGGTTCGAAAAAATACGAAATAATAGCAGGGGAGCGGCGGTGGCGAGCTGCTCAGATTGCGGGGCTGGAGAGCGTACCTGTTATAGTTCGGGATGTACCTGATCAATCGGCGATGTCCATGGCTCTTATCGAGAATATCCAGCGGGAAGATCTGAACCCTCTTGAGGAAGCCGCAGGGGTTAATCGCTTAGTAAAAGAGTTTGGGTTGACACATGAGCTTATAGCTAAATCATTAGGCAAATCTCGAAGTGCTATTTCCAATTTATTGAGGTTACTCCTCTTGGATAAGGAGGTTCAAAAGTTACTCAAGGATGGTTCTATCGATATGGGGCATGCTAGGGCATTGCTCTCATTAGAGAAGTCGTCTCAGCTCGAAATTGCCAGGAGGGTAGTTAGCTTGAGGTTATCGGTTCGAGAGACAGAACAGTTAGTTAATAGTGGAGTTGAAACAAAGCTTAAGTCCGGTAAATTGCCGGTTACTAAATCAAGAGACATAAAAAGGTTGGAGGAGGAAATTGGGTCAGTATTGGGTGCTACTGTTGAGATACAGCACAAAAAGAGTGGAGTGGGTAAATTAATCATTCATTATGGTAACCTTGATCAATTGGATCATTTATTGTCGAAGTTAAAGCAATGACTTTGGCTTTAAGAGTCTTTTTAATTGCTAGGCGTTGACATCAAAGGGTCACATAAATAGAATGCCTCAGGAGTTTTTTTGGATATAAATAGTGAGATCAGGTCCCGCGATTTAAATCCACCCCCAACAGTTAAGTCGCAAGTTACCAAGTTACTTTGCTTACAGGTATTGGTCGTGGTTTTGGTGGCTACTAGTTACTGTTATTTTGGTGATGAAGGCATGGGCTTTTCTTCTTTAGTTGGGGGTGTGATAGCCGTAGTACCGGCTACGTTTTATGGTTGGCAAATATTGTTAAATGTGGACCAGAGAGCACGCTCGGTGTTTAGGTTGCATATTAGGGGTCAAATTGGTAAATACTTGTTGACGTTTCTTATGTTTTCTATAAGTTTCACATTTTTTAAGCAATTAAATATTATTGCATTATTTTCATCATATTTGGCTGCGCTGCTGGTATACTGGTGGGCTTTAGCGACTTTTAAGGACAAGGTTCGAAGTAATGGCAAATCCTGAAGGTGGAAATCAAACATCAGCTGAATACATAAATCACCATTTGACCAACTTGAAGGTTGGTGAGGGTTTCTGGACACTTCACCTTGATACCTTTTTTGTGTCAGGGTTTTTGGGGTTAGTAGCTTTTGGTCTAATGCTTCGTGTGGCCCAAAAAGCCTCAAACGG
This sequence comes from Hydrogenophilales bacterium, assembly GCA_902627495.1. Lineage (GTDB taxonomy): Bacteria > Pseudomonadota > Gammaproteobacteria > Burkholderiales > Eutrophovitaceae. The sequence goes on along the minus strand of CACOJS010000007.1, from coordinate 26,876 downwards.
GGTGCCAACAGGCATGCAAAACTTTGTAGAAATGGTTGTGAGTTTGGTGAATGATCAAGTAAAAGATACATTTCATGCGAAAAGCAACCTTGTCACGCCTCTAGCAATTACAATATTTGTCTGGGTATTTTTGATGAATGCAATGGACTTGATACCAGTGGATTTTTTGTCTCAGGGCTTCCAGTTGATAGGTGTGGATTATTTTAAGCAGGTTCCAACTACAGACCCAAACTTAACCTTTGCTTTATCTTTGACGGTTTTTGCCATAATGATTGGTATGAATATCAAGCATAAGGGTGTTTTGGGGTTAATGAAAGAATCCCTAACAGTTCCTTTTGGTAAATGGTTGTTTCCGGTAAATCTCTTATTCAGAATTATAGAGGATATAGCGAAGCCTATATCGCTGGCCTTAAGACTTTTTGGTAATTTGTACGCAGGGGAAATGGTTTTCATTCTTATAGCTTTATTTGGTGTTTGGCAGCTGCCTTTGGCTTTGCCTTGGGCATTGTTCCACATTTTGATAATTACTCTTCAGGCCTTTGTCTTCATGATGCTTACCATCGTGTATATGAGCATGGCCGCCGAGAGTCACTGATTGTAGAAAGCTTTATTTGGTTTGATAATGATTTTTAATTGGCTTTAGTAGGAGAAAAAAAAATGGAAATCTCGTCAGTTCTTGGCATGACCGCGATCGCTGTCTCATTGCTAATCGGGTTAGGTGCATTAGGAACAGCAATTGGTTTTGGAATTTTGGGCGGTCGCTTTTTGGAGGGGGCCGCAAGGCAACCCGAAATGATACCAACTTTACAGGTTAAGATGTTTATTGTTGCGGGGCTTTTAGATGCGGTAACAATGATCGGGGTGGGAATAGGTTTGTATTTACTGTTTGCTAATCCCTTCGTAGCAATTATCCAAGGTGGATGATTAAAGTCAGTTCTTTAGGGAGAAATTAACAGTGGATATTAACGCTACACTCTTGGGACATGTCATTTGGTTTGCTTTCTTTATTTGGATAACCATGAAGTATATTTGGCCACCTCTCCAAAAAGCTATGCAAGATCGTCAGGCGGAAATTGCTGACGGATTGGCAGCAGCGGAGAAGGGAAGAAAAGAGTTAGAACAAGCCGCCAAACAATCTGAGGTTGTAATTTCAGACGCTAAATCAAATGCAGCCGAAATTGTTGTTCAAGCCGAAAAAAGAGGGGTAGAAGTTTTAGAGCAAGCTAAAGAAAAGGCCCAGCTGGAGGCTGAGAGAATTGTTGAGGCGGCCAAAGGCGATATCGAGCAGGAAATCACTCGTGCTAAAGAGGAGTTGCGGTCTCAATTGTCTATGTTGGCGGTTGCGGGTGCGGAAAAAATATTGAGGAAAGAAGTTGATCACGCGGTTCATAAGAAGTTACTACAGGACTTGGAAAAGGAGTTTGGTTAATTGTGGCTGAAGTGGTGACGATTGCGAGGCCTTATGCAGAGGCTATGTTTGGGCTTGCTAAATCGAAAAACAAATTTGATCAGATGTCAGAAGAGTTGATGACTATGGTTGGTATTTTTGAAGATAGTCAAATGAAAAATTTCATCGGTCAACCACAAACAACTAACCAAGAGATAGAGTCAGCGTTTCTACAGGTTATGGACGGAATCACAAGTGAGTGGTCCCATAATTTTATGCGTGTATTGATCAAAAATAATCGACTATCACTTTTACCAGTAATAAGGACGCTTTATGAGACTCTTAAAGCAGCTGAAAAGGGTTCTGTTGATGTGAAAATAAAATCTGCTTATCAATTAGAGAAAATCGATTTGGATAAATTAGTGGGTATATTTTCTAAAAGTATCAATAAAAAAATAACCCCACTAGTTGAAATAGATAAAGGGCTAATTGGTGGGGTTAAAGTAGAAGTTGGGGACAAAGTTTGGGATATGTCAATTAGCGGAAAATTAAAAGACATGAGTTCTAGTCTTTCAAAATAGGAGCAAATAAGGAATGCAGTTGAATCCATCGGAAATTAGTGAGCTTATTAAGAAAAAAATAGAAAACTTTGCGGAAGATACCGATGCGAAAACCCAGGGGACTGTAGTTTCTGTAACAGATGGGATATGTCGTGTTCACGGGTTATCGGATGTGATGCAGGGTGAGATGCTGGAGTTCCCCAATGGCACTATTGGGCTAGCTTTAAATTTAGAAAGGGACTCAGTAGGGGCGGTTGTTCTGGGAGACTATGTTCATGTAACTGAAGGTGATGTTGTTAAAAGCACAGGTAGAATTTTAGAGGTGCCGACTGGCCCAGCCCTGGTTGGTCGAGTGGTTGATGCGTTGGGTAATCCTATTGATGGTAAAGGGCCTGTTGAGAGTTTAACTTCTGATCCGATTGAGAAAGTTGCTCCAGGGGTGATATGGAGAAAATCAGTATCTGAGCCTGTTCAAACGGGGCTTAAGGCTATTGACTCGATGGTTCCTATTGGGAGGGGACAAAGAGAATTAATAATTGGTGATAGACAGACAGGTAAAACAGCGGTTGCGGTGGATACTATCATAAATCAAAAGGGAAAAGATTTGTTCTGTGTTTATGTGGCGATAGGACAAAAGGCATCAACGGTTGCTAATGTAGTGCGGAAGTTAGAGGAACATGGGGCGATGGAGTATACCATAGTAGTTGCAGCTACTGCGTCTGAGTCAGCAGCCATGCAGTATATAGCGGCATATTCTGGGTGCACTATGGGAGAGTATTTTAGGGATAACGGGCAAGACGCTCTAATCATCTATGATGATTTAACTAAGCAGGCCTGGGCTTATCGCCAAATTTCGTTATTACTTAGGCGCCCTCCAGGAAGAGAGGCTTATCCCGGCGATGTTTTTTACTTACACTCCAGGTTGCTCGAGAGGGCGGCTAGAGTGTCTGAGGCTTGGGTTGAAAAACATACCGATGGCAAAGTTAAGGGAAAAACAGGATCTTTGACTGCTTTACCGATAATTGAAACCCAGGCTGGTGACGTGTCGGCTTTCGTGCCTACGAATGTCATATCAATTACAGACGGACAAATCTTTCTAGAAACAGACCTCTTCAATTCTGGTATCCGACCTGCTATTAATGCTGGGGTCTCGGTTTCAAGAGTTGGTGGGGCTGCTCAAACTAAGGTTATGAAAAGAAAAGATACTGGAGGTGGAGTTCGTCTAGCATTAGCCCAATACAGAGAGTTGGCGGCATTTGCTCAATTTGCGTCGGATCTTGATGAGGCTACTAGAAAGCAATTAGAAAGGGGACGACTAGTGACCGAGTTAATGAAGCAAGTGCAGTATGCACCAATGGAGGTTTGGGAAATGGCTTTAACTCTGTTTGCTGTTAATAATGACTTTTTTGACGATATTGAAGTGGAAAAAGCTTTGCCGGCCGAAAAGTCGATGAAAGACTATCTCAGCAGTCATCATCAAGAATTGATACAGCGTCTAGATAAGTCGAAGAATTTATCAGCTGATGATGAACAGACGTTGTCAAAGGCAATTCAAGATTGGAAGAAAAACGGTACTTATTAAATATCTGGGTATTTAAAATATGGCGGGTACAAAGGAAATAAGAACAAAGATAAAGAGTGTGCAAAACACTCGGAAGATAACTAAGGCTATGGAAATGGTCGCGGCTTCCAAAATGCGTAAAGCACAGGAAAGGATGCGGGCTGCCAGACCCTATGCGGAAAAAATGCGAACATTAGCCGCCCATATATCTCACGCAAATCCAGAGTATAGGCATCCATTCCTAGTGGAGCGCGACACCGTTAAGAGAGCGGGAATGATTATAGTCACAACTGACAAAGGCCTTTGTGGGGCCATGAATTCAAACCTACTTAGAGCTGCACTCGCACACTTTAAGAAACTTAAAGATGATGGTGAAGAGGTCGATGTTTGTTGCATCGGTGGCAAGGGACTAGCTGCTATGCAAAGGCTTGGAGCAAATGTTGTCTCCCACGTAACTCCACTGGGAGATTCACCAAAACTTGATGACTTGATCGGGGCCGTTAAAATAATGTTGGATGGTTACAACGAAGACAAGTTTGATAGGGTTGATTTGTTCTATACGAGATTTTTGAATACTATGAAGCAGGAGCCACTTCAAGAACAGCTATTACCTTTATCCGGTGATCATTTGGGTGCCCCAGAGGGGTCATGGGATTACATTTATGAGCCTGATGCGGAAGCGATATTAAATATGGCACTTAAGAGGTATATAGAGACTCTAATTTTTCAATCAGTAGCGGAAAACATGGCATCTGAGCAGTCTGCAAGAATGGTAGCAATGAAGTCGGCCTCTGACAATGCAGCTTCCCTTATTGATGAACTAACTCTAGTCTACAATAAGTCTAGGCAAGCGGCCATAACACAAGAATTATCTGAGATAGTCGGAGGCGCGGCTGCAGTATAGGGTCGATATTAAAAAATTAAAAATTAAATTGATAAGAAGGTAAACATGTCACAAGAAATTGGAACTATCGTTCAATGCATCGGAGCCGTAGTAGACATAGAGTTTTCACGGGAAGCCATGCCAAAGGTTTATGACGCACTTAAGCTTCAAGAACATGAGCTAGAAGCTTCGCTAGCCGAAGATGGTTTGACATTTGAGGTGGAGCAGCAACTAGGGGATGGAATAGTGAGGTGTATTGCCTTGGGCTCCTCAGATGGAATAAGGAGAGGGATGAAGGTAGTTAATACAAAAGCCCCAATATCAGTGCCTGTTGGTGAAGGAACACTGGGAAGAATTATGGACGTATTAGGACGACCAATAGACGAGGCGGGGCCAGTCAAAACCGATGAACTTCGTCCAATTCATGCCCCAGCACCTAAATTTGCTGAGTTGTCACCGTCAGTAGAGCTGTTAGAAACAGGCATAAAAGTCATTGATCTTATCTGCCCCTTTGCAAAAGGTGGAAAGGTAGGCCTCTTTGGAGGAGCAGGGGTTGGTAAAACTGTAAATATGATGGAGTTAATCAACAATATAGCTAAACAGCACTCTGGTCTATCAGTTTTTGCCGGTGTAGGAGAGCGAACTAGAGAGGGGAATGATTTTTATCACGAAATGCAAGAGTCAAATGTTTTAGATAAGGTTGGGATGGTTTTTGGTCAAATGAACGAACCTCCCGGTAATCGGTTGAGGGTGGCATTGACGGGCTTGACTATGGCGGAGAAGTTTCGGGACGAGGGAAGGGACATATTGTTCTTTGTAGATAATATTTACCGTTATACACTAGCCGGAACTGAGGTGTCTGCTCTTTTGGGTAGAATGCCCTCGGCTGTTGGGTACCAGCCTACACTTGCTGAGGAAATGGGCAAGTTGCAGGAGAGAATAGTCTCAACTAAGGTGGGCTCTATTACATCTATACAGGCTGTTTACGTTCCTGCTGATGACCTAACCGATCCATCCCCAGCAACTACCTTTGGGCATTTAGACGCTACCGTGGTTTTGAGTAGAGACATAGCATCTCTGGGTATTTACCCTGCAGTTGATCCGTTAGATTCAACATCAAGGCAGGTAGATCCAAATGTTGTAGGTGAGGAGCATTATTCAACTACGAGGGCAGTTCAAGCAAATCTTCAAAAATATAAAGAATTACGTGACATAATAGCGATCTTAGGAATGGATGAATTGTCACCCGATGATAAGCTAGCAGTTTCGAGAGCAAGAAAAATACAAAGATTTTTATCTCAACCCTTCCATGTTGCAGAGGTCTTCACTGGAAGCCCTGGTAAATTTGTATCACTTAAGGACACAATTCGCGGATTCAAAATGATTTGCAATGGTGAGTGCGACGATATGCCCGAGCAGGCCTTTTATATGGTTGGAGGCATAGAGGAGGCAATGGAGAAAGCAAAAGACATGTAGTCTCTTGGGTTGACCTTGAGTGTTCTCATACTATTAGGTGCGTTATTAGACTAAAAAAAACATGAACGATACAATACAGATAGATGTGGTTAGTGCAGAGGAAGAAATTTTTTCGGGTAAAGCAGAATTTGTTGTATTGCCTGGGGAATCGGGTGACTTAGGAATTTACCCAAAGCATGCCCCTCTTATTACTAGTATTAAAGCGGGTCCTGTCCGTATAAAAGTTCCAGATGTAGAAAAGGAAGATCACATTTTTGTGGCTGGGGGTATATTGGAGGTTCAGCCCTCGATAGTCACGGTTCTGGCGGATACTGCCATCAGGGCTGAGGACTTGGATGAGGAAAGAGCAGTAGAGGCGAGAAAAAAAGCAGAAGAGGCGCTAGAAAAGGCTGCAAGCAAGCAGGAAATAGCCTCAGTTGAAGCGGAACTTGCAATGTTGAAGGCCCAGTTGGCAATGATAAGGCGCGAAGGTAAATAGAAATTAATATCGGTAGTGGTTATTGGCCACTAAGCTTTGCTAGATACTCTTCGCGATAATCTTGAGAAAAAACAAAGACCCACAGTCTATCATTGACATTCAGGCCGAGTAGCTCTACGCTAAAATGAATTAAGTTCTAACATCGGATGGGAATGGGGGCACTCATGAATCGTATTCTATTGATTATGCTGTCGCTGGGGGTGTTTTTATTTGGATGTTCTTCAAATGAAACAGATCTTGTTAAAATAGCATTTATAGGTCCGTTAACAGGTGGGGTATCTGCAAACGGGATAGGGGGCAGAAACTCAGCCGATCTAGCAATAAAACTGGCCAACGCCGACACATCGAAAAAATATCAATATGAACTAGTTGTTCTTGACGATGAGTGTAAACCTAACATAGGTATCCAAGTTGCCACAAAGGCAGCGGCAGACTCCAAGATATTTGGAGCTGTAGCTCATTATTGCTCCGCAGTAGCTGTTGGTACCGTTGATGTGTTCCATAAGTTTGCCTTGCCAATGATAGTCTGGGGGGCTGTCTTACCAGAAATTACGTACGGAAATGACTATCCCGAAATCCATCGGGTAAACGGAACAATGATTAATCAAAATGATGTCGCTGCACGCTTTATGATTGATCAGGGATATAGAAACTGGGCCATCATTCATGATACTACTGATTATGGAAAAGGACACGACAAGTATTTTACGGAAAGTATAGAAAAGTATGGTGGGAAGGTGTTGGGGCGGTTTGGGGTAACAGCTGACCAACAAGATTTTAATGCTGAACTTACAAAAATCAAGGCACTCAAACCCGAAGTTCTTTATTTTGGAGGGATAACACCAATAGGAGTTCGAGTGAGAACACAAATGGATCGGTTAAATATACCGGCCCTTTTTCAGGGGACTTCGGGAATTATTTCAGATGCTTACATTGAGGGGACCGGAAACCTGTCGGAAGGCACTTTAGCGTTTAGAGAGGGCGATTCGGCGGAGAGATTGCCAGGAGGTAAAATGTTTCTGACTAAATATAAAGAAATGGAATATTCATCTCCGCCCGAGGCTTATGGTCCCTTTGCCTTTGCTGCTGCAAACCTAATTATTCGAGCAGTAGAGGCAGTTGGACCTGATAGAAAAAAAATTACAAAATTTTTAAATCAGATTAAGGACCATAATTCCGTAATTGGTAAGATAAGTTTCGATGATAATGGACAGAATATGGTTCCGTTGATAACTAAGTTTGTGGTTCAAGATGGTAAGTGGGTAATTTGGGAAGCAAGTGATTACCAATCTGGCCAACGCCAACTCTCACGTTGAAGATTAAGATTACTATTTAACCAAGGGAACCATTAATGGACTTTAGTTTATTGGATCAACACATAATTAATGGTCTGGTGTTAGGTGTAATTTATGCAATGGTAGCAGTGGGGTTCACGTTGTTTTTTGGTGTTTTAAACGTAATAAAATTTTCCCACGGTGATGTTTTAATGGCAGGTAGTTTTGCCGCTTTAATAGCATCTCTTTTTTTAAGTCAGCTAGGAGAATTTCCGACTTGGCTCAACTTATGTATATCACTGCTCTTCGCCATCTCAATAATGGCAACTCTAGGAACTTTAATTGCTCAACACTTAGTCTTGCCTCTTAGAGGGGCACCTCCTCTAAATACTTTGTTGATAACTTTAATGCTGGGTTTGGCTATAAGGGAGGCTGTGAGATTGTTTTATCCCAATGGATCCAACCCAAAACCTTTTCCGAGGCTCCTTCCTGAAAATTCTTGGATTATAGGGACCATGGAAATACGGCAAGATACGGCAATAATAATTGTTGGTGGATTGTTGGCAATATTAATTTTAAATCTAGCAATAAGAAAAACCAGACTAGGCTTATCTATTAGGGCAGTAGCACAAGATCCGGAAACAGCCCGCCTTATGGGAATAAATTTTAAGCGAATTGTTTTGGGCACGTTCGCCTTAGGATCTGGGTTGGCTGCGTTGGCAGGTGTTGCGAACGGACTTTATTATCATGAAATAATTTTCGACCGAGGATTGTTTTTAGGCGTGATTGGCTTTAGTGCAGCTGTAGTAGGAGGGCTAGGAAGCCTTCTTGGTGCAATAATAGGAGGTTTTTTATTTGCGTTTTTACAAACCATCGGTGCTATTTGGTTTTCGGTGCCTGCTTATAAAGATGTATTCGCGTTTGTGGTAATTATCATGATTATGGCCTGGCGACCAACAGGCCTATTATCTGAGATTAACTCGGACCGAGTATGAAAAAGCAAGATAAATACCTAGTAACGTATTGTGAAATACTTTTAACTAGCACAATAACAACAATTTTAGTTGTAGCTTTTTTAATAGTAGAAAAAGAGATGCTATTGGGGGCTATTATAGGGCTAGGGATACTTGGATTTTTCATTGCAAAGGGTCGAGGAATCCCACACAAAATTGATCAGGTTTATCGAGAACATCCTTGTGTTTTTTATTTAACTATTGTGTCGCCGGTGATTATTGCAATAGTCTTTTGCCGGCATGAGCATTTCGCATTGTTTATGATCGCATCAGTTGCAATTTACGCCACAGCTTGTTTAGGGCTCACCCTGCAACTGGGATATACCGGATTGACTAATTTTGCCGGAGCTGCATTTTTGGGAGTTGGAGGATATACAGTTGCTGTTTTAACCAACCAATCGATACCGAATGTCCTGGTAATTTTACTCGGTGGTTTAATGGCGGCAATAATAGGCTCTCTGCTTATATTGCCAGTGTTGAGAACTCGTGGACATTATGCGGCCTTGGTTACGATTGCATTTGCTCTGTTATTTAAAACGTTTTTAGAGATAAATGATACCTTGGGTGGGCCCCAGGGGCTTAAGATAGCCAGTTTTAAATTTTTTGGGTTGGATTTCAACGAGCCGTTACTAGGTAGTTCTTTCTACCTGAGTTATGTTATAGCAGCACTATTGCTCATGCTAGTTGTATTCATTATAACTCGACTTATAGAGAAATCTTGGTTAGGTTTGCATCTAGATGCTGTACGATTGGATGAGACCGTGGCCTCTTGCTTTGGGATCAACATAGCTGCTTGGAAGATTCTTGCTTTCACGTTAGGTAATTTTTTCATTGGGCTTGCTGGTGGTTTATATGCCCAGATGCTGGGCCATATAGCCCCGACCAATTTTACCTTTGCCGATTCTCTAATTTTAATTTCGATAGTGATCTTGGGTGGTATTGGTAATCCACTTGGAGTAATTCCTGCATCTTTTTTGATAATAGTATTACCCGAAAAACTGCAGTTTATTCAGGAATACAGGTTTCTGCTTTTTTCGATTCTTGTGATATTAGTCCTGGTCTACAGGCCAGAGGGCTTGTTAAAAAGAGGCTTAAGGAGCTTCTACCGAACTTGGGGGCGCGAGAGAAAGCTTGAAAACTAGTTTATTACAAGTAGAGGGGCTGACGGTTAGATTTGGGGGTCTAACGGCTCTGTCTAACCTGGATTTCAAACTTGGCGAAGGGGACTTACTTGGTCTTATAGGGCCAAATGGCTCTGGGAAAACCACTTGTTTCAATGCTATAACCGGTCTTTATAAGAAAAATAGTGGATCAGTATTGCTTAGAAACAAAGAAATAACACATTCAAGTCCCCAAAATATTTACAGAAATGGAATTACAAGAACTTTTCAGCGTCTGAGGTTAGCCATTGGCTTGTCAGTTTTTGACAACTTGGTTATTGGTGACGCGATGCACCTTAATACCTCGATCTATTTTAATGTATTTCGTCGCAGCAATTTAAGAGCAGATATAAAAAATCGACTGGAGCAGGCAGAAGAAATTCTAGCATTTTTCAACCCGAAATTAATCGATAACATTTATCAACCCATTGGAAAGCTTTCCATGATAGATAGAAGACGCATAGAGGTGTGTAGGGCTTTAATAAGTAAGCCGAGCGTTTTATTACTTGATGAGCCTTCTGCCGGTATGACTCATGAAGAGACGCGTGATTTTATGACCGACCTTATGGAAATAAAAATTAAAACACCAAAATTGGGAGTAATTTTAATAGAGCATGAAATGAACGTTATTGAGAGAGTCACGGATAGATGTATAGTTTTGAGCTACGGAAAAAAAATAGCAGAGGGTGATTACAGGGATGTATCGACGAATAAAGATGTTAGGGCAGCTTATTTAGGAGAAGATTAAGCATGGAAAGTATGCTAGAAACTCAGAATATTTATGCTGGATATGATGAGGCGGATGTGTTAACAGGGGTATCTCTTAAAGTTCAGCCAGGTAAAATAACTTGTCTACTAGGTGCAAATGGGGCTGGTAAATCAACCTTAATTCGTGTCTTGTTAGGCTTAACGCCAGCTAGAAAGGGACAGGTTTTTTATCAAACAAAAGAAATAACTAACATAGAAACCCATAATATAGTAAGGCAGGGCGTTTCAACAATACCTGAAGGGAGAAAAGTCTTTCCTAAATTAACAGTGAGAGAAAATCTGTTGATAGGAGCAATTCTCGAAAAGAGCAAAGCTAAGGCACAAGATCGCATGGAAGGCGTTTTGAGTATTTTTCCTCAACTAGCAAACAGAGGTCAGCAGTTAGCGGGGACGATGTCGGGGGGGGAGCAGGCAATGCTATCTATCGGCAGGGGTTTGATGGGAGCCCCAAAACTATTGATTATAGATGAGCCGTCTCTCGGTCTGTCTCCTCTTTTTGTCAAAGAAAATTTTAAAGTAATTCAAAAAATTAAAGAGAGAGGTATTACAGTCCTTTTAGTTGAGCAAAACGTCAAGCAAACTTTGGAGATATCTGATTATGGGTATGTTCTCGCTCAAGGACAGGTTGTAGCACACGGCACGTCTAGTATGTTGAAAAGTAATAGTCAAATGCAGGCAGCCTATTTTGGACAGGGAGAATAGATTAAATCTGGGGAAAAGCGTATGGGAAAAAGTAATCTAGCAGTCGAACTTACTAAACAAATTGTCAGGATGAACACTATTAATCCACCGGGTAATGAAACTGCTTGTGCACAAACCTTGGGAGCACTATTGGAAAAAGAGGGATTTGTGGTGGAGTATCATGAGTTAGCCTCCAATCGAGCTAATCTTGTAGCTAGGATTGGTGGGGCGGAAAATAAGTTACCCCTTTGTTTCACAGGTCACTTAGATACAGTACCCCTTGGAATTGCAAAATGGGAGAAACCGCCCTTTGATGGAGAAACTGATCAGGGAAAATTATTTGGGCGAGGAACAAGTGATATGAAGTCGGGAATAGCCGCCTTTGTTGCGGCAATAGCAGGGCTTGGTAAAAAACTCGATAGGTCTCCCGGTTTAGAGTTGGTTTTTACGGCAGGGGAAGAGACTGGATGTCAAGGTGCCTTTGGTTTGGTGGCCACTCCAGGTTTGCTTGGCCGAGTGGGTGCGGTTTTGGTAGGAGAGCCGACTTCTAATTACCCTATGTTGGGCCACAAGGGGGCTTATTGGATAAGTGCTAAAACTCATGGGGTAACGGCCCATGGATCAATGCCAGAAAAAGGAGTAAATGCCGCGTATAAAGCTGCCAGAGTATTAGTGGCACTAGAAAAATTTAAATTTGAAAATGACCCCCATCATTTAATGGGTCAAGCATCATTGAATGTTGGGACGATTAATGGAGGATTAAACATTAATTCCGTGCCAGATGAGACAGCTATAGGAATAGATATTCGCACTGTTCCGAGCTCGCCTCATGACAAAATCAAAGAGGCGTTGCAGAATGCGCTTGACAGTGATGTTACATTGGAAACAATTTTAGATGTAGGTCCGGTATTTACTGAACCTAGTGACCCTTGGGTACAGGAAATTTATAGAATTATGTCTCCACTCATCGGTGAGAAGCCAGATCCAAAAACGGCGACATATTTTACAGATGCAGCAGCATTAAACGAGGCCTATAGTTATCCTCCAACTATTATAATGGGTCCAGGTAAACCCGAATTGGCTCATCAGACAGATGAGTATTGCGAGCTCGGTGCAATTGAAACTGCCGCCGCTGCGTATGAAGATATAGTCTGTCAATGGTGCATGCTGTAGAAGACGCTAGCCGGTTTTCGGATCTAACTAGTTTTGAACAAGCTAAGAAGTTATTTGGAAGCCAGATAAAGTATTTTGAAACACATGGGGCTTTGTATATTGGAAGGTGTCAGGTTGCAGGTAAAACTGCAGAAGTCGTTTTAACTGATAGAAAAGTTCATGGTGGAACTTTTGGCTTTGCTGAGAGCACAAGGTTGTCGGCAGTTCTGAAATGCAGCCGAGATAACAGTACTCCAATCATTTTGCTACTAGATTCTGGTGGGGCTAGATTAACAGAGGGATATAAAGCACTAGGGGCGTTCCGGTTAATGTTCGCCGAAATATTAAAAGCGAGATTAGAAGGACAACCGATGATGGCGATTGTTCTCAAAAATTGTTTTGGTGGGGCGAGTATGATTGCTGCAAGCTGCGGGTATCGTTTAGCCAGTCGTCATGCATCTTATGGAATGTCTGGACCGAAGATTATTAGGGGTATAGGTAATAGTAAAATAAATCCCAAATTAAAACCAAACGTAGCGACCCATTATTTGGGAGGAGTAGCTAGGCTTGAAGCTGGTGCGTTCCACGATATTTGTGATGACAGGTGCTCAGCCTATAAAGCTAAAATAAACCATTTTTTACTAAACAATGATAACGCGAAATTAGATTTGTCAAAGTCTCATGTTGCTCTAGGCAATAGGCTCTTGGGACAAACACAAAAAAGACTGATAGAACCAAAGTCTAAGTCAAAGGTGGGAGATGGGAATCCAGTAGGGGTACGGGAGGCTTATTCTCTAGCTGATAATTTGCTTAGGTTCCCTGATGGAGGTAATTTATCAATTACGTTAAATTCACCAAGTCATATCATGACACTATCCGAAGAAAAACTAGTTTTGTCTGATTTTTTATCTCATGTTGGCCTGTGTATAGCGGATGCCAAATCGAGGGATATATCCGTAGAAGTTATTATTGATGGGCTTGCTGGTGGTGGTATATATGTGGCGTTATGCTCGGTGGCAAGTGTAGTGAAAGCAAAGAAAAATTCAAAAATTACTCTTTTACCGAAAACAGTTGTTGGTGAAATTTTAGGAGCAGATAAAAAAGTTTTTGAGGGGGGCGGTTCGACTGATCTGCTAAAAAGTAGAGTAGTAGATGAAATATTAAACTCATGAAAAATCATAACTTTTACCAACTAATTCATAATAATATGTTGCGGTATCCTAAACAAGTGGCAATTGAGTCGGCCAAGAAGGTATTAACTTATGAGGATTTGTCTCATAAGGTGTCGTCATATGCTACACAATTGGTATCTTATGGTTTAATTCCCGGTGATAGACTTCTTGTTCAAGTTGGTAAGAGCCCAGAGGCAGTAGCTCTATATCTAGCTTGTCTTAAAGCGGGGATTGTCTATGCCCCTTTGAATACAGCTTATAGCGGTAGTGAGGTCCTCTATTTTATGTCAAACTCAGAGCCTAAAATTGTTGTTTGTGATGTAAATTCGCATGACATGTTGGAAAAACTAGTTAAGGAAATAGGTGATTTATCCCTAGTAGTGCTCGAGGATATTGAAAACAATAAAACAAACGTATTACCCGACTGCAACATAGTAACCAGAAAAAAAAACGACGTTGCTGCACTGATCTATACATCTGGAACTACCGGCCGCTCCAAGGGGGCCATGTTGACTCACGGTAATTTGGCGGAAAATGCGTCGTTACTTGTAGAGCTATGGCAGTTTTCAGACAAGGATACACTTTTACATGCTCTGCCGATTTTTCACATTCATGGTCTTTTTGTCGCTCTTCACACATCATTAATCGCGGGAGCTAAAATCTTATGGCATGACAAATTTGAAGCTAAACATGTTGTAAAAAAATTGTCTGAGGCCACCGTTTTTATGGGAGTACCAACTTACTACCAGCGAATGCTAAGAGAAAAAACTTTAAACGTAGATCAATGTAGAAATATCAGATTATTTATTTCAGGGTCGGCACCACTAACAGTTGAAACCGCTGGGGCTTTTTTAAAGCTTACCGGTCATAGAATTCTTGAGAGATATGGAATGTCAGAGGCCGGCATTATTACATCAAACCCTTTAGATGGTGATCGTCTGGAGGGAACAGTCGGTTTCCCCTTAAAATCTTATAAACTACGTATAGTAGGCGATCTCGACAAACCATTGGAGCTTGGCGAAATAGGTAGTATTCAAATTACGGGTCCTAGCCTTTTTTCCGGCTATTGGCGTATGCCTGAAAAATTACAAACAGATTTTTCCAAAGATGGATGGTTCAAAACTGGAGACCTTGGTTTTATAAACCCGAAGGGTTATCTCTCGATCGTTGGTAGATCAAAAGATATGATAATTTCAGGGGGATACAATGTTTACCCGAAAGAGATAGAGCAGTTATTGGAAAAATTTCCCCAAATAGAAGAAGTTGCTGTAGTTGGCGTACCCCATCATGATTTTGGAGAGGTAGCTATTGCAATTATTGTTGGGAAACAAGGCGAAAAGCCAAATGAGCAACAAATTTTGGAAAATCTTGCAAAGAACTTGGCAAATTATAAAGTTCCAAAATTAATTTATGAGGTAGAAAAACTACCAAAAAATGCGATGGGCAAGGTACAAAAAAACCTTATAAGGGAAAAATTAAATAGTATTCCAGAGATAGTTGCTTTTAAAGAAAATAAGCAAACAAAGAATTAGAGGCTTAATAAAGGTTTGTTTACGATAAAAACTCCCAAGCCATTCTGGTAGCTAGAAAAAAAAGCAAAATTGCAAATATTTTTTTTAAATAATTAGCTGGCATACGGTGAGCCATACTAGCACCAATTGGAACGGTAAAGAATGTTCCAATTGTTATGCCAATTAGAGCAGGAATATAGATATAACCTACCGACAAAGGTGGTAGTAAAGGCTCCCCAAGTCCGTGGTAAAGATAGCCAGCACTCCCGGCTAGTGCGATGGGGAATCCGAGAGCTGCTGATGTGCCGACTGCTTGGATGATTGGGATGCCACATAGCACCATCAGAGGGATTGACAATACCCCTCCTCCTGCCCCCACAAGGCTGGAAATTGCACCTATGAAAAATCCAGTAATACATATACCAGTAATTCCAGGGAGGTTTCTTCTGATGGTTTTTTTTGAATCAAAAAAAAGTTGTATCGAGGTTAGATACACAAAAGCCACAAAAAAAATTGCTAGAGATATGGAATTCAAAATATCCGCAACAAAAGTGCCCAACAAAGTTCCTAAGATTAAACTGGGTGTGCCCTTCCGAAAAATATCCCACCTTACTACTCCACGGGAATGATGTGCCTTGACGCTTGAAATGGAGGTGAAAATTATAGAAGTAATGGTAGTGCCCAATGCAAGGTGAATAATTTTATCACTATTAAATCCTTCTGCTGTAAAGACGAATACTAATAGTGGCACCAGAGTTGTACCCCCCCCTATTCCAAGCATACCCGCAATAAACCCTACCACGATACCTATTAAGATATAGATGAGTATCCAGTCCACAGATTATTTGATCATAGTCATAATTTCATCCCACTCCTGCAAGGTAACGGGGGTAATCGACAACCTATTACCCTTTTTTAGGATTTGTAGAGTTGCTAACCTGGGATTAGCTCGGAGAGATGATAAGGTGATTAGACGAATTTTTTTTATATACTTAACCTCAACATTAAACCAGCGTGGCTTTGTCAGAGTAGCTTTGGCATCAAAGTATTTATTGGTCGGGTCAAACTGGGTGGCATCCGGGAATGCGGTTTGACTGATTTCCATCAGGCCAGCAATACCGGGCTCTGGGCAACTGGAGTGATAAAAAAAAGCTTTATCTCCTATTTGCATATTATCCTTCATGAAGTTTCTAGCCTGATAATTACGAATACCGTCCCAAGGCTCTACTTTACCAGGTCTTTGGGCTAAGTCATTAATACTGAAGACTTGTGGCTCAGACTTCATAAGCCAAAAATTCATACACAAACCTTTCTAATTGATGAACCTTTATGTTCCTGCTGAAAATTGAGCCCCCGCAGATGCCGTTAGGTCAGTATCTTGAACCGAAGGTTCAAAGTGGTTTGCTTTCCAAGTGCTTCAGGTGCTTCCATTTAGGATTCACACAACAGCACTATTTTAGTCAGCAATCCTATATTTATACATTGGTTCAAAAATATTTAAACCTTGACAAACACCGCAGGGGCCCTAAAACAGTTCGTCTTGTGCAGTCAATGAACGCTCTATGGCTTCAGTAGCCGACAAGATCTTACCCTTCAATTCCCCAATATCCAAGTTGCCCTCTAGTTTTGTGGTTAATAATTCATGAGCAATATTTAATGCAGCCATAATTGCTATCCGTTCAACCCCGATAACTTTACCATTGTCACGGATGCTTTGCATTCGGGTATCGACAAATTTTACAGTTCTAAGCAACTCTTCTTTTTCTTTTTCGTTGCATGCGACACTGAATTGTCGCCCAAGTATTGTAACATTGATATTGGTTGTATTGACTTTTGACACTATTTATCCGAGCTTGTCTCATCCATAAGTTTTTCCAATTTAGAGATAGCGATACTAACCTTCTGATTAAGATTATTATTTTCGCTGCGCATGTTAGCAATTTTTTGACGTAGACCAAGGTTATTGGCCCTCAGTTTATTGCAGTTTTCAATAAGCTGCTCAATTTTCTCTGCTAGGGCTGTAAACTCTGCATTCATTGTGAGACTATAAGGTGAAAAAATGTTTTTAGTCAACCATTAAGGCGTGATTGTGCAAGCTTTTTATACTTTATTCAATAGAACTTGACTAATCTTTTGATTCTTGGCCGATTATTTTCCCGTCGCCACCTATTGGTGTCTCTGAGGGAATAGACACATCCGCAGTATTCTTGCTGGTAGAAGTTTTCGGCTTTTGAAATTTCGATCATACGTTGGGATCCGCCTTTCTTTCGCCAGTTGAAAGACCAGTAATTGACATAGGGGTATCTTTTGGCAGCTCGTTCTCCAGACCCGTTAATTTGTTTCATATCTTTCCATCGCGAAATGCCAAGACTGCTAGTAAACAATGAAAAGCTATTTTCAGCTGCAAAAAGTGCTGTTCGTTCAAACCTCATATCAAAACAAAGAGTACATCGGTGACCTCTTTCAGGTTCATTTTCAAACCCTTTTATTCTATCGAACCAATTATCAGTATCATAGTCACAGTCGACAAACTTGATACCGAGTTTTTTACAATGTCTCTTATTTTCGTTTTTACGCATTAAATATTCTTCTTCAGGGTGAATATTGGGATTATAAAAAAACACTGTTTGATTGATTCCAGATGCTTTAATAGCTTCCATAACCTCTCCAGAACATGGAGCACAGCATGAATGCAATAGGACATCTTTTTCCAAGTTGGGAGTTTTTAAAATAGGTCTATGATAAACATCAGTCGAATATATACTTTGGCTCAATTTGTTCCTCATCATTAAGTAGGGGAAAAGGAATTATATTGGAAAATAGGCCAAATAGGTATGGTATTCGTTGTGCCATAGAAAATCAGATGGGATAATCGTTCTCTATGAAAAAAATAACCTCAGGGTTAAGCCTCTACTGGAGATTATTAGGCTATGTACGCCCGTATAGTGCAGTTTTTGCACTATCAATTTTCGGAATGATGTTATCAGCTATAACGGAGGTGGCGTTACCAGTGGCAGTAAAGCCTTTTCTGGATGGCACCTTTATTGATAAGGATCCGTTCTTAATACAGTGGACTCCTGTTTTTCTTATAGGTTTATTTTTATTTCGCGGTTTAGGGGGATTCCTAGGGCAATATGCGGCCGCGTGGGTTGGTAATAAAATTGTGGCTGACTTGAGAGGCGTGATGATAGATCGATTGTTAGGTTTGCCTCTTGGGTATTTCCATGACACAAACTCTGGAAATATAATATCTCGCTTCGTTTATGACGTGTCACAAGTAACCCAAGCAGCTACTCAGGTAATTACTGTTTTAGTGAAAGATTCTCTTACAATTCTCGGACTGTTGGGTTATTTGATGTATTTGGATTGGAGATTGACCTTAATAACCTTCGCTATGATTCCCCCAATTGCATTGGTAGTGAGGTTTTTCAATATTAAGCTGCGTGAGACCAGTCAAAACACACAAAAAGCTATGGGAGACTTAACTCATGTCGTACAAGAAGTAATAGACTGCATCAAAGTGATTAAGATATTTTCTGGTGAAAAACATGAAAAAGTTAGATTCACGGAAGTAACAGAAAATATTCGAAGATGGGTAATGCACCAAACAGCAGCGGCCGTCGGCAATGTGCCGGTTGTTCAGATGTTGGCGGCTTGTGCGACTGCTATTGTTGTGTATTACGTAACACTAGAGGCTCAACAAGACAAGACCACAGTAGGAGGGTTTGTTTCATTTCTTGCAGCCATGCTGATGCTAACAGCTCCTTTAAAAAGATTGACCGGTGTGTCGGAGAACTTGCAGAAAGGCATTGCAGCTGCCGATAGCGTTTTTGATTTGATAGATAATCAGCAAGAGAAAGATCATGAGTCTCTAAAATTTAAAGCAGTTGCTGGTAATATTTCTTTCAAGGAAATAACATTTACCTATCCGAGGTCAAATAAACCTGCCCTAGTAGATGTTAACATAGAGATAAAACAGGGTGAGACCTTAGCTTTAGTTGGAGCCTCAGGGGGAGGTAAAACCACCCTTGCAAATTTATTAGCTAGATTTTATAACCCTGCGTCAGGGACAATATTTATCGATGGTGTAGACATCTCAATGGTAAGTTTAAAAAGTCTTAGAGAAAATATAGCGTTAGTAAGTCAGGATATAGCGTTATTTGATGACACTGTGGCGGCAAATATCGCATACGGCAGTGCTAATAAAGAATCAAGACCAGAGGTTATTCATGCTGCGGAAGGTGCATTTGCTAAAACGTTTATTGAAGAGATGCCAAATGGCTTTGATACCGTTATTGGAGAAAAGGGGTTAAGGCTTTCAGGTGGTCAGAGGCAGAGGTTGGCTATCGCTAGAGCACTTTACAAAAATGCACCTGTTTTGATACTCGATGAAGCTACCTCAGCTCTCGACTCAGAGTCTGAGAAATTCATTCAAGCAGCATTAAGCACTTTGATGCGACACCGAACTTCACTAGTAATCGCACATCGTTTGTCAACAGTAGAAAATGCTGATCGTATAGTTGTCCTCGAGAAAGGGACAGTTTTGGAGGTTGGTACGCATTTACAGTTGCTCAAATATAAAGGCCGATATTCCGCTTTGTACGAAGCACAATTACAAGAAATAGCATAAAGTGCAGGGTTCCCATGAAAAGCACACCGAAAATACTCACTATTGCTGGTTTTGACCCATCAGGCGGGGCCGGGGTGTTAGCTGATATTAAAACTATAAGTGCACTTGGTGGTTATGGTTGTGCTGCGATAACGTGCTTGACCCTTCAAAATACGCGAGGCGTGGCGGCCATAAAGCCAATAGATGTGAATTTTATTCTAAAACAAATACAAACGATTTTATCGGATGTCGAGATAGATGCAATAAAAATCGGAATTGTTCCTAATAAAGAAGTTATAGTTGGGATTGAGGGCATTCTCAAGGATCTCCGGGGAATCCCGATAATTTTAGATCCAGTATTCGCAGCTTCCGTGAATAATTTTAAGTTTTTAGATAAAACTTCCATAAGTTCTATGCAAGATTTGTTGTTCCCGCTTGCAACAGTGATTACACCAAATTTAGACGAAGCAGTTCTTTTAATGAATAGTGATAAGCCAGCTGGTATAGATGGCATGGTACAAATGGCAAAGAAATTTTATTCAAAATTTAATATGACTGAGGGGCAATCAATTTACCTAAAAGGCGGTCATCTGAAGTCAGAGGTTTTAGCTGATGTAGTTTATGATGGTGTTAAAACAAAAAAATTTACTATATCTAAAATCAACACGCCCAATACTCGTGGGACAGGCTGCACTCTATCAACGGCTGTTGCTACTTTGATTCCTAAAAGCCATTCTCACATGGATGCCTGCGAGTTTGCGAAAAATTACGTAAAAGGTGCTATCGTAAATTCAAGAAATTTTTCAGCTGGATCAGGAAACGGGCCTCTTAATCATTTTTATGAATTGATTTAGTCTCCGGAAAAGTTAATCCAGCTTTTGAGGGATTGTAAGAATTTTAGTTAATCAATATGTCAACTAAATGTTAATAGGGGATAATTATTTTCGTTAACATTTAATGTGCTTTGTCCCAGCTATCACCTTTACCAACTTCCACAACCAGAGGAACGGAAAGCCCTTTAATATCAGTCATAAGGTTTTTTAGATTGTTTTCAATAGGACCAATTTCTTTTTCTGGCACCTCTAAAACAAGCTCATCATGAACTTGCATTATAATTCGAGAACTCATCTTCTGACTAACAAGCCAGTGATGGACTTTTATCATGGCAAGTTTAATTAGATCCGCAGCTGTACCTTGCATGGGAGCATTAATCGCCTCTCTCTCAGCTGCCTTTTTTCGGCTTCCTTTTCCATTAATTTGTGGCAAATATAGTCGTCGTCCAAAAACGGTTTCAACGTATCCATACTCCATAGCTTGTAATCGGGTGGCATCCATATATTTTTTAACGCCAGGATACCGATCAAAGTATCTGTCAATAAAAAACTTCGCATCTCCGAGCTCGATATTGAGTTGCTTTGCCAACCCATAGCTACCCATACCATAGATGAGGCCAAAATTTATAGTTTTAGCATGGCGACGGTATTCCGCCGTTACATCGCTTGGCGAGATGCCGTAAAGCTCAGAAGCGGTATGTCGGTGAATATCATCTCCATTTTTAAAAGCTTCTACTAGACTCTCATCATTAGATAAATGTGCCATAATTCTAAGCTCTATTTGAGAGTAATCAGCGGATACTATGAATGAATGCTCTGTTGCAATAAATGCCTCTCTAATCTTTCTCCCTTCGGGTGTTTTAATTGGAATATTTTGCAGATTTGGCTCGCTGCTAGAAAGCCGACCAGTGATTGCCACAGCTTGACCATAATTAGTGTGGATGCGCCCCGTGGTCGGATTAACCATATTTGGCAGTTTGTCGGTGTAGGTAGTTTTTAGTTTTGATAGGCTGCGGTAGCTAAGAAGTTTCGTTGCTATCGGATGATTTTCCGCAAGTTTTTGTAAAACTGATTCATCGGTAGACGCTTCACCCCCAGGAGTTTTTTTTATCACAGGTAGCTTTTTTTTGTTAAATAAAATATCTCTCAGTTGTTTTGTTGATGATAAATTAAATTCCTCGCCAGCTAGAAAATAAACCTCCTTTTTTAGTGTTAGAATTTCCTGATCTAGTTGTTTTGACTGTTCCTGGAGGCGAGAGCTATCGATGAGGACCCCTGCTCTTTCAATTTGATATAGAATTTCAATTAATGGCATTTCGATTGACTCATAGACATATTTGAGCTTTTGATCATTAGCAAAAGAAGCCTTGAAATGCTGGTGAAGCTGTAGTGCAACATCGGCATCTTCAGCAGCATATTGAGTCGCTTTGGAAATTGAAACGTCCTCAAACTTTAACTGGTTTTTACCGGTACCAACTAATTCATGATAAGACGTGGTTTTAATGTTGAGCTTTTCCTCGGCGAGGTTGTCTAGTTTATGCGATTTGTGTGATTCCAGGACATAGGAAGCCAACAAAGTATCATGTGTAACCCCCTTTAATTGAATGCCTTGGTTTGCAAAGACATGCATATCATACTTGATATTTTGCCCAATTTTTAATTGGGAAGGATCCTCTAACCATTTTTTCAGCTTTTCCAGAACAAAAGATTTATCAAGTTGGTCTGACGTATTACCTTGGGCATGCCCAAACGGAATGTAGGCCCCTTTGTTGGCACTAGTCGCCAGTGATATTCCTATAACCATTGCTTTCATGGGGTTTAGGCTTGTTGTTTCTGTATCAATCGATGTAATCTCACTTTCATTTACTATCTTCAGCCACTTTTCTAAGTGTTTTTCGTTAGTAATTGTTTCATAGACTGTCGAGCGGGCAGTTGTAGGCTTTTTGTTGGCTGGCGATTTAATTCCAGTCATTTCTGTTTCGAGAGTATTTAATTTTTTTAAAAGGTTTTGTAATTCCAGTTTTTCATATAGATTCGTTAATTTTTTAAAGTCTGGTTTCTGACGAGCTAAGCTTTCTATTGAAACATCCAGATCAACGTTCTTTTTTATCGTAACCAAAGCTTTAGCCGTAGTGAGCCAAGTTATACTTTCGCCCAGCTGTTTGCTACCACGTCCCTTTATCAGTTCAATATTTTTAATTATTGTCTCGAGATTGTTATATTTCCCTAACCAACTCGCAGCCGTTTTAGGTCCACAATCTCTTACCCCAGGTACATTGTCAGATGCGTCGCCAACAAGGGCCAAGAAGTCTATAATCTGGTGGGGGTGCACACCGAATTTTTTGAAAACACCTTCCTGATCTAAAATTAAGTCTGCTTTGTTTTTTTGAGGAATTGATTGGAAGATGTTTTTGCTAATCAGTTGGGAAAAATCTTTGTCGCCAGAGGATATGAAGACTTGGTATCCTTGGTTTTCAGCTTGACTAGCTAAAGTTCCGATTAGGTCATCAGCCTCAAAACCTGTCTTTGAAATGAGGGGAATACGTAATGCTTGGATGCACTCGAACAAGGGCTCTATTTGCAATGAGAGGTCATCCGGCATGGGTCCCCGATTTGCTTTGTATTCGGGGTATATTTCATGTCTAAAATTTTTTCCTTGAGAGTCAAAAACTGCCGCTATGTGGTCACATGGTAAATCTTTTTCCAGCCGGGTTAGCATATTAAGAAAACCGTAAATAGCACCGGTTGGTTTTCCCTCAAAGGTTTGTAAACCAAGTTTTTGCATAGCGTGGTAGGCTCTGAAAACGTGGTTAAATCCATCAATTAAAAGTAGAGTTTTCACAAAGGGGTTTCAGTAAGTTAAGGTTTTCGAGTATTCTGGTGATTTTTACGTATTTAAATTATAACAATTAACCACCTGCACCATACTAAGAATTTATGTCAGTATATACCGTTATCTCTAAAAATGATTTGTGTCTTTGGTTGGAGAATTTTTCAATTGGCAAATTAGAGTACTTTCAAGGGATCGTGTCAGGAATAGAGAATACTAATTATTATGTTAATACCACTAAGGGTAAATATGTACTGACAATTTTCGAAAAACTTCGAGCATCGGAGCTAAATTATTATTTGAACCTAATGTCTCATTTATCCTTGGGAGGATTGCCGGTCGCCTCCCCTGTTGTTAACCTTAATAATTCATTTGTCGGAATAATCAAAAATAAGCCAGCCTCAATAGTTACTCGCCTCAAAGGGGGTCCTGTAAATGCACCCGATGAATATCATTGCTCAGAGGTGGGAAGAACTTTAGCTCAGATTCATGAATCAGGGTTGTCTTATGGAAAGATTTTGGCCAATCCTAGGGGTAAAAGATGGTGGGAGACAACTGCAAAAAAAATTTATGAATTTCTTACACCTGAAGCTCGAATCATGCTTCGAGATGAGATAGCGGTCCAGAAAACTCTTCTGGTTGACGACCTACCAAGGGGGGTAATACATGGTGATCTTTTTCGTGATAATGTCTTGTTCTACGGATCCAACATAGGAGGCGTGATAGATTTTTATTTTGCATGTAACGACATGTTGATTTACGATCTTGCGATTACTGTCAATGATTGGTGTATCACAGAATCCCATGAGCTAGATTTGATTAAAGCTGGCAGCCTCATTAAATCTTATCAGCAGATAAGAAGCCTAACCAGAGAAGAAGTTGAAATTTGGCCTTATATGCTTAGGGCTGCTGCACTTCGTTTTTGGGTATCTCGGCTTTATGATTTTCACTTGCCGCGTCCGGGTGAGTTAACCCATGCACACTCTCCGCTAATTTTTCAGTTTTTATTAGAAAATCATCGTAAGAGTCCCAGTAAGTATGTGAGCCTACTTTAGAAATCATAGATAGTTTTTTTTAAAATCTAGCCTAAATAGTGGTCAGTTTTGCGTAGCTCGCGATGAGCCATTTAATACCAACGTTCTCAAAGTTAACCTGTACTCGAGCGTCTGGACCCCGTCCTTCAATTTGAATAATTATGCCTTGACCAAACTTGGTATGTGAGACCGTTCTCCCTGCTGTTAGACTGTCTGTCGAATCTGAAGATTGAAAGATATTGGTATTATCAGTAACTATTGATTTAATTTTTCCATTTGACCTTTCCAAACTCGTTTCAGGAAGTTCATCCAAAAATCGGGATGGGATATTCCACCTAGTTTGACCATGAAGCATTCTTGATTGGGCAAAAGACAAGTAGAGAAGTTGTTGTGCTCTGGTAATAGCAACATACATTAACCGTCTTTCCTCCTCTAGCCCCACCGGTTCACTTAGGCTATTTTCGTGAGGAAAAAGCCCTTCCTCTAAACCCGTCATGAAAACTACTTTGAACTCTAGTCCTTTAGCAGCATGCACAGTCATCAATTGAAGTGAACCTTCTTTGTCGCTATGTGCTGTGTTCTCACCGGCTTCTAAGGATGCATAAGCTAAAAAGTTCGATAATATGTTATTTTCAAAAGCTGGCTTGGCATCGAGATTTGCATTTTCACTTTCTTCGTTTGAGTAAGGGTTTTCGTTTTCAAAAACAGCACCAGCATTAACTAACTCTTTGAGATTTTCTATTCGATCTACCCCATTTTTTTCCTGTTCATAGTGGGTGATAATACCAGTGAGATCTAGCAGATATTCTATGGTCTCTGTGAGACTGTTTTCTAGTGAATAGTTTTTCAACCTCTGAATTACAGATTGAAATTTACCTACTCCCTCTTTTGCTTTTCCAGAAAGAGATGTTTTTTCTGCGGCTTCCAATAGTCCTAGTTTATCTTGAAGGGCTATTTGTGATATCTTTTCTATACTTTTAAGTCCTACACCTCGGGGTGGAAAGTTGACGACCCGCAAAAAAGCACTGTCATCTTTGGGGTTTACACTTATTCTGAGGTATGCGAGTGCGTGTTTGACCTCTAATCTTTCAAAAAATCGCAGACCCCCATAAACTTTATATGGCAGACCGACACTAAATAAGGCATGTTCGATGACCCTTGATTGGGCGTTTGATCGATAGAAAATAGCGATACTGTTTATATCATAGTCTTTTTGCCGTAAATTTTTTACTTCTTGAATGACGTATTGGGCTTCTTCTTGGTCAGAGCTTGATTCCATAAGCCTAATGGGATCTCCTTGTCCCTTGGAGGTCCAAAGATTTTTTCCCAACCGATTAGTGTTGTTTTTTATTACTGCATTTGCAGCGTCGAGTATATGTCCGAGACTTCTATAGTTTTGTTCTAGTTTAATAGTGTCCGCAATATTAAAATCGACTACAAAGTCTTTTAGGTTATTAGTTCGGGCTCCTCTGAAACCGTAAATGGACTGATCGTCATCCCCGACAGCAAAAATGGTGTTACTGTCGCAGGAGAGAATTTGAAGCCAATTATATTGAAGCTCATTGGTATCTTGAAACTCATCTACCAGTAAATATTTAAAGCGGGCCTGATAGTGTTTGCGAATTAATATATTTTTCTTTAGTAACTCATAGCACCGCAGTAGCAACTCTCCAAAATCAACAAGACCTTCTTGATTGCACAATTTCTGATAGGCCAGGTAAATTTGATTTGCCCGGTGTGACAAATCATCTACTTCGTCAATATCATTGAATCGAAGCCCTTGGTCTTTTGCAGAATTAATATGGTACTGTACTTGTTTAGGGGGATATTTATCGATGTTTAATTGCTCGTTTTTTATTACTCTTTTTATAACAGTTAATTGGTCGTTATTATCTAGAATTTGAAAAGACCGAGGCAGACCGACCTCACTATGATGGTGTCTGAGCAACCGGTTGCACAACCCGTGAAACGTTCCTATCCACATTCCTCTTACATTAATAGGCAGCATAGTAGATATTCTAAAGAGCATCTCTTGTGCGGCTTTGTTAGTAAAAGTAACAGCTAGAATTTCACGAGGAGAAGCTTGATTAGTATCAATCAGCCACGCTATCCTGGTGGTCAGAACGCGAGTCTTGCCAGATCCAGCTCCTGCCAATATTAGTGATGATTTGTTGCCACCGGTTACTGCCTCTAATTGTTTGGAGTTTAGGTTGCGTAAAAATGAAGACATATTAGCGGTCTTTCTTTCGAATACTGCGACCCACTTCGACGAGCTTTTGAATCCTGGGTCCGAGTATTACCTTCATAGCATCACTACCTCGGTTTCCTGGTATAACAATTGTATCTTGTCTGGACATAAATGCGGGTATGTTTGAAATAATGTCTTGATATTCGACCGTATTAATTCTTTGGTTAAATTTGATTACTATAAGGCTTTCGTCTTCCTCTGGAATTTTAAAATAATCGAATGGGTTTGATGTGTCTACAGTTGGCA
>CACOJS010000006.1 GCA_902627495.1 Hydrogenophilales bacterium | reverse complement strand
TCCAAGCCTTTCTGATCTTTCTTTCAATCTTTCCTATGCCGGATTTCAGTCAGAAGGATGTATAGTTGATACCAAATCGTCTTTTGTGAACGTACTATCAAACTCTCATAGAACCGTGGTTGGCTCCTCTCCGGATTATTTTGCAAGTGCTGCTACCACTGACGCACGAACTTTCAATCTATACGGCAAAATACCGGCGACCTGCTACGGACCAAAGGCTACCAATATCCACGGAATTGATGAGTGCGTATCAATCAACAGCATAGTCAGAGTCTCGCAAGTGCTAGCAGTTTTTATAGCAGAATGGTGTGGCTATAGCAAACTATCAAAATAAAACTTAGCCACTTGCTATTTTATAGCCAAATCGCTCACATCGAAATTGCATACGACACAAGTCATTGACTAATCGCAGCTGAAAACCTATTTAAAAAAAATTTTACTTGCCTAGTTTAATTCAGGGTTACCCACTTTTATCTCTGACTATAGGATGATCTAATTGCCTTAAACATCTTTTAGTTTTTTCCCAAAAAACGAATCCTGCTCCCCCATACTTGGGAGGAAGCAGTCTCATATTAAGATGATATTTTTCTATCCAATAAAAATTATTGGAATCTAACCGTCCATCTGCAAACATATCAACTACTGCCCAACAATTTGTATAAAACTCGTCATCACTCTTATACCTAATATGTGCACATTCATGATAAAAGATAAAGTCAGTCTGCAATGGTAGCTTTTCATAAATACCATTCATAACATACTTATCAAAGACAATAATTGGCAACCCATTATCGGCATACTTTATTATAGCTGCGGCTCCACCCAGATCGGGGTGCCAACTGTTTCCTGACTCATTGAATAAATACTGTTCTTCAACAATTATTTGTTGACCGTCCCATACAACGTTACAAAAAATATCCACACCGTCCGAGAGAGTGTACGCGTGACTTCCTGTGTTACACAAGACCAAAGTCACGCAGAAAAGTCCGACCTTATAAATGATTGACATGCTCTTCATTATTAGTTCCGACACTAAACAAATCAAAAAGGTTTGTCGAGACTTTTTTAAACGGCTAGGCATTGTAATAGACATCAGCCATAAAAGTTACCGCTTAGAATAATCAAAAGACACCTGGTGATAGGTAATATATATAGTTGAATAAGTTTGTTACGAAAGTTTTTTTAGATTAATACCAGGGATTTTACTTTTTTGAAGACACAGGATAACCAGAGTTGTCATCGTCATCGTGCCATTTTGCGTAACCAACTTCACATTCACACTAAATCTTACTCAAGAAGATCTGGCTGTTCAGCCACAATTCTCTTAAACAGGGGTTGAAAGGCTATCCACCCTCCATAGGGGCTTCCAACTTGCTCCCTCGTTAGTAAAGCGTCGTCTCGGTCTATTTTTCTGGGTTGGCCTGCAGCTTCAGCAATCAACTGTGCCTGACAACTCCGCTCCATCGTGATAAACCACCAGGCTGCAGCATCAACTGTCTGACCAACTGTTAAATTTCCATGATTAGCTAAAATGACAGCTTTCTTATCTCCCAGGCAACCTGCAATTCGATCACCCTCATCAGTATCGTAAACCACTCCATTATATTCCTCGTAGAAAACATGATCCTCATAAAAAGCACAGGCATCTTGGGTCAATGGGTCAAGCAATCGCCCTAAAGATGACCAACTTTTTCCATATAAACCATGTGCATGTGCTGCGGCAACAACACGCTCTCTCGCCATATGAATCCTGGAATGAATAGCGAATGCTGCTGAATTACACGGTGTTCCTTGAACTATCTTCCCTTGGTGATTTATTAGTGAAAGATTAGAGACTGTTATTTGACTAAAATGAACACCATAAGGATTTACCCAAAAACAATCCTTATGGATAGGATCTCTGGCAGTTATATGGCCCGCTATTCCCTCATCAAACCCACACTTGGAAAAAAGTCTAAAAGCTGCTGCCAACTTTTGTTTTATGTGTAACTGTTCTTTCTCAGCATCATTAAATCCAGGCATTTCTGGTTGAAATACTTCTATCTTCATTTGAGAAAACCCCCTTTACACCGAAAACCCGATTTCACGGATAATCACAAGCTTATGTAGTTAAAACAACTTTTCCACTAACCTTCTTATCTAAAACTTCATTTAATGCGTCTGATGCTTTATCCAACGGGTAAGTAGCATGAATGTGTGGATTAATTTTTCCATCTAAATATAACTGTATAAGTTCATCATTGTTTCTTTTATTTTCTACTGGCTCTCTTTGAGTAAACTGACCCCAGAAAACACCAACTATTGAACAACCTTTCAACAGTGTCAAATTTAAAGGAATTTTGGGAATCTCTCCTGCAGCAAAACCAATCACTAGGTATCTCCCTCCCCAAGCCATATCTCTTATGGCTATTTCCGAGAACTTACCACCGACTGGATCATAAATAACATTAACCCCTTGCCCCTTGGTGATTTCTTTTACTCTAGCCCTCAAATCTTGACTAGTATAATTTATGAGGTGATCCGCTCCATTATCTTCACAAACAGTAAGCTTACCATCCGTTGAAGCAGCAGCTATTACAGTCGCTCCCATAGACTTAGCCAGCTGTATGGCAGACAACCCAACCCCTCCTGACGCCCCAAGAACAAGCAATGTTTCCCCTTGTTGAAGGTTTGCTCGGTTTCTTAACGCATACAGCGATGTTCCATAAGTAAGAACTAACCCCGACGCAGGGATAAAATCAAGTTCATTCGGGATTTTTATAGTTCGATGCGCCTCAACTAAAATTTCTTCTGCAAACCCCCCCCAAGTGTTGGAAGCAATAACACGATCCCCCACGCTGATGTTACTAACTTTAGGACCAATCTCTTTCACAAAACCTGCCACTTCCCCTCCAGGAGAAAAGGGAAACTCTGGTTTAAATTGATATTTTCCCTGAATAATCAAAGTATCAGGAAAATTTACACCACAAGCCTTCACACTAACAACAATTTCCCCCTCTCCAGCTTGGGGTGATGGAACCGATTCTATTGCTAATTTCTCCGGAGGACCGTATTCTTTGCACAAAACTGCTCGCATTTTTCTATCCCTTGTAAGTTTTAAAGAATTCCTTTAAAGAGTTTTTTCAATAATTTTTTGGGCCTGAGCCCATCCAGCCTCCGCTAATGGTTTAGCCTTTTTCCCTTGCTCCTCAGCATGTTTGTTAGATGCAGTACCATCCTTCACCCGACCCATTATGCCCTGACAAATAGCCGCCAACCGAAACATATTATACGCAGTGTAAAAATCCCAGTTAGTTATGTTTGTTCTGCCTGTTCGCTCACAATACATACGTACATATTCTTCCTCCTCTGGGATTCCCAAAGATTTCAAATCCTCACCCCCAACACCACGGAACTGATCTTTGGTTAACCGCCAATACATGCAATGATACGCAAAGTCGGCTAAAGGATGGCCTAAGGTGGACAGCTCCCAGTCAAGAATGGCTAGCATTCTTGGCTTAGTGGGATGGAAAATTGTATTATCAAGCCTAAAATCTCCATGAACTATCGCATGTTGATCATCGGCAGGAATATTATCGGGCAACCAAGCCATCAAATTCTCCATAGCCTCTATGTGTTCAGTTTCCGAGGCTCGATACTGCTTGGTCCATCGACTAATTTGGCGTGCAATATAGTTTCCAGGTTTTCCAAAGGATTCCAGTCCTATTTTGGTATAGTCTAAGCTGTGGAGTTGGGAGATTACTCTGTTTAGCTCATCGTATATGCTAAAGCGACTTTTTTTATCTAGGTCCGGTAAGGTTTGATCCCAAAGTACACGACCTTCGACGTACTCCATAATATAAAACATGGTACCAATAACATCATTATCCTCACACAGGCAATAAGTCTTAGGGACCGGTACACCTGTTCCTTGGAGGGCAGAGATAACCTTAAACTCTCTATCCACCGCATGTGCTGAAGGTAGCAGCTTTCCGGGAGGTTTCCTTCTCAGTACATATTGCCTTTCTTGAGCTATTAGCTTATATGTTGGATTTGACTGCCCTCCCTTAAACTGTTGCACGCTAAGACTTCCTGAAAAATCCACCACATGCTTCTTCATGTATTCTTCTAGCCGATTGCGGTCAAATTTATTTCGATCGTCCACTGGCATAGTTCCTACAAATTGATGTTGCATTTTACTCCCCGGGAATTCTTAATGTTTAATAGCATGCTAAACTCTTATTCTATAGCTGATGAGGACAAATTATGAAACATTTTATCAATAAAGTTGCGGTTATCACAGGTGGTGCTAGTGGCCTTGGCAGAGCAATAGGGAGACGTCTAGCAACGGAGGGAGTAAAGATAATGCTTGCTGACGTGGAAAAACAGACCCTTAATGACACAGTCTCATCTTTTAAAGATGAGGGATATGATGTGAAAGGGCACATTTGTGACGTGGCTAATCGACAAAGTGTGGAGGAACTAGCCAAATTTACCTTACAGCACTTTGGGTCAGTAGATCTACTTTTTAATAATGCTGGTGTTGCTCCACCCTCGGGAAGGGCTTGGGAACATAGTGAGAAAGAATGGGAATGGGGATTAGGAGTCAATGTTTGGGGAGTAATAAATGGGATTAGCGTATTTACGCCGCTGATGTTAAAACAAGAAACCGAAGGGCACATTGTAAATACAGCATCTGTAGCCGGGCTACTGTCTCTCCCGCAAATGAGCTTGTATTGCGTTACCAAACACTCTGTTGTAACACTCTCGGAAAGCTTGTATCACGATCTGATAGAGACAAATGCAAAAATTAGTTGCTCTGTTTTATGTCCGGCTTATGTGCCTACTCAAATCTCTGATTCCGAAAGAAACCGTCCTAATCACCTGAAAGATAAAAGAGTACAATCCAAGGAAAACCTGGAAATGGAAGAAAAAGTAAAATATGCAGTTAAGGCAGGAAAGATTTCAGCGGAGGACGTGGCTAACCTTGTTTTTCAAGGTATCCAAGAAGATACTTTTTACATCCTAAGTCATCCCCGAATCAAGCCAGCAGTAGAAACGAGAGTAACAGATATCCTCTTAAATAAATCACCAACAAACACATTTAGTAAGTAATTTGACTACCCAAGAAAATAACATAGAAATAGAAGTATCAAAACGTCGCACCTTTGCGATCATCTCTCACCCGGACGCTGGGAAAACCACCCTTACAGAGAAGCTACTTTTGTTTGGAGGTGCTATTCAGGAAGCAGGAACTGTCAAATCGCGCAAAAGCAAGCGCTTTGCAACCTCTGACTGGATGGCTATTGAAAAAGAAAGAGGCATTTCTGTGGCTAGTTCCGTAATGCAATTTGAACATAAAAGTCATATAATCAATCTTTTAGACACTCCAGGTCACAGAGACTTTTCAGAAGATACCTACCGTGTGCTAACTGCGGTGGACTCGGCTCTGATGGTGATTGACTCTACAAAGGGAGTCGAGCCTCAAACTATCAAACTATTAGAGGTATGTCGAGCAAGGAAAACTCCCATCATAACCTTTATCAATAAACTGGATCGAGAAGGTAAAAACCCCCTGGAACTTATTGATGAAATTGAGACCATCTTAAATATACACTGCACTCCCTTAACATGGCCAATCGGCATGGGGAAAAGCTTTAAGGGAGTGTATGATCTGGCTAAAGATCAAACTAATTTATATAGTTTGGATAATGCGAAGGGCTCTGCAGTTGCTGAGGTAATTCAGGGTAGACCTGAACAACTTGTCAAAAACAAGAAATTACCTGAAATAAGTGAAGCCCTTGAAGAAATCAGCCTTATTCAAGAGGATGCAAGAGATTTTGACCACAATGATTTTTTGAGGGGAGAACTGACTCCTGTTTTTTTTGGATCTGCGATTAATAATTTTGGTGTGGATAAAGTACTGGATATGTTAGTCGATGAAGCTCCACCTCCTTTAGGTAGAGAGACAGTCCAACGACTTGTCAGTCCGATAGAGCCTAATTTCTCAGCATTTGCTTTTAAAATTCAGGCTAACATGGACCCCCAACATAGAGATAGAATTGCGTTTCTTAGGGTATGTTCTGGTACTTTTCAAAGGGGGATGAAGCTTTTTCACACCCGCATCAAGAAAGAAATTCGAGCTAATCAGGTGGTCTCTTTTTTATCCAAGAGAAGAAGCACTGTAGAGGGAGCTTGGCCTGGCGATATTATTGGTTTGATAAATCATGGCAATATTGATATCGGAGATACTTTTACCCAAGGTGAGAGTCTGAATTTTACCGGCATTCCCTATTTTGCCCCAGAGCTCTTCCAAGGGGTCTCGGTCAGTGACCCATTAAAAAGTAAACAACTGCAAAAGGGACTTCAACAACTTGGCGAAGAAGGAGCAATACAGGTTTTTAGACCGTTAATTGGGAACGAAATCATTCTTGGAGCCGTTGGATTGCTCCAATTTGAAGTTGTCTCGCATCGGCTAAAAATGGAATATGGCGTTATTGCCAACATGCGAAACCTAAGCTTCTATGGTGCCCGATGGATAACAGGAAAGAGAAAAGAAAAGACTGAAGAGTTCAAAAAAATTCACTCTGCAAACTTAGCCAATGACGCCTCAAATAGTCTCGCTTTTTTGGCAACATCCAAACCCAATCTAGAACTGACCATGGAAAGATGGCCAGATATTGATTTCCACGCTACCAGAGAACATGCTCAAAAAATTTAAATTTAAAAAAATCTATCTTTTATTATTTCGTATAAATTGATCTATACGGTCAATCCCGTTTTTTATATTATCAACGGAAGCCGCATAACTAAATCTAATATGTTGCTCGCTTTCTAATACTCTTTCACCAAAATGAATATCAGCTAAAACTGCCACCCCCACATCGTTTAAAAGTCTTCTCCTGAAATCTTCCGAGTCAACAGCACCAACCATCTTACAAGCCTCAGTTACATCTGGCCAAGTATAAAAAGCACCCCCCGGGGTTAGGCATGAAACTCCAGGTAATTCATTAGTCAGCTTAACGATCAAATTCCGTCTTTCCAAAAAGCTATCTTTCATACTGATGGCAACACTCTGGCTCCCAGAAAATGCTTCCACTGCAGCCCATTGACTAATTTGTGAGGCACAAGATTCGGTATTGGTAACCCATTTAGAAAAAATTGACGCAAGCATTTTATTAGCAGCGAATCCTAAACGCCATCCAGTCATTGCCCAGGTCTTAGAAACACCGTCCGAGATTATTATACGATCACAAAGGTCATCATGTTTTGTTAAAGAACTAAATTTATTATCGTAACAAAGTTGCGAGTAAATTTCATCGGCGAAAATCCAGCATTGAGGATGACGTCTAAAAACATCCGCCAAGTCATCCATATCTTTGTGAGAAATACTACCACCCGTAGGATTGTGTGGGGAATTAATAATCACAAGTCTGGTGTTATCTGTTATTTTTGATTCGAGTTCATTAGCATCTAAACTAAAATTTCTGTCTTGGTGAAGGTTTATCGGAATGGGTACCGCACCCATAGTCCGTATCTGTGATTCATAAATTGGAAACCCTGGGTTTGGGTAAATCACCTCATTACCTACGCCATAGTCCGTTGTTGCTAAAACACTGTACATAATAAACGGTTTGGCACCGGCCCCGACAACAACATCATCTGGGTCTACATGTAAATTCCTAGTTCTCAGTATGTAATCTGCTATGGCCTGGCGGAGCTCTAATATTCCTGACGAAGGCGTATAGCCATGCTTTCCGTTTTCAATAGCTTTAATTCCCGCTAACTTGATATTAGATGGTGTTTCATAGTCCGGCTGCCCTATACAGAAAGATATGATATCTCTACCTTTTCGTACCAGATCGTTAACCTCACCAAGTACCACAAAAGCATTTTCGGTCCCTAATTCTCGTGATCTTTTGGATATACTTCTTATCATACTAAAATACCTCATTTTGAGACTTATGGATCAATAATAAACACAAAAACCTCGTCAGCGTAATAACTCGTTCCATCTTGCTTGAAAATAAACTGTTTAGCGGCCTCCAAGACAACTTTATCGAAAACCCCCTCTGGTTCTGCAAAAAGTAGCCTTACTCCACTAACTGTACCATCTAACTCTACCTTCATCCGCACTTGAACTCTACCCTCTATTTTCTCATCTTCAGCCTCTCTCGGATATTTTGGTTTAACTTTTTTTACCGGTTTTATATCCTGGAAAACCGATGGTAATGGGGGTAAATCAATTATCTCTTCTTCAGGATCAGGTTTTGGTTTTGGCTTTGGCAATTGGATTTTTGAAATTTTTTCATTTGGTAACGGCTCAATTGGAGCTAACGGGATTTGCTCCATATTTTCTAAGGACTGATTGTTCTTTTTATTTTTTATCTCTTCTACTTCTGGCACTGGTGGTGAATCTGGCGCCAACTTTTCTTCCAACCGCACGGACATTAAGGGGGTGGGCTCTGGATTATCTTGCGGAATAGTGAAGGGCCAATCAAAGAAATAAAACATTAAGGGAATACCAAACTCAATTAGAAACGCAATCAGGAATGCTTTCCAAAGATCCAGACCGCCAGATTTTTGATCCCCTCCTATATCCCACAGAGGGCCCTTTACCCTCTTTCGTATCATTGCTTGTCAGCTCGAGCAGCGATAGCAACACTATTAATTCCTGCTCCCCGCACAGTATCCATTACTGACATGAGATGCCGCAAAGAAGTATCTTTATCACCTGCTAAAATTATATCAATATTGCCATTTTCCCTCTGTAAAGAAGTAAGCTTTTTAGATAACACCTCTGAACTTACCTCCTTACCATCAACTATTACTATACCCATTTTATCAACCCCAATTGTGAGTGTTGATCTCTCTATGTCCTGTGTCGTCTTTGATCCCGGTATCTCCATAGAGACCCCAGTTCCATCTATCATTTTTAAGGTTAGAATTACAAAGAAAACTAGCAGGAACATCATAATGTCAATCATTGGTATGACTTCCACTCTTGGTTTCACATGTGACACGTTACGTCTATGCCTAACTGCATTCATCTTTAAATCTCCAGTACACCAGCATATGATTCTTGAGAAAGGATTTCGATATTAATAACTATGATGCCGTGTCACCCAACAACCGGTTTGTCATCATAATCTTCAAAAGGTCCATTTGATGAAGAAATTCTTGAACTTTCTTATTAAAATGATTGAGAAATACAACCGCTAAAATAGCTATAAAAATTCCCATTCCTGTTGCAACCAGTGCCTCTGCTATTCCCCCGGAGACCATCTGCGTAGCTGAACCTCCCACACCAGAAACACCAAGTATATCAAACGCATGTACCATCCCTATGATTGTGCCTAGCAACCCCATCAACGGGGCAAGAGTAACTGAGGTATCAAGAATCCAAATGTTACGTTCAAGTTTTGGAACTTGCCACAATATTGCTTCTTCCATATGGCTAGTGATGACCTTAGCATCCTTAGAATTGGATGACAGACCGGCCATAACAACCGATAGTTGCAGAGCTCCTTCATAGTGTTGGGTTAATTCACTAATTCTGTTTTTATTATGGGGCCCAACCGTCTGGAGGTCTCTCTGTAAAGCGTCTCCAAAACTAACTACAAAATAAAAGAAATATGATCTCTCTATGATTATCGCCAGTGTTATCAACAATAGTACACCCATCATGGGCAGGAGACCGCCTGACAGATAGCTCAACTCAATAATCTTATCAATCATTATTTTTCCTTTTTCCTTGAAGAACCAAATTTTTTCTAAAACAGTTTAGGCGGATAAAAAGGCATGCCGTACCGTTCCACTATGCGTTTTATTTCGCCAGTTTTCAACATATCAACAAATGATTCGTTAATAAATTTTACCAACTCTACCTCCTTCTCTTTTATGACCCAGGCACTATTCCAACTCATTTCCGGGACAGGTGTATAGCCTTCCACCATCTCGAATAACGCTTGAGGGCGATCAAGTTTCGCCTGCGATATCGCCCCAGACCAAATCATTGCCACATCAATTTCGCCTCTAACCATGGCATCTATAACTCTAAAGTTTTGAAAAAATGTTGTGTACGGTATCCCATTGACCTCAGCATATTCAGCGATCGGAGAATACGCAGGCATGCCTATTGTCTTATTTTGAATCTTAGCATCTTTCAAGCTCTTAACCGTTCTAGCTTTGCCTTGTGTGACCATGACAAAACCTGTGCTCATAAAAGGTTCTGAAAAAACTAATTCATTGGGAGCCATATGATGGTCATCTCCTGAGATAGCCAAGCCCAAAACAATATCGCACCCCCCTTTGTTAATAGACCGATCATATGCACCACCGGGAGCACCTGGCCCAAAACGGGTTTTCATATTTACCCACATGATTTCGTATTCCCAGTCATACTTTTTAGCTATAGTTTCCAGGATTTCTATTTCCAGACCATCCGCCTCATTTTCCCTAGCTGTTCGTGAAAAAGGCCAGAACCAAGCATCAGCACAAGCCGTAATGCGCCCCAATTTTTTTATTCGAGTCATCGCATCAACATTTTTTAGTTCTATCGGAACTCCACTGGGCCGGAAATCTTTATATCCTGATAAATACAGTGGATCATTAAGTGGGTCAAAAATGGGAGGTGGCGTGTACCCCATTTTGGGTCCTCGATTCTTACCATAGACAAAAACTGGTTCTAATTCAAAAGTATTCTCGTCCTCCCCAGCAAGGACCCATGAAGCCAAAGCGAACAGTAATATAAAAACACCAACTTCCGGCTTCATATTTCCAGTACATTAAAGGTTTTGACACATCCAGATAAACCCTTATAGTTTATATGGCAAAATTCCATTGTAGCATGTCACCAAAATTCATATTATCTTTGTTGATAACATATCTCTGAACAATTTCATCAAATGCTTTAGAATGAAGCAGTCTTTTTTATTTAGGGTAGTCTTTTTCGCATAAACAGCTGTCATGATTAACGATGTTTTTACGTATTGCCAAAACTGGGTTAGAGAAAATATTCTAGGGTTATTCGCAGATATCAAGGTATCTTATCTACCGCCCCTAATGATCTACATGGCAGCTGGTATATCGGGACTAACAAGTATTGTTGGAACCTTCTATGTAAAAGAACGACTAGGGCTGACAGCAGAGTTCTTGGCCGCCTTAGGCTTTTGGGCAGGATTACCGTGGGCCCTCAAAATGCCAGTAGGGCATCTAATAGATTTGATTTGGAAGTGGAAAGGATTATTAGTTTATCTTGGTGCGAGCCTGATTGGGGTGAGCTTGCTAATAATGATTCTACTACTTGGAAGCCCTGATGAGATGGCCTTAATTGCATCTCCTGGGTCATGGTTTGTTATCGCAACTTTACTAGCTCCGGTTGGCTATGTTTTGCAAGATGTAGTGGCTGACGCGATGACAGTTGAGGCAGTTCCGCGTGTTAATGACGGCGGTGACCCAATATCTTCCGAAAATCGAAAGTCCATGCACACCACGATGCAAACCTTAGGGCGTGTAGCAATTATTGGTGGTGGAATTTTGGTATCGGTCATAAATGTAGTTGTGTTGAAAGGAGTCGGAGAACTTTCTGCGGCGGGCAAAGCTGATGCGTATCTCTTCGTATATAAGATAGCACTCATTATCCCCATAGTTTCA
Source organism: Hydrogenophilales bacterium (assembly GCA_902627495.1). Lineage (GTDB taxonomy): Bacteria > Pseudomonadota > Gammaproteobacteria > Burkholderiales > Eutrophovitaceae. Next base: position 95,350 of record CACOJS010000006.1, on the reverse strand, counting down.
GTCCTCGGGGTTGTTCTAGCTAACCTTCTAAAAAAGAGAGAGGTAGCCCGATTATTACAAAAAGGATATATGAGGGATAAAGTTGACCAACTAATAGGTCAAAGATATAACCAACGAACTGATATAAACTGGTGGATTCTTGGGGGAGGCATAGGTTTCTCTATAATATCGATAAGCATTGGACTGGCTGACTTTGTTCTTGGTCAAGAACTAATTTTTGTACTCTCAATGGTCATCGTTATCTTCCTGATAAGCAGAATAATTGAAGAGTTAGACCATGAATCCCAAAAAATACTTATTGGAACGGCAATTCTTATATTTGTTTTTAGAGCTATGCCAACACCGGGAGTAGGGTCTACATGGTGGATGATAGACGAACTAAAATTTGACCAACAATTTTTAGCGAAACTCTCACTTATAGCCTCTGTTTTAGCTCTATTTGGTATGTTTATCTTTAGGAAATTCATGGCAGAGAGGTCCATAACCTATGTAATTGGGTTTCTTACTGTAGCTGGCACAATATTATCTATACCAATTATTGGAATGTACTTCGGACTACATATCTGGACCGCTCAAATGACTAATGGCTTTGTAGATGCCCGGTTCATTGCTATGATAGATACAGCTCTGGAATCACCCTTAGGGCAAGTAGCAATGATACCAATGCTCGCTTGGATAGCCAATTCTGCACCGGAAAAACTAAAGGCTACTTTTTTTGCCATTATGGCTTCCTTTGCCAATTTGGCACTGTCCGCTTCTCAATTAGGGACAAAGTATCTTAATCAAGCATTTATAATATCCAGAGAAGTGACAGAAAATGGTGTTGTTACAGTACCAGCGGATTACTCAGAGCTGGGATGGCTACTAATATCCGTAAGCTTAATCGGATTTTTGCTACCAATGCTAACTATTATCTACCTCAAGTTTTCTCGATTCAGTAATGCCTAGACCCATTACTTATTATCGGAATATTGAACCCAACTTCGCATATCCCACGGTTCGTATAAAGTCCAAATATATTCACTAGTTGAGGTCTCCCGCATTTTATGAATATCTTGCTTTTCAGCCGCATCCAAAAAAGCCTGAAAAACTTTCTCACTTGGAAACTCCACCATGATTACATGCCGTCTCTCTGTATCACCGTGCATTTGCCTAATTGGCTTCCAACCAGAAGAAACTACCTTACCCCCCATACCGTAGATAATTTTTCCAGCCCTAACCGAATACTCTCGATAAACATCATCTTGTCCATATTTGATATTAAATACATTCAACGCGTATACCATTTTTAATACCTTCTTGTTTGGTGGTTCATATCTTAAAAGCGTTTTTTATCTCAAAGGCCGACTCTGCTATTGCCTTTCTGGCAAGGTCCACGGCACCACCCATTAAAATGAACCCGTGAGCCATCCCAGAATAATTAGTTAACTTTACATAATTACCTGACTCAATTAGTTTCTTAGCATAATCAACAGCCTCATCCCGCAACGGATCATAACCTGCTGTGATGATTAAAGATGAAGGCATCCGAGATAAATCATCGGTTATTAAAGGTGCATAACGAAAATCCTTGGTGTCTGCAGTCGATCTTAAATAATGTTTATAAAACCAAGTGATAGTTTTTCGAGTCAACAGATAACCTTCAGCAAATTTAAAATGTGATGGGGTTTCCGGTTCGGGTGCTGTGGTTGGATAAATAAGCAACTGAAATGCAATCTGAGGAGAATTATTGTTTCTTGCCAGTATGGCCACAACTGTTGCCAGATTTCCCCCCGCACTATCTCCTCCGACAGCAATCCGATCAGCATCTACTCCAATACCTGCCGCATTATTAGCAACCCAATTAAGTGCAGAGAAACAGTCCTCAACAGCCACCGGAAATTTAAACTCTGGTGACATCCTGTAATCAACTGCGACGACAATAACATCAGACTGCTTAGACAGAAGACGACACACCGAATCATGAGTATCCAAGTCTCCTATAACAAAGCCACCTCCGTGAAAGAATAAAAGTGCAGGGAGCGTTTCACCTAACGATACTGCCCTCGGCCAATAGATGCGTATGTCTATCTGACCTTTATCCACCGGAATCTTTCTATTTTCCACTTTAAATATTTCTTCAGTATAAGCTAGTTTAGTTGCCCTTTTTGAATATTCCTCTCGAGCTTGATCTGGGGTAAGGGTCCAAAATTCAGGAACATCAGCTTTTTCAACCAAACTGATAACTGACTGCATTTGCGGATCAAGGGTCATTATTTATCCTTCGGGTACATCAGCTTAAAGGTACCGGTACCTTTTGCAAGTATGGTATCGTTTTCATCCACTACCTCTCCCTCCGAAAATATAAGCACCCTTCCAGCCCTCTGTGCTCGCCCTTGTGCAAATACAGTTCCCTGTGCTACGGCTAAAAAATTCGTTTTTAACTCCACAGTTATCGCACCCACACAACTCTCATCCAGACTTCGCCCAGCACTAGCTAGAGCAACATCCAATAAAGTCATTATCACTCCTCCATGTAAAGAGCCCCAGCTGTTTTCCAGTGCCACTGTAGAGTTCAGACAAAGACGTACTGCTCCGACTGACTTTTCAATCATACCTATTCCCAGATGCTCAACAAAAGGCACAGGTATATCAATGCCAACCTTATAATCAGACTGTTTATTTATACTGATGTATACCCCCCATCAACCGCTATTGTTTGACCTGTAATGTACGCTGATGCATCTGATGACAATAGAACGCTCAGGCCTTTGAGATCTTCACTATTCCCCAAACGCTTTAGTGGGGTCTGTTCAAGGATATAAGCCTCTGATTTATCGATCATACCTCTAGACATTTTTGACGGAAACACTCCAGGGGCAATAGCATTTACCGTTATCTGATATTTGGCCCACTCTGCGGCAAGGGATCGAGTAAAACTTACTACCCCACCTTTACTTGCATTGTAGGCAATTGTTGGCATAAAGTTTGGATCAGTACCAACCAGTCCTGCTATGGATGCAATGTTGATAATCCGGCCGTATCGTCTAGGAATCATTGCCAATTTGCCAACACATTGACTCAACATAAAAACTGCCGTTAGATTAAGATCAATTACCTTTTTCCAACCATCTAAAGGGTGATCCTCGGCGGGAGTACCCCAAGCAGCCCCAGCGTTATTTATCAAAATGTCTATTTTTTTGTGCTGACCTAAAACTTCCCTAACCAATGGCTCAATACCATCACCATTTTGTAGATCATTAACGATGGTATTAACTTTCACATTTAATTTTTCTAAATGACATTGAGTTTCTTCCAATTCTTTGATCTTTCTAGCAGTCAGTACTAAGGTAGCACCCATTTCACCCAACGCCTCTGCCATTTGGAGCCCCAACCCTCTTGATCCACCGGTGATTAAAGCAACTTTGCCTTCTAGGTTAAAAAGATTTCTAACTCCCATTTAAACGACCTCAAATAGTCCAGCAGCTCCCATACCTCCACCGATACACATGGTGACCACTACTAGTTTTGCCCCTTGTCTTTTCCCTTCAATAAGGGCATGTCCAACCAATCGACTGCCTGTGGTTCCATATGGATGCCCCACAGCTATTGAACCACCATTAACGTTAAGTTTGTCATCTGGAATCCCCAGTTTATCCCTACAATAAATGACCTGCACCGCAAACGCCTCATTTAACTCCCACAGATCAATATCGGCTATAGTCTTTCCTGTTTGCTTCAATAATTTTGGTATAGCAAACACTGGGCCTATTCCCATCTCATCTGGCTCACAACCTGCTACTGCAAACCCCCTAAATACTCCCATTGGTGACAAACCTTTGGCTGCAGCAGCTTTATCACTCATAACCACTTGTGCTGATGCCCCATCAGAGAATTGACTTGCATTACCAGCTGCAATAACACCACCCTCAAGAGCTGGCTTGATTTGAGAGACCCCCTCGTATGTAGTGCCTGGCCGGATCCCTTCATCTTTATCGACAATGATTTCTTTTACAGAGGTAGCCCCTGTATCTTTGTCCACTATTTTCATGGTGGTTTCAAGCGGTGCTATCTCCTCTTTAAATTTACCCTCTGATCTAGCTTTTTCAGCCCTTTGCTGACTGCGGGCCCCATATTGATCCTGATCCTCACGAGGGATACCGTATCGTTTAGATACCATTTCGGCAGTTTCTAGCATTGACCAATATATTTCCGGTTTATTTTCGTCAAGCCAAGCTTCCTGGGCCATAACCTTGTTTAATTCATTTTGAACACAAGATATTGACTCTACGCCACCCGCTACAAATATATCCGCCTCACCTGACTGGACCCTCTGAGAGGCAATGGCTACGGTTTGTAAACCTGAAGAGCAGAATCTATTAACAGTCATTCCTCCCACAGACACTGGCATCCCCGCACGTATCGCAATCTGCCTGGCTATGTTACTACCTGTAGCTCCCTCGGGATTAGCACACCCCATCAAAACATCATCTACCTCTGCCGCTTCAATACCGGCTCGATTTACGGCTTCTTTGACTACATGCCCTCCCATGGTAGCACCGTGAGTCATATTGAGACCACCTTTCCAGCTTTTACAGAGTCCGGTTCTAGCGGTTGAAACTATGACAGCATCTTTCATAAATCCCCCTTTTTAAAACTAAATTTGTTTTTAGACTGTAATTTTAATAGTCACTGAACTTTTTGCCTTTAGCATACAAATCCTCCAGCAAAGGTGCTGGAACCCAGTGATCTGCTCTATATCCTTGGGCAAACTCTTTGATAGATTGTAAAACACTTGCAACACCAACGGTATCAGCATAAAACATTGGGCCACCTCTATAGCGTGGAAATCCGTAACCAAAGGAATAAATCACATCTATATCAGACGACCTTTCTGCTACGCCTTCTGCTAGAATTTTTGCCCCCTCGTTAATCAAGGAATACATCAACCTATCAACAATTTCTTTTGCAGAAATCTGTCGTCTTGAAATGCCTTTCTCAGATGACTCCTTAACAATAAGCTGATCAATTTTTGGATCTGGGATGGCCTGTCTTTTCCCAGCTTCATACTTGTAAAAACCACTTCCTGTTTTTTGTCCAAAACGTCCCATTTCACATATTAAGTCTGCAACCCTACAATACCTTTCGTCTGAGGAGCGAGTGGCGGCTTGACGTTTCCTAATAGCCCACCCGATGTCCAGACCCGCAAGGTCACTCATTCTGAATGGACCCATAGCAAATCCAAATTCTTCTATAGCCTGATCGACTTCTTGGGGTAATGCTCCCTCTTCGATCAAAAAACCAGCTTCCCGAATATAGTGGTGGATCATGCGGTTACCAACAAAGCCGTCACAAACCCCTACACAGACTGACACTTTATTTATTCTCTTACCAAGCTTCATCGCTGTCGCTAACACTTCTTTAGAGGTTGCATCTCCTCTGACAACCTCCAGCAATCTCATGACATTCGCCGGACTAAAGAAGTGCGTACCGAGCACAGATTGAGGGCGGCCAGTAACTCCTGCGATTTCATTGACATCTAAAGTCGAGGTATTGGTAGCAAGAATTGCATTTGGCTTGGCAATCGCATCTATTTTTTTAAAAATTTCTTTTTTTAAATCCATTTCTTCATATACAGCTTCTATTATGATATCCGCGTCACCCACTCCTTCAAATCCTGTGGCTGGAGTTATGAGTGCTAAACGTTTGTCCATCTGATCTTGTCGGAGACGCCCCTTAGAGACAGTGGACGAGTAGTTCGTTTTTATCGCGTCATAACCTAACTTTATCCTGTCATCGGACGTCTCAATCATGGTCACTGGGATACCGGCATTAGCAAAGTTCATGGTTATGCCTCCCCCCATTAATCCACCGCCAATCACAGCTGCTTTTTTTATCTCCCGCAATTGAACAGATTTATCAATACCCGGAACCTTAGCAGCCAGTCTTTCTGAAAAAAATAAATGTCTTAGCGAAAGAGATTCTGTAGTTAAAAACAACTTGTTAATTAGCTCTCTCTCCAAAGCAATGCCTTCAGAAAAGGGTTTATTGAAGGCAGCCTCTACAGCATCAATGATTGCTAATGGTGCCGGATAGCCCTTGAATTTTTTTTCAGAATTTTCCTTAAAACTCTTAAAATTGATATCGCCGATTGGAGATAAATCACAGGTACGTCTAATGGTGATTCCCTCTTTTAGTTTCTCCTTAATCCAAGTCATCGACTCACCATAAAGATCAGTGGAAACAACCTTATCAATAATTCCAAGCTCCAAACCTTTCTCGGGACCCACTGGATTACCGCTTATCATCATATCCATTGCGAGCTGTCCCTCAATTAACCTCGGAAGACGTTGGGTCCCACCCGCCCCCGGGATAATACCGAGTTTAACTTCTGGCAAACCAAGCAGTACTCCTTCTATCCCACAGCGATAGTGACACGCCATCGCCAACTCTAACCCACCACCCATGGTCGGCCCAGACAAAGCAGCAAAAATAGGTTTCGTAACGGTGTCCATATACTCTATCAGGTTCATCAGGGTGGCCATCTCAGGGTCATAATCACCACCGAATTCACTTATATCTGCTCCTCCACAGAAATTTTTCCCACCACCAATAATAAGAAACGCTTTGACTTTAGGCTCATGTTCGCCCATCTTAATAGCATCCAATATTCCCTGAGGAACCCCTTTATTAACTGACATGGCGTTAACGGGCGGATTATTGATCGTTATTACTGCAACAGGTCCTTCAGTCTTATAGTCAATAAGTGTGGTCATAACCTAGATCCTTTGTGGAGATTAATACCCTTCAATATATTTAAATTAAATGGAAGGCATTGCTAGGAAACTGAAGGAAAACACCCTGTTTCTCTATCTAGCCGGTTACCTCTAGCCATTCCTTGCGAATGGACTCGTTATTCGTAAGCTGAGTTGGCGTTCCTTCAAAAACAATTTGCCCATGACCCATTACGTAAACTCTGCTAGATATTCGCATAGCTATAGTCAATTTTTGCTCAACCAACAAAATCGAAATCCCTCTTTTTTTTATTTCCTCAAACAAGACTGCCATCTGCTCAACAATCTTTGGTGCCAACCCCTCGGTGGGCTCATCGATCATTACTAAATCAGGATCACCCATTAACGTCCTGCAGAGAGTAAGCATCTGTTGCTCACCACCAGATAGAACACCTGCCAACGCATCAGCTCTTTCGCGAAGTTGTGGAAACAAATCAAACATATCATCCATACTCCACCGCTTATTGACAGCCCCTCCCTTCATTCCGAGAAGGAGATTTTGCCTGACTGTGATTCCCGGAAAAATATCCCGATTTTCAGGAACATAACCAATACCAGACCGAGCCACCGTATAGGCTGGACTACCGCATAATTCTCTTTCTCTGAATTTTATTGAACCTACACAATCAACCTGACCCATTACAGACTTTATGGTGGTAGACCTACCAACCCCATTACGGCCCAGCAAGCTTACAATTTCCCCATTTCCAACGGTCATGTTTACTCCATGGAGAATATGACTCTTCCCATAATAAGCATTTAGGTCTTTGACGTTCAACATTATTGCTGCTCCGTGCCAAGATAGGCTTCCTGAACTGCACGATTTTCCTCAATTTCGGATGGTTTTCCAGTAGCAATAACCTGACCATAAACTAGTACTGTGATTCGATCCGCAAGCCCAAAAACAACACTCATATCATGTTCAACCATAACCAGTGTTTTCCCCTCAGTTACTTTCCGCACTAACTCTACGGCATCATTACGCTCACTTAAACTCATTCCCGCCGTGGGCTCATCCAACAAAATGACATTTGCACCCCCAGCAATCGTAACCCCTATTTCGAGAGCCCGCTGTTCGGCATAAGTTAACACCCCTGCCAATCTCTCATGTCTATCTTTCAACCCAATAAGCTCAACTATTTCCGCGGTGCGCTCGGATGCGTCAACCAAACCGCTGACTCTTTTCCAAAATGAATACTTGTATCCAAGTGACCATAAAACTGCACATCGTACATTCTCGTAAACAGACATCTTTGGAAAAATATTTGTTATCTGAAAGCTCCGTGCCAATCCTTTGCGATTGATCAACTCCGGATCTAAGTTTGTAATATCCTCTCCACCTAATTCAATTGTGCCCTCTGTAAGTGGAAATCTACCACTAATAAGATTAAACAATGTTGACTTGCCCGCTCCATTTGGCCCAATAATTGCGTGGCGCTCCCCTTTCACAATATCGAGGGACACACCTTTTATAATTTCAGTTTGCCCGAAGTTTTTTTTCACACTGGATAGTTTTATTGCAGATGAATTCAAATTACCCCCTTGCTCTGGAGATCCGGTCCTAATTCGTCCCAAACCTGCCCTACCCGTCTTGTTGCCTTAACAAACAGTGCAGTTCCCACCGCGAACATCAATAAAATAACCAACCATGGGTTTAATGTAGAGGGATTTATCATCACCCCAAACAGTGCCATTGGGTCGTTCCCGCTGATCGCAGATTCCACGTGATAAATCATTTCTATAATTGAAATAAACCCCAGAAGCATTACAGCACCAGTTGCCGATACAATCATATAAGATGGCAATAAACGTTTCAGTAACCCCGCCTTCATCACCGGGTCGTGCTTAGCAATCAAACCGGCTATTCCGCCTGGTGAAAACATTATAATAACCAGAAAAAGCAAACCAAAATACAATAACCAAGCTTCTGTATAGTTTGATAAAGCCGACTGTAAAAAGGTCACTAAAACTGCTCCAATAATAGGACCCCAGAAATGGCCTATACCGCCTATGAATGCCATTAGAACAACTCTACCTGACTCCAAAATACCGAGTGTTTCAAAAGTTACTATTTCATAATTAATGATATACAGACTTCCTGCTAACCCAGCAAAAAAACCAGCTAGCGTCATAGTCATCCAGCGGACTCTAGTAGGATTGTAACCTACAAATTTTGCTCTCTCAGGATTATCTCTGACCGCATTAGCCATTCGACCCAAGGGGGTCCGAGTAATGGCATACATGCCAACTATGCTGACTATGCACCAAGCAACCACCAGATAATAAACTTGAATCTGAGGCCCATAGCTTATTCCCAACATTGCCCCCCCAGCGGTTCGGTTAGTATCAATCCCTGCTTCACCTCCAAAAAAAGCAGTGAACATCAGAGCACTCGCTGCGACCATCTCAGCTATGCCTAGCGATATCATAGCAAATGGGGTCCCAGGCCGGCGAGTTGTAACGATCCCAAAAATAAACCCAAAAAACATCCCGCACAACCCGCCAAAAATTGGTACCAAAGTAATAGGAAACCATATTACTCCAGCAGCAATCCAATTAATAAGATGTGCCGTAAAAAACGCCCCCAAACCGTAATAAACAGCATGCCCAAATGAAAGCAGGCCAACTTGGCCTAGCAACATGTTATAAGATAGAGCAAAAATTATTGCTATCCCCATTTGGGTCATAAGAGATAACGCAAAGCTTTGAGTAAAGACGTGTGGTAGAACAAGAAACACCACCACTAAAACAACCCAACCTACATTATTTTTTGTGAAATTCATCATAAGGTCGCTAAGTCTCCCTTTTACCCATCAAACCACTAGGCCTAAAGATGAGCATAAGCACCAACAAGAGGTACGGCAGAACAGGAGCTAACTGAGACAAAGTGATCGATGCAAGCCCGTAAAATGTTGAATCTTTGTAAATTTCCAAACCCACAGATTGCAGGAGATTTAGGAATGAATAATCTAGGGCCACTGAAAAAGTCTGAATTGCCCCTATCAGCAAGGAGGCGACAAACGCTCCTGGCAAGGATCCCATACCACCAAATACCACTACAACAAAGATTATAGTACCAACAGCAAAGGCCATTCCAGGCTCTGTTATAAATAAATTACCTCCCAAAACACCGGCCAAACCAGCCAAAGCTGCTCCACCGGCGAAGACAAACATGAATACCCTTGGAACGTTATGACCTAAGGCTTCTACCATTTCTGGATGAGTCAACGAGGCCTGCACAATTAGCCCAATCCTTGTCCTAGTAAGTATGAGATAGAGAGATATCAGCATGGAGATTGAAATAATCATCATAAAGGCTCTGTAAGCCGGATACTGCGTAGTGAAGATTGTGAAGATTGTGAAATCAAGCGAACCAGGAACCCTATAATCCACCGGTGCTCGACCCCATATCAGATGAACAACCTCCTCTATTACATACGCCAATCCAAAGGTAAAAAGCAACTCCGCGACATGCCCGAACTTATGCACCGTTCGAAGGCCGTATCGCTCAACAAAAGCTCCAATAGCTCCCACCAGAATTGGTGCAATAAATAATGCTGGCCAAAAACCAGTAAAGAGACCGACTTGGTAAGCCGCGTAGGCCCCTAACATATAGAAGCTAGCATGAGCAAAGTTCAACACCCCCATCATACTGAAGATTAGTGTCAACCCTGACGAAAGCATAAAAAGTAGCAGCCCATAGGACAGGCTATTTAGTGCTGTTACTAAAAAGAACTCCAAGAAACCCCCCGTAACTAATATTTCTTCACCCCCTCAAGTATATCAATTAAAATCTAAAAATCTACTGACCTTGAGAAAGATTTTTGTTGTATTTTTTTTTTTTTTTATCAACTAGACTTAGAAATGGAGATAAATCTCTCAAAATCCGTGACCTAAAGTTTTAGACCTTTTCCCAAAAATAGCTGGTTACCGGATATACTATTTATATGCTTATATGTATATGCGTTATGCAAGCTTTAACTACTTCAATGAGGACACTGCAATATGAACCCCCATATGATGGATATACCCTTACTGATCTCGTCACTGATTAAATATGCAGACCGGTATCATGGAGACACAGAAATTGTTACGCGAACAGTAGAAGGCCTTATTCACCGCTATAACTACTCGGAGGCACACAGCAGATCAAAGAAATTGGCGAATGCTTTATCAAATATTGGCATTAAACACGGAGATCGAGTAGCAACATTAGCTTGGAATACTCATCGCCATCTGGAGATTTATTATGGAGTATCTGGTATGGGGGCTATTTGTCATACTGTAAACCCTCGCCTTTTTGAAGATCAGATATGTTATATCATCAATCACGCTGAAGACGTCTGTTTGTTTTTCGACCTTACGTTTCTTCCAATAGTTGAAAAACTTTCTCCGCAACTCAAGAGTATTAAAAAATTGGTTTTGATGACAGACCAACAAAATATGCCAACCAATACTATCAATAACATAATCTGTTATGAGGAATTGATAGAAAGTGAATCTGAAGATTTTTCATGGCCTATGTTCCCGGAAAACACCGATTCTTCTTTGTGCTATACATCAGGCACGACGGGTAACCCTAAAGGAGTTATGTATCAACACCGCACTACTATACTACATAGTTATGCGGCCGTAATGCCTGATGCTCTGAACCTCTCAGCAAGAGATGTAATATTGCCAGTGGTGCCCATGTTTCATGCTAATGCCTGGGGACTTCCCTATGCCGCAGCTCTAACTGGTTCCAAACTTGTGTTACCAGGATCTGGAATGGATGGGGGTAGTCTTTACGAACTCTTTGAAAGCGAAAAAGTAACATTATCAGCGGGTGTTCCAACCATTTGGATGGGACTCGTAAATCATCTTAAAAAGGAGGGGTTAAAATTTTCAACGTTGAAACGAACTGTAATTGGGGGATCGGCCGTTCCCCCCGCCATGACCCGAACATTTGAGGAAAACTACAAGGTGGAAGTTATTCACGCCTGGGGAATGACGGAGATGAGCCCATTGGGAACAGTCTCAACTTTAAGAAACAAACACCTGCCACTTTCAAAGAAAGAACAATTATCCCTGAAAGACAAACAAGGACGGGCAATATATGGGGTAGATATGAAAATAGTCGATGATGATGGGCGAGAATTACCTTGGGATGGTAAAGCTTTCGGGGAACTTTTGGTTAGAGGTCCATGGATTATTAACAGTTATTTTAAAAGCAGTGATTTCAAAACCTTAAAGGTAGACGAAAACAAGCTCTCTTGGTTTCCTACTGGAGACGTTGCAACCATTGACGCTGATGGATTTATGCAAATTACAGATCGATCCAAAGATGTAATAAAAACAGGTGGTGAGTGGATAAGCTCAATAGACCTGGAAAATATTGCTGTATCACATCCAGACATTACCGAAGCAGCCGTTATAGCGGTACATCATCCAAAATGGGACGAGCGGCCTCTTTTAGTAGCCGTCAAAAATGAGGGGTCAGATATCGACAGAGATAAATTGTTAGATTTTTTCAAAGGAAAAACAGCCAAATGGTGGGTGCCGGATGATGTTGTTTTTGTGGAAGAGTTACCCCACACAGCAACAGGAAAACTTCAGAAGAATAAGCTTCGAGAGCAATATGAGAACTACAAGCTTCCTACCACGAACAAATGATCAATAGCCCAGCTCACGATCTACCAAACCTTTTGGTGATACCTTATCTTCAATTAACCGAATATTGTTCATGATCTGATTAACTGCCTCCTCAAAAACAGTTGGAGCAGCAACATGAGGTGTAATGACCACCTGAGGATGATCATAAAGTGAGCTATTTGAAGGGAGTGGTTCTTCCCAAAAAACGTCTAGAAAGGCACCCTCTAGGTGCCCAGAACTAATTGCTTGAGACAATTCTTTTTCGTTAATAGTAGCCCCCCGACCAATATTAATAAGATAACCTCCAGGCTTCATTTGATATAAAAGTTTCGAATTTACAATACCTCGAGTACTACTGGTCAGTGGAAGAACATTAACCAAGATTTTTATATCTGCGATGAATTGACTTAACTCCCCTGGACCCGAGAAAACGTCATAAGCGAGATTCGGCTTTGCCGTCCTTGACCATCCGATTACCGGAAAATTATTGTCAACTAACGTAGATGCGACCTGCCTTCCGATTGTTCCTAAGCCCATTACACCGATTGGCCACTTCTTGGGCGAGGTATAGTCAAGTGGCCTCCATTGTTTTTGAGCCTGATGCCTCTGATATTTGTCAAAACTTCGCTGAAAAAAAAGAGAAGCAAAAAGTGCATAGGTTGCCATGGGTTTAGCCATTCCGGCATCCAAAAGCCTGACCACCTTGACATTGGGAGGTAATTTTTGCTGCAACACGAAGTCTACTCCTGCCCCTAGAACAAAGACTGTATCCAGATTCGGGAGTAGAGCCCAAATCGAACTTGGCGGGTTCCAAACGATTGCATACCTAATTTCCGATTCTTTCTGATAGATCGGCCATTCAAAATACGCCATATCTGGAAAATACTCTGTAAAAGCTCTTCTCCATTTCAGACCTGAAGACAGATCATTATCGTCCGGTACAAAAACAACCCCCATACTTACCCTCCCCTTCTAACTTAACACTCTTGGTCAGCTGGATTTAGGCCCAATCACTTCCAAGTCATCAATCAACCGAGTACTACCCAAACTAGCCGCACCAAGAATAACTAGTTCATTGTCACCGTCAGTTGGTTTATGTAGCCCAGCCTGTGTTCGTACGACCACATAGTCTACCTTCCATCCATGCCTGGCCAGGAGCTCTCCGGCAGCATACTCCATAGCCACGAAATTTCGGTCTCCCGCCTCTATAGCAGAGCTTATATTTTTCATTGCCTGCCGTAACCGCGGTGCTTCTTTTAATTCCTCTATACTCAAATGTCGATTACGAGAGGACAAAGCAAGCCCGCTTTTGGCCCTAACAGTTTCTGCTGAGACAATGGTAATTGGAAGAGAAAACTGTTCGACAAGACCCTTTATGATAGCCAACTGCTGGTAATCTTTCTTACCGAACACTGCTATGCGTGGTTGCACTACATTAAATAACTTCATCACCACTGTGCACACACCTCTGAAATGCCCTGGCCTAAACCGCCCCTCCAGCTTCTTTGCAATTCGCGGTGGGTCGATAAAATATTTCTGTCCCTCTGGATAGATCTCTAACTCATTTGGACAAAAAACAACGTTATTGCCTATGGACTCTAACCTTTTGAAGTCTTCCTCCATAGTTCTAGGGTACCTATCAAAGTCATCTGACTGATTAAATTGCAACCTATTGATAAAAATCGTTGTTACCACAGTAGCAGCCTTTGTTTTGGCCAATGACACTAAGCTAAGATGACCGTCATGAATGTTGCCCATTGTCGGTACACACCCAATATCTTTTTTATCCTCTAAAAATTTCCGTAGCTGACTGACGGTTTTAATAATCTCCATGGATTAATTCTTCTTAAATAATTATTTATTTTGCAAGCCCAAAAAACTCTCTGGGACTCCGCATTTCTGAAATTCTTTTTAGTAACATTTCAAAATGCCCAGGCTTATCCACAAAATTCAAATTTTCACTATTAACAATAAGAAGAGGGGACACATCATAAAAGTGAAAAAAAGTTTGATACTCATTGAAAACAGCACTTAAATATTCCCGCGTAATTTGCTTTTCATAACTTTTCCCTCTGCTTCTAACTCTTTCAACCAACATGCCTGGTGACGCTTGTAAATATATCACCAGGTCAGGAACCCTAATTTTTGGCTTAACATGATGATATATTTGTCGATAGAGGGCAAATTCTTCATCACCCAAATTTAATCTCGCAAATATTGGATCTTTATCGAGCAAAAAGTCTGCTACGGCACCCTTGTCAAAAAGATCCGTCTGTGCCAATTCTACTAACTGCTCAACTCTATGTAAAAGAAAATTCAATTGTGTAGCTAAAGCATAACGCTTTTTATTTTCATAAAATTTACCTAGGAAAGGGTTTGCATCAGGTTCCTCCAACATTGCAGTCTTACCTAAGTGCTTACTCAACAGATTGGTGAGACTCGTTTTCCCAGCACCAATTGGCCCTTCTACAGCTATGTAGTTAAATTTCACATTCATTTAATCTTTTTATACCAGCCTTTGATATATCTCCAACCAAATCACGCACGAGACCAAGGTCTTTGACAAACAACTGCGACTCTATCTCCAGAAGAGGAACCAAAACAAATACCCTTTTATGCAACCTAGGGTGCGGGACTATTAATCCCGGCTCAGACACTTTAAGGTCTCCGTACAGAAGCAAATCAAGGTCCAAGATCCTGGACTGGTTTCGATGTGTACGAACACGCCCTCTCTCATCTTCTATGACAAACAAATCTGCAAGTAATTGCTGAGGAGAAAGCCTCGTACAAATTTTGATAACTGCATTAACATAGTTAGGTTGTTGTAGGTCCCCCTCGGGCGTTGACTCATAAAGAGATGAAACTTTGACCAATTGACATTCTCGAAGAGATCCTATCGTTTTCATGGCCAAATCAACTTCTTTTTTTGAATCCCCCAAATTACTACCTAAACCGATATATGCCTCAACAATGTCAGATCTATTTGGCATTTGATCCAACTCCCTATCTTCCAACTGTCTGCTTCCTTGGTTGGAGATTATATTGTTTTTTTTTCACCATTCCAGTCATTTCTAAACGGTCATCATAACTACTTCTTAGAAACTCCGTCCACCAAAACCCCGTATCTTGATCTTCCTGGCCGGCCTCACACCGTAAGAGCATAAAGTCATAACCCGCACGAAAACGCAGGGCCCTTAATAATGCATGTGGGCTCCGCCCCCTTGTTTTTAAAAATCGGGCCTGCATTAGCCATATTTTTCGAATATCCATCTCAATCCTCTTGGGAATATCAAGCCCTCTCGAATTTCGTGACAAATAAAATTTATCTATGGCTTGCACTAGTGCTAAAAACGGCCGCTTCCCTGATGCCAATCCCTGCCTCCATCTAACAAAAACCTCACTCCATAAGATCGCAGCCAGAACAAATGAGGGGGAATTTGATCTACCATCTTCAACTCGTTGATCAGTTTTTGAAAGAGATAGCAGGAGAAATTTTTTGCCTAAATCATCTTTCAATGCCTTTTGAGCCTCTGGAAGTAGCATTTGCAAAAGGCCTTCTGCCTGTAGTAGTAAAACGGCACTCACAGCCTTCCCACAAAAAAAAATTTTCAACATTTCTTCAAACAGTCTTGACGACGGCACATTTAAGAGAAGTGTTTTCAAGTGCCTCATTGAGCTTAGGGTGTTTTTTTCAATTTCCAATCCAAGTTTTGCAGAAAAACGAATCGCCCTAAGTAGACGAACCGGATCCTCCCTAAACCTTACCTTCGGCACTCCTATAATTTTTAGCCTTTTTTGTAGAAGATCGCGATAGCCACCACTAAAGTCTTCGACTATTTCTTTAATGGGATCGTAAAAAAGAGCATTCACTGAAAAATCACGACGAAGAGCGTCTTCCTCCTGGGTTCCGAAAACATTATCTCTTAAAATACGCCCTTTATCATCTTTAACAAACTTAGCGACTTGATCCCCAGCAATAGCCGCCCTGAATGTTGATATCTCCAATACATCTCGCCCCCAATAGACATGCACCAACCGAAAACGTCGTCCGATAATCCTGGATCTCTTGAACAGTTGCTTTATTTCCTCAGGTGTAGCATCTGTGGCAATATCAAAATCTTTTGGGACCTCACCCAACAGCAGATCACGCACTGCACCCCCCACAACAACTGCCGTATAACCTTTAGCTTGAAGAGTCTCGATAGTTTTCCTTGCCGACGAGCTGATGTCACAGCTTTTAATATTGTGATCATTTTTAGGAATTGCAACAACTTGAGATTTATCGCCGCCAGTTGTATCGCTCTTCCTGAATTTAAAAAAATTAAAGATCATCGACTTAAAAATATTTCTACGACTCTCACGTTATATTCTGGAGCGGTATCATGATTGATGTCCGCGCAGACTTATAATCTTCCAACCATGAATGGAAGCATGCTCTCTTAAATTATTGTCAGGATCAACAGCAACCGGATGTGTTACAAAAGACAATAATGGCAAATCATTAACAGAATCACTGTAAAACCAACTAGCCTTGAAATTAGATAGGTCGTAATTATTCTCTCTCATCCAAGCCTCAACTCGCTCAACTTTGCCCTCTCTAAAAGCCGGAGTTCCTCGCACCAAACCACTAAACTCTCCTCTAACCACTTCTGGATCCGTTGCAATTAAATTATCTATTCCAAACTCTCTTGCTATTGGCCTTGTGATAAAACTATTGGTTGCAGTCACCATCACTCTGATATCTTTACTGTGTGAGTTCACCAAGTCTCGTGCAATCGGGTTAATGAGAGGGTATATTTTTTGGGGTATAAACTCACGCAGCCATTCATCCAACTGCCGGCGGCTGTGTGCTGCTAAATTTCCTAATTGATAACTGAGAAAATTATTAATATCAAGATTGCCCTCATTGTATGCCTTATAAAAAGCCTTATTTTTATCTTCGTGAGAAGAACGGTCAAGCACCCCTTTATCTATCAAAAACTGTCCCCATTCGTAATCACTGTCTCCAGCTAAAAGAGTATTATCAAGATCAAAAAGGGCAAGTTGCATAATTTCTGTGTATGTAGGCTAGCGGAAAGGCTCAAAAAGTATTAGAGGAATATTTGTGCTGATCACTTGTAATTGAAAGAAACTCCCGAACCAAGGGCACGGTAATTGTCCGACGGGTCTCTATCGAGTAATAATCAAGGCCGTCAAGAACACTCAAAAGGAAACTTAAATCTCTAGAGTTGTACTTGAGCACATAATTTATCACATCCTCGGTCAGGTTAAACCCCCGTTCCTTACTATACCTTGCCATCGCGTGATATTTATCCTCATCAGTTAAAGGGTGGACTCGATACACTAGGCCCCACCCCAATCTAGTTAACAAATCATCCCTTAGATTAAGGCCAGCTGGAGGACCGTCTCCAGCTACCACTAAGGCACCGTCTCCGGATCTAAGCTCATTATACCATTCAAACAACCTATACTGATTATCAGATGAAAGATGCTGAATATCGTCAACTAGTACTAGACTATCCGAGTTGTCGTGATTCCACTTTGGAATTTTTCCACCCCGTCTAAAGAAAAATTGCAGGGGACTATTTACTCGTGAAAGTTCAGATATTGCAGACAGCAGATGACTTTTACCACTTCCTTCACAGCCCCAAATATAGATAAACCGCTCAGACCGATTCAAGGAACAAAAACCTCTCAAAATTTCTATTAACTCTTCATTCTTTCCAATAACAAAATTATCTATATTAGGTTTTGGTTTAAGATCAAACAAAAGTGATAGTTGCCTTGTTTTCATATCTGGAATAGCTAAAACTTGGTTAATGATTAAAACAAAAAAATAATTTCCAAAATCGCATAAAATCTCAGTAAGAAACAAGGGCGAGATGATCTATAGCGGTCGCATATCACCCCTAAATTACTATTTTTGTAAAATTAACTGCCAAAAACTTTTTCTTTCTGTCAGAATCCTACCATATCATTCATTCATTAATACTAGTGACAAAAGATAACGTAAATACTGACCCTTATAAAGAAGCCGGCGTAGACATTAATGCTGGCAACCGCCTAGTAAAGGCCATAAAGACAATTGCCGAAACCACCACGTCTGGGTCTGTATTGAACGCTATCGGAGGGTTCGGTGCAATGTACGAACTACCAAGGTCTCTAAAAAACCCTGTCCTAGTGTCTGGCACGGATGGAGTCGGCACTAAATTACATATTGCTGTAAAGATGGGATACCACAAATCAATAGGTATTGATCTAGTAGCAATGAGCGTCAATGACATCATTACTCAAGGAGCCACCCCACTTTTTTTTCTTGACTACTTTTCCTGCGGACAATTAGATTCTGAGGTGGCTAAAGATGTTATCGAAGGCGTTGCCAATGGGTGTGTGACCGCAAATTGCTCTTTGATAGGAGGCGAGACTGCAGAAATGCCTGGCATGTACAAAGGCAAAGAGTACGATTTAGCTGGCTTCGCGGTCGGAATTGTCGAAAAAGCAGATATAATAACTGGGAAAGAGATTAGCCAGGGAGATGTACTAATAGGAATACCCAGCAGTGGTTTGCATTCTAATGGTTTTTCGATGATTCATCACATTTTGAAAAAGACCAACCAGTCACTTTCTTCTACACTATCGGGGTCTACCCTCGGGGAAATTTTACTGGAACCCACTCGAATTTATGTCAAATCAATTCTGAACTTGAAAAGTCGAATCTCGATTAAAGGAGTTGCACATATAACTGGAGGTGGTCTAATTGAAAATGTCCCCCGTATACTTCCACAAGGTGTGCTCGCTAAAATAGATCTTACAACTTGGGAAATGCCAGAAATTTTTCATTGGATCAGTAAAAATGGCAACATTGATATAAGTCAAATGCTACGAATTTTTAACTGTGGTGTTGGAATGGTTGTAGCCGTATCTGAAAGCGATGTTGACATGGCCTTAAAATCCCTCGGCGAAGACACAAAGCACCCCTTCGTAATAGGTGATATACGAAATAAATCTAAAGATGATAGTCAACTGGTGTTCCAAAACTAAACTATGCTATCAGGCAGAAAAAAGATAATAATACTAATATCCGGCAGGGGAAGTAATATGAAAAACCTAATCTTGTCGGGCCTACCAGGTAAAATTGTGCTAGTGGCTAGCAACAATCCTGACGCTAAGGGACTAGAAGTAGCTAGGAACTTGAAAATAAATACCGACGTCATCAATCATCGTAAATTTAAAGACAGAGTGTCATTTGATTTGGCACTCGCCACAAGGCTAGCTGAATATGAACCTGATCTTATAATACTGGCTGGCTTTATGAGAATCTTGTCCGATGCATTTTTATCCCAATTTGCCGGAAAAGTTCTTAATATTCATCCATCATTACTGCCATCTTTTCCAGGAACCAAAACTCATAGTAACGCTCTTAAGTCAGGGGTTAGACTTCATGGCTGTACCGTACACTTCGTTACCAGTCAGCTAGATGCTGGACCAATAATTATCCAAGCGGCGGTTCCAGTTATGCAAATAGATACCCCCGAATCTCTTGCCACTAGGGTGCTCAGAGAGGAACATAAAATTTATCCAATGGCAGTGAGATGGTTTTTGGAAGAAAAGCTATCAATCCTTAATAACAAAGTACTTCTTAATGACGAAGTACAAAAATCAGACTCGCTAATTTTCCCGTTTTCGAAAAAATCGTGCGCTTAGTTTATTGTTGCTTTTTGTTTTTTGCTACACTGGCCGCTAACGCAGACTCAAGTATCCCTAACCGTGTTTTTATCGAGTTTAAAATTGTCACTAGTGGTATTGTAGTTGGGGAAGGTACAGAAGTTTTCCAAAGAGCTGGAAAGAATTACGAAGTAAAAAGTACAACAAAACCTAGAGGAATAGCATCATTGTTCCTTAAAGATTTTTACCGGCAATCAAAAGGAAAGATAGCAGGGTCAAACCTAATACCAAGCTTGTACGAAGAAAAAGGAAAGAAAAGTGGATCTAGGATCGCTAAATTCAATTGGAATCTAAATCAAGTGCACTTAAAAAATAGAAATAAAGATAAAAGACTACACCTCCCACTCGGAACCATTGATCAAGCTAGCTTTCTGTTCTCCTTTATGTTGACACCCCCAAAACAAAAATTTCAGGTTCATATCGCTGATGGAAAAAGACTTAAGAAATACACCTACAAAGTCATAGGCAGTAGCATAATAAAAAGTCCAAAAGGCCCCTTAAATTCCGTAATCATTAAGAAATCTACCGATGATAGAGGTCGCCAACTTGAAGTTTGGCTCGCAACAGACCTCTACTATTTACCGGTTAAAATCAAATACACTGACAAAAGAGAACGTGTTTTTGAATCTATACTATCGAATATAGTGGTCCATTAAAATAAGTTACGGTTGATTCCTATGAATGATACCAAAAGCTGCCTTTATGATTCCTACTAGGGTACAATTGCGGGTTTGAAACCACAAAACATTTGAGGATATAACCGTCAGCCATGGAAAATATATTGTCTTTACCGCTCTGGATAAACGGGGTAACAAATCTATCTTGGTGGGAACACGTTTTGGTAGCACTTGGATTAACACATATGACCATAATATCGGTGACAATATATTTGCATCGTTATTCTGCTCACAGGTCACTTAACCTAAACCCCGTAATAGCTCATTTTTTTCGATTTTGGCTTTGGCTGACAACTGGGATGTCGACAAAAGGCTGGACAGCGACTCATCGGAAACACCATGCTAAATGTGAGGGGCCAGAGGACCCCCATAGTCCTAAGATCTTTGGAATAAAGAAAGTATTTTTTGAAGGATCCGAACTATATAGGAGAGAGAGCGTCAATAAATCCACCCTAGAGAAATATGGTCATGGCACTCCCAACGACTGGATTGAAAAAAACATTTATACACCTCGGAGCACATGGGGGGTGAGTCTAATGCTTATTATTAATTTAGGATTATTTGGTCCGGTAGGATTGTCAATCTGGGCTGTCCAAATGCTTTGGATCCCTATCACCGCTGCTGGAGTAATAAATGGAATTGGGCACTATTGGGGTTATAGAAACTTCCAAACCGAGGATGCTAGTACTAACATAATTCCCTGGGGAATTCTTATAGGAGGGGAAGAGCTGCATAACAATCACCACGCCCATGCAACCTCAGCTTGCCTATCCTCCAAGTGGTACGAGTTCGATATAGGCTGGATGTACATAAGAATACTCTGCTTTATGAAATTAGCCTCAGTTAGGAAATTAGCCCCAAAAGTGACTCTCCAACCGACTGAAAATGCGTGCAATGTCAATACCTTGAGATCTGTTATTTTGCATCGATATGACGTTTTAGCCCGATTTACTCAAAGTATTAAAATAACTTTCAATGAGGAAAGAAATAAGCTTGTTAACAATGATAGCTGTAAAATCTGCGACTGGAATCAGTTTAAAAATTGGCTCCATGGAGATTTAAATCAACTAGAAGAGAATGAACGAGTCACGTTCCAAAACCTTTTAAATAATAGTTCTATCTTAAAAACCTTATACGTAATGAGACTAGATCTCTCCAAGCTGTGGAAACAATCTACCTTGACCAAAGAGCAGCTAATTGAAGAGCTAGAAGAATGGTGCAAAAAAGCAGACCGATCTGGAATAATACCTTTAACTAATTTTTCTAAAGTATTAAGGAGTTATTCTTAGGTGGGGATCTTAATTTAATTTATTAAATAGAACTATTTAATTTTTGCTTCCTTGTACACCACATGCTTGCGCATCACCGGGTCATACTTTTTTATTTCTATTTTTTCAGGTTTTAATCGTCTATTTTTTGTGGTGGTATAGAAATGGCCCGTACCCGCACTTGATTCAAGTTTAATTTTCTCTCTCATTGTTATTTCCTCATACGGTCAATTCTGTGTTCAGACTTTTAATCCTTGATCTCTCAAGTCTGAGAGTACAGCCTCGATTCCTTTCTTATCAATGATCCTAATACCTGAATGTGAAACACGAAGGCGAACCCACCTTTTCTCGCTTTCAACCCAAAACCGCTTGTAGTGGAGATTGGGCAGGAATCGGCGCTTGTTTTTATTATTGGCATGTGACACATTGTTTCCCGCCATAGGCCTTTTACCTGTTACCTGACAAACTCGCGACATAATCGTAGTCCCCACACACGTTATAATTAAGAGGGCGTTTTATAACATTTTAGAAGCCAATGGGCAAGTAATCAACGGAAAAGGCATACAGTGTTATTTTGAAATAATACCAGTTAATATCTATTTTTTACTATTAAATTCATTTAGTTACGAAAATTAGCTATTATCCTGATTCAAATCTTCAGATAAAAGCTTAAAAGTCTAATTGAGGACGGATTTTCAGCTTTACAAACGCTTTCTAATTTAATAGTCTTAGATCAGAGGGAATGTCTTTAAGTCAGCAATAATTAAGGCTTGGAGTCAATTTGAAGATTCATAATATTCATGGAGTTAACAAAAATGAAAAAACTAGCTGTAGCAGTATTCATTGGGCTTTTGGGGGTAATGTCATTTAGTGCTAGTGCTGGTCACCACGGAAAAGTGAAGGCCTATTGGGGAACAAGTGGCATGTTTGGTCCTTTTGACATTAGGGGGCTTATTCCTAGCCTACCAGAAGACAAAGCACGGGACATTACCATTCCAATTAGTATGTGGGTGATCGACCATCCAAAAGGTATCGTGGTTTATGACACGGGTAACAATGTAGAGGTAGAGGATAATTGCAAAAATTACTGGTCACCGGGGCTTTGTGATTTTTTAAAGCCTAGTCAGACAAAAGAAACTAACATTGGGGGTCTTCTAAAAAAACTTGGATACACCGTTGCTGATGTTAAAGCTGTAGTTTCCTCCCACGCTCACCTTGACCATGCGGGAAACATTGAGATGTTTCCAAACGCCATCCATATTTTCCAAAAGAAAGAACTATACCAAGGTTGGTGGCCCGAAAAGTTTCAAGGACGTGATGGCAAAGGGCCATTTGTTCTTGCTGACTTGGATAACGCCCGGGATTTTAATTACCTAGAGCTTGAAGGCGATTACGATATTTTTGGTGACGGGACTGTTCAAGTTCTCTCTACTCCTGGCCATACCCTAGGGCATCAATCCATGAGGGTCACTACAGGAAAGTCTGGGGTTATCATTTTGGCTCAAGATGCTATATGGATGCAGGAAAACCTTGATGGTTATCCAGCAGGCCTTAATTATAGTGTTCAAGACTACAATAAATCTGTAACACGCTTGAAAATGATGCGTGACTTGCAGGGAGCTCCACTTTACATGGGTCATGACGGTGCTCAGTGGGAAGCTGGTGGAAATCAGTGGTATTAATCAAATAGTTCTTGACACTAACGTTTTAAATTTTGGGGGGCTTTTCAGCCCCCCATTTATTCAGTAAACCTACATTATGGTAACGCCAGCAATCTTCTTATCGGACGTCTGCAAAAACTACGGACCGAAACAGATAATCCATAAAATTTCATTTGATGTTAAGCCAGGAGAGATCGTGGGGTTTTTGGGACCAAATGGTGCTGGTAAAACAACAACAATGAAAATGATAGCTGGTGCATCCACAGCAACCTCGGGAATAGTAGAGGTCTCTGGATTTGATATGTCCACTGAACATCATGAGGCCTCAAAGCAAATAGGTTACCTTCCAGAACATCCTCCCTTGTATGATGTTTTAGAGGTTTCGGGATACCTTAAATTCATAGCAAATGCAAAAAAAATACCGCGACAGACAATAAAAAAAGAATTGGACCGCGTAATAAATGCCTGCCAATTAGAACAAGTCAGTAAGACCGAGATATATAAATTATCAAAAGGTTATCGACAGCGTCTGGGATTAGCACAAGCCCTGTTAGGTGACCCGGAAGTCCTGCTGCTTGATGAACCCACTGCTGGACTAGACCCTGGACAAATACATGAAACCCGAGAAGTAATTAAGCAAATTGGGACTAACCATGCCGTCTTACTTAGTACCCACATACTAACTGAGGTCACCCTAATATGTGACCGAGTAGCAATAATCAATCAAGGGTGCCTACTAGCCGTGGATACCCCATCAAGCTTACAAAAGGCATCTAGAGAGACTAATAGAGTTAATCTATTAGCATCGGGCAATATCAACCAGTTGAAGGCTGAATTAGAAAACTTAGAAAATGTTCATTCAGTAATGTCACATAAAACCCAACATGATTTAACCAATATCACCTGTAACGTTAGCACCGAGGATGCTATCGAGACTCAAATAGCAAAAATAACCACGGGCATATCAAAACTCTATCGAATTGAAAGACAACAACCCACTCTGGAAAATGTCTTCTTGAAATATATTAAAAAGGGTGACTCTCTATGAGCGGGTTATTTGCTATATATAAAAAAGAAATCGTTACATATTTCCGGTCACCGATAGCATACTTTCTCATTTCCTCTTTCTTGTTAGGAACAGGGTATTTTTTTATATACAACGTTTTTAGCACAGGGGCTGCAACAATGGACCTTACATTCCGTGATATGGCCTTTCTGCTAATGATACTTATTCCTGTTTTGACTATGCGGATTTTTGCAGGAGAATATGCTGGGAGGACTATGGACCTTCTAGTTACCTTGCCTATTTTCACTTGGCAGATTGTTCTTGGTAAATACCTAGCTGCCGTAACGATTCTTCTGATAATGACCTTGGCTACGTTTATTAACTTAATTCCTATGTTTCTTTACGGTAACCCACATATAATTAACATAGTCTCTGGCTATATTGGTTTTGTTTTACTTGGAATGGCGTCCATATCCATTGGACAACTCTACTCCGCTCTAACAAAAAACCAAATTATAGCAGCACTTTTGACTCTCCCCACACTACTTGGGTTTTGGTGGTTAGGCCAACTTCAAAACATGCAGTCGAGTGCATTCATGCAAAACTTTGTTGGGTACCTTGCATTTTCGATACATTATAGCGAACTAATACGGGGTCTCCTCAGATCAGAAGCCGTTGTTTATTATTTGTTGGTTATATTGACTTCGGTGACCCTAACGATCAACTATATAAAGTGGCGTCGCTAACACATGAAAAAATCTTCTTCATCGATAGTTTTATTGCTCTTGGGTGTCGCACTAATCTCGGTAGCAGTTATAAGCCATTTTATCTTGTTGGAAAGTAATTACTGGGGGATTAGTAGTATTATCGGTGGACTCTCTCTAAGCATTATTGGTGGCTATAAGCTACGGCAGGAAGTAATTGGTACTTTTAGAGCACAGCGGGTAGAAATTTTATTAACAACTATTGGTTTATTGGGAATAATAATTGCCGTAGGCTATTTAAGTCATCAATTCTCTATTCGTGTAGACATGACGAAAGAACGTACCCACTCTCTATCTGAACAAACAATTAATATGTTGCAAAGACTTGATAAACCTGTGCATATTATTTTTTTCCATGATGCAATGATGCGCGAGACCTCTGACCTTTATCAACTAATGGCAAGTTACACCAATAAGGTGACAGTTGAATTTCTTGATCCGATGGTCAATCCGGCACAAGCAAGGATGAGAGGGATAGAGTTTGCAGGTACAGCAGTCATGGAAAGCGAAGGGCGAACGGTACGTGTGAATGGGCCTACCGAAATCGATATTGCTAATGGAATCCTTCGAGTATCTCAAGCCAAGCAGCAAACTCTATGTTTCTTAGAGGGACATGCCGAAAGCGACCCTTTTAGTTTAGAGCATCATGATCATTTTGAGGCTCCCGGCGAAACTGGACATTCTCACGGCCTGGACACAAAAGTTGTGTTGCATGAGCGACATGGAATGGGAAAGGCCAGGAATGGGCTTGAGAGTATGAACTATAAAGTACGCTCGGTTAGACTGTTAGATTCTGAGCAAAATATAGATACGTGTGCAGTTCTCATAGTCGCGGGGCCCCAAATGTCTTTAAGACCCCGTGAAATTAAAGTCATTGAAACTTTCCTTGAAAATGGAGGAAACGCCCTATTTATGCTTGACCCCTTTATTCAGACTGGCTTAGAACCTCTAATTAAGAAACTAGGGGTTATACTAGACGACACTCTAATTATAGATGAGGCTAGTCACTTTTGGACGGATATCTCTGCACCGGCTGTTACTAACTATAACCGACATGCTATAACTGAAGGTTTACCACTTACTTTCTTTATGGGGTCCCGCTCTTTATCTCCCACAAACACACCTGTACCTGGAAGCTCAGTCAGACCCATTATTAATTCATCAAAACGTAGTTATGCTGAAACCAATAAGCAAAAAGCCGAATTTCAACTAGGAGTTGATAAACCTGGACCTAACACGATTATGGTAGTGGTGGTTAGAAGCCCTAAATATATAACCCCTACGGAATTAACTAACAATAAAAAAGATATAACTCCTGAGAGGTCATCTTTAGAGATCACGAAAAAATCAAGAATAGCGATAATAGGAGATTCTGATTTTGCTACAAACTCATTTTTCCATATCTTGGGAAATGGTAATTTATTCTTCAATACTGTTAATTACCTGTCAGCCCAAGAAAATCTGATAGGGATAGAACCGAAAACATATGACCAACCACGGGTAAATCTAACTAACCGCCAGATGAAAGGAACGTTCTTTCTCAGTATGATATTTGTACCCGGGATGTTAGCACTGATTGGAATTGCTGTTTGGTGGAGACAACGATGAGTCATGTCCATGAAAGTTACTAACACCATCCTGGTTTGGGTAATTTTAGGGGTTTTAATAACAATAATTGTTGCACTCCCCACAGTAAAACCTAAAAAACATAGTCATAGCTCCTCTTTGAACCCTAACTTTCTTATTCCTGGGAACGTTGAAAGTATTGGTGCTCTTGAAATAATCTTATCTGGTGAAACACATCGTTTTGAAAGAACCGGTAGTAATACATGGATGTACCACAAAGCTCACAGAGATAAAGACAATCACCATGAACATGAGAAATCTCAACACAGTGACAAGATAGCATATATGATTACAGGCTTTGGTCGTGCTCGCAAAGAACGAAGCTTTAACTTTAGTTTCTCAGATGAGTACGGAGTTATAAATCCTAGTATCTATCTAATTGTTTATTCAAAACCAACTGATACAGAGCCAAAAATGAAAATTTCCATAGGAGATTTGGCTCCCGATACAGTCAGTCGCTACATATCAGTCGACTCGCGAATTTTTACAATTGCAAACTTTCATATTGAAAATATTAAGAATCTGATCAAAGATACAAAAAATTAGGCTAGACTGTATTTTTCGTAGCTTGACAATCGGAAAAGCCTCAAGTTAAGGTTATTGGCAAATTGGAATTAAATGAACAAGACTGTAAAAACTATTCTGTTAGGGGTTACTGGGGGAGTTGCTGCTTATAAATCGGCATTTCTGGTTCGCTCTTTTACAAAATCAGGGATAGATGTGCGTGTTGTCATGACAGAAGCCGCCACGAAATTTATTTCTAAGACCACTATGCAAGCACTTTCTGGAAAACCAGTTCCCGATAACATGTGGGATAATTCAGATGAACATGGTATGGAGCATATCGACCTATCTCGTGACAGAGATTTAATACTTATTGCACCAGCCTCCGCTAATTTTCTGGCAAAGCTCGCGTCAGGTGGAGCGAATGATTTGTTATCAACTGTATGTTTAGCCAGAAATTGCCCCCTAGTAGTGGCACCTGCTATGAATCATGAAATGTGGAATAATAAATCCACTCAAAGAAATATTAACCAACTCAAAGAAGATGGGGTGAGCTTCATTGGTCCTGCAGGTGGTAACCAAGCTTGTGGAGAGATTGGAATGGGGAGAATGGCAGAGCCAGAGGCTATCTTAGAGGTCATACAAAACTTTTTCCGACCTAAATGCCTATCTGGTTGTAACATTTTGGTAACTGCTGGTGGTACTTTTGAAAAAATTGATTCTGTAAGGGGAATCTCTAATCAAAGCTCTGGGCGTATGGGTTTTTCTATAGCACAGGCCGCTATGAATGCTGGGGCAAAGGTAACACTTGTGGCTGGTAACACATCGGTTCCGCCGCCTAAAAATTGCAATTTAGTAAAGGTCTTATCCGCTAGCGATATGTTGAAAGCCGTAAAAGAAAATATTCCTAGCATCAATATATTCATCAGCGTTGCCGCTGTAGCCGACTATAGGGTACGAAACCCGATAGATCATAAGCTAAAAAAAGATACCCACAAATTATCGAGTATCGAACTAGAGCCTACACCCGATATCTTGCAAGAAGTAAGCTCCTTGCCTAACCCACCATTTTGTGTAGGTTTCGCCGCGGAGACAGAAGACTTAGAAATCAACGCTAAAAAGAAACGAGTTAAAAAAAATATCCCATTGATCGTGGGAAACCTTGTTCAAAATGCTATTGACTCTGACTATAACGAACTAGTGTTGATTGATAAAAATGGAACTCATACGTTTGAAAAAGATACCAAACTAAACCAATCAAACCGCCTTATTAACCATATTGCTGCACTTTATGAACCCTATAAAAGTTGAACTTAAGATACTTGATATACGACTAGCCGACTGTAATCCTGATTACTCGACACTGGGATCTGCAGGGTTGGATCTCAGAGCTTGTCTTAATTCAGAACTGAACCTTGAACCTGGAGAGACAAAGCTTGTTCAAACTGGAATAGCTATACATATTGGTAACCCAAATTTTGCTGGAATGATTTTGCCTAGATCAGGGTTAGGTCACAAACACGGCATAGTGCTCGGAAACTTGGTTGGACTCATCGACTCGGACTATCAAGGGGAGCTCTTAGTATCTACTTGGAATCGGAGTCTAAAAACGTTTACTATTCAGCCCATGGATCGGTTAGCTCAATTGGTGTTTGTCCCTGTCGTCCATGCTGAGTTTGTTAGAGTTGCCACTTTTAAAAAAAGTCAAAGGGGTACCGGAGGCTTTGGCAGTACAGGTAAAAAATAAAATAGCTCACCTTTTTGGAGATGAGCTATTGTTGGAATACTTCAGGATTCCTATTCCGGAAAAACCATAGCCTCTTCTTTATGAGCATAAGGATCGGGTATTTCACCCGCCTCAATGCGTCGAGCTTCTTCAGCTCTCATAAAAGTTACAACGGCTATTATTGCCTCAGCTGGCATAGTAGTTCCAAAAGCTCCCATAGACCCTCCTCGATTCCGAGGAATACCTATAGAGATAGTTGTCATAATGTCAGTGTTTGTATTTGCAGAGTATGTAAACTTTCCACAAGTCAAGCAAGGCCCCTTTCCACCGATTCCGTCGCCCCCATGACAAAAGGCACATCGCCTTGCAAACCAGTACCTGCCCGACTCCACTATCTCAGCATTATCAACTGCTAATTCAAGGTCATTATCGTTCATTTTATGACCAGCTACAGTGCTTCCGACCAACAGAGCCCCACAGACTAAAAACAAAATACTTGCTAATTTTCTCAACGAAAACTTCATTACAATTATCCTCCAACGTGCAACGAAAAAAGATCGTATCTACTCAAAGGGTGGATAGAAAGGTACTCCATAGCTTTCCACCTTTTCCTTTACGGTTCCATTTGCTAATAAATCTTTTATTCCCTCATTTAAAAACCTTAACAAAGACTTATCTCTTTTCATCATCATATACGATAAGTTCCACCTATGACCCTCTGGAGGAATATATCCATCAACCATTTTCACCTCAAAACCCGGAACCTCTCGTCTAGCGACAGACATAGCTGTCGCCCAGACTATCGCTGCATCAACCTCTCCCTTAGAGAGACCTCGCATAAGCCTTCGGTTATCCAAATACAATTCCCTAGCTATCTTTCTTTCAAACAGTTCGTTATCAATCGGAGTCGACATTGGGACCCCTATCTTAATACCAGCCTCATGAAGCTCCTCTATAGTTTTCTTGCCAACTGCAGGCCCTTGGGTCACCAAAACGTAACCGAGACCTAAATAAGCATCAGTGAAGGTCAATTTACCCATTAACTGGTCTTCATCTCCGGAATCCGACACACCCATGAACACGTCGCACCGACCTTTCATAAGCGACCTTCTTAATGCCCTCGACATACCTCCTCTGGTTCCGGTATCCGCCCAGTACATTTCCATACGCATTCCACCGCGAGCAGCCAAAGCCTCCATTATTTCCACATCAAAACCAGGTGGATTCATATTTTGATTCGCATAAGGATAACCATATGGATCAGCACAAGCAACGATCTTGCCTTTAGCCTTAGCCCGCTCCAATGAGTCAGTTATATCATTAGGATCCTTAGTAAGTATTTCATCCGGATCCGTGGTTGTTTGACCGAAAGCCACTCCAAAAGCCAAAACCGCTAAAACCGTTAATATAGATTTCAATATTCTACCTGTCACACTTCCTCCATCTTCTATAACTGTTTGAATTGAACACCCAAATTAAAGACACAAATCAAAAGGCTCTCTTCACCATCTCTTTTTAAACTAATCAAACAAAAAAAACAAGGGGGCCGATATACGCCCCCCTGCTTTTTAAGCACTTAAGTTGATAAACCTAGTGTCTTCAAAGAAATTTAATTCATAACTTTAAAGACCATTAGGCCAGCACCCTTGTTATGTGTCTTACCATACTCGGCATAGTAAAGTGGCCAAATACCACCACCACCACGACCATAAACGATAGCTACAAACTGCTCACCGTTTCTAGTATAGGTTGTTGGGTTTCCATGAATAGACGAACCAACTTGGAATGCCCACAGATGCTCACCGGTCTCATCATTAACAGCGTTGAAGTAACCGTCAGGATCACCGTAGAACACCAATCCTCCACCAGTGGCTAACATTCCACTAGTCGCTGGCCAGCTTTGAGACTTAGCCCAGATTAGCTTACCTGTCGCTGCATCATATGCTTTCTGATGACCTGCACCGGCATTAAAGGTAATAACCTTTGCACCCAGATACCACTCACCACGCTTCCACTCCATTTTCTTGGCTTGCAAGTCCATAGTGAAATCATAAACTGGGACATATACCATTTTGGTACGATGGCTATATGCTGCTGGGTGCCACTCTTTACCACCATCCAATGATGGAGCTATGTTCGTAGTTACACGATCATAAACAACATCCATTTTTGGCCAATCATAGACTGGTCGGCAGTTTTTATGGGATGGGCTAATTGGCTGAGCTACCCAGTTAACACGACTCAAGGTATTAACCCAGAGGCATTTATGCTCGTTTAGTCCAGGGCCTCTGTTAATCGTATTCACACGGTCCATACCATAGATATGTCCGTTACGAGAAGCGTGTATGAACATCTTCTTGCCACCTAGATCAACAAGAATATTTTCGTTCACACCATCATAGTCATACGGATCATTTGGTGTGTAGGCGAAGTAACTCTTTATTTTCCCGCTGTCAGCGTCCATAACAATTGTTGAGTTACTGAATAAGTTATCACCTAAACGAACGTGACGATCGAAGTCAGGTCCTGGGTTTCCGATTCCCCAATAGATTGAGTTTGTATCTGGTTCAAAAGATCCAGTAATCCAGCCGGAACCACCACCATACTTCCAAGACTCACCTGCCCAAGTATCATTTCCTGGCTCTCCAGGACCTGGAATAGTGTAAGTTTTCCATGCTGGAGCACCCGTATCAGCATCGATAGCAGCGATCCATCCACGAACACCATACTCAGCACCTGCTGTTCCGAAAATTACTTTGCCGTTGGCGATTAGTGGCATAACAGTAAAGGTTTCGGCGTAGGTGTAGTCTCCGATTTTCTTGTCCCAAACCACTGCCCCAGTCTGGTTGTCCAGAGCAACAATGTGAGCATCTAGGGTAGCAAGATATACTCTATTCTTATAGACAGCTACACCACGGTTGACCACGTCACAGCAAAGCTTAGGAAAAACATCTCCCGGTAACTCACGCTCGTACTTCCAGAGCTGCTCACCTGTTGTACCGTTAACAGCAAGTACTTTGTTGAACGAAGTGGTTACGTAGATTGTTCCGTTAACTGCAACAGCTTGGCTATCCTGACCTTCGAGTACACCAAAGGAAAGATTCCAAGCTGGCACAAGCTTTTTAACGTTATCCCTGTTAACACTAGATAAAGCACTGTAACGAGTAGTTTGATAGTCTTTACCGTAGTGAAGCCAGTTTTGATGATCTACCCCTGCATTTAGCAACATGTCAGAGGTTACATAGTTCGGGTATAAAACTGACCCGAGTCTATCAACTCCCTGAGCTGAAACTAACGAGGAGAATCCCATTACCGCAAACGCGGCAAGGAACATAACAGTACGTTTTAACATTAAACATACCTCCCAATTTGTGCCTAACCTCTCATGTTAAAGAAGCTTGGCAAAATGTTAATCATGATTAAAATTTTTATGTAGTCTTTTGGACAACCTTCATCCAAAAGACTATATAGCACGTTAGATCAAGCCAAGTTCAATGTCAAGCCAAACATAGGGTATACAAAAGCTACACAAAGAATCTAAAATCAGGCTTGGCTGTCTAGGCCATATATGAAAAGATAACAATTATTTTGACCTTACTGTGAATCAAATGAAATTCTTACTGATAGCCCTATTCGCTACACCAATTATTTTTGATACCTGTCAGGCTAATCCTCTGGTTACATTCCCGATAGAAATTAATGGAAAACCCCTGAGAGTTGAAGTTGCAAATACAGAAAAGTCCAGATTAATCGGGCTAATGTACAGGAAAAACCTCGGGGCCAGTCGTGGCATGATTTTCATTTATAAAAAAGAGAAAAAAACGGCAATGTGGATGAAAAATACTCTAATTCCTCTATCTGTGGCCTTTGTAAACAAAAATGGAGAAATTCTCAATATCGAGAAAATGGAACCTTTAGACCTTACACACCACAAATCCGCTGGTCTTGCAAAATATTCCCTGGAAGTTAACCAAGGGTGGTTTGCAAAAAACGGGGTTAAGCCGGGAGACAAGCTATGGGGGCTCGAAAAGCTCCCCACAGCCCAATAACGTTACAAGCCAGTAATCTAGTAGCCAAAATACACTGCGTGGTGACTCCAACCACCTGCCATAAAAAATAGCATCGGGATTGATAGCATCGTGTTGGTTCGTGACGCTAAGAAAGCCACCCTACGGGCCTTATTTTTTTCGTCCTCAGTTGCTTCAACAATGCCAAGGACCTTCTTCTGATTGGGCCAGATGATAGCCCATACATTAAACAGCATTATCGTTCCCAACCAAACTCCAACTCCCATTGCTTGGTAACCCTCAGCAAGTAGAAAAGTATCCATAAAACGGTCATGGAGTAATGCTGCACCCGCCAACCACGTAACAACTGCGGCCCATCGGAAATAGAAGAGGGCTTTCGGAGCAACGTGTTTTGTAATTCCAGCCGCTGTCCCATCGCCTTGTGCCGCCTTCAACGCAGGCACTTGCACAAAATTAAAGTAATATAGTAAACCAATCCACATTGTACCCGCTAAGAAATGGACCCAGCGAGCTATTCCTGGCAACAATTCCATCTCTCACCCCCCCATTAAAGTCAAGACCACAAAGTACAATATGACGGTCAATATCACACCAGCAACTACCGTCCCCCACAGCGAATCTAAAGGATTAAACATTTTGGTACTCCTCCCATATAAAATGACATCCACTGACATTCTATACTGATATAGCTGACCACCAAAGTTGAAAATAGATTATGTGGAATTATTCACCAAAAATGACCAATCACCCCCTGTTTTATCCTCCTTGTTTTGGGATTGGTCATGATTACGCACAGATTTTTCTCTCGATTATTTAGTGACTTCGCATTGTAATTTCATTCAGCCTGAAATCAATATTCCCACCAAAGAAGTTGTTATCCTAATCATCACATGCCTCCCTGTATCAAAGTTATTTCGACATAGACTTTATTATAGGTATTCACGGTGTATTTTTGGCAACACAAGCCCTGGGGAAACACTCACCAGGACTTGACCCAGTATATCTTTTTTATGCACTTCTCCAATTTTACAACTGGAAATACTTAATGGGTGATCCCCTTCAAATAGATAGAATGCACCGAGGTCCCTTACCATCCGTTTCACCATCACTCCCAGTGACCTATGGTGAAATAGGTATAAGCCACCCACCCGGAGTTTCATTTTATTAAAACTCAGGTAAACAACATATGAACCGCTTGGTATAGTGGGATCCATACTGACACCTAGAACCTTGTAAACTCCTATCCTCAAAGTTAATCTATTTCTTGAGATCTGGGTAGACTACATCCAGGTTGGGGGGATAGGGACATGGGGCTGTGAACGTAGCTACGCCCTTTGTCTCCCAAAAAATCTGGGCAAATTTGTTAACCAAGTGGAGTAGTTCTATCGATGCCTCACGATCAACGTTTTGCTTCACCTTTGAAGCTACCATCATAATCTGATGAACTAATTGATGAACATCTGGATGGGCATCAATCTGGGGTTTTTTGAAATAATCTCCCCAAATAACACGAACAGCCTCCTTCAATTTTAGACCGTGCTCCTCTTTTTGAGCAATGAGCCGGGCAAACTGAGCCGTGTCGCTTGGCGATCCATCTCCCTTCGCTGTTAGTTCCTGTAAAAGGTCATTGAGTCGCACTATTGTTAATGCCGCTACCTGACTTTCAATGGGATCATAAATCTTGCAGGGAATATCACAGTGTGCCTTGGCACTTTCAAAAGACAAAATTTTGTCTAAGCCACGAAAAACTGAAAAAATCATTTTTTTTCATCCTTATAGTTAGTCTTGTGGTAAGTAAGAACTAAAATTAATGACGATAGTTCAATAAGCACCTCCCATTAACATTCAACCGGATGAATGCAGTGCCACAGAACAAGCTCGCGGGATAGAATAACTTAAAACGAATTAACAAATCAAAGCCCCTGTTGTATTTGAGCCTATTTTACCAGTAAGATTTTACCCAAAACTTAAATCATAAAATGGGATCCTAAACACATATGAAAAAAAAATTTACCACTATCACGATTGATCATCCTGAACAATATGTTCTTTTAGTAACACTAAATCGACCAAAGTTTGCCAATGCATTTAATACCGATATGGGGTGGGAGTTAATTAATGTCTTCGAGGATATTGCTCTGAATTCTACGGACACACGTGCGATAATTGTGACAGGACAGGGTAACAAAGCCTTTTCAGCAGGTGGAGACCTTAAAGAAAGAAAGGGCATGTCAGATCTCGAGTGGGGGAAACAACACTTGGTATTTGAACGGATGGTCAGAGCAATCATTGACTGTCCGGTACCCACTATCGGTGCAATAAATGGTGTGGCTTTCGGGGGGGGATGCGAATTAGCCGCTGCCCTAGACTTTATCTATTGTTCGAAAGATGCAAAATTTGCCCAAACAGAGACAAAGATTGGCATCATACCAGGGGCAGGTGGAACTCAAACATTAGCCCGGGCTATTGGGGAAAACCGGGCAAAGGAAATGATATTGACTGGAAAACCCATAAGCGCAGAACAAGGGCTTGATTGGGGACTGGTAAATGCTATCTTTCCAGCTGATATTCTTTTGGAAAAGACCGTTAAAACCGCAAAGTTGATAACAGAGAATGCCCCAATTGCAGTTAGGCAAGCTAAACAGGCTATTCATAGAGGACTTCAATTATCATTACGGGATGGGTTAGCTTTTGAGATAGAAGCGTACAACCGCACCATACCAACCAAAGACCGGAGGGAAGGAGTAGCAGCCTTCAACGAAAAAAGAACCCCAATTTTTAGTGGCGAATAGCTAATTACGACCGCAGCATCCTCAAAGCAGCCTTGCATAGTTGGTGGTCCTCATCTGCCAGCCTCAGGAGG
Organism: Hydrogenophilales bacterium; assembly: GCA_902627495.1. Lineage (GTDB taxonomy): Bacteria > Pseudomonadota > Gammaproteobacteria > Burkholderiales > Eutrophovitaceae. Next base: position 59,098 of record CACOJS010000006.1, on the reverse strand, counting down.
ATATCAAAATGGTGTTCCTGAGGGCAAGGAATATCCTCCGCAATAACAGTTCTCCAACTAGTCAAAATCCTGTTGTGTTGATCCTGAAAACCGCCTATTTCTTTCCCACCAACAGCAATGACTAAAGGGGCATTAGTGGGTGGCATCATAATAGCAGGGCTCACTTTGGCGGCAGAGTCTTGATTCAGCATCAAATCGGCATTAACCGATGGCACATGAGTCAAAGCTCGCAAATCATAAAGCCCACTGATCGATAACCCTCCTTTAAAAACTTTTTCTGGTAACCGATAATCGACTTGCCTCCATAAGCATGCTAAAGCCATCGTTGCCAAATGCCCGCCGGCAGAATGTCCTGCAACATACATTTTATCGTCGGGAAATCCAATGGCATTTGCATGTTTATATAAAAACGCCGCCGCACTAACGACTTGCCGGCAAATATCACTGATTTCAACCTTCGGACATAAATCGTAATTAATAACTGCGACGGTCACTCCAGCTTTTACAAAAGGCTCTGCTACGAAAGAATGATCCCGTTTATCTAAAGACCGCCAATATCCACCATGAATGAACATCAACATTGCTGAACTTTTGCCTTTAGGTTGAAAGATATCCATGTTTTCAAGGCTACCTTCACCATAAGAAACATCAATTTGCGATCGGTGTAAACCAGCACTTAAAAAATTCTTTGACTTTTCACCCCACTGATTAAAATAGTCTTGATGGTTGGGAACTGACCCTCGAACGTTATACATTTCTTCAAAATAATCTGTCTCCTTGGTCATAATTTTAAACACTCCCTAAGCATGTATGACATGATAAAATAAAATCTTAAGCAATGGTTCAGCCTAACCATACCTTCATTTTAGCAAAGGAGCCAAACTCGTGGCTAAGCAAATTAGGGAATTCAATCCGCTTCAACCCGACTTTTTAGATCAAAAAATCAGATCTCGTATGGTCAACAATATAAATGGACTCAATATCCATATATTAGAGGCTGGGTTTGAGATTAAAGAAAATCCCCTAATTCTGCTGCTTCATGGTTTCCCGGAGATTGCCTTCAGCTGGAGAAAAATTATCCCAGCACTTGCATCAGAGGGCTACCATGTAGTGGCACCGGATATGCGAGGATATGGAAAATCTACTGGTTGGGATAGACAATACCGAGAATGTCCAGCTGAATTTAAAATGCTGAACCTAGTAAGAGACTGCTTGGATTTGGTAAGAGCTCTGGGGCATACTAAAGTCCAAGCAATTATTGGGCACGATTTTGGGTCCCCGGTCTCAGGGTGGTGCTCCCTAATTAGGCCTGACATATTTGAATCTGTTATTTTGATGAGTGCCCCGTTTACTGGTTTCAGGGAAGGTGGGTCTAACAGTGAATCCATCCACCGTGAACTAATGACCCTCTCACCCGCTAGAAAACACTATCAATGGTACTATTCTTCAGCAACTGCCAATAGAGACTTGATGAATTGCCCACAAGGTCTACAAAAATTTTTTAGGGCGTATTATCACATGAAGAGCGGTGACTGGGAGAAAAACCAGCCTTTTCCATTGCAAAAGTGGTCAGCTGAAGAGCTGGAGAAGTTACCATACTATTATGTCATGGAAAACTCCAAAGATATGGCACAAACTGTTAGTCAAGAACTTCCAAGTGCTAGCGAAATAAAAAAATGTAAATGGCTCACCGACGCAGATTTAAGTATCTATGTAAATGAATATGAAAACACAGGTTTTCAAGGGGGTCTCAATGGATATTGGAATATAACTAACGACCTATTTGCATCGGAACTCAGTCTATTTCGAAACTGCCATATTAATGTACCATCTATGTTCGTAGCTGGAGACAAGGACTGGGGGATTCATCAGGTGCCGGGTGCATTGACAAAAATGAAAGATGAAGTCTGCAAAGATTTTAAAGGCATTCAGCTTGTAAAAAATGCCGGACATTGGGTTCAACAGGAAAAGCCAGATGAGGTCATAAAACTTATAAAAAATTTTCTAACTAAGCATTAAAACTAAATCACATTACCACAAGAAAAATGAAAAACTACAAAATCGCTGTTATACCGGGGGATGGTATAGGGAAAGAAGTAATGCCAGAAGGACTGAGAGTTCTGGATAGGGTGGCTAACAAATTTAATTTTTCACTTAACCTCACCGAATTTAATTGGAGTTGTGAAAATTATGATAAAAAAGGGTGGTGGATGCCCCCTAATTGGCAAGAGCAATTAAGTGGCTCGGACTGTATTTTTTTTGGGGCGACCGGATGGCCAAAGTTAGTACCAGATCATGTCTCCCTTTGGGATTCAATAATTCTCTTTAGAAGAACATTTGATCAATATGTAAATTTACGGCCCGTAAAATTGATGCCAGGGGTCCCTTGCCCGTTGCACAACTTCAAAGCTGGAGAAATTGACTATATTGTGGTTCGTGAAAACACAGAAGGAGAATATTCCTCTGTAGGCGGAAGAATGTTTGAGGGTACCGAAAGGGAGTTTGTTGTTCAAGAATCTGTTTTTACGAAAAAAGGCGTGGATAGAATTCTTAACTATGCCTTTAAACTAGCCGGAAAACGCCGTAGAAATCACCTGACATCGGCGACTAAATCAAACGGCATTTCTATTACAATGCCATACTGGGATGAAAGGGTTCGTGATATTTCAAAGAATTATCCAAACACCAAAGTTGATCAATATCATATTGACGGGCTTACTATTCAATTAATTCTTAATCCTCAGCGTTTCGACGTAATAGTCGGTTCAAACCTCTTCGGGGATATAATCTCAGACCTAGGACCTGCCACGACCGGGACGATTGGTATAGCACCATCAGGTAACATAAACCCGGAGGGTCAATTTCCCTCCCTATTTGAACCTGTTCATGGATCGGCTCCTGATATATATGGAAAATCAATAGCAAACCCGATAGCACAGATTTGGTCAGCATCTATGATGCTGGACCATCTGGGAGAGCACAGGGCGGCGTCAGCCATCATGGGTGCTATAGAAAAATGTTTACAGGATGGTCCCCGTACTCCTGATATGGGTGGCACCTCCAAAACTGTTGACATAGGGAAAGCTGTGGTTTCTTTATTGTAGAAAACGGGAGATACAGAATGGACAGCCCATATAAAACAATTTCAGTTGCTGCTAACAATAAGGTGCTTACTGTTACATTAGACCGGCCATCTAAGCTAAATGCCTTTACGACGGAAATGTGCTTTGAGTTAATCGATGTAATTGAGAGAGCAGATGCCGACGAATCGATAGGGGCCATAATTTTCACCGGAGCTGGATCGGCGTTTTGTGCAGGAGCCGAATTGTCTGGAGAAGGGAAAACTTTTGATTATAAAAATCGTAAAGACAAAATAAATGGTATTGCTCCTGATAGAGGTGGTTTACTAACTTTAAAATTGTTTGATTGTAAAAAACCGCTGATATGTGCGGTAAATGGGGCAGCAGTCGGAATAGGGGTAACTATGCAACTTCCCATGGATGTTAGGATTGCCTCAACTAAGGCTCGTTTTGGTTTTGTCTTTACTAATCGTGGTGTTGTGCCTGAGGCCTGCTCTAGCTGGTTCCTACCAAGAATTGTAGGAATCTCGAAAGCGTTAGAATGGTGCCTGTCGGGCAAAATATTTGATCACCACGAAGCTTTGACTGGTGGGTTGGTGAGTGAAATCACTCCCCCTGAAAGCCTTATATCAAGGGCTGAGGAAATAGCAAATGAGCTTATACAACAATCTGCTCCTGTCTCACTTGCCTTAACTCGACAAATGCTATGGAAAATGCTCGGAGCTGATCACCCCATGGAAGCTCATAAAATTGATTCACGCGGGATTCAAGACAGAGGAATATCGAAAGATGGAATAGAAGGAATAGATTCCTTTTTGGAAAAAAGGGACCCTAAATTTCGTGAAACACCGACGAGAGACATGCCTGCCTTTTACCCATGGTGGAAAAAACGCAAATTCGAATAAATTCTACTGGAATTTCATTCAGCACAGTACATTTGCTAGGTCCGAAAAATTATCCACTACAATATCGTAAGAGTCTTCATCAACCCGCTTTTGGTCAGGCCCCTCACCCATCCAAGGGGGAGGCTCCTGACCCCATTCAGTCGGCCTTTTGACGAAGGCAGTCCGATAGCCAGCCTTCTTCGCCGCATCTAGGTCCCATGGATGACACGCTACCATTAAGCATTCTATCGGATTAAATTGCAAATGAGAGGCCACTATATTGTAAGGCTCTTGGAGCATTTTATATTTACCGATCCCCTCACAAGAAAACACTGCATCCCAAACAATATTGTTTTTTCTTGCCGTATCAATAATCAGCCTATAACTGAGTATGGTAAATGAGCATACAAGATAACTCTTTTGGATTCGAGCCAAACTGCTTGGAAAGTCAGGCCAGCACTTAAAATTATGGGGAGTCTCGTAGGCGATAAAGTCAGCGTCCTCTTCAGTGAAACTAGAAAGTTCTTCTTCAGCTACAACCTCATCTAAACAAAATTTGTGTGCTCCATCAAAGTTATATGCAGGTGGCTCAGTTTCACCAAGTTGCAACATAGCATTCATGGATTTTTTTCGTAATTTATTTGCTATCGCCCCCCAATCTTTTTTTATTCCATATTTTTCGCCAACCATTTTGAAAGCATCTCTGAAACCACTATGCCAATCCAAAACTGTTCCACCAGTATCAAAAGTCAGACATTTAATATCACTGTAAGTTGTTTTTTTTTTCATTTACCAAAACCTCACCTTCTCTATTTGCCCGCATAACCTAATTTTTGCATAAGGTTTTCAATCTTTGAATCAACATGCAGTAGTGCACGGTGATTACTTTTTAAAAATCCCCCGTTGAACATTGTATCCAAGAACGCTAATAATTCATCAAAGAAGTTTTCAACATTGAGGAGCCCTATAGGTTTAGTATGCAGCCCGAGCTGCAACCAAGTCCATGTTTCAAAAGCCTCCTCAATTGTTCCTATACCCCCCGGCAAAACTAGAAATGCATCAGCCAAGTCATACATTTTTTGTTTTCGTCTATGCATAGAGTCAACAACTATCAATTCGTCATTCTCGCAAACAACTGAGCTCTCATGACGTAAGTGTCTTGGAATAACCCCTAATACCTCTCCCCCAGCCAGCTTAACTGCCTTTGACACTGAACCCATTAACCCCATATCACCTCCCCCAAAAACCAGCCGTATATCATTGTCCGCAAGAAACTTTCCCAATAAAATAGCCATCCTCGCAAAAGCTGGATTTGATCCTTGGTTTGATCCACAAAAGACACATAAATTGTCAATTGGTTTAAGCAAAATCTATCCCTGGTAATTTCGATTGGGTAGTGGTAGAGCTGTCTGATACTTAACCTGTTTGAGAGAAAAACTGGATTTGATATTTCCTACTCCCGGCACCTTTGATAAAAAATTAAGAATAAATTGCTCCAAAGCTTGGATATCTGCCACCATGACTCGAAGCAGATAATCTGACTCCCCTGTCATTAGATAACACTCCATAACCTCCGCTCGATCTAAAACCGCCTTTTCAAAGTGCTCCAAAGCAGTTTCCACTTGCCTTTCCAAAGTTACCTGTATAAACACACTAACCTTAAGTCCAACTTTAATAGGATCTAGCAACGTAACATATTGGCTAATGTACCCTGACTTTTCCAATTGACGAACTCTTGCTAGACAGGGGGACGGAGATAACCCAACCTCTTTCGATAACTCAACATTACTAATATTAGCGTTTATTTGTAAACAACCAAGAATTTTCCAATCCACCATATCAAGTGATTTATTCGGCATATTGTGCTTTTTTTTTGTTGTTTAAAAAAACAATAAGTTATTTTACACGATTTCTATAGCAAAAAAAATACTATATTCTAGTGAAATTGCGATATTATTGATCCTTGTAGGCTCGCCAGGCCAGCCGAGGGAGTCTGCGATGACAATCAAACTACAGGATTAAAATGACAGAAAAAAAAAAACCTATCGGTCTAAAGATGGGTATGGTCGAGGATACTGACCCAATCGAAACGGCTGAATGGGTTGATGCCTTCCAACAAATCATTGAAATCGAGGGGAACGATCGGGCTACCTTCATTTTACAAAATTTATTGAATCGAGCCCGGGAGCAACGTGTTCAACTTCCATCGACTCTAAGTTCTCCCTACTTAAATTCCATCAGTGCTGAAACACAGCCAGTTTTTCCAGGGAATATCACTTTAGAAAGAACAATCTCTGCACTCGTCAGATGGAACGCTCTGGCCATGGTAGTGAAAGCCAATCGAACATACTCTGAACTCGGTGGACACATCGCAACTTATGCGTCATCAGCTGATCTATTCGAAGTTGGTTTTAACCACTTTTTTAAAGCAGGTCGTGACGGGGATTGCGTGTATTTTCAACCACACTCAGCTCCTGGTGTCTACGCGAGAGCCTTTTTGGAAGGACGCCTAACAGAAACCCAACTCGACCGCTACCGCCAAGAATCAGATGGTAATGGACTGTCTTCCTACTGCCACCCATGGCTAATGCCAGATTTCTGGCAATTCCCAACCGGCTCCATGGGTCTAGGCCCGATAAACGCTATCTACCAAGCAAGATTTATGAAGTACCTCCAAAACAGAGAGATATGCGAAACATCATATCGTAAAGTATGGTGTTTTGTCGGAGATGGGGAAATGGATGAACCCGAGTCTCTTGCGGCATTATCATTGGCATGTCGTGAAAAACTGGATAACCTAATTTTTGTGGTTAACTGTAATCTACAGAGACTTGACGGTCCAGTAAGGGGTAATGGTTCGATAATACAAGAGTTAGAAAGATTATTTGCTGGAGCAGGCTGGAGGGTTTTGAAAGTATTATGGGGATCAAACTGGGATCCCCTATTCGCCAAAGATAAAGACAATTTAATTCTTAAGCGACTACATGAAATGGTGGACGGGGAACTACAAACTTACGCAGCAATGGATGGAAGGTTTAATAGAGAGCATGTTTTCCATAAGTATCCCGAGCTCCGCAATCTGGTTCAGAATTTGTCTGATAAAGATATCGACCAGTTACAACGCGGGGGACATGATCCAATAAAAATTTATTCGGCCTATGCAGAGGCAATTTCAACTAAAGAAAAACCAACCGTCATTTTGGCACAAACAAAAAAAGGGTTCGGAATGGGTCACTGGGGTCAAGGTAAAATGGGAGCTCATCAACAAAAAAAATTGGAGTTAGATGCTCTACTTGCTTTTAGAGATAGATTCGATCTAGAAATTTCAAATGATGATGTAGAAAATTTACGATTCATCAAACCCTCAGATGATAGTGAGGTTATGAAATACATGCATGGGCAGCGTAAAAAGCTTGGCGGATACGTTCCCAAACGATACTCGTCGTCAGACACTCAATTGGGTCTTCCAGAACCCAAATTTTCTAGGATTCTAGAAGGCTCAGGTACTAGAAAACAGTCGACAACAATGATTTTTGTCAACATGCTTGCCGAAATGCTTAAGGACAAAAAAACTGGCAAGAATATCGTGCCTATTGTAGCTGATGAGGCCAGAACATTTGGTATGCAAGCCCTGTTTAGACAGATCGCAATCTATTCACCATTTGGTCAACTTTATGAACCCGAAGATAAAGACGAACTTCTTTATTACAAAGAATCTAGCAACGGTCAAATTTTGGAGGAAGGCATTACAGAGGCCGGAGCAATATCTTCTTGGCTAGCAGCTGCAACCTCATATTCCGCACATAACATTCAAACGTTGCCATTTTATATATTCTACTCATGCTTTGGCTTTCAGCGAATCGGTGATTTAATTTGGGCTGCAGGTGACTCTCGAGCAAGGGGATTCTTAATAGGTGCAACAGCTGGAAGAACCACTTTATCTGGTGAGGGTCTACAACATGAAGATGGATCCAGTCATTTATTGATGTCTACAGTACCAAATTGCGTGGCATACGACCCAGCTTTTGGCTATGAGCTAGCAGTGGTAGTGCAAGACGGTATCCGTCGCATGTTGAAAAAGGAAGAAGACATTTTTTATTACATAACTGTAATGAATGAAAACTATCCCCACCCCAAGCTGCCAAAGGGGTCAGAGGAGGGAATTATTAAAGGAATGTATAGAATAGCCCAATCTAAAAATAAATCTGCATCAAAGAATCTAAATGTTCAACTATTAGGATCTGGCGTGATTCTGAGACAGATACTAGATGCGTCTGACTTGTTACAAAAAGACTGGGGAGTTTCAAGTGACGTTTGGAGCATTACGAGTTTTACTGAGCTACAAAGGAATGGGTTAGAGGCTGACAGAAAAAATCGATTAAACCCAGGTATTAAGCCAGTAAAGTCTTGGGTGGAAAATTGTTTACAAGACGCGTCAGGACCAGCCATAGCAGCAACAGATTATATGCGAACCGTATCTGAACTCATTCGGCCTTGGGTCGGGAGAAGGTATATCACACTGGGAACAGACGGATATGGCCGAAGTGACACCAGAGAAAAATTGAGAGATTTCTTCGAAGTGGATAGCAGGCATATTACCGTAGCCTCCCTAAAAGCCCTAGCAGATGATGGACAATTTGACCAAGATGTTGTAAAAAACGCGATGCAAAAATATAAAATTTCAACCAACCGTCAAGATCCATGGAAAGCTTAGCGAAAATGTACCGAGATCTTAGTGCATCAATCCTAATGATCAGTTTTATGGTTATTCTTCTCGGATTTGCGGAACCTGCTATAAGTGACTCCAGTAAACTAAAAACTTGGGATACTGAAAAAAAAACACCAATACTCATTTTTGAGAATATAAAAGGAGAGGAATTTAGTATTGATACATTCACTGGTAACGTAGTGGTTATTAATTTCTGGGCAACTTGGTGTGCACCGTGTGTAAAGGAAATGCCCTCCTTAATTCGTCTAGCTAAGTCTTTTCAAAAAAAACCATTTAAGCTAATCCTGGTGAATTTCGGTGAAAGCCTGAATAAAGTCACCAGCTTTTCAGAAACATTACCAGATACCTTCGATATTTATTTAGACAAAAAAAAGCTATCTAATGATTTGTGGGTCAAGAGAGGACTTCCAGTAACCTATATTCTAGATAAAAAAGGTAATATAAAATTCCAAGCTCTGGGAGAACTTTCCTGGGACAGCTCAGAGGTAAAAAAGGTAATTGGGGAATTAATAAGGTAAAATCACGGCTTCTTAAGTAATTACCAAGGCTCGGGCTATAAATAAATGTTGGAAAAATATAACCCTCTATTAATTCTTAGTAACCTAAGAGGTGATATATACGGAGGACTGACCGCGGCAGTGGTAGCTTTACCCTTGGCCCTAGCCTTCGGCGTGGCGTCCGGAGTAGGACCTGCTGCTGGTTTGTATGGGGCAATACTAGTTGGTTTCTTTGCTGCTGTGTTTGGTGGAACACCTACCCAGGTTTCTGGACCAACTGGCCCTATGACCGTCGTAATGACCGCAATAGTAATGCAATACAGTAGCGATCCTGCACTAGCATTTGCAGTAGTTATTTTGGGTGGCTCTATACAAATTGTTTTCGGAATTATTGGATGGGGAAGATATGTAGCCCAAATTCCATTCCCCGTTATTTCTGGTTTTATGAGTGGTATCGGCTGCATCATCATCATAATTCAATTGTCCTCATTTCTCGGCCACCCTCAAGCTAATGAAGGCATTATTGCGGCTCTTAAGGAGCTGCCTGTGGCTCTTTCTTCACCAGATATGAATGCTAGTTGTCTAGGGCTTATCGCACTTCTCACAATGTTAGTTATTCCAAGAAAAATGCAACCACTGGCCCCACCACCACTTATTGCTTTAGTGGTAGGAACCACAATAGGGTTCTTTTTCATAGCCGACGTTCCAAGAATAGGCGAAATTCCCCAGACCATCCCCATGTTCAACATACCTAACATTACGGTCTCTCAATTACCCCACCTAGTTGGATCAGCACTAGTAATTGCTACTCTTGGAACCATTGATAGCCTATTGACATCGCTTGTAGCAGACAATTTGACACGAACTCAACATAACCCAAATAAAGAGTTGGTCGGACAAGGTATAGGGAATATGGCTTCAGGTCTTTTCGGAGGTCTTCCCGGGGCAGGAGCCACTATGAGGACTGTAGTAAATATAAAAGCTGGAGGGCGAACAAAATTATCGGGCATATTACACGCCATGGTCTTAGGAGCAATGATGCTTGGAGTTGCCCCCATAGCAGAAAACATTCCCCTCGCTGTCCTCGCAGGAATACTTCTTAAGGTCGGTTGGGATATCATCGATTGGAATTACTTAAAACGTCTGAACCGGAATGACTTAGAGGGAGTGACTGTAATGTTGAGTGTATTAATAGTTACTGTTCTGGTCGACCTGATAACAGCCGTGGGATTTGGGTTAATTATCCAATTTTTATTAACATCGAAAAGACAAGAGAGCCTTGAATTAGGTAGCTTAAAAACCCATCTACCTGGAAATCATATTGACGAGTTTCTATCAAGCGAAGAATTAAAAGTAATAAGGGGAACTAACCAACTCATTGGTATAGTAGAGTTTAACGGCTCACATTCCTTTTCGTCTGCGAAAAAGCTATCTGTCATTTTAGCTCTGTTATCAAAGTATGAAGTGCAAATACTGCACTTTAAAAACTCTACTTTCTTAGATACAACAGTAGCTATGGAAATTGCTAACCTAATTAATTTTGCAGATGAAAACGGAAATGAGGTGATAATCTCGGGGTTGCCGATTAAAATAAAAAAGTTTCTAAATAATCTAAAAATTTTAAGTAATCAAAATACTACTGAAATGCCATCTTTATTAGAAGCCATTTCAGAGGGAAGAAAGATTTGTACCACAAAAGAAAAAGACGACAAAAATTAAAAAGATACTAAACTGACACTTAAAAATTTAAATTAATCTCTCCAACCTTACCGGCCAACAAAAATGAAATGTCATCCCCAAATTTAACTAAACTCAGAATCAACAGAAACCAAACGTCCGAGAAAATAATTCAAAGTAGAAAGGGTCGTACCCAAAAATTCATCCTGGGAGGGCTATCCATAATTTTAGGATTCGGTTTATTCTCTAGTTACTTCTCAGCGGATCAAAAAATTACTGTAACTACAGTAGCAATTGTGTACCCCTCAAAAAAATATACCATATTAAATGCATCTGGTTACGTGGTGCCCCAACGCAAAGCATCCCTATCGTCAAAAGCCCAAGGGCGTTTAGAGTGGCTTGGTGTATTGGAGGGAAGTAAAGTAAAAAAAGGTGAAATAATAGCCAGATTAGAGAAAGATGATGTTGAGGCCGCTTATCGACAAGCCCTTGCACTGCATAATGTTGCCGAGGCGAACTTACAACAGAGTTATGCTGAGCTTCGAGAAGCCGAACAAAATCTTGATAGGTCCAAAGACCTCCTTGAAAAAAAATTTATATCACAGGCCCAGTATGATGCGAGTTTTAGTCGTCTGGAGAAAGCGAAGGCAAGTATCGATGCACTAAAAGCTAGTGTGAGATCGGCTACCGCATCTATCGAAGCTGCTAAAATTGCTGTCAAACAAACCGTAATTACCGCTCCATTTGATGGGGTAATTCTAACCAAAACTGCTAATGTGGGTGACAACATTACCCCTTTTTCATCTGCAACTGATAGCAAGGGAGCCGTGGTTACGATAGCCGATATGGACACATTAGAGGTAGAGGTTGATGTTTCCGAGTCCAATATTAACCTAATCAAAGTTGACCAACCCTGCGAAATTATATTAGATGCCATTCCCAAGAACCGTTTTCACGGCATCGTATCAAGGATAGTGCCGACTGTAGATAGATCAAAAGCTACAGTACTTGTAAAAATTCGTTTTGACGAATTTGATGAAAGAATTCTTCCTGATATGAGTGCTAAGGTGGCCTTCCTAGAGAAAAAGATACCCCCTAATGAGAAGAACCCAGTGATGGCAATTTTGCCTTCAGCGGTGATAGAAAAAGAATCAGGCCACTTTGTTTTCATCTATGATCAAGGTTACGTTAAAGAAATGCGAATCCTTTTAGGGGAAAAAATAGGTGAAAAAATTGAAGTGAGGAAACTCAGTCCTGGTTTAGAAATTATTAATAATCCTCAGAGAAATCTGAAGGACGGAATGAGGGTTCAAAAGGAGTAGACTGTTAACTTGCGTTCTAATCTAGTAGAGATCAATAATATAAAGAAATCTTATTTTCGTGGAGGACAAATTATAGAAGTCCTCCGCAATATAAATCTGGGCGTACCTGAAGGTGGTTTTACCGTACTAATGGGACCCTCTGGCTCTGGTAAAAGTACTCTACTGAACCTAATTGCTGGAATTGACAAACCAGACTCAGGAAGCCTCAAGATTTCTGGACTTGATATTACTGGCTTGGATGAGGGTGAACTAGCGGAATGGCGATCGGGAAATATTGGGTTTATTTTTCAATTCTACAACCTTATGCCAGTCTTAACCGCCAGACAAAATGTTGAGTTGCCCTTGCTTCTATCAGGCCTACCAGCAAAGTCTCGTAGATTAAGAGCTGAGTTTGTTTTAGAGGTAGTTGGACTACAGGACAGACTCCATCATTACCCTAATGAATTATCAGGCGGTCAGCAACAAAGGGTAGCTATAGCAAGGGCAGTTGTTAGTGATCCAACTTTAATAGTAGCCGATGAACCGACAGGTGACCTAGATAAGCAATCTGCAAAAGATATTTTGAATTTATTACATCGACTAAATTTAGAGGCTGGGAAAACCATCGTTATGGTTACTCATGACATTAATGCTACCCACGCAGCTCAAAAGGTCGTGAACCTCGATAAAGGCGAATTAGTTGATGAGCGAACTACCGACCATTAAGCTATGATTTTCATTTTACGAACAGCATTCAACAACGCATTTAGACATTGGGTAAGGACTTGTTTGACAATTTTGGGCCTCACTGTCGCGATACTCGCTTTTGGCTTATTACAAACTGTGATCACGGCATGGTACTCTAAAGCCGCATCAGCCTCAACGGCTCGGCTTGTCACCAGGAATGCTACCTCTCTTATATTTGATTTGCCCATACATTATAAAGAGCAAATCAGCGGCATCCAAGGGATTGGAGAGGTAGCATTTGCTCAATGGTTCGGTGGGGTTTTTAAAGATCCAAAAAACTTTTTTCCTCAGTTTGCAGTTTCAAAGAATTACCTCAAAGTGTTCCCTGACTTCATCCTAAATGAGGATGACCAACTAGCATGGATTAAAGAACGTAGAGGTGCCATCGTTGGAAGACAACTAGCCGACAGATTTGATTTTAAAGTTGGTGATAAAATTCCTTTACAGGGCACTCTATATCCAGGTAATTGGGAATTTATCATATCAGGAATATATGAGGGGTCTGATGCTACCAAGGTGACTGATAGGATGTTCTTTCACTGGGATTATCTTAATTCTCGGTTAGCTGGAATGCCGGCAAATCCATTATTAAAGCCTAACACCGTAGGGGTTTTTATTTCAACAATAGAACTGCCTGAATTTGCCGCAAGAGTATCTGATTTAATTGATTACTCTTTTGAAAATTCAAATGCCCCAACTTTCACAGAAACTGAACAGGCTTTTCAATTAGGGTTTGTTGCAATGTCTGACCAAATTATTGAAGCAATTAGAACTGTTTCCTACGTAATAGTTTTTATAATATTAGCCGTAATGGCCAATACAATGAGTATGAGTGTTAGAGAGAGAACTCGAGAATTTGCTACAATGAAGGCACTCGGTTTTAAACCTAACTTTCTCACTGCTCTGATTCTTTCTGAGTCTATCTTGATTGCTATCATAGGAGGAAGTATTGCTGTTATCCTAACACCTCCTTCCGCAAAGGCTTTTCAATTAGCCACTGATAGTATTTTTCCAATTTTCTTGGTATCACAACAGACAGTGATATTACAAATTATTTCCTCTATAACTGTGGGAATACTAGCGGGGGTTTTTCCATCACTCCAGGTCTATCGCGTAAGAGTTGTTGACGGCCTCAGAGCTATTTCATGAACATATGAAGGTGCCAATCTTATACATATTCCGAAACTTGTGGGTTCGAAAAATAACAACCTTGCTAACAGCCGGTGGCTTAGCTTTAGTGGTCTTTGTCTTCTCCTCCATATTAATGCTTGACGAGGGTCTAAAAAAAACACTGGTAAATACAGGTGACCCTAACAACGTAATAGTACTGAGCAAGGGTTCTGACACAGAGGTACAAAGCAGTATCTACAGAGATCAAGCAGCGATAATTGAAACTAATCCCATGGTATATCCATCACCGATGGGTGGAAAATTCATCTCCAAGGAAGCTGTGGTTTTGATAACACTGATGAAAAAGAATACGAAACAGAAATCTAACGTTGTTGTTAGGGGAACGTCACCAAATGGTTTTACAATTAGGTCACAAGTGGCAATCACCAAGGGGCGGAAATTTACGCCAGGTACCAATGAAATAGTAATAGGATCAGCAATTTCATCTGGATACACTGGAACCAAAATTGGTAATACCTTAAACTTTGCACAACAGGAATGGACAATAGTGGGTATTTTTAATGCAAATAAAACGGCATTCGACTCAGAAATATGGGGTCCCTCAGATCAGCTAATGCAGGCTTTCCGGAGAAAAAATTTCTCTGTACTTATTTTTCGAAATACTGGGAACATAGATATTAGGTCTCTTCAAAAGGATCTAGACTCCGACCCTCGGCTGTCACAAATATTAAAAAAAGAGCAGGAATTTTATAAAGATCAATCTAAAGCATTATCTAAATTTATAAATATATTAGGGCTCACTTTAACCATTATCTTTTCAATTGGTGCCACTATTGGGGCCATGATCACCATGAACGCAGCCGTGGCAAGTCGCACTAAAGAAATAGGTACTCTGAGGGCAATTGGATTCAAAAGACGGGAAATTTTAACAGCGTTTCTTCTAGAGTCCATAATGCTTGCCTGTATCGGAGGTGCGATTGGGATAACTGCCTCGACCTTGATGGAGTTTTCTTCCTTCACAACCACAAATTTTCAGACTTTTGCCGACTTGTCTTTTGGATTTGTGATGACCCCAGAGATTGCACTCAAATCCCTCTTTATAGCAAGTCTGATGGGATGCATAGGAGGAGCAATTCCTGCCGTTTATGCAGCAAATCTAAGAATAGTGGATTCACTTCGGGCAAACTGAAACTACCAACTCAGTCAAGAGAAAATATAACTAGTCTTAACAGTTGTATAAAATTCTTTGGCATAGCTGCCTTGCTCTCTAGCCCCATAACTTGATCCCTTTGTTCCTCCAAAAGGTACATGATAGTCAACTCCTGCGGTTGGCAAATTTACCATTACCATACCTGCCTGGGATTTTTTTCGAAAATCTGAAGCGTACTTCAATGATTTTGTGACTATCCCTGAAGACAATCCAAAATCGGTAGCATTTGCTGCGACTAGAGCCTCTTCATAATTTTCAACCCTGATAACAGTTGCTACAGGCCCAAAAACTTCTTCACGATTTATTTTCATATCATTCTGAGTTTCTGTAAACAATGCAGGTTCCAAATAGAATCCTTCTGTTTCCCTTGTTAGAACATTTCCACCATACACTAATTTGGCCCCTTCTTTCTTAGCTTCCTCTATGTAGTATAAGTTCTGGTTTAATTGGCTCTTATCAACGACCGGCCCAATCTGTGTCCCCTCTTTAAGAGCATTATCTACCACAGTCTTGCCCAACCGATCTTTTAAAGCAGACACAAACTTGTCGTGAATGCCCTTAGTAACTATGAGACGCGATGATGCCGTGCACCTTTGACCTGTGGAAAAATATGCCCCATTCACTGCACAACTAACAGCTGTCTCCATATCTGCATCATCCAATATCACTAGTGGATTTTTACCACCCATTTCTAATTGAAACTTGGCCATTCGAGCGACTGATTTTTGGGCGATTTGTTGTCCTGTGGCAACGGATCCAGTAAAGCTTATTGCGGTTACCCTGCGATCATTGACAATGGTCTCTCCCACCTCACTACCTTTGCCAATAACCAGGTTAAAAACTCCTTTAGGTAACCCGGCCTCCACAATGATCTTAGCAATTTCAGCAGCCATCGCTGGGACTAAATTAGCAGGCTTAAAAACAACGCTATTTCCAAAAGCCAACGCTGGAGCAATTTTCCAAGCCGGAATTGCTGCTGGGAAATTCCAAGGAGATATAATTCCTACGACTCCCATTGGTTCACGATTTATCTCAACATCAACTCCACCCCTTACAGAGGGGACCAAATCGCCAGTTAGCCTTAAAGCCTCTCCAGCGAAGAATTTAAAAACATACCCTGCTCTTGCAACTTCACCAATTCCCTCAGGTAACGTTTTCCCCTCTTCCCTAGACAAAAGGGATCCAAGTTCTTCTTTTCTTGCTAAGATCGTATTACCAATCTTATCCAAGACATCAGCTCTATTTTGTATGTTTGATCGCCCCCAATCGGTTGAAACAGAGCTAGCTGCCTCAATTGCATTTTCAGTAAGGGCCTTGTCTGCTTGGGCATACTCTGCAATAACATCATTTACATCAGATGGATTTATATCAACAGCATCTACACCTTGATTTACCCATTCTCCTGCTACATAATTGCTCAACCTATTCATTATTGAAATTACCTCTTCTGGTTATAAAATAACTGTTCCTCTAGCGTATTAGAAAATCACTAGGATTGCAAAATGAAAGTAGTAGTAATTCCGGTAACACCGTTTGAGCAAAACTGCTCTTTACTGATTTGTGAAACCACCAGCAAAGGTGCGATAGTTGATCCTGGTGGTGATATAGAGCTCATTATCAAAAAAGTAAAGGAACTTAAATTAGACATAGAACTAATTCTTATAACCCATGGCCACTTAGATCACTGTGGTGCAGCGAGTCAGTTGAAAGAAATACTAAATGTAGAAATTCAGGGACCTCACATTGATGATGACTTCTGGATCGCACAACTACCCGAACAAGGGACCCAATTTGGAATGCCTAATCTCCGAACCTTTGTTCCTGAAAAGTGGCTAACTCACGGAGACAAAGTCGTCTTTGGGGAAGTGGAACTAGAAGTTCTACATTGTCCTGGCCATACTCCCGGCCACGTAGTATTTTTTAACCGTGATGCCCGAATAGCGATAGTGGGGGATGTGCTATTTCATGGGTCCATAGGAAGAACTGATTTCCCCAAAGGCGACTACTCAAGCCTAATCTCATCCATAAGAGATAAATTGTGGCCCTTGGGTAGTGACGTACAGTTCCTCCCAGGCCACGGTCCTTCCTCAACATTTGGACGAGAGCGTGAATCGAATCCCTTCGTATCTGACCAGAATTTTAAATAGGAAATAAAAACTACACCTTAGTGTTATTTTTTTTGTAAGTCTTGATTACATCTAAGTCAGGGTCAACTCCCAAGCCTGGTCCATTTGGAGCACAAAATACACCATTTACTGGGTTCAAAACATCTTTAGGGTAAAGATTTGCCTCAGGTTCAATAAAAAATCGTTCCAAAAGTCCGAGGTTAGGAAAAGTCTGAGAAAGCTGTAGGGTTGCCAGAAATCCTGGTCCAAAGTAAGGAGAATGGGGCATTATCTGTATCCCCGCCAATTCACATAAAACAACTATTTTTCGGAATTCTGATATTCCACCAACCTTGGTAACGCTGGGCTGAGCAAAATCTACCGCGTTGTTGTCAAAAATTTCCCTAAATTGAAAAGCGGTGCATGCATGCTCACCCGAGGCTATCTTCACACCTGTATCTCTTCTCAGTCTAGCCAAAGCTTTAAAATCCTCTGGGGGATAGATAGGCTCTTCTAACCAGTAAAGATTTATGTCCTCAAAAACTCTAACCATTTCTTTTGCTTCTTGAGGAGACCAGGGGCAATTAGTATCTAACATGAGAGGAAAATCTTGCCCCAGAAAGTCTCTCGCTACTTGAACCTCACTTATACCTATTTCATGCAACTTTATACTGGAGTAACCAGATAGTTGGGCAGCTTTTACTCTTTCTAACACAAGGTCGGGATCTTCATATCTCCATAAACTTGCGTAAGCTGGAATACGTTTATTACCGACTGATCCAAGAAGTTGATAAATTGGAACTCCTTCATTTTTTCCGACTAAATCCCAAAGAGCAATATCAACACCACTAATAGCGAACATTGTAATTCCGTAACGACCAAACATGTGCAGATCTTTTTGAAGGTCGTGATTTATTCTGCAGATATCTCGGGCATCTCTACCGATTAGACGAGGTTTCAACATATGTAAAACTGCCTGTGCTACCGACTGCCGACAATTGTAAGCAAATGCATCACCCCACCCTATATGCCCGTTTTCTGACTCTATCTTCACTAGGCAAAAATCAAGCCCAGTTGTTTTTAAGAAGTTTTTGGAAGCAAGATTATCAGGACCCAGGTTGAAGGGGATTTCCAGTTCATAGACCTCAATATTAGCTATCTTCATAGGTACATGTTGACACCTACTTGGGTATCTCTGCAACACCTAAATTAGTGACAAATGAAGGTAAAACGGCATTACAGCCAATGTGTAGCTGTCGAGGTAGTAGCCAGCCCATACAAAAATACCCGGACCTCCGGGTATTTTTGCAAAACAAAGTTCTACCTTACCTCTACTCAATAGGCTTGATCGACACTGCCTGATCTCCCTTTGGACCTGAAGTCACTTCGAAAGACACTTTTTGATTTTCCTGTAACGTCTTAAAACCCTCTCCTTCAATCGCAGAAAAATGTGCAAACAGATCTTTTCCACCATCATCCGGTGTAATAAAACCAAACCCTTTTGAATCATTAAACCACTTAACTGTACCGGTACCCATCTAATATTCAACCTTCCCAGAAAACTTTAATTTCTTTGTTAACTAAAAAAAACTACTACATATAAACATTTTGATTTAGAACTCATCGCCACTAAGTGTCTTAACCTAATGCCACGAGTTACAAGAATACTTTTATATAGAACAAACATCAAGATAAAATTTTTATGGACAACCAAAGCAAAAAAGCCTAAAAACCAGAGGTTAGGCGAATATTTGTCACCACTGATGCGAAAAAATTTTATGTGTTTTATTATGTTACTTCATCAAATCTGACACGGAGCGTAGCCAAATGAGTGATACCTTTAAAGATGCAGCACTCGATTATCATAGACTTCCGACAGCAGGGAAGATATCGGTAACTCCTACTAAGGAACTTACAAATCAAAGAGACTTAGCGTTAGCCTACTCTCCAGGGGTTGCGCACGCCTGTCAGGCTATAAATAAAGATCCCAGCTTAGCAGCTGACCTAACATCACGATCAAATCTAGTCGGGGTGGTTACCAATGGCACGGCTGTTCTTGGACTTGGTAACATAGGTCCCCTAGCAGGTAAGCCGGTCATGGAGGGCAAGGCGTGTCTATTTAAGAAGTTTTCGGGAATAGATGTTTTTGATATTGAAATCAACGAGACAGATCCGGATAAGATGGTAGAGATTATTGCCTCCTTGGAACCCACACTAGGGGGAATTAACTTAGAGGATATCAAGGCCCCAGAATGTTTCTATATTGAGAAAAAACTCAGAGACAGACTGGAAATACCTGTCTTTCATGACGATCAACACGGAACAGCCATAATTGTTGGTGCTGCGGTTATCAATGGACTTACAGTTGTTGGCAAGAACATTAAAGATGTAAAAATAGTCTGCTCCGGAGCTGGAGCGGCCGCAATCGCATGCTTAGATACTCTAGTAACGCTGGGTGTCTCAAAAAATAATATTATAGTCTGCGACTCAAAAGGGGTTATTTTTCAAGGTCGAGAGCCAGATATGGAAGAAAATAAAAGTCGCTTTGCTACCGAGGGATCTACAAGATCCATGGAGGAGGTAATACCTGACAGCGATATATTCTTAGGTCTATCGGGACCAGGGGTTTTAAAGAAAGAATGGGTTAGAAAGATGGCAGACAAGCCTCTCATACTGGCACTGGCCAATCCCATCCCCGAAATCCTTCCAGAAGAGGTCAAGAAAGTAAGACCTGATGCCATTATAGCAACTGGTCGCTCAGACTATCCTAATCAAGTTAACAATGTCCTCTGTTTCCCTTTTATTTTTAGAGGTGCTCTAGATGTAGGTGCCAAAAAAATTACTGAAGAAATGAAGTTAGCCAGTGTCTATGCTATTGCTGATCTAGCAAAAGCTGAGCAATCAGAGTTGGTGGCATCAGCATATGGGGACGATTCACTGAGCTTTGGGCCCGATTACATTATCCCTACGCCTTTCGATCCCCGATTAATTACTAAGATAGCACCAGCGGTTGCAAAGGCTGCCATGGAAAGTGGGGTTGCGGCCCGCCCGATTGATAACCTTGATGTATATACAGACAAACTAAATAACTTTATTTACCATTCTAGTTTTCTCATGAAGCCAGTTTTTACAGCAGCTAAAGCAGCTAATAGCAGAGTGATTTACGCAGAGGGAGAAGATGAAAGGGTACTTCGAGCAGTTCAGGTGGTTGTTGATGAGGAACTTGCCAAGCCCATTTTAATTGGTAGGCCAGATGTCATAAAGATGCGAATTGAAAGAGCAGGACTTCGCATACAACCTGGAGGCGACTTTGAGGTTGTTAACCCAGAGAGCGATCCTCGTTATAAAGAAGTCTGGCAAGAGTATTATAAAATAATGCGCAGAAAAGGGGTATCACCGGACGCAGCTAAGGTTCATGTAAGGCAGTCAAATACATTGATAGGTTCAATGCTGGTAAGACGCGGTGAGGCAGAGGCAATGTTATGTGGAACCTTCGGTAGACATAATAATCACTTAAAACACATATCAAATGTAATCGGCTTAAAATCAAGTGCCTCAACTTTTGCAGCTATGAATGTTTTGCTTCTTCCGAAGAGAACCTTGTTCATCAGTGACACATATGTAAACCAAGATCCATCAGCTGAGCAGATAGCTGAAATTACACTAATGGCTTCCCAAGTTGTTAAAAGGTTTGGACTAACTGCTAAAATTGCACTACTTTCACACTCTAACTTTGGGACCGACGACTCCCCTTCGGCTTTAAAAATGAGCAAAGCTCGAGATATACTGGAGGCCAATCACCCCGACCTTGAGTTGGATGGAGAAATGCACGGAGATGCAGCCTTGTCTGAGGAAATACGAAATCATCTAAACCCTAGCTCTAAACTATCAGGAGAAGCAAACCTCCTTATCATGCCTAATATCGATGCGGCTAACATAGCATTCAACCTACTTAAAACAGTTGGAGGGGAAGGTATAACCATAGGTCCTATTTTGCTAGGAGCTAATGCTCCAATACACATTGTCACGCCAACAACCACAGTAAGACGGATTGTAAACATGACCGCCCTTAGTGTAGTAAATTAGCCTCTAAACCATAGTCTGTCGAAATAATTTGACCCCTGATTTCTTAGAGCGTAATCTCTAAACTTTCAGGTCTTAAACCTCACAGGAGATATAGGTAATGAAAGAGATTGTTATGTCTGAAAAACAGCAAAATTTTAGGGAAAATTATAAAAAAAATATAGCTGACTGGTATAACGGATGGGGGCACCTTTTATCAATATTTGTCCCCGGGATATGCACGATTGCTTACTGCATATCACAGGTCTCTAATGTCTCAGCATGGGAACTAGCAACAATTTTACCACTCATTTTGTTATATAACTTTTGTGAATGGTGGCTCCACAAAAACAGCATGCATAAGCCTATCAAACATTTGAAGGGTGCACTGATGCCCGTATTCCATCGTCATACTCATGAGCATCACGTCTATTTTACATCAAAAAGAATGAGCTACGATACCAACAGAGAATGGAGGATTGTGCTTTTTCCACCATATGCTTTGTTAATATTCATGACGTTAACTCTTCCCTGGGCAATACTCCTAGGATTTTTATCTACTGCTAATGTTGGCTATTTAGTTATGATGCTAACGCCCATCTACTACCTAAACTACGAAACCTTTCATCTGTGCTGTCACGTTAAAGAAAACTGGTTTGTAAAATTTTGTCCACTTATTAATTCGATCAGACGTCACCACGCGGCACATCACAGTCAGCCCATTATGATGGAAAGAAACATGAATCTTACTTATCCCATTGCTGATTGGGCTATGGGAACCAGCGATTTAAATAGAGGTCTGATTGGGCATTTGTTTAACGGATATAATACCAAGTACATAAAAGAGGAGTGTGTCGATGATCAGGGTAGTGAGCTGGATCTTGCAACGCCAGCCTAAAAGCTTTCGACCCTTAAACCAGCAAGATATAACTTTATGAACCAAGAAGAATGGCAATTTCCAGAGAACCTTCAGCCAGATCAAGGGGAGCTAAAATTTGAATTAGATAACCGACTCAATGCAGTGGTATCTCTCAAGGCAGAAATACCGGATGACGGCTTCACTGCTGATACATTAGGAACCTCTAGGCAAGGTAATGGGGTTTTAATAGGCAAAAGCGGATTAGTTCTCACCATAGGATATCTAATCACCGAGGCGGAATCTATCTGGCTCACAACTAACCACGGTAAAAGCATCCCTGCCACCGGTTTAGCTTATGATCAGGTATCTGGCTTTGGGATTGTCCAGGCTCTTGATAAACTAGATGTGGAGCCGATAACCCTAGGTTCAGCTGATGAACTTAATGTCGGTGAAAAACTAATAATAGCAGGGCATGGGGGACGGGCTCGATCTCTACAAGCCAACCTTCTTTCAAAGCATTCTTTTGCGGGATATTGGGAATACTATCTAGAAGAGGCAATATTTACCTCGCCTGTTCATCCCCAATGGGGTGGTGCGGGAATATTGAATACAAAAGGGGAACTAGTAGCGATTGGATCTCTACTAACGGAGGAAATAACAGCTGAGGGTGCTGTCCAAGCTAATATGGCAATCCCTATAGACCTAATCCACCCTATCTTAAAAAATATTCAAAATGGCGTTCCACCAAGAGCCGTTGCCAGACCCTGGCTAGGAATGTACACGACCGATAACAACGGCCAAACAGTAGTGGTTGGTCTCGCGAGTAAGGGGCCTGCAAGAGAAGCCAACATTCAAGCCAAAGATGTCATATTAGAGGTGAACGGAACTGAAATAACATCTCTTGCTGATTTTCTTAAAAAAGTCTGGAACGTTGGGCCGGCTGGCTCAAATATTCCTTTGAAAATTCTAAGAAATGACAAAATGATGGAAATCATGCTGAAGTCGGCTGATCGAAATGATTTTCTGAAAAAACCACAATATCATTAAATTAATCACCATCAAAAGTTCACCACTCGAGCATCGTGTTGCTTGGCTGCAAGGTGAAAATCATTCATACCACCAACTTTGATTTCACGGGCTAGCATCTCAAGGGGAATGCACCTCACATCTACGCAAGGCTTACAAACCCATATTTCTGAATTTTGATGGTCTATGACCTCCTGAAATCTTTTTGGTGGACCAAAAGGAATTATCTTTTCTGCCGTTCCTTTGGTGGCCATATGCACTGCATCGTGAAACAACATTATCATCACTCTATCTTCATCTTGCAATGCAGATGCCGCAAAAATAAAAGGGAGTTCTGCCTTTGTTGGGTCAATGGGTCCCGACGTTGCCGAAATTACAAATAACATCTTCTTCTCCTTCCAATGTTTCGGTTTATATTAATTTTCAATTTCAAGAGCAATCTTACCTTGCAGAGAAACTATTAATCCAAAAGTTTTCTTCCCTTTAAAAATTTCTGTTATCGCCCTGCAATAAGATCTTAGTTGATTCTGATATTCAATTTTAATATCTTGTGAACTCGCAACACCACCTATACCAGTCTTGTAATCTATTACGCATATCCTATCTTCAAATTCCACTACCCTATCAATTCTTCTGATAGTTCCGTCAGGCTCTGAAAAAGAAATTTCGTTCCAGGCTCTTTTGTAAAATATTGGATTTATATATTCCTGTAAACTTTCTGCTTGCAAAATTCCCTGTGCTGCATCCCATATAGCATCAAACTGTTTTCTAGGTATAGGATGTAGTTTGTACCTTATCTGATCTCGACTTCCCCCAGGAGAAGGTGGTATCAACAATTCAAGCAGCTGGTGAAGATTAATACCAAATTCTTTTTCATTGTGATTGCTGGATAAAACTCGCTTGCCAATTTCCGTAGTGTTAATCTTAGGTATCACAATTTTTGTTGGGAGACTACCATTAACAATTGGGTTGATTTGTATTGTTTTATTAAAGTAGGTTTTGTAATCTTCGATATTTAATTTAGCGGCAGCATCGGCAATACGTTGATACCATGAATTATCCTCTAAGTCACCAGAACCACTAACTACCAAAGTATCCTTAGCTCGTGTTAAAGCAACATATAACAACCTCTCATTCTCTTTTTTTACCTCATCATTATCCAGGTCGATGATCTTTGACTGCTCCATTGTCAATTCATTTTTTCTTGCATACACAGAGAAGTATTCCGGTTTTGCCTTTTCCACGTCCCATTTGACCAAAGTAGAAAACGGTGACTTAACGGTCTTATCACTAGTATTGCAATCTATCAACCAGACAATAGGGGCTTCCAAACCCTTCGCACCGTGAACCGTCAAAATTCTAACGGCATTTAGGCCTGATTGATTCCCCAAACTAGGTGCCTCTCTCGGCTTGAATTTCTCAATGCGGGCAAGCTGGGACAGATTTTCAAGAAAGCCGTTAAGGCTTGGATACCGACCAGAATCTGTCATCAAAGATAATTCTAGAAATTTTTGTAAATTAGATATTACTGAATTTGTAAGGCTAGAAGGCACTTTATCTTGGTACTTGGTAATTAACTGTGAATCATAAAAAATTTTATCTAAAAGATCATGAACAGGTAGGGTATCAACTAACCTTATCCAATCATTAAGTAATGCATAAGCCCGACAAAGCTGTGGATTAGCTTTGCCACTATCAACTAGAACTCCCAAACGACCCCACCAATGTTCACCTTCATCTATTTTGGATATTTCAAGCAAATCATCATCAGTTGCCATGACTATTGGGGATTTCAAAACTACCGCCAAATCCAAATCCGAAGTTTGATTCGATAAAAACCGGAGTAAAGAAATCATATCGAGAACTTCCCTTGCCTTCAATAATCCACCCTGCCATGCACCAACAAACGGAATATGAAGGCTAGCTAGATTTTTTTCATAAACCTCCAAGTGAACTCGACTTCTCACTAAAATTAAAATATCACTAAATCTGGCTGGCCGAAGTCCTTCTTCCTCGGTGACTTGCCAATTACCGACTATATACATAATTTTTTTTGCCAAATCCTCAGCCTCAACCGAGCGATCGACTTTTTTGATATCTTCTAGAAAACCACTAGACAGTGGGTTTCTCCAACCAAAGCTTTCCGAATTATTAACTGAATCACGACCAGCAAGAGGTATTACAACGACCTGACCTTGAACACTTTTTCTAAAAGACTTATGCCTCTTAAAGTTTATGCACGATTTTTCAAAAACCTTGTTTACCAACAATACTATTTTTCGAGCATTCCTTCTTGCAACCACGTTTGAAAGAATTTTTGCATGATAGTTTTCTGTAAAATATTTTTTACATACTTCAAATATTTTTGGCTCCGCTCCCCTAAACCTGTATATTGATTGTTTTTGGTCTCCTACGCCGAAGAACGTTAATTTATTCCCTCCAGACTTAGACGATTCTAACCAAGATTTAATAATAGCCCATTGAGTAGGATTAGTATCTTGTAGTTCATCCACTAGAACATGGTTATAGCGGACATCTAACTTGTATTGGACATAATCCGCATCCTGACTCTCACTAATTAAGTTACGCGTGCGCCATTCAATATCTGAATAATCTATCAAGTTCTTTTGTTCTTTTAGTCTTTGATAAGAGGCTAGAACATCTTCTCCACAAATAAAAACTGCCTCACATAATCGATAAAACTTCTTTTCTTGTACTTTTTCTTTTACCCTAATTAATTTCTTTGCGATGTGCTTTTGAGCTTTATTTAAATCATTCATTTTTCCATCACCAACTAGTTTTCTTTGAGCGTTACTATCAAAGATCCTCAGTTGGTTTGGTGGGGTTTTTAAATAAACAGAATGTAAAAGTTTATAAAAAGCACTTTCTTTGTCAATGCTTTTCAACGAGCTTCTTATATGACTGCAGTGCTTCCTGGCAGTTGCTGTGTTTATGGACGACAACAAAATCTCATATTTCTTTATTTCGGCTAGAAAAGCATCATCGTTCATCAAATTACTTATGTGATCTTCCTCCAACTCTAATTGACTTTTGGTTGTCGACTTTTCTAAGGCGACTTCCACAGGATATTTTTCACGCCATATATAGGTCCACCATTCTATTCTTTTGGCTAAAAAATTCTCAATCAAGTTGCGGGAATTCGCTAATCCATACTCGTTGATCAAGCCTGCTAATGCCATAGCCTCTTTTGAGTGTGGATTGTTCTCGAGACTTCTTGAAAACTCTCCCCACGCCTCATCGAACAGGGGGAATTCTTCCTCGGTCAATTTGCTAGATACCCCCGAAAAATTTGTCAAAGGA
Organism: Hydrogenophilales bacterium; assembly: GCA_902627495.1. Taxonomy (GTDB): domain Bacteria; phylum Pseudomonadota; class Gammaproteobacteria; order Burkholderiales; family Eutrophovitaceae. The sequence goes on along the minus strand of CACOJS010000006.1, from coordinate 32,469 downwards.
GCGTGTCGCAGGATATTTAGAAACCAACTGTGTAAGGTACTAATAGTAACTCCCGGTCTGCTGATCAAAACCTTCCTCAGCAAATTTTGGGCTTTTGGAATTTGTGCATTAACCTCGCTTACAGGAATACCTCTTTCTATAAGTAATTCCCGGACCACGGTAGTTTTGCTAATAGCTAACTGATGTAACCAATCGTATAAATTTTTTTCCATTTGCTGTGCCGCTTTCCTCGTGAATGTTACCGCCAGTATCTCTGCAGGGGGCACATCATCGAGTAGTAGTCGAATTATTCTAGATACCAGCAACCAAGTTTTTCCCGAACCCGCACAGGACTCAACTATTATAGATTGATTGGGGTCAAGTGCTTCTTGTTTTAAATTATCTATCTCTTTGATCATGGTCTATTTTAAAAAGTCTTTTCTACATACACCTCGCATTTCACAGTATCCACAAACAGGCTCTACACCATTTGCAGGCAAAGGCACCCCATCAGACATATCCTTAAATATAGCTTTTAATCTTTCCTCATTCTTTTTTTCCAAATCTTCTATACCATCACTCATAGAGAAGCTTTTAACTCCTTTTTTCTCCAACCCCAAGTAAGAAATCATACTCATTCTTTCTGAAAATAATGAGCTATAGAAAATCAACTGTATATTTTCCTCAGGAACATCAACATATTGTTTTAAATTAACAGAACTTGTTGTCTTGTAGTCAATAAGGGAAAATTGTCCCTTAGAATTCGTATCAACTCGGTCAATTTTTCCTCTAAGAAGAAGCCCTGATTTTCCACCATATGTGATTTCTCTCGTTTTTATATCTTCCCCTGTAAAATAAAACCACCCTCTCTCTTCCCTCTCTAACTGCCAATCTATATATTGCTCTACAATAGCCTCCATGTTAGAAATCCACGATAAGCGAGTTATATAAGCGATATTTCTGTTTTTCAAATAATCTTTAACTAGGATAGCGAAATAATCCTTTGCCTCATCCGGTGGTAATTCACTTAATACTGGATGCTTCGCATGAAAATTACTTAAAACTTCATGAAGCATGATTCCAAAATCAGTTTTTGTTATGTCACTTTCAATGTCTTCTAAAGCTCTTAGCCCCAATACATATCTAGCAAAATATTGGAAAGGACAATTTAATAAGCTGCTATATCCAGTCGCTGACAAATCAGTTGGCACAACGTCTGGGTTTAAAGAAACGCTGCCAACTGCTGAAGAATTTTCTTGGGGATATTGAATATTAATTTTTTGCCAATTTTGGGCTGTACCCAACCTATCACTATGCAAAAATGAGGTCTTCGAGACAACTCCTAGTTCACCATTTTCAATAACCGCGAGGTCAAGCATTTGTAGCATCGGACTCAAAAGGTTTGGAGCACCGTCTAGTTCCTTTTGCCAAGTGCAAAAGATGGGGGCCTCTAGGCTAAACAGCCAAAGTAAGTTCTCACCTACTCTTCTTAACTTATCTTTGTCTCCTGGCAAGCCGAGCTCCTTCCTGACTGAGTTTCCCAAAATCGAAAAAGAATCATATTTTCCCGGAAGATGACGGGAGTCACATCCAACCAAGATAACTGCATCAAAGCGACGTAGCCTTATATTTTCCAACTTGGTTAATACTATTGGGCTCGCAACATCTGACTCATAGAACTCATTAGTCTCAAACTGGTGCTTTAGCCATTGGATCCATTCATAGACCGTGAATTTTTCGTCACTTTCAGCAAGTCCAACCTGGTGTTTACTCAAAAGGGCAAGAATCTGACTGCCCGCTTGGTCTTTTGAAAAACTAGCTGATACTCCCAATGCGTTGAGACAAAAATTAAGTCTGTCAAGCCAATCACTTAAAGTGGCATGCTTCTCTTTTAAAAAAAATTGGGCCAAGTCAGTCAGCTTTGTCAACAAGGAGATGACAGCGTCACCTTTTTCCAACCCATAGGCTAACCTTACGTACTCTTCACTACTTGCTGGCACACCTTCTTTTCGTAACAAATACGATAACTGACATATCACCTCGTCTTTAGAAACATCATCAAATTGAACGAAAGGGGATTTGACAAGATCCATCAATGGTTTGTAATTAAAATTTGTCAGGCAGGTATCAACCCACCTTAAAATTACTGTACTTGCCGCAGTGGTTGATAACAGCCAACCCAGCTCATCTTTTAACAGTATATTCTGTCTCTCAAGTAATGCTCTAACACGTCTAGCCGTCAAATTGTCAATCCCTACTACTGCTATATTTGATATTCCGCTGGCTAGCCAACCTTGAATTTTATCCCTGACTGCAATTGCTTCACTTTCCAAATTCATAGTCCCCAAAATATTTAATAGCGATGATTTTTGATCAAAAGTTTTTTTCCAGTTTTTCTGCTTAAAAGGAGGACCTTTAACTTCTGATCTTTCCGACCCAAAACTAGATAAAAACGAAAAATGACAGATCTGTTCTCGAGGTTTCGCTCCGAGCATAGACCCTCCGTATTCATATTTGTACACTGGCGAGCTGTTAGCATATTCAACTAAAAATTCATCTTCAACCTTGCTTCTGTGCCCCAGTGCGATTACGTAAAGCGGGCCAGAAGAGCTATCCACGAGCTCTCTCAAGCGAAGGGCATAGGCTCCTGATGAGTCAACCAAACCGTCTGGTGCGTTCAGATTTGTAGTCCAAAAAGCTTGCCACATCTTTGATATAAAATTCGCTTCAAATTCAAGGGGGAGTAGATTTACGTAATCGTAAGCCTCCTCAAAACATTTTTTAAAATCAGCCTCAGTCTCAGGGATCTTGGTGGAATGGAGAGTGATTTCTTTGAATAAGATAAAAATTTCGGTTGCTAAAACCCATAAGTTTTGTGTTGCCTTAAATTCGTTTCTTTTCAGAAAGCAATAAAGCTCTGCAACAAAAAACATATCTGGTTTTTCGGTTGCCTTTATTGCACAGTTGCTCGCCCATAACTCTAATGTTGTGACCTTTGGCATTAAAATTGACCCACGCGTTTTAGTCGCCAAAAGCTTATTAAAGCTATCGCATGCATAAGAATTCGGAACCAGAACTATCAAAGAAGAGAGGTCAGGAAAAATCGCAGATTCATTGGTAATAATATCTTTAACAACTATATCTAAAATTTTTGTTGGGGGGATTAACTTGTCAGCGAGAGATTTTGCACCCATTATCGAACCCCTTTCTAAAGATCGTTATTCCTCTAAATACTTGCGTTTTTCGGGAACATTTTTCCACTGATCAGCATCAGGGGGGGCGTCTTTTTTTAACGTTATAGGCTCCCAAGTCTTTGCCAGCCTTGCATTTATTTCAATGAACTCCTCCTGCTCTTGAGGAACATCTTCATCAAGAAAAATAGCATCTGCCGGACACTCAGGAACACAAAGGGTACAATCAATACATTCCTCTGGATCTATGACCAGCATATTTGGCCCTTCTCTAAAGCAATCAACAGGACAAACATCAACACAATCAGTGTAAACACACTTGATACAATTTTCAGTAACAACATAAGTCATTAAAGGTCTACCTCACTTCTTTAACCTTATTGATCTCCGCAACTAATTTGGTGAAAGTCACCCAACTATTGCTCTAAATAATAGATTGTATCAAAAAGTCCACAATCTCAGTTCCAGTTTAACAAATCCCATCCACATGATTAATATACAATTTATCTAACTTTTTATAAAAAAATATTGGATAATTGCAAAGCCAACTTGATTTTTATAGAATTATGTTCACTATATGGGTTTATGCCGTATAATATAAGCTAACTATTTGACACAGTTCCTGGAAAAAGATGGAAGTAGTCAACAACTCAATTAGGTTAAATAAAATCTATTAAATGGTTGATCAAATTCACCACGTGACAGATGCAAACTTTGGGACTGAAGTCCTAGAGTCGCCGACCCCGGTATTAATTGATTATTGGGCCGAATGGTGCGGACCTTGCAAAATGATCGCTCCGATTTTAGAGGATGTGGCACAGGAGTATCATGGCAAAGTCAAAGTTGCAAAACTAAACATAGATGAAAATCAGGATACACCAGCTAAATTTGGGATCAGAGGGATACCTACATTAATGATTTTTAAAGATGGCGATGTCCTGGCCACCAAGGTTGGTGCTCTGTCAAAGTCAGATCTCACTGAATTTATAGATAGTAATATTTAAGTTTTTGGTTTGTCATACTCCTACTAACAAAAATTGTTTTCACCAACTTAATATCATTTCCTTCTAATTAAGCGAAAGAGCAAAGACTCTCCCATAAATTAAACTCTTAAGTTATCACCCACAACGGATAAATTTTATGAACCTTTCGGATCTCAAAAACCTCCATGTTAGCGAACTTATTGAGATGGCATCCTCAAAAGAACTGGAAAATGCCAGTAGACTCAGAAAACAAGACTTAATATTCGCTTTACTCAAAAATGAGGCAAAAAACGGAGAAACCATCCGGGGCGAAGGAACGCTAGAGGTTTTGCCAGATGGCTTTGGCTTCCTTAGATCACCAGATACCTCCTACCTCGCAGGTCCAGATGACATTTATGTAAGTCCATCTCAAATAAGGAGATTTAATCTGCATACAGGGGACTCTGTTGGTGGGGAAATCCGAACACCAAAAGAAGGTGAAAGATACTTTGCCCTAGTGAAAGTCGACAAAGTTAACAACGAAACTCCTGAAAATACAAAAAAATACAAAATACTCTTTGAAAATCTTACTCCCCTATTTCCCACGGAACATCTCAAAATGGAGAGAGATATTAAATCAGATGAGAATCTTACTGGTAGGATAATAGACATAATCGCACCGGTAGGAAAAGGACAAAGGGGTCTCTTGGTAGCTAGCCCAAAAAGCGGCAAGACGGTTATGTTACAGCATATGGCTAACGCTATAGCGTCCAATTTCCCAGATACATATCTCATTGTTCTCTTGATAGACGAGAGACCCGAAGAAGTTACTGAAATGCAGAGGTCCGTCAGAGGTGAGGTGGTGTCTTCCACATTCGATGAACCAGCTACCCGCCATGTTCAAGTTGCAGAAATGGTTATAGAAAAAGCCAAGCGCCTGGTTGAACATCGTAAAGACGTTGTAATTTTACTTGACTCTATTACCAGATTAGCACGTGCCTATAACACAGTGGTCCCTGCCTCTGGTAAAGTGCTTACGGGCGGTGTAGATGCAAACGCCTTGCATAGACCAAAAAGATTTTTTGGTGCCGCACGGAATATTGAAGAAGGAGGCTCACTTACAATACTCGCCACAGCTTTAATTGACACCGGCTCCAGAATGGATGACGTTATTTATGAGGAATTTAAAGGTACTGGCAATATGGAAATTCATCTTGACAGACGAATGGCTGAAAAGCGAACATATCCGTCGATAAATGTTAATAAGTCAGGAACACGAAGGGAGGAACTCCTAATTGAATCGGAAATTCTTCAAAAAATTTGGGTTCTACGAAAACTTCTGTATCCAATGGATGAGTTGGAGGCTACGGAATTCCTTTTAGATAAAATTAGGGCGACAAAAAATAACGGGGAATTCTTCGAATCTATGAAGAGGGGTTAAATTTTAACTTTGTAATGTACTTGAAAAAATTATCGTTGCATTAGATAATCACAGATCCCATAAATAGCCCAATGAGTGCGTGAGGTAATTAAATGAAAAGTGGAATCCACCCAGAGTATTTCGAAGTTAGCGTTTCCTGTAGCTGTGGCAATAAATTCCAGACTAGGTCAACTATTAAAGAGAATATAGTCGTGGAGGTATGCTCTGTCTGCCATCCTTTCTACACCGGAAAACAAAAAATTGTAGATACAGCTGGAAGGGTTGAGCGATTTAACAAAAAGTATGGAAATTTAGGGAATAAAACTCAATAAGATAGTTAAATAATCAGACTTTCTACTACGACATTGAAACGGGAGAACTGGTTAACCTGCCTTCATCACTGGACGATATTTACAATTAACACCTACCCCTAATAAACAACTATAGTTCTAGTTAAGTCTTATTATGGATGAACAAGGCTAATCGGTCAGTGGTCTTAAATGCATTGGTTAAAACAAAATATAAGGCAACATAAATTAACTGACTGGATAGAAAAAAACCCAGGTGTATTCTGTGTCTTTTTACTGCTGATCTGGACTTTTACGGGATTGACCGGTCATGACCCTTGGAAACCTGATGAAGCACATACCTTTGGGGTAACATATAGTGCGATTAAAGACGGCTATTGGGTTGTACCCACTTTAGCTGGTGAAGTCTACCTAAAAAGTCCAGCTTTGGTATACATCAGCTCTGCGATCACTGCCATTTTTTTTGAATCATTTATACCGCTTCACGATGGAGCTCGTTTATCTACTGGTATTTGGATGCTGGTAGTTTTTGCAGTCACCGCTCTTACCGCCAAAGAGTTATGGGGTGGCACTAGCACCTGGTTAGCACCAACCATTCTTGCAGGTTGTGTTGGATTACTTGTTCGGGGTCATCAACTTACTAACAGTATTATCTTGCTTGCCAGCATAAGTATGGCAATCTATGGTCTCGCTGTGGCACCAAGACGATTTATTACCGGGGGAATAGCACTAGGTCTTGGGATTGGTCTAAGCTCTTTGGCAACTGGATTAATAGACCTCATCATGATAATCATGATTGTTCTTGGAATGGTTATTGTATCTCCTATCTACCGAACTCGAAGATTCGCCATCTCATCGCTGATTGCATTATCATCAGCCATCGCAATTGGATTGGTTTGGCCCACCTTACTTTATCAAAAAAGCGAACATATTTTTCTCACCTGGCTACACAACGAAAATCTCTTCCGCTTACAAGAAATTTTTACCATCTCCGATAATGATGATTTTTTGTACTACCTCAAAATACTGTTATGGTTTTCTTGGCCAGCTTGGCCCTTTGCCTTATGGTCTCTCTGGATAGCCCGAGTCCATATCTGGTATCGAAGGGAGGTACAACTTCCCATAATAGCCTTTTTATGCATTTTTATTTTTCTCTCAATCACTGGAGAGGGGCGTGAAATCTATGCACTTCCGTTATTGTTGCCAATGTCACTGTTAGCAGCAACTGGATTTCAGCGCCTTCCAAGAAGTGCAGCTAATGCGTTTTTCTGGTTTAGCATTATGATAGCCTCTGTATTTATAATTTTATGCTGGTTTTTCTTTGGTGCCATCCGATATCAATTTTCCATTGGACTTATTGGCAATATCTCGGAGCTAGATATACTTGTGATGGGGAAACCTCAGCTTTGGCGAGTATATGGAGGCGTATTAATTACTTTTTGTTGGATCTTTTTTCTTTTCAATATTAAAAAATCTTTAGAAAGACCCGCGATAATATGGACCCTGGGGGTTACCGTGGGATGGTTCCTGGTGGTGGTATTACTTTTTCCTTGGATAAACCATGTAAAAACGTACAAAGACATGGTTATTGAATTAAAGCAAACGGTGCCATCGGACATTACTTGTATTGCCAGATATAAAATTGGGGAACCACAGCGAGCTATGCTTCACTACTTTGGGGGAATAATCACCTCTAAACTGGAAGAGGATAAACCTGAAAGACCGTGCGAATTACTACTTATTCAGGGTAATTTAATAGAAACCCATTTATCCCCGAAGAACTGGGAAGAAATCTGGAGCGGTAATCGCCCAAATGACCTCAGAGAACAATATCGACTCTACAAACAACTCGACTAAAACGTTAAATTATAAAGCGATCACTAATTAAACTAATCCAATTTGAAAGATAATACCGATAAAACACGTTTAGACAAATGGCTCTGGTCTGCCAGATTTTTCAAAACTCGAAATCTTGCCTCCCAAGCAATTCAGTCGGGCAAAATATTATTGAATACCAGAAAACCAAAACCTTCGACGATGATAAAAAAACATGACAATGTAAAAATCAAAAATAATAAAATGAGTTTGACTATTAAAATCTTAGAGATATCTGAAAAGAGAGAATCCGCGAGAATAACTGAATCTTTATATGAACTAATTCAGAAAGACGTTACTACCCAAAGTAGAGTAATCCCAAACGCGCTAGTAGCCATAAAAGGAAGACCAACAAAAAAAAATAGAAGAGCTCTTGACTCTTTAAAAAAAAGATACTGAGCAAAAGCTGATTATGACTCTTCTAGTGAACTTCGAGAGGAACATCACTCGGCCTCTAATTAATTGAAACAAAAGTGAGCGAACGAGAGAGAACTGACGGTAACAGCTACAACATTTAGAAAAGAGATCAGCTGCATAGTAGTGGTTATAACTCCCAAAAGGTATATTGGAACTATTTTTTGATTTTTTTATTGCTTGAAACTCAATTTGGTCTGCATATCCTATCATGGCATCGGAGAAATTAAATTTCTAATTTAACCATCCTGTAAGCAGCCAGAGATAAACTGGAATCAGATAACCAGTAAAAATTAACAGTGGTGCCAATACCGCTAAAAAAACCAAATACAAAAAAATGCTGAGAACATATTGCATAGTGAACCTAAAACGGTGTTCTTCCCTAGTTTCTGGATCAATGGATAACGTGTTCTCTCAATGAAAGTCAAGATGATAGGCATTACAAATAATGAATTAATAATAGAGGCAGTAGTTAATATCAGAACCACTAAGGTAAATAGGTTAACCATGAGAAGTACAAATTCACCTAAATCTCTTGAAAATTGACTCTCCTTCGAGGGAAAAATGGTAGTTTCACTAAAAAACCTAACTAATAGATCAGTCCAGGTGTCCCAAAAAAAGGAAGCAACTACCCCCCAAATAAAAATTGCGAGAAATATCGGTACCAATGCAATAATAGCCACTTTCGGCTTAGCCAAATCTCGAAACGCTTGAGTAAGAGCTTTTAATATATTATGCATTAGTTAATAATAAGCCAAAAATGAAGAATTTTCGTTCTAACTAAGTCATATTGAAATATAAACAGCTAGTCAGAAAAATATAGGGGCATTAATGGTAACCATAGATAAAACTATCTCTTGGAAAAATCTTGAAAAACATCAACATGAAACAGCAACTGTTACTCTAGCCGAGATGTTTGAGAGTGATCCCTCAAGATCCACTAAGTATACTATTAGTGCATGCGGGCTCCACCTCGATTTTTCAAAAAACTTTCTTTATGACAAAACATTAAATTTACTTTTCGAACTTGCAAAAGCAGCTCATTTACCAGATCAAATATCAGCCCTATTTGCAGGGAAACGAGTCAATATATCTGAGAATAAACCTGCCCTTCACACGGCCCTCAGAGACTCGACTAAGTCAGAATTATTAGTGGATGGTGTAGACATTAAACCTCTGATAGAGGGTAGTTTGACTCGCATAGAAATATTTTCTGAAAAAATCAGAAAAGGGGTAATACTTGGTCCCACAGGAAAAAAAATAAAAACTATAATAAATATTGGAATTGGTGGATCTGAAATAGGACCAAAAATGGTTAATTGTGCTTTACGTTCCCACAAAAACAATTCACCTAACATTAAATTTCTTTCAAATGTAGATATTGACTCTTTATTGGGTGAATTGGACCTCGTAGATATTGAGTCTACAGTTTTTATCGTTTCCTCAAAATCGTTCGAAACGATAGAAACCATGGAAATTGCCAAATTTATCCAAAAATGGGGAAAAAATGAGTTCTCAAGAGTGGGGATTGATCAAAACAAATTACCGCATTGTTTTTATGCCATAACCTCTAACACTAAAAGGGCGAGTCAGCTGAATATCCCGACAAAAAACATATTTGAAATATGGGATTGGGTGGGAGGAAGGTACTCCGTCTGGTCATCCATGGGCCTATCTATAGCGTTAAGTCTGGGCTACAAAAAATTTAGAGATTTCCTTGAGGGTGCTTATGTAATGGACAAGCACTTTATCTCCGAAGATTGGCGGAAAAATATTCCAATAATCATGAGTTTGATAACTGTTTGGAATAGAAACTTCAAAAAATTTTCGTCTCAAGCAATTCTGCCATATTCTGATATGCTTTCTTTTCTTCCTGCATACCTACAGCAACTAACGATGGAGAGTAACGGCAAAAGTGTTAATCGGGCAGGGCATCAAATAAACTACGAGACTGCTCCAATTATGTGGGGTGACCGAGGTACCAATTTTCAACATGCATTTTCACAACATTTACACCAAAGCAGCACCATAACGCCATGCGATTTTATCATTGCTGCCAACCCTAATAAGCTAAACGATACTGAACTAGAAGATGATGCACGGAAAATTCACAACACTATGCTCGCGAACTGTTTTGCCCAATCGAAGGCCCTAATGGAAGGTAGAAACTTAAACTCGACTAAAAGTCAATCAGACAAAAAAATGTTTGCTCCGAACCAATTAAAGCACATTATCACTCAACATGTCTTTCCTGGTAATCGACCCAGTAATACTATCATTATGGACAAAATCACTCCGAGAACTTTAGGCTCTCTTATAGCCCTATACGAACATAAAACTTTCTGTGAAGGCATTATATGGAATATAAACTCTTTTGATCAGTGGGGAGTCGAATTTGGTAAAAGTTTAGCTAAAGACATTGCTAACAACCTAAGCAAAAGTAGTTCAGCTACAGACCCTAGTTTATTAACTGATAGTTTGACGGAAAACGTAAAAAAACTTATAGAATAGATTATTAAATCCCAATCATTTAAAAACCTCTTAAGGTTCAACACACTCAGTCTCTTGCCACTCATAACTTGGATGAATTGTATTTAGTGTTTCAAGTATCGTTTTATTTGAGTCATTGATAGGCAAAACCACATATATGCGTTTCAGTTTTTTAGGACTCTTGTTAAGCACTATGGAGTCAATTCCTAACTTTTTCACACGTCCGACAAAATCCCTAGCACCGTCTTCACTGGAGAAACGACCTAATGAGATAGACCACCTCATTTTTCCTGGTCCTGTCTGCGGAAAAACGTCGATACCTGATAATTTTAGAAACTCCGCTTTTTCATTCATCAAGGCCAAAGATCGCTGTGGAGGGATATAAACCCACCACCTTGATTGCAACATATCAGTTTTTAGGATTTGATTGATGCGATCATCATCGTATTCTAAATTATATTTGCGGTTGTCTCCGATTAAAAAAACACTCCAAAGCCAACAACTACCTAGAAATTCTTTTTGTTCTATTTCTACTTTAACATTCGACTTATCTGAAGGTCTGGATAAATTCCCCCTACTTGACAACCCGTCAGAGACATTGATATCTTCTTTCTTAATTATGATTAGAGAGCCTAACGCAATGTTAATACCCAACAGTATTAGGAATATAAGTCTCATATCAAATCTCGACTTACTCTAATCAACCCATCAATGACCAAATTATCATGCACTGATCTATTTTTATGACAGTGTTTAGCTACTTTGCGGGCGTTCCCCCCCGAGAAAACAAGCTGGGGGCTTTTACCCCTATCGATTAACACCTGCAACCGCATGGCCTCAATCGCTCCCGCAGTCGCTCTCATAGAACCGGAGTATATTGCATCAACAGTATTTCGAGGGAATTTAGAATCTCTCCCATTTGGATTTCTTAGTGCATAGGTTTCTTGGGATAAAGAGTTTCCCATTAGATCTAGACCTGGAAAAATTATACCTCCCATGAAATTGCCATCACTGTAGAGCACATCTACAGTAGACGCGGTACCTAATGTTATCACTAAAGAATCCCCTAACTCTAAATCATGGGCTCCTATTAAAGCAGCCCACCTATCACTACCCAAAGAGTGAGGGTCATAGTAATTATTTGTTACTCCGCAACAAGTCCTTTGACTTTTGACGAATATTGGCTTAATTCCCCATAGCATAAAACATGCTGATACAAATTTTTTTTCTAATCTTGGACCTGCAACATTCGATATGACACAAACCTCTGGCTTCCTAAGATTAGCCCAGAGTGGCTCTATATCTCCCAAATCACTGACAGCAACAAAATTTCTGATTTTGTCACCAGATTTAAGCTCACTTTGCCATTTGACTCTACTATTGCCAGCATCTACTACCATTATGCTTGTCTGTTTTTGATGCTTGTTCATTCCGTAACCCTGAGTTTAATTTCTCCTGCATTGTACTTGCTTACTTTTCCGAAGGACTCAATCAACAAAGCACCTCTTGAGTCAACACCTCGGACCATACCTTCCTTTTTTTCCCCATTGCTAAGGATAAAATCAACTTTACTACCATGGTATTGATGCAAATTTTCCCATTCTCTCCGAAATGAGAGAAACCCTCCATCAACAAATGTCTCCATAATTTTTGTAAGCTCTATCAATAAATATGCCAAAATCTGGTTCCGATCTGCCCTTATTCCGTTACAGAAAAGGTCCGTTGCTGCTGGAAAGTGGTCTTTATAAAAATTGGCTGTTTGCCTTACATTTAAACCTATCCCAATAACGACGGACACGGTGTTTTCTCTTGTCCCTGCTATTTCTATGAGAATTCCACCAATTTTTTTTCCATTTTTGATAATATCATTTGGCCACTTAAGGCAAAAATCAGTCCCCCCGAGAGCGATAAGTGCCCTAACTACCCCAACTCCTACCGCAAGAGAAAGACCAGATAATTGGCTTGGCTTTAAGTTTAAACTTTTTAGGCAAGAGAAAGTAAGAGAATCGGCCACCCCACTAATCCACTTTCGGCTTCTACGGCCCCTTCCCTGGGTTTGGATCTCTGCTACCCGGACTACCGTCCTATCATCAAGATTGGAATTATCTGACCTATTTAAAAGGTCAGAGTTAGTTGAACCGGTCCATTCAACGAGTTCCAACATGAAATTACCCCTATCCCGACCCAGCTCTGCGTCAATAGCATCTTTAGATAACCATGAAACAGGATGCATCAGTCGGTATCCTCTGCCCTCTGCAAATTCTACCGGAAACCCCAAACTGGTGAGTAAAGTCAACGTCCGTAATACCTCTGAGTCATCGAGGAAAGTATCACGCGAAATTTTCTGAACCGAATCAAACTCTTTTTGTCTCAATACTTTAGCAACATGAAGTAAATGTTCATTCATATTTTCGTCAAACAATGCTATAACCACGTTTAAAATATTTTATTCGATCATAAAATAAAAATCATGCAGATTTTTCGTTATTTACTAATATTTGTTTGTATCTCGCTATTTCATATTTCGTATGCACCAGCAGACGAGGTAGAGGCATCTCTCATCTTAGAAAAAACCATAATCCAGCCAGGAGAAACGCTATTTGTGGCTGTAAAACTTCGTATGAAAAACGGTTGGCATACTTACTGGAAAAATCCAGGAGACGCTGGTTATGCGACTCAAATTGAGTGGGCTTTGCCACCAAAAACTATGGTTTCTGATATCTTATGGCCAGCACCAGAAAAATTCCAGTTCGGTGATTTGGTGAACTTTGGATACTCAGATGAAGTCACCCTGCTAACAAAAATTCAAATTCCAAAATCTCACAAGTCACAGATTTTTCAAATCAATGCCATGGTTGAATGGCTTGCTTGCAAAGATGTATGTATTCCTGGAAATCAAAAACTGTCGGGCAACGTCGCGATTGGCACACAAAGCGTCGTAAATAATGTTAGCTTGAAAGAAATAACCTCTGCCAAAAGTCTTATTCCCGGCAAACTCAACATGGAGGACAATGGTAGCGAGATCTGGCTTTCTCCTAGCTCTCTTAATATTAAAATACCTCAATCAGTAGCATCAAATTTAGAAAGCCTGTACTTCTTCCCAACGAAGAACAATATAATTAACTATTCTAGTCAACAAATCCTAACTGAAGAGGGAAACTTTTGGAATCTTAAAATAAAGAGAACTAAACAAGGAGCTCCACACGGTGCGGGCGTAGAAGGGATCATAGTTGCTAAGCCGTCTTTCTCTGACGGACATCAATCTAAACAAATTAGTTTAGCTAATCCAAAAATTAAAGATACTAACTACCTTGGAATGGGAAATAAAAACTCAACCTCACCAATTACCCTATTAACTGCACTTCTTTTCTCTCTAATTGGGGGGTTTCTTCTCAATCTCATGCCGTGTGTTTTACCAGTAATCAGCATAAAAGCCCTGAATTTGATTGAAGGTGCCCAACATGGCAAAAACATTTCAATCCGTACACAAGGAATTATTTTTTCACTGGGCATTCTGACATCTTTTTGGATTGTTTTTTTTATTATGACTCTATTTATAAGTAGTGGATTAGAATTAGGTTGGGGGTACCAATTACAGTCACCGTTGGTTATTGCTAGTTTGGCTCTACTTTTTTCTGCCCTAGGACTTAACCTATTAGATGTTTATATTTTTGGAAGTTCAATTCAAGGGATGGCAACCTCCGTTAATATCAAACTAAAATATTTGGAGAATTTTCTCTCTGGGGTATTAGCAACAGTGGTCGCAACACCATGCACAGCTCCTTTTATGGGAGCAGCCTTGGGCTTCTCGGTAACGCAATCTAGTCTTATTGGTTTTGTGGTTTTTTCAGGAATTGCAATAGGTATGGCTTCACCTTACCTAGCTTTGTCGATCCAGCCCAAATTGATTAAGTTACTCCCTAAACCGGGAAAATGGATGCAAACGTTGAGACAAAGCTTATCATTCCCCCTGTTTTTCACAGTAGCCTGGCTAGTGTGGGTTTTAGGAAAACAGGTAGGAGTGGATGGGGTGTTCACCATACTTGCCGGCATCCTATTACTGGCGATTGGATTGTTTTCATACGGTAAGGGTCAAATTTCCGGAAGCCCAGGCATTAAAAAACTTCTTTATGGAGTCGCCTTTTTGTTCATAGTTGCAGCTCTAACTATTAGTTGGCCTCGGAACATTAATAATAAACAGCTGACTGTCTCTACACAGCCCCAGTGGGAATCATGGGAACCTGAGAAAATACGATTAACAAGAGACCGTCCCATTTTTGTTGACTTTACGGCTGCCTGGTGTCTCACCTGTCAGTTTAATAAGAAAACTGTATTAGAGAATGTCCAAGTCATAGATTACTTCACCAAAAACAATTTCTTATTGCTCAGGGCAGATTGGACAAACCATAACCCACAAATCACTGAGGCTTTGAAAAATCTTGGTCGGCAGGGGATTCCCCTATATGTAATATACCCAATAAATGGAAAGTCACCAGTTATTCTTCCTGAAATTTTAACTAAAAAATTGCTTTTGACTTTTATACAAGAAAACTCTTCCTGAGGTTTCAGACACCAATCAAAATCAAGAGGGAAAAGATGCCAAAATACAAAGACCTTATTATTAAAGAAATCAAGGCTATCCCTATCTCCTTCCCAATAGAGATAGAAAACCGAGTACGATTAGGTATCGGAAATTCCATCAAAAATGATGCAGTCATTGTAAAAGTTATTACAGAGGGTGGCCTTATAGGCTGGGGAGAGGCTCACCACGGAAGGTGCCCTGGTGCAATCGCCCATTTAATAAACACCACAATAAAGATGCTTGTGGAGGGTCAAAATGCGACTGACATTAATGCTATCTGGAATATTATTTATAGAAATCAACTTGCTAGTCACGGAATGGGCACTGGTGCATGTCTGGCCCTTTCTGGGCTAGACCTAGCCCTATGGGATATCAAAGGAAAATATCTTGGATTACCCCTTTATAAGGTTCTAGGTGGTAGCCGCAAAAGCATCCCGACCTATGCCGGTGGTGTCGCGCTTGGGTATCAGCCTACGGAACGCCTGATTGAAGAAGCTAGGCCACTAATTGAACAAGGATATAAGGCTTTAAAACTTAGAGTAGGTGATAACACCACTGATGACATAAGTCGAATCACTGGGATTCGAAAAGAGTTTGGGGAAAGTATTACGTTACTAACAGATGCCAACACTGGGTATAGTCTAAATGACGTCAGGACAATAATGCCTTTCCTGGATGAATTAAACGTGGGATGGCTTGAAGAACCATTTCCGGCACACGACTATAGAAGTTACTATGAAGCGAAAAAACTCGGACGAACTGCACTTGCAGCTGGCGAAAACCACTATACACGATTTGAATTCAACCGACTGATTGAGGAAAAAAACATCACTATACTGCAACCCGATCTCTCGAAATCCGGTGGTATGACTGAGGTTATAAGAGTAGCAAACTTAGCATCCTCATGGATGTTACCAATTCACCCTCACAGCTCAAAGACTGCTTTGAATATGGCAGCATCTATTCATCTACTATCTGCGATTGATAATAGCGGTTACTTTGAAGCCGACGTATCAAAAAACAATCTTTTTAGAGATCACTTAACTGACGAAAAACCCTATAATGTTGATGAAAATGGGGTTGTTAGAGCTATAGAGAAACCTGGGATAGGACTAGATGTTGATGAGGTTTTCCTTAAAAATCATCCGGTAATTGAAGGTTCAAGCTATATATAAAAACTCAAATTTTTATCTCTACCATAAAACCGAAGTACAATTAAGATGTATACTACATTCAATGATTAAGAAGAAAAAAATTGTCATAAAATCAACTTCTGAGGATAAAAATCAACCTGGAATCAACTTCATCCGTAATATCATTGATCAAGATTTGAATAATAACGCTTTTGATGGACGGAAGTGGAGTGGGAGGCCCAAACCGTTTCGGGACCAATGCGACGCAAAGCCCGATACGACTTCTGTCAGAACCCGATTTCCCCCAGAACCCAACGGTTACTTACACCTAGGACATGCAAAATCCATCTGTCTAAATTTTGGGATAGCAAAGGATTATGATGGAGCATGCCATCTTCGATTCGATGACACAAACCCTGTGACAGAAAATGAGGAATATGTTCAAGCAATTAAAGAAAGCGTTAAATGGCTCGGATTTGATTGGGAAGAATTAATGTTTTTTTCATCAGACTACTTTGAATATCTTTATGATTTCGCGTTAGAGTTTATAAAGAAGGGGGATGCGTATGTAGACTCCCTTGACTCAGATGAGATAAGGAGATGCCGGGGAACATTAACGGAAAAAGGAATTGATAGCCCCTTCAGGATTCGCTCGGTTAAAGAAAATCTAGAAATTTTCGAAAATATGCGTCTTGGAAAATTCAAAGAAGGTAGTCATGTTCTACGCCTAAAAATAGACATGGAGGCTCCCAACCTTAATCTGCGAGATCCCGTAATCTACAGGATATTGCACAAAACCCACCACAAAACTGGCAGACGGTGGTGCATTTACCCGATGTATGATTATACCCACTGTATCTCGGATGCCTTAGAAAATATAACTCACTCCTTATGCACCCTCGAATTTGAGGATCATAGGGTTCTGTATGACTGGATTCTTAATAAACTAATGAAATATGGTATCTTAAAGGCTCCCGTACCACGACAATATGAGTTTTCGAGGCTAAATCTATCGCATGTCGTCCTCTCAAAAAGAAAATTAATTCAACTTGTAGAGGAAGGGCACGTAGACGGATGGGATGATCCGAGGATGCCAACCCTAGTCGGGGCTAAACGTCGAGGATACCCATCAAGTGGGATTAAAAAATTCTGTGATCGTATTGGTATATCAAAATCAGACTCTATAATTGACTATACAATATTTGAGGACTGTGCTCGAGAAGAATTAAACGACTCGTGTCAACGGAGGTTTGCGATTCTAGATCCACTTAAGTTGGTTATTGAAAATTACCCGAATAATTCAATAGAACATTGCATTGCTGGTAATCATCCAAAATTACCGCAACTTGGAACCCGGGAAATACCATTTACAAAAGAAATATGGATAGAAAAGTCAGATTTTGTTATCACTCCCCCCAAAGGGTTTTTCAGGTTATATCCCGGCAATAAAGTAAGACTGCGGTTTGGCTATGTCATTGAATGTCTTGGTTATGATGTTGATGAAGTAGGCAAACCAAATACAATCTACTGCCGTTATTTTTCAGAATCAAAATCGGGATCATTAAAAAGCAACTATCACAAAGTTAAAGGTAATATCCACTGGCTTTCCATGCAACATGCTATTCCTTGCACAATAAACCTATTTGATCGATTGTTTCTAAGTGCTGACCCTTCAAAAATTGAAAATCTTTTGGAACACCTTAATCCTCACTCAAAAAAAACTACTAAGGCATTTATCGAACCAAGTCTAAAATCTGCACAAATAGGAGATCAATTTCAGTTCGAACGTCACGGCTATTTTATTCTAGATGCAATTAATGACAATAAAAACTCATTTGTCTTCAATAGAACGGTAACCCTGAGAGATACCTGGGCAAAAGATAGAAAAAGGAAATGAGTACAAAAGGTTATGAGAGGCTTATCAAATTATTCTTCTCGGAGAATGTTAAATATATTTTTGGTAATCCCGGTACAACAGAGCTAGCAATTATGGAGGCTATCGGGTCTCAACAAAATATAGAATATGTTTTGGGCCTCCAGGAAGCAATTGTAGTGGCCATGGCTGATGGCTATGCCCGAGCGACTGGAAACTTAGCAGTTGCTAATGTTCATGTTGCGCCAGGATTAGGCAATGCTATGGGATCCTTATACAATGCCAAGTTTGTTGGGTCCCCCATTATACTTACAGCCGGCCAACAAGAACAAGGTCATGGCCTAATGGAGCCAATGCTCTATGCACCATTAGTACCGATAGCACAACCATTGGTGAAGTGGTCCATAGAAGTCACTCAAACAGAGGATTTAGATAGAGTTGTACGACGTGCTGCTAAAATTGCACTCACACCACCAACAGGCCCAGTTTTCATAAGTCTACCAGGCGACATATTGGAAGGAGATGTTGAGCAACCAATTGCCCAACCAACTCGAATAGATATTGAGACTAGGCCATCAGGCACAGTAATAGAAAAGATAACTAAAAGGATTTTGGCCTCTAAAAATCCTGTAATCATCGCGGGAGATGAAATTCCCCTTAGGGGAGCTTTGTCCCTTGCAGGTGACTTAGCATCAATAATAGGAGCACCGGTTTGGCAACAAACAATTCCCCATGGATCTCACTTCCTGAGTAAGCATAAATGCTATCAAGGGCATTTATCTCGTAACCAGCAGACTGTCAAAAATATTTTACAACCGCATGATTTATTAATTTTTCTAGGATCCGACGTTTTAAGAATGTCTGTTATGAGCACTATCGAGCCTATACCTTTCGGAAAACCTATTATTCATATATCTGAAAATAGCGAAGAACTTGGAAAAAACTATACAACCGAGTTTGCTATAAATACGAACATAAAAAACACCTTAGAAGCTCTGATCACCCAAATTGAGATTGATCAAACTACCCAACAAAAGCATGAATCAAAAAAAAGGCTCAAAACTTTTTCCAAAACCAACTGGCAGATAAAAAAAAATCTGTTAGTCTTGGAGACTAGAAGACTTGCTCATGACAAACCTATAAACCCTCAATATTTGATGATGACTATTGCGGAAAGTATACCTGATACTGCAGTAATAGTTGAAGAAGGTCTCAGCTCTACCGTCAGTTTGCTAAATTTTTTATCAATAGAGGATAAAAGTCGGTATTTTGGGCTCGCCTCAGGTGGTATAGGATTTGCGACTGCTGGAGCAATAGGCATTGGGCTAGGCGTGAGACCCAGACCTGTAGTTGCTATTATTGGTGACGGCAGTTTCATGTACTCGGTACAGGCTCTTTGGACGACAGCGAATATTGATCTGCCAATTACTTATGTTATTTTAAATAACCAAGGATACCAAATACTCAAACAAAGGCTCAAAAATTTCCGCGGCTCCGAAAATTTTATTGGAATGAGTATTACGGATCCAGAGGTAGACTATGTGCCTCTTGCAAAATCTATGGGGATACCCGCAGTTAAAACCGAAAACATTAAAGAGATAGCCGAATTGCTGAGGCAGAGTGATGGTAGGCAGTCCCCTCTACTAATAGACATTCCCATAGCGAAACTACCCTAAATTAAAGACACCTAACTTGTCTGCTTTAGTTTTTCTAAATTTGAAATATGTATAGTGGTTGTAGGGAACGCAATATCTGCGTCATTCCTATTTATTATATCGGCAATTTCCAGCAAGATACCCTCTTTAATAGTATGAAATTTTGTCCAAACAGTTGTAGTCGTATGAGCGTAGATAAAAAAATCGACAGATGAATGATTAAACTTATTTAAATTAACCATCAAGGTTTGTTTTTGATCAATATCTTTGCTTGCCTCCAGTAATATACGAACCTCTTCAATGATTTTTTCAACTTTCCCAATATCATCATAACGCACACCAATAGTTTCATATATACGCCGATGACTCATACGAGACGGGTTTTCCACCGTTATATTGGTGAAAATAGCGTTTGGGACGTAGAGAGGTCTCTTATCAAAGGTTCTAATAACCGTCCGTCTCCATCCAATATCTTCTACAGTGCCTTCGATTTCTTTTTCTGGTGACCTAATCCAATCTCCCACTTTGAAAGGCTGATCAAGATAGACTGTTAGGCCTCCAAAAAAATTTGCCAGCATATCGCGTGCAGCCATACCAACTGCTAAACCTCCTACACCACCAAACGCCAACAGTCCAGCAATACTAATACCCATTGTCTGAAGAATAGCTAGACCAGATATAACAATTACTGCAGCCCTGAAAAGCTTACCAAACAATGATATTAAAGTTACATCAACAGATTTGTTTTGAGATTTCTTGTGTCCGACATATCTACCCGCATACTTTTTTGAAAAACGCAGAGAAAACCAAGTTACCAAAACAATAATCCCTAGGTTTCTTGCAGTCTCAAGTAAATCAGATATTGGAGATTCTGTGTGTTTTCCTATAATATAGGCAGCAAAGTAAAGTCCTATGAGCCACACAAGCCACCTAGTTGGCCCAGTCATAGAGTCTAGCAAAACATCATCTAATATATTGGGTGACAACTCTGCCTTAGCCAAAAAATGCCTAATCGCTTTGTTTAACAGTACAGCCAACAACAATGTAAAAAGTACTGTTAAGGAAACCTGAAGAACCCAAATATATCTAAAAAATATCTCGTCCAATGGCATGCTATGGCCTAGGTTGTCTTTTTAGTCCTACTAACTTAATTATAATAGTAGAATACATCAGAGTAAGGGTTTTTAAAACTACTGTATGATAATACCCTACAGTTATTATGATTTTTTTATACTATAAAAGGGCAATATATGAGTATCGAAGGGAAGGTAGCCATCATTACCGGTGGGGGCAGTGGGATAGGTGAAGCAACAGCTATTGAACTTTTCAAAGGGGGATACAATATTGTATTAGCTGGACGAAGAATTGGTAATCTAAAAAAAGTGATTGAGAAACTTCCATCCCGTGACAATAGTGCAATTGCAGTAGTCACTGATGTAGCTAATCCACGATCTGTTTCTGATCTATTCCAGGAGACCTTTGATAAATATAAAAGATTGGATGTCTTGTTTAATAATGCTGGAATTAGTGCACCAGGAGTTGCTCTTGAGAAATTGGAGATTGACGTGTGGCGGCAAGTTGTCGACATTAATCTCAGCGGAATGTTCTACTGTACTCAAGAAGCTTTTAAATTAATGAAAAACCAAGACCCCAAAGGCGGAAGGATAATAAACAATGGATCTATTTCTGCATATGCACCCCGGCCAAATTCAGCTCCCTACACGGCTACTAAACATGCAGTTACCGGACTTACAAAAAGCACTGCCTTGGATGGCAGGGCACACGATATAGCCTGCAGTCAAATTGACATTGGTAACGCCATGACTCCTCTGGCCGCAAGAATGGCTGAAGGAGTTCCCCAAGCTGATGGGACCATAAAACCCGAAGCTATGATGGATGCTCAAAAAGTAGCACAAGCAGTTTTACACATTGCGAATCTACCATTGAGTACAAATATTCAGTTCATGACTATTATGGCCACGAAAATGCCATATATAGGACGTGGGTGATGCCACGAGCCTGTTTAATTTTGCAATGATTTAAAACGGACCCGCGTAGGATGTATCTTGCTTTCACCTGAGCGCTTGAGTTTATCCACTTCATATTCTTGGTAGTTGCCCTCAAAGAAACATATCTCTGAGTTTCCCTCAAAGGCCAATATATGAGTACATATCCGATCAAGAAACCATCTGTCATGAGATGTAACCATTATTGTTCCCGCAAATTCTAGTAAGGCATCTTCCAGGGCCCTGAGCGTTTCAACATCTAAGTCATTTGATGGCTCATCTAATAATAATACATTAGCACCCTTAGCCAAGGTGATCGCCAAATGCAGTCTACCTCTCTCTCCTCCTGAAAGATCTTTCACTAGTTTTTGCTGATCAACCCCTTTAAAATTAAATCGACTGGCATAGGCCCGTGATTGCATTTCAAACTTTCCAACCTTGAGGACATCTTGTCCATTAGAAATCACGTTCCAGACACTTTTACTAGCATCCAAAATATCCCGACTCTGATCTACATAAGCCATTTTGACGGTCTTTCCGATGTTAATGTTACCTGAATCTGGCCTCTCTACTCCTGTAATAAGGCGAAAAAGTGTCGTCTTGCCTACACCATTTGGTCCAATTATCCCGACTATTGCACCAGCTGGCACCATCAAGTTCAAATTATCCAAAAGTACTTTCCCTTCATAACTTTTCGACAAATTCTCTATCTGAATAACGTCATTTCCTAACCGGTCCGATACTGGTATAAAAATCTCCTGGGTCTCATTACGTTTTTGATAGTCGTAAGATGATAACTCCTCAAACCGATTGATACGGGCCTTACTCTTCCCTCTGCGTGCCTTAGGATTTTCTCGTAGCCATTCCAACTCTCTCTTTATAGTTTTGATCCTAGCTGACTCTTGTTTCACTTCAACAGATAAGCGTTTGTCCTTTTGGTCTAACCATGAAGAGTAATTTCCTTTCCACGGAATTCCCTCTCCCCTATCTAGCTCGAGAATCCACTCAGCGACATTATCAAGGAAATACCTATCGTGCGTAATAGCGACTACCGTGCCAGTGAATTGGTGTAAAAATTGCTCTAACCACTCAACACTTTCCGCATCCAAATGGTTAGTAGGCTCATCAAGTAAGAGCATATCCGGTGCAGACAGTAATAGCCTACAAAGGGCGACTCTCCTCTTTTCCCCGCCCGATAATCTATCGACTTGAGCATCCCAGGCTGGAAGTCGAAGTGCATCAGCAGCCACCTCTAATTGATGTTCAATATCTGGCCCTGCTATATTAACCAGTTGCTCTAGCTTAGCTTGCTCTTCAGACAGCTTATCAAAATCAGCATCCGGCTCACCATAAGCTGAATATACCTCCTCTAAACGTGCCTTCGCATCAAAAACATCCTGGAGCCCTTCTTCAACTGTTTCTCTGACGGTTTTGCTCTTATCTAATACTGGTTCCTGTGGAAAATGGCCAATTCGGATATTACTCATGGGCCTTGCATCACCTTCGAAATCTTTATCAATACCGGCCATAATGTTCAAGAGACTAGATTTTCCCGAACCATTAATACCGAGCACACCTATCTTTGCTCCAGGAAAGAAAGAAAGACTAATATTTTTTAAAACATGTTTTTTGGGAGGAACAAGCTTGCTAACGACGCTCATGGTGTAAACATATTGTGGCATATTAGGTGGTACCTACCTGATTGAATTCATCGTCCACTAACTTATCAATTGCTCTACGATACTCAATTCTTAACATCTCAACTACCTGGGCTGTCGACAATATTTCGTTAATATTTCCCACCCCTTGCCCAGCACCCCAGATGTCTTTCCATGTCTTAAGTCGTTCTCTCTTCTCACCAAAATCCATTAAACTTTTATCTCCACTAAGAACGTCATCCAAATTCAGCCCTGCTGCAGTAATACTTTTTTTTAGGTAGTTTCCGTGAACACCGGTAAAAAATGGTGTGTATAGAATATCAGTCGCCTGACTATCAACGATCATTTTCTTGTATTTCTGTGCAGCCTGAGCCTCTTCAGTCGCTATAAATCGAGTTCCCATGTATGCAAAGTCCGCTCCCATAGATTGGCAGGCCAACACCCCGGCTCCATCAGTAATTGCCCCTGACAAAGCTACAGGTCCCGTGAAAAATCGCCTTACTTCTCGAACAAGGGCAAAGGGGCTAAGAGTTCCAGCATGACCACCTGCCCCGGCTGCAACTAGTATAAGTCCATCAACTCCGGCCTCTATTGCTTTTTCAGCATGCCTAATTGATATTACATCATGAAAA
This sequence comes from Hydrogenophilales bacterium, assembly GCA_902627495.1. Lineage (GTDB taxonomy): Bacteria > Pseudomonadota > Gammaproteobacteria > Burkholderiales > Eutrophovitaceae. The sequence goes on along the minus strand of CACOJS010000006.1, from coordinate 8,291 downwards.
ACTAGTCCGCCATAACCATGAACACTAGCCACCACATCACTTGGTTCACTAAGACTGGTAATTACTATTGGCACTTTGTGCTTTACACATGCTGCAACATCATGATCTAGTCTTTTATTAGACTTATGAATAATCTGGTTAACGGCATAAGGAGCTACCTTGGCTGTTGGATTATTTTGTCTGTAGCTCTGAATTTGAGTTTCTATCTTGTCTAACCATACATAGAGTTCTTCAGCAGGACGTGCATTCAATGCTGGAAATGAGCCTATGAGTCCCGCGGTACACTGTGCTACAACCAAATCAGGGTTACTTATTATAAATAGCGGTGCCCCAATTACCGGTAGAGCTAAATCAATCTTTATTTTGTCTGCGACAGACACTTTGATCTTTCCATTTTCCTAAAGCATAAGGCGGGGCCAACAAAAGTACTAAGCTAAGATCTTATTGGGCCTTATATAATAAAATACTCACAAGCTAGTCAGTCACCCGAAGGACTTTTCCATTTCTTTTCGACACTTAACAGCAACGTTATTTTCATCTACCGATACATCGCTCCAACAGACGACTTCTCCAGAACGAATCGGTTTATTTATCCTCCAACCATAAGCGAGGCCCAACGGTAAGGCGTCTGTTGTTATGGAATGTCCCGCAGGCATGAGTTGCCCGACAACCGTATATCCGCCTTCCCCATCTAAGATTTCTCCTTCTGCCAAATCGCGCTTAGCCTCCGCCACCACATCAGCAGTAAAAACCGTAGGACAACCTGTTGGTTCCCGTCTAAGCCCAATTGACGCTACTGAAATACCAACTTCTAGCCCGATGAGATGCCATCTTTTATACATACATCCATAACGGCCGGACGAATCTGTCAGGGTCTGATATTCGCCAAAACATCTCTTAACATATTCAGTCTCACCATCAAAAACCACCCAAACTCCCTGACGAATATGGTACGGTATTTCTGTACCATCCTTATTTAGACATGAAACCACTTCCACCTGACCATCATGGGCCAATATGCCACCTTCGTTAGTCAATCGCATCAAATTTGGAATGTCATTCACACTACCTGGAGGAAAATTTAAACCACCCATTGCTGGCTTCAAACCAGTAGCATTACACACTGCTGTGCTCTCTATGGCAGGCTTAGAACCGTCCAAAAAAGAATTAAACATTTTAGGGTTCAATCCACCCAGCTTTGCATTTTCCTCAGTAATGCCCCAGTAATCCCAAACTGTATCTGGAGTAGATTGCTTATACTTTGGCAACCATTTGTGACCTCTTCCAGCAGCCTTAACAGCAAAACCAGAGGCTCTAGCCCAGTCCACCAACTCGCAAATCAGTGCCGGTTGATCACCATATGCCAAGCTATAGACCACACCAGCTGCATCTGCTTTTTGCCTCAAATACGGTCCGCAGAACACATCCGCTTCGACTGTGACCATAACAATGTCTTTTCCATGTTCTATTGCCAACAACGCATGAGAGACGGCTGCCATGGGACTACCGGTAGCCTCAATAATTATATCTATTTTTGGGTGCTGAACTAACGCCTCCCAATTATCGCTCACATAGGTAATGCTTTGAGAAAATGCCTCATCTAATGACTTGGCATTAAACCGCTCTGAATCCCATCCTACTCGACCTAAGTTTTCCCGTGCATTACCTGGGGACAGGTCAGCTATTCCAACCAAATGCACGCCAGGAGTCTTGGGAATTTGTGCTAAATACATGGAGGCAAATTTGCCAGCTCCTATCAAACCAATCCGAATAGGCCTTCTATTTTCCTCCAGAGCCTTTAATTTAGTAAATAGATTCATCTGAGTATGATTCTAGGCTATCGCGATTTCCGGATTCTCTGCCCATGGTAGCGGTACCTCAACACTACTATCCAATAGACAGTCATCCCCCAAACAGCGTATGGGAGTAAAGTCCATATGTGCCTTAAATTCAGGACGGGTCGGCTTACGAATATAGTTTGAAACGGCGTTCAAACTAAGATAAACCGAACGTCTGCTCCACGGAGACAAATTACTGCTCGATGAATGCACCATACAGCCGTGAAAAACCAACACAGTCCCAGCTTTCCCTTTTGGCGCCACTATACCACCACGATCTATGAGTTTTTTTACTGTATCCTCATCACAACACCAAAGAGGGTAAGTAGTAGTAACCGTATCATGGAAAGCCCCTAAGACACCCTTCTTATGACTACCCGGAATAAACATCAACGGGCCATTAAATTCGTTTACTTCATCCAAAAATATGGCGATATTCATCGCCCTTGCATCTGGCATCCCATCATCATTATGCCAAGTAGCGAAATCTTGATGCCACTGCCAAACATCTCCCGTAAAAGCCGCCTTGCCGTTAATTTTAAATTGATGCATATAAACTTGCTCTTTCAAAATGTGCATCACCGGTTCCACTAATCGAGGATGCCTAGCTAATTTGGCAAAAGTCGTATTGTACAAATGGGCTCCAAAATTAGTTCGTACCTCTCCGCTTTTTTCCCTAACATTTTCTTTTCGATGCTGTTTGTACAAACCCGGAACCTCAGCATTCAAACTACCCACTTCCTCCTCGGAAAACAATTCTGGAAAAAGGAGGTACCCATCCTCATCAAACGTCTTTATTTGTTTGTCAGTAAGCTTCATACGTCTACTCTCCACAAGATCTTAAAATCTGTTTGTTTGGCAACAACTCATATTTTAGTTATAAAATAGGTCCCGAGCAACCACGTACAATATAAAAATAACAGAACTGAATTATGTCAAGATCTAACAGAACCCCTACACTCCTCAAGGATTACCAACCACCTCGCTTTTTTATCAAAAAAGTCAGTTTAAATATAGAAATTCACGCAGAAAAGACCCTCGTCAGATCAAAATTAGAATTTTCTGTGAATAAGTTTTTTTCCAAAGAAAATAGTCGCTTAGTTCTTAATGGCGTCAGTTTAATATTAAAAGAAATCTATCTTGGAGGCTCTCAGCTTGGGGAAGACGCCTATAACTATGAGAATGATGAATTAACAATATTTAATGTACCTGAAAGCTGTATTCTAGAAACTTTAGTAGAAATAGACCCAAGACATAATTCAACCCTATCCGGCTTATACTTTTCCAAGAGGGGTTATTTCACTCAATGCGAGGCTGAAGGCTTCAGGCGGATAACTTTTTTTCTAGATCGACCAGACGTGATGGCTCAATTTGTAACAACTATTTCAGCAGACCGTGAGCACTTTCCTGTTCTCTTGTCGAATGGAAACTTAGTAGGCACTGGTCAAGTAGGACGAACTCATTGGGCAACCTGGGAGGATCCTTTCCCAAAGCCATGCTACCTTTTTGCCATGGTTGCCGCTAATTTGTCAAAAATCCAGGATAATTTTACAACAATGTCAGGCAGGCGTATTTCCCTGAAAATTTATGTAGAGTCAGGGCGAACTAAACAATGTAAATTTGCCATGTCAGCCCTTAAAACTGCAATGAAGTGGGATGAAGAGAAGTTTGGGCTAGAGGTAGATTTAGACCAATACTCAATAGTAGCTGTTGAAGATTTCAATATGGGGGCCATGGAGAACAAAGGGTTAAATATCTTCAATTCAAAATATATTCTGGCAGAGCCTGACCTCTCAACTGATCGAGATTATATGTTCATTGACCGCGTCATTGCCCATGAGTATTTCCATAATTGGACAGGTAATCGGGTTACCTGTAGGGACTGGTTTCAACTTTCACTAAAAGAAGGATTGACAGTTTTTCGAGATCAGGAATATGGGGCAGACCGATATTCCAGAGCAACTCAACGAATCCAGGAAGTTCGTAATCTCCGTGCGGTACAGTTTCCGGAAGATGCCAGTCCGATGGCGCATGCAGTTCGTCCAAAATCATACTTCGAGATTAATAATTTTTACACGGCAACAGTTTATGAGAAAGGGGCTGAATTAGTCCGGATGCTTCATACTTTAGTGGGAGTAGAAAACTTCCGTAAGGGCATGGACTTATACTTTAAAAGACATGATGGTTGTGCGGTTACCACGGATGACTTCGTGGACTCAATCGCAGATGCTTGCGGGAGTGATCTGACACAATTTAAGCTTTGGTATGACAGACCCGGAACACCCGTAGTTTCTGCTGAAAGCGAATACGACCCCATCTCCAAGACCTTTGAAATCAAGCTAGAGCAGTCTTTGCCAGGGTACGATTTTAGTACTCATACGCCTTTTCATATCCCAATCGCAGTGGGGTTGATTGATCCTGAAGGCAACGACCTTAATACCTCATTAATTGACCAAAATGAGGTAAAAACAACTCATATCTTAGCTATGAAAAAAAAGAAGGAGATATTCACCTTCAAAAATATCCCTGTAAAGCCGACTCTATCTCTACTGCGAAATTTCTCAGCACCGGTATCTCTTCAATTTCCCTATGACGCGAATGCGTTAACCCATCAAATGTCTCATGATACTGATACGTTTAACAGATGGGAAGCTAGTCAGATATTAGCCACCAAAGTAATTCTTGATAACGCAGAAAGAATAAAATCTGGCTTGTCACAGAAATACCCAGAGCATTTTTTAAATGCTATTGAAAATATTTTAGCTAACAGCAGGCAAGACCCTGCATTTACCGCTGAAGTGATTTCACTTCCTTCTGAGCTATTTCTAGCAGAGAAGATGAGTACAGTGGACCCTGAAAACCTCAATCTATCAAGGGTAAGCCTGATAAAGAAAATAGCAAAGATGTATAAAAATTCAATACTTGAAATTTATAAGTCAAACTCAGCCATTGAGCCATATAAACCTGATCCAGCCGCAACCGGTCGAAGATCCCTTAAGAATATATGCTTACAATATCTAATGGAATTAGGTGAGCACAGTATTCAGTCTATTTGCATAGATCAATTTAAAAACTCAGATAATATGACAGATACTATTGCATCCCTTTCTGCGATGGTTAATACTGACTGTGACAAAAAAAATTGGGCCTTGAAAATTTTCTACGACAGGTGGAATCAAGAACCATCGGCAGTCGATAAATGGCTATCGGTGCAAGCGGCATCCCGTTCTCCAGAAACTCTTGCCATAGTAAAGTTACTTACCCAGCATGAGGCGTTCGACTACACTAACCCTAACAAAGTTTACTCACTACTTAGGACTTTCAGCGTCAATCACCTGCAATTCCATAATAAGAATGGCCTTGGATACAAGTTTCTAGCGGAGCAAATTATCATCTTAGATTCTATCAATCCACAAGTGGCTGCCAGAATTAGCCGAGGATTTGATAGGTGTCAAAGGCTCAATGCCGAGAGGTGGTCTTTAGCAAAAGATGCCTTGATGTTGATATATAACAGTTCGTCTTTATCAAAAGACACTCGAGAAATAGTCTCAAAAACACTGGATAAATGATAGGTTATATTTAAAACATGATTTCTAAAGAGGTAGTAATTTTACATAACCCGCGGTGCTCAAAAAGCCGAAAAGCTTTAGCTATTTTAAAAGAAAATGGTATTACGCCAGAAGTTATAGAGTATTTAAAAAAACCTCCCACCGCAAAACAGATTACGCAAATCTTACAAAAATTAAATAAAGAACCTCTGGATATTATCAGAAAGAATGAAGACCTCTTTAAAGAAAATTTCAAAGCAAAGTCTTATGATAATCACCAATGGGTTGAAATATTATCTCAACATCCTATTCTTATCGAAAGACCGATAATAATCCTTGGCGAGCAAGCAGTGCTAGCTCGCCCTCCTGAAAAGGTTTTAGAGTTACTCCAGAAAATTGTAATCCCCAAGTAACCCAAACTTTCAACCGATTATTACCGGATCAATACTTGCCGACCTGGTTCCTGCGACGGGGAAGTTCAAAGGATGATAATAAGTGAACACTAAGGACCATTTAGCTGAGGATGTTCTATTCCACCCCGCTGAATGCAGTGTCCTAGAATGAAAGACTAGTAAGTCGCCTTGATTCAATGAAACCTCAACAGTTCTATCTAAAAGATTACCACCGTACTGACTTCTAAAAAAATCTTTTTCATCGAAAGACCCCTTGTTGAACGTCATCTTGTGTGACCCGGGGATGATTTTTAAACCTCCATTTTCAGCATGTTCCTTGCCCAAGGCTAACCATACTGAAATTAACTCTGTATTGTGAAATGCCCAGTATCGAATATCCCGATGCCATCCTGTCTCACTCGAAAATAGGGGCTGTTTAGTCATAATACAGTTATGATGTACACGTGAGAGCATGAAGGCATCTGTCTCTAATAAGATACCTAGAATGCTCCTTACCCTCTCCGAATGTGCCCAGCTAGAAAACACAGGATCTCTATTATAGGCTTGTAGTAGGCGACGAATTGTTCCCCCACCTACTTTGGACGATGTCTCTGGGGCTCCAGGGTAGCCAACATCGGCCTCCAACTCAAAAGGGGGAGTTCTATTCTCCAAATGATGGGTCGCAATTGTCTTCATGTACGAAGTTGTTGATGAACTTGCAGCCTGGCGACAGACTAAGAACCCCAATTCGTCGAACTGTTTTTTATCTATTTTGAAGGCTTCCACAAAAGTCTTTCTTGATTAATTTCTAAATTAATGTAGACCATCAATATTAATCAATTATTCCAACTTCATGGATAAAAGCCCATCTACTAGTTTGGGCTCAAACCATGTTGACTTAGGAGGCATTTGCCCATTTGAGTCTGCAATTAACATTAAATCCTCTATTTTGGTTGGAAATAAAGAGAAAGCACAAGCCATTTTGCCATTATCAACCATTTGCATTAATTGCACACAGCTATCAATCCCTCCAATAAAATCAACCCTGTTGTCTGTCCGCGGGTCCGAGATACCCAGTATAGGTTTAAGTATTAAATTCGATAAAACGCTAACATCAAGAGCATCTTCTGGATATGAACTCAAAACAGGAGCATCGCGGAGCTTGAGTTTGTACCAAGAGCCATTAATGTATAGACCAAAAGTCATGGCCTGGTTAGGCATGAAATCTTTATTTTTCGGTATTATTTCAAATTTTTGTGACAACTTACTTAAAAATTGGTCTGCGGTATACCCATTGAGATCACGTACTACTCTATTGTATGCAAGTATTTGTAGCTGACTGATGGGAATTGCCACCCCCAAAAAGTACTGAGACGAAGAACTTTCGTTTTTTAATTCTCTTCTTTTTTTTGCTAGTACTGAAGCAGCTGCAGTGCGATGATGGCCATCTGCAATATAGAGTTGCGAACAGTCTCCAAACGCTTTAGTCATTTCGCTTACTAAACCGGGGTCTGTTAGACCCCATATAGAATGAGTTACACCCCAAAGCTGTAGATTGTCATAAATACTTCTTGCACCCATAGCTATCCTGGTTATTTGACTAATTTTTTCAGAATCGTAATAGCCAAGCATCACAGGTCCTGTATGTGCACCTAAAGCTTCAATATGTTGGACTCTATCTTTTTCTTTTATGGGTCGGGTCAACTCATGTTTCTTTACATACCCCTGGTCATAGCTCTCAACAGAAACGGCCCCAGCTACTCCAACAAGCTGACCCCCAGCTACCTTCATCTGCCAAATGTAATAGGAAGGGCTTACATCTTCCACGAGTACCCTGCGATTTAACAGATCCTTAAAGTTTGTGGCAGCCCTCTCGTAGACCTTAGAACAATACGGATCTACGTCGTTCTCAAAATCAACCTCTGGTCTAGATACTCTGACAAAGCTGTTTTTATTGTCCTTCGCTAAGTTTTTCGCATCATCAAGGGACAGAACGTCATACGGAGGGGATGCTATCTCCCCCGCATGATCAGCACTCGCCCTGACTGCTCCAAAAGGCATCATCAATGGTGCTCGATCTACCACTAAAGACCTCAAATGCAACCCGTCGTAGGGACTAAGTTATCTCTATCAAAGTCCCTACTAATTGTTACTACCCTCAGCTAAGATGATTAGAGATCAACTTCGTCATCTCGAACATCGACACTTGCTTTTTACCGTCAAACACAGCTAAAAGCTTTTCGTCAGCATTAATCATACGCTTATTACTTGGGTCCTGAAGATCTCTATCCTTAATATAGGCCCAAATCTTTTTAGTAACCTCAGTGCGCGGTAAAGGATCGCTGCCCACTACCGCCCCTAAAGCAGCGTCAGGAGTCATCGGTTTCATAAAAGCCGCATTAGGCTTACGTTTTTTCTCTGTCATTATTTTCCCCTACTGCTAATGGTGTTGGGTTATAGGTTACCGCCTCCTAGCGCTTGATCTTTTCTTGCTAGCTGTTTTCCTCTTACTA
>CACOJS010000005.1 GCA_902627495.1 Hydrogenophilales bacterium | reverse complement strand
CTATAACCTCAACTAAGGCCTGCCCCATCCTGCCCGAACAGCCACTAATTCCAATTTTTAACATTTTGCCACTCAATCTTTATACTCAAGGATCAATTATCACTCCACTTTTTTTTCAATTCGCTGAAGCTTGTCATTTTCGAAGATTAATGTCAGGTCTCTTTTCATAGAAGTATTGCCGACCTCACCTTCAAGGAATACATAGTCCCACCTATTGGGGTGAAACGGATCTACCACTAAAGGGGTTCCCAAAATATAAATCACCTGGTCCTGAGTCATATTGAGCTTCAGAAGGGATATCATCTTCTCATCAACAAAATTCCCTTGTTGAACATCAATCTTATGCGGGACCAAAAAACAGCCACTTAACAAGATACAAAAGAAGATCCAAACACAATATCTCATAAATCACTGGAACAGTTGTTATTCAAGCATCAAGCTTACCATAGCAAACCCCATACTACGTATAATATGTGCTACCATTCCTGTGGGAAGAAATTATAAAGTCTTTACAATGGGGAAGATAAAAATCTATTTATGAGTTCTTTTGACGACTTAAAGAGTATTGGCTTGAAGGCTACTCTTCCGAGATTAAAGATATTATCTTTATTTGAGGAGAGTAAAAAACGCCACTTAACTGCAGAGGAGGTCTATAAGACTCTAACTGATGAAGGGTTGGACATAGGATTAGCCACAATTTATCGTGTCCTAACTCAGTTTGAGCAGGCAGGCCTCTTAATTCGACATAATTTCGACAGTGGGAAGGGAACCTTTGAGTTAAAAACTTCTGATCATCATGATCACTTGGTTTGCACTAAGTGTGGAGTAGTGGAGGAGTTTTTTGACGAGGAAATAGAATCAAGGCAACTAAAGATTGCGGCTGAGAAAGGGTTTTCTATTACGGATCACTCCCTTAACTTATACGGAAAGTGTAAGCAATGTCAAGCTGACCAATAAAGTATAAATTGTGTTAAGTAGTGTGTTGTCATCACATCGACGCTGCGTCAAGCAGCTCTGCCGCGTGCTTTATAGTTGTTTCGGTTATGTCAATACCACCAATCATTCGAGCTATTTCCTTGACTCGATCATTTCTGTCTAAAAGTTCAGCCGAACTACTGATGGATTTACTATCGTTTTTTTTGAAAACTCGCCATTGACTCTGAGCTGCCGAGGCAACTTGAGCCAGATGGGTGACACACATTACTTGGTGAGTACTACCTAGTTGTTTCAACAAACGCCCCACTATCTCGGCTATGCCGCCCCCTATTCCAGCGTCAACCTCATCAAATATCATAGTTGGAACAGAAACCACCGAACCCATAACTGCTTGAATTCCCAATGATATCCTCGACAATTCTCCACCAGATGCAACCTTGGAAATTGGCTGCGGCTGCGAGACAACTTTATTTGACATACAAAACTCAACCCTCTCCATCCCAGCGACTGACCCCGCAGGTTGATGTGTCAAAACAATCTTAAATATTTTCTCCGTCATTCCAAGCATACTAAAAACTTCGGTTACCTTATGCTCCAGTTTCCTTGCCCCTTTCGATCTTAATGTTGTGAGCTCACGTGCCATTTTCTCAAACTGCTTGGCAAGTTCTGTTTCTAAGGCCTTTAAACTTTTAGAATCAGCGATCGCCTCCAAACCGGAAATTTCTCGCTCAATGTGTGCCTTAAGGTCAGGTAAGTTTTCCGGCGACTCTCTGTGTTTGTGTGATAAAGAAAAGATTTCATCTACTTTTTTCTCGATCTCGAGTAAATAACCAGGTTCCAACTCCAGCTTATTATGGTAATTTTTTGCAACTACTGAGCCCTCTCTCAACTGAATCTCCGCCAAATCAATCATTCCCGCCAGCTCCTTCAAGCTGTCATCATGCTGAATAACGGAGTCGAGATGTTTTTTGATTGCAGTTATTTGATCCAGTAATGAGTTTTCACCCTCAGACAATGCATCAAGGAATTCGCCAACTCCTGAAGATAATGACGCCACATTGCTAAGCTTTTTATGCTCCGCTTCTATTCCAGACCATTCCTGCTTAGTATAATTAACTACTTGCATCTCCCTCAGTTGCCACCGCAAGTGATCTAACTGCTTGGAGTTGTACTCTGCTTCTTGCTCTGCTTGTTTCCGATCAGTGATAGCTGACTGCCACTGCTGCCATTTCTGAGCAACCCGGAGTGCCAATTCTTGAGAACCTGAATACTTATCCAAGAGATCTCGTTGTTCAGAAAAGCGAGTTAAGAGTTGATGATCATGCTGGCCATGAATATTGACTAAATGCACCCCGATATCTTTCATCTGACCAAGCGTTGCCGACACGCCATTTATCCAAGCCCGGGATCGCCCCTTGTTGTCAAAAGTTCTACGTAAAACACATACCTCTCTATCGAAAAGGTCATTTTCCTGTAGTATCTGTTTAATAGTTTCTGATTTTTCAATACAAAACTCCGCACTCACCTCTGCCCTCTCGCAGCCGTCTCTCACAACTTTGCTGTCAACCCTTTCCCCTAACAACAAAGACAGTGCACCAATCAAAATTGATTTACCTGCACCTGTCTCGCCTGTTAAGGCAACAAACCCATGACCATCAAACTCCAAGTCCAAGCTTTCTACAATGATAAAGTTTTTGATATTTAGTGCTCTTAACATATTTTTTTACTAGAGAGAATCACTCCAATGTAACTTTTGCCGAAGCATCCTATAGTAATCATGTCCCTCTGGATGTAAGAGACGAATGGGGATCTTAGCACTCCTGACCTTTACCAAATCCTTACAACTCAAATCGAAGTGTGAGTGGCTGTCAAAGTGCACACGGCCATCAGTAGCTGTTAAAATTTTTACCTCTATTACTGATTCTTTCTGAACAACAATCGGCCTATTAGATAAGGTGTGGGGACTAACCGGAACCAACCCAATACAGTTGAGGCTTGGGTGCAAAATGGGCCCTCCAGCTGACAAGGCATAGGCTGTAGACCCTGTAGGAGTTGTTAATATTAGGCCGTCAGCTCGTAGAAAAAAAACGAACCCCCCATTGATAAAGACCTGTAACTCAATCAGCCCCCCATCCGGCCCTTTGTTAATATAGACATCGTTTAATGCAAGAACCTCTTTCTCTTTTTTGAAATCCCTCGTAACACTGGCTTCCAGTAACATTCTTTCTTCCACGACGAAGTTGCCCTGCAAAATAAGTTCGATACTTTCTTGCATACCATCCATAGAAAGGTCCGTTAGAAAACCTAGTCGCCCTTGGTTAACGCCTACTATCGCCACTCCATGGGGTGCGAGAGTTCGAGCAATATTTAGCATGGTTCCGTCTCCACCAACTACTACAGCTAGATCAATGCTTTCCCCAATTTTATCCAAATCCAGCGAAGTGTAGTGGGTTCTGCTAATATTAGCAGCAGTTAGTGCGTCAAGAATCACCTCAACTCCCCTATCTTCTAGGAAACTGCCAAGCTTGAGAAGGGGCTCCTCGATCTCTGGACTTTTATATTTGCCTATTAGCGCAACTCGTTTAAACTTATTCATAATCATCTATATAATTAAATCACATATTCGGATCGAAAAGACGGAATTAATACAACTATCAATAAAATAACATGCTGAAAGACAGAGCTAGAATTTTACTTAAAAAACTTGTCGAAAGGTATATCACCGATGGTCAACCGGTCGGGTCCAGAGCGTTAGCGAAATTCTCTGGACTTGATTTGAGCCCTGCCAGTGTGCGTAACATAATGGCTGACTTAGAAGATATGGGGTTAATATCAAGTCCTCATACTTCAGCAGGCCGAATTCCTACGGCCAGTGGTTATAGATTCTTTGTGGATACCCTGCTAACTGTGAAACCACTTGACAAGTTGGAGGTTGACCAGCTGGAGGGGCAACTTAACTCAGATAGTGCTCATGCCTTGGTAACCTCGGCATCACATTTGTTGTCCGATTTAACAAGATTCGCAGGGGTCGTTATGACACCTAAAAGAGTAGCTTCCTCATTTAGACATATCGAGTTTATTCGGCTATCGGATCAAAGGGTTTTACTGATTATTGTGACCCCAGAGGGAGATGTGCAAAATAGAATCTTGAAAATAGATAAATCATACGATTCATCTGAACTTTTGGAAGCTGCCAATTATTTCAATAGCAACTACTCTGGTATGTCCTTTACCAACATTAAAGCACGAATTCAAGATGAACTTAAAGAACTTCGAGAAGACATGATACGTCTGATGACTAAAGCTGTAGAAGCGGGAACAGAAGCGGCAGAGGACAAAGACGAGGCCTATGTAATTTCTGGGGAACATAATCTTCTTGGAGTCCAAGAACTGTCGTCGAATATGTCAAACCTCAGGCAACTTTTTGAAATGTTCGAAAGGAAAACAGGCTTGATAGAACTGCTAGACGTCAGTAGCAAGGCGAAAGGAGTTCAAATCTTTATAGGAGGGGAATCAGGTCTCATTCCACTTGATCAATGTAGTATAGTAACTGCTCCTTACAAGCTAGATGGGCAGGTACTTGGCACTCTTGGGGTTATCGGCCCTACTCGAATGGCATATGAGCGAGTAATTCCTATAGTAGATATTACCGCAAAATTACTTGCAAGTGCATTATCCCAGCAATAGTAAACAGGTAGAAACCCGCATGAGCTACGAAAAGGAACCCAAATATTCGCATGGGGCGACAAAAAAAACAGGGGTTTTATTGGTGAATTTGGGAACTCCAGAACTTCCAACATCTTCTGCTGTGAAGAAATACCTTGCTCAGTTCCTATCGGACAAACGAGTGGTCGAGATACCGAGAATAATTTGGTTCCTAATTTTACATCTGATTATTTTAAGGTTTCGACCGAAAAAGTCTGCTGAAAAATACAGGTCTATTTGGACAGATTCAGGATCACCTTTACGCTTCAACACAGAAAATCAGGCTGATTCTCTGCGACGGTCTATAACCAATCGAATTCGCTCTCCTTTAGTCATAGACTACGCAATGCGATATGGTACCCCATCAATTGATTCTGCCATCCTCAAACAAAAAAAAGAAAACGTGGTAAATATTCTGGTGGTACCTCTGTTTCCACAATACTGCTCCAGTACGACTGGCAGTGTTTTTGACGCGGTAGCAGACACTTACAAACGGCTTCGCAATATGCCAGGCCTAAGATTTATTCGTAATTTTCATGATAACCCTGGTTACATAATGGCCTCTGCAAATTTGATAAAAAATTTCTGGAAGAATCGTGGGTTACCCTCCCGACTCATATTATCCTTTCATGGTGTTCCGGAATTTAGCCTTCGGGAAGGGGATCCTTATCACTGCGAATGCCACAAAACAGGCCGATTAATCACCGAAAAGCTAGGCATATCGCAGGATAATGTCATAGTGTCATTTCAATCCCGCTTTGGAAGGGCCGAGTGGCTAAAGCCATACACGATAGGTATCATGAAAAATCTAGGTCAAGCAAAAACAGAAAGGGTTGATGTTTTTTGTCCAGGTTTTGTGTCAGATTGTCTGGAAACACTAGAGGAAATTGCCATGGAGAACAGAGACGTTTTTCTAACAGCCGGGGGCAAAGAGTTCAACTACATTCCATGCTTAAATGATAGCACTAGTTGGTTGTCAGCTTTAGAGGAGCTAGTAATAGACAACTTGGAAGGATGGGTAACTGAAAACCATGACCAATTGGCAGAGGTAGAGAACAAAAAAAAGTCAAGAACATTAGCAATTGAAATGGGTGCCAAAGACTAGAACCCGCTTACAAGAGAGTTATCCCTCGATTAGCACCATAATTCGTATCTCTATCATAGTCTCGGCTAACCTTGTGCTGGTCTCGCAAAATTTTATTGGCCACTTTGGATGCAGCATTCTTTACAAAGTCACAAGACAACCCTGGCTCAAGCCCGAGAATTGCCTGCTCTATCATATTACCTGCCCGTCGAGCCTGCTCTTCGTGAAATTTTTCATGCCGCTTTATTGCAGCGAGCATATTTGCCCACCGGACCTCCAATTCTCCACTTTTTTCCGGCTTTTTGGATCTTTTTGGAAGGGTGGTAGTCATACCAACAATGGTTGTGACTTCTCCCGGCTTACACTTTTGGTCATCTTGTTGATACTTGATTTTCCATTGTACTTCCCACTGGGTGGCAAAAATATGACGCTCCCCATCAACACCAGTGGGTCCTTTTTCAGAAAATTGCCGCATGAGCATTAGTGCGGAACTACCTTTCACAAAATAGTAATTTGTTGATTTTCTGTATAAAGGTTCTGCACTAGCTTCAACACCCAAAATTAGAACGATCAAACACCAAAACCTCATAATCACCGATCCTCCAATAAAACTTTTTTGCCCTGAATATTACTTTATTTCATTAACACCCTTGAAATAACCAACTTTATCTCCATATTTGTAAAGTATACGGACTCGGAGAAACAAGATGCAAGAAAATGAAGATTCGGAACAAAAGCCAACTAATGTAAGTGAGGAAGAAACTCCGCCAGCTGGGAATTCAGATTCAATGGATAGCCTGGCTGAGGATAAAGACCGCGATAAAGATAATGAGGTCGAGGAGAAGCTCCGTGAGGTTGAAAAAAAACTTGCAGAACAACAAGATGCCTGGCTGAGAGCTAAAGCCGAGACGGAGAATATCAAGAAAAGAGCCCAAAGCGATGTGTTAAACGCACACAAGTACGGTGCGGAAAGCCTCGTTCAGAGCCTCCTTCCTGTTAAAGATAGTTTAGAAGCAGCTCTATCTGCCGAAAACACCAGCATTGAGGTGCTTCGGAGTGGGGTTGAACTTACTCTCAAACAACTTGAAAATGCATTTGAGGGAGCAAAAATAAAGGAAATCGATCCCTTGGGGGAGAAGCTTGACCCTAATCTTCACCAAGCTATGAGTGCTTTAGGTAGTGACAAGCCGGTCAATACTGTAGTTGAGGTTCTCCAAAAAGGTTATCTCCTGAATGATAGATTGGTTCGACCGGCCTTGGTTAACGTTGCGAAAAAAACTAAAGAGCAAGAATCCAAGGATTGACCAAAGGCTTCTCGCACTTCACTTTTAAAAGGATTAAATCATGTCAAAAATAATAGGAATAGATCTAGGAACCACAAATTCCTGCGTATCAATAATGGAAAACAAACAAGCCAAGGTAATAGAAAATTCCGAGGGAACAAGAACTACCCCGTCTATAGTTGCCTATGTAGATGACGGAGAAATTCTTGTAGGTGCTCCTGCTAAAAGACAAGCCGTAACCAACCCAGATAATACCTTGTATGCGGTAAAGAGACTAGTTGGAAGACGCTTCAAAGACAAAGAAGTACAGAAAGCCATTCAAACTTCACCTTTCAAAATTTCAGAAGCTAAGAATGGTGATGCTTGGGTGTCAGCACAGGGGAAAGATATGGCTCCTCCTGAGGTCTCAGCTCAGGTCCTAATGAAAATGAAGCAGACCGCTGAAGATTATGCGGGGGAATCAATTGGAGAGGCCGTCATTACCGTACCTGCCTACTTTAATGATTCACAGAGACAAGCCACTATAGATTCAGGGCGAATAGCAGGTTTAGACGTTAAAAGAATAATCAATGAACCGACCGCTGCGGCGTTAGCCTTTGGTCTCGACAAAAAAGAGGGGGATAGAAAAATTGCCGTCTTCGACCTAGGCGGTGGGACCTTTGACATCTCGATTATAGAAATCGCGGAGGTCGAAGGCGAGCACCAGTTTGAAGTTTTATCTACCAATGGGGACACATTCTTAGGCGGTGAAGATTTTGATCAACGTTTAATTGACTATTTGGCTGATGAATTTAAAAAGGGTCAAGGAGTCGACCTTAGGGGTGATGTTCTTGCTTTACAGCGACTTAAAGAAGCTGCTGAAAAGGCAAAGATTGAATTATCTTCTAGTCAACAAACCGAGGTTAATTTGCCCTACATCACAGCTGATTCATCTGGACCTAAACATCTTGCTGTAAAGGTAACAAGAGCAAAGTTTGAAAGCTTAGTGGAGGACCTAATCAACGGTACAAATGAGCCTTGCCTGACGGCCGTTAAAGATGCTGGTTTAAAAGTGACAGATATCGATGACGTAATCCTAGTTGGAGGTATGACCAGAATGCCGAAGGTTCAGGAAACGGTAAAAGACTTTTTTGGGAAGGACCCTCGAAAAGACGTTAACCCTGACGAGGCAGTCGCCATGGGTGCGTCTATTCAGGGTGGGGTTTTAAAAGGGGATGTGGATGATGTATTGCTCTTGGATGTTACTCCACTATCTCTAGGAATAGAGACTCTAGGGGGAGTGATGACGAAGCTAATCCCTAAAAACACTACAATTCCCACTAAAGCCAATCAAGTGTTTTCTACAGCTGACGATAACCAGTCGGCCGTTACGATTAAAGTTTTGCAAGGTGAAAGAGAAATGAGCTCCGGTAACAAAGCTCTAGGAGACTTCAATTTAACTGAGATACCTCCGGCACCAAGAGGATTACCACAAATTGAAGTGACTTTTGATATAGATGCGAATGGAAAGTTGCATGTCTCGGCTAAAGATAAAGCCACAGGCAAGGAAAATAAGATCACTATTCAGGCTAGCTCAGGAATTAGCGAAGAAGAGATAGAGCGCATGATCAAAGATGCGGAATTAAATGCCGAAGATGATAAAAAAGCTAAAGAGTTAGTTGAATCTCGCAATCAATTAGATGGGCTAATCCACTCAACGCAAAAATCGCTTGATGAACATGGAGACAAGCTAGAAAGCACGGATAAAACTAATATTGAAGAGGCCCTTAAATCAGCAAAAAATAGCTTAGAATCAGGGGATAAAGATAGTATCGAGCAAGCAAGTCAAGATTTGGCTGCAAAGTCACAAAAACTATATGAAAAAATTGCCAATGAGCAAAGTGCTGGTCAGTCTGAAGGTGCAAAGGAACAAAAACCTGAAACAAAAAACCCTGAAGACGAAAAAGACATAGTTGATGCTGAATTTGAAGAGGTGAAAGATGATAAAGAGTACAATGATGATGCCAAATAGGGTAAAAATGTAACGCTTAAAACAAATAATATAAAAATGGCAAAAAAAGACTTTTATCAGACTTTAGGTGTACCAAAGGACGCGTCTGATGGTGATATAAAAAAGGCATATCGAAGGTTGGCAATGAAATATCATCCTGATAGAAATCCTGACAACCAACAGGCCGAAACAAATTTTAAGGACGCAAAGGAGGCTTATGAGGTCCTTAGTAATCCCGAAAAAAGAGCTACTTATGATCAGTTCGGGCACGCAGGAATAGATCAGAGCTCTTCTGGAATGGGTGGGGGACAAGCAGGATTCGGCGGCTTTGCTGACGCTTTTGGGGATATTTTTGGAGATATTTTTGGGGGTCAGACCACAGGTTCTAGATCTAGTAACGGTGTATACCGAGGTGCTGACCTACGCTACAGTCTAGAAATTACCCTTGAAGATGCAGCCCGTGGAAAGGAAACCCGCGTCCGTATACCTAGCCTTAATACATGTGACGGTTGCGGAGGTAGTGGTGCCAAGAAGGGGAGCACTCCATCTGTCTGCAATACCTGTAAAGGGCAAGGACAAGTCCGAATGACACAGGGTTTTTTCTCTGTGGCACAAACTTGTCCCACCTGCGGAGGACAAGGAAAAGTGGTTAAGGATCCGTGTAATAAATGCGGGGGAGAGGGTCGGGTAAAAAAACAGGAGACCTTGTCAGTTAAAATTCCACCAGGTGTTGATAATGGGGATCGAATACGCTTGTCTGGCAAAGGGGAAGCTGGTGGTAACGGTGGCCCAGCCGGCGATTTGTATGTAGAAATACATATGAGACCGCACGACGTTTTTACACGCGATGGAAAAGATTTACATTGTGAAATGCCCATAAGTTTTACAAATGCAGCGATTGGTGGAGCTGTAGAGATTCCCACATTACATGCCTCTGCCAAAATCAGAATTCCAGCAGAAACACAGACAGGAAAAGTATTTAGACTTAGAGGAAAAGGCATCAAAGAGGTTCGGTCTTCGGGAGTTGGAGACCTCATGGTGCATGTCGTGGTTGAAACGCCTGTTAACCTCACTCAACGCCAAAAAGAGATATTTGCAGAGCTAGAAAAAATCAACTTGTCTGATACCAAACGCCATAATCCTCGTGCAAAATCTTGGATGGAGAAAGTAAAAGACTTCTTTGATAACTAAATTACAAAAAACCACGAAGATTGATTACTCTCACTTCTTACTGATATTAGGCACGTAGGTCTCAGCTGCTCTCGTCAACGAATTAAAAACTAAGCCATCTGGCCTACCGGATTTTATACGTCCGTCGATTTTATTTCGTAATTGGTATGCCATATTGAAAGCTATTGACCTCCTCTCACCATCCCCAAGAAAAGGATAAACTGTATGTAACAAATTAGACGGGAAAAGAAAAAAGTCACCAACTTGAGGGGCATGCCTGAAAGTTCCATTTTCTAACCCCTCAGAGCATGACTTGGCTATAAATTCTATTTGCCCATCTCCTTCATTTTCTTTAAACGTCCTGTCACTGCCCCAACGTGCCCGATATTTAGGGATTTTAAGATAGCAAACAGCTGAAATATCACAATCGGTATGAATATGTGCTGGATTGTATTCGCCCTCGAACTGAGAAACAGCCCAAACACTTGTGAAGAACATATCTAAATTATAATTCTTTTCTAAATCTCGAAATCTTGGTTCTAGAACTCTTACTGTAAACTCGATCGCACAGCTATAAAAGAAGTGGGCTGCACCCACAGCATCTAACATATCCACCGTCAGTGAAGGCTCATGATAAATTTGACCCGCCAACTGGTTCCCATGAGTTTGATAATCTTCTTTTTCCAAAACCTTGTCTGTAAGTAAGGTTAGACCTTTCGTGATTTCCTCTGGCATCTTAATTATAGCCATTGGTGGACCAAACACACGCTCAATGGAGAAATGGCGTATTTCCCAATCTTTCTTTTTCTTGAAAATATCTTGTTTATTACTCATCTCACTTGATTATGCATCTAACCTTACCTTTAATCCAGTCGGAGCCTAAACCTTGACTCAATATAATATAGACTAAACTAACACTACAACACCACCCTTATTCAAATCATCTCAACAACTGGGAGAATAATTCGAGCCCACCAATTGGCATTACGATTGCGTCTTCTGTCTGGAAATTATAATTTCCGGCAAATTTTTTAAATCTAATTGGAGGTTCCATTATCGGCTCAAGAGAAAGAACTACCGTACCCCAATGCATACCGATCACCTTTGAGCTATTGAGGTCTCTAGCAACCATAAGTGCCTCTTCTGGCGTGGTATGATAGACCGAATGATCAAACATGGGTCTGAAATCGTAGGCACCTATATTAATGAAGGTCAAGTCTATGGGTCCGTATGAATCCCCCAATTTTTTGTAAATGGGTCCGTAACCGGTATCACAAGAAAAGAATATCTTTTTACCTTTATGTTGTATAAGAAAACTTCCCCAAAGGGTTTTATTGGTATCTATAAGCGTTCTCTTTGACCAGTGGACAGCGGGCAAAAAGGTTATTTTTAAATCTTTATCTATCTGAACATTTTCGTACCAGTCTAATTCGGAGACATCCTTGAAATCTCTCTTTACAAAATACCTTGACAGGCCTAATGGAACCAACACCTTTGACTCCTTACTTGGAAATTTGGTGAGCGATGGTAAATCCAAATGATCATAATGATTATGTGTTAGCAGAACTAGATCTACTTTGGGGAGCTTGTTCAAAGGGATAGCCGGCTGCACATACCTCTTAGGCCCAAATAAAAATGGGCCCGCATTTTGCGAGAAAAAAGGATCAGTAATTAGAGTAGTATCTCCCAATTTCATCAAAAACGTTGCATGACCGATCCATAATACATAGTCCTCACCCTGCGACTGGCCCAAGCGTTCTAATACCTTTTGCACCTCAACGGCGTGACCCTCCCCAATCTTCATATCAAGTTTTTTCTTTTCTCGATTAAAGACCCAATAAGACCATTTTGTACTCGCAGATCGTTCTGGCGAGCCTTCCGGATTTCTAAAGCCACCATCTGGCAAATGGTGATAAGGACGGTTTTCCATAGCTTTTAAACAACCTACCAACCCAAAGGCAAAAACAAAAAATACACATCGAGTGACTTGCAAAAAACTAAAAGTAAAATATAGCTGACTCAATTTAAGAATCAAAGATATCTCCATTTGGTCTCTTCCGCAGCATCCTCGAGCTCTACCCCTTTTTCCCACAAATCATCACGTATTTTATCTGCTCTTTTGAAATCTTTAGCTTTCCTAGCATTGTTTCTTTCAGTAATTTTTGTATTAATAATATCAGCTGAAATCTCTCGTGACATTTCAGTCGATTGAAAAAAGTCTTGTGATGATCTTGTTAGCAATCCAAGCGTGATTGCGAGTGCCTTTAACTGATCTGCCATGCTTTTTGATTTGCTTTTATTAACCTCGGCGGTTAACGCAAATAAACTGGCAATTGCGTCTGGCGTGTTGAAATCATCGCTCATAGCCGATCTAAATCTTTTAGCGTAAGGGCAATTCCAATCCACTTCTGTCGATCTAAGGGACGATAATTTAACAGCTGAATACAACCTACCGAGCGATTGCCGTGCATCTTCGATATGACCCTCTGAATAGTTAAGAGGGCTCCTATAATGTGCCCTAAGGATAAAAAACCTCAACACCTCGGGGTCATAGGTTTTCATCAGCTCTCTTATTGTAAAAAAATTATTTAATGATTTTGACATTTTTTCATCGCCAACTCTAACAAAACCATTGTGTATCCAATAATTAACAAATTTCGAATTATTTGCTGATTCAGACTGAGCTACTTCATTTTCATGATGGGGGAACTGCAAATCTTCCCCACCCCCGTGAATATCAAAATGCTCACCCAGGTACTTCTTGCTCATTGCTGAACACTCGATGTGCCAACCGGGTCTACCAGGGCCCCATGGTGATTCCCAAGTTGGCTCCCCGAGTTTAGATTTCTTCCAAAGCACAAAATCTAAAGGATCGTGTTTTTTATCATTAACTGCTACTCGTTGACCGGCCCATAACTCACTTAAAGTTTTACCGGATAACTCTCCATACCTTTTAAACTTACTAACTGAAAAATATACATCCCCATCGGATGAGGGGTAAGCTATATCTTTTTCAACTAGGATCTTTATCAATCTGAGCATGTCCTCCACACAATCGGTAGCTCTTGGCTCGTGATCCGGTGGCCGAACTCCAAGACGAGTTATGTCTAATCTCATTTCCTTAATAAATTTTTCAGCCAACTCTGCACAGGTTAGACCATCGTCCTTGGCACGTTTGATAATTTTATCGTCTATATCCGTCACATTTTGAACATAGGTAACTGTATATCCTAAAACTTCTAGCCACCTTCTTATCATATCAAAAACAACCATTACTCGCCCATGACCCAAGTGACAGTAGTCATATACGGTCATACCACAAACATACATTTTGACCTTTCTTTCTTCAATGGAAACGAAGATTTCTTTTTTTCTGGTTAGTGAATTGTATATTTTCAACATTGGAGCATTCCATATCCAAACTCAATGAAATAATGGTTTTTTAGAATTTAAAAGTGACAGTAATCAAAACATAATAGAAAGCCTATGAGATTGGCATGGTTATTGTTAAACTACACCAAACATCTAGTTCTTTGTTGCAATTGCGTGGGGATTATTATAACAGATGCAAAAAAAACTTTATCTTCTTGCCATTATTTTTTTACTAGGTTTCTGCTTTAATCTAGCTTCTGCTGATGAGGCCTATGAAAAAGCAAAAGCCTTATTTAATGAAAAAAAATATTCAAAGGCCCTTCAGCAACTTAACCTTTCTAACTCAGATACTGAAAATAGACTTAATAAAATGTTCTTGAAAGGCTTGCTCCAAATTCAATTAGGAGATATCAAAGAAGCTAGTAAAATTTTTCAAAATCTAGCTGTTATGTATCCGAATAACCCTGAAATCCATAACAATTTGGCAGTTATATACACCCTAACCAATGAGCCCATGAAGGCGGAGGTGTCTTTAAAAAATGCCTTAAATACCAACCCTAGCTATAAGACTGCATATGAAAATCTAGGCAAACTATATGCACAAAAAGCCGGAGAAGCCTACAGGAGAGCAATTCAAAAAAAACGTTCAGCAGATACCCAAAAAATTCAGCTCGCTCTCCTTTTTGATATAACAGGAAATAACCTGATAACAAGTCAAGCAACCGACTTAATTACCAAAGATAAAAAATTGGAATCTACTGAAGATATAACATTGACCTCAGAAAAGGAAACAAGTAACAGCGATACCGCAATTTTTTCAACGGTTATCAGTTGGGCCTCCGCTTGGGAAAACAAAAATGTCGAGGATTATTTGTCCTTTTATTCACCAAGGTTTAGACCTACAAAAACATCTTGGAATAAATGGGCCGAGATCAGAAAATCAAGAATCACTAGCCCGAAAATGATCTCCATACTTATTACCGACCTAAAAATATTGTCAAAATCGCAAAGCAAGATTGTGGTACGATTCAAACAAGATTATAAATCAAATTTCATTGAATCAAAGGGGACAAAGACTTTGACAATGATAAGAGAGCAAAAGCGCTGGCTAATCCTTAAAGAAGTGTTTTCAAAAACACTCTAGCCCTGTGAGGGAAGCAAATCTTTAATTAAAGCAATGTATCGAAAAGCACAAAAACTAATTTTTTTAATTATTTTTTTATCGGGAATGCTTTCATTTCAAGCAACAGCTGATAGAACGGGGCAGACGATTGAATCAAGGCTAATAAACATATTGCAAGATATTTACAATGCTGATGGAGATTCGGCTCTTTCAAAAGTTGAAGAACTGACCCAGAAATTCCCTAACTTTAATTTGGGTCATCTAATTAAGGGGGATTTGTTATCCGCTCGATTCGAAGCCCTCACGAATCCCGGTAACGATTACATAACAGACACCCAAGCTGACGAACTTATTTCAGAAGCGATCGCCAGAGTAAAAAGGCAAGACATTGACCAGTTCAATACTTTATTTCCCAGTTCTCTTTTAAAATTTTCTGAAAAATCCCCTTATATTCTTATCTTAGATGCAAACCTGTCCACACTCTACGTCTTCAGAAATCTCGGAACAGAATTCAAGTATATTGATAATTTTTACGCTAGTATTGGCAAGGGAGGTACAGGGAAAGTAAAGGAGGGAGATAAAAAGACACCTATTGGAGTCTACAGGATTACCAAGCAAATTGATTCAACTGACCTATCAGATTTCTATGGGGCGGGAGCCTTCCCAATCAACTACCCTAATAACTGGGACAAACTAAAAAGATTTAGCGGATATGGCATCTGGGTACACGGAAGTCCATGGGATACCTATAGTAGGCCACCGTTAGCAAGCGATGGATGTATTGTACTTAGTAATGAGGACTTCCAGTATCTAGACCAATACGTCGACCCTCGTGGCACACCAATAATAATCACACGAACGATCCAATGGCGAACGGCAAAAAATAACGGAACTGTAAGAGATGAAATTCTAGAAAAACTAGAGCAATGGAGGATAGACTGGGAGAGTTTGGATACTAATCAATATCTAGGCCATTATTCACAATCTTATAACGATGGAAGAAGAAATTATATTCAGTGGTCTAATCGTAAAAGACAAATCAATTTAGCGAAGAAATGGATTACAGTTGATTTAAATGATGTCTCAATCGCTTTATACCCTAGCAAAGAGCAAATGGCTTCCGTAACCTTCACTCAACACTATAAAAGTAATAATCTCGAGGACAAAATGTCGAAAATTCAATATTGGTCAAAGGCGGATGGTGCATGGAAAATTATATATGAAGGAAAATACTAAAAAATTATGCTAAGAAAAAAATATAAAAAGGAGAAACTATGTATCGTTTTTTGTTTGTAGCAATTTACATGTTTGTTAGTACCAATGCGGTCGCCAATAATCCCAGAGTACTCATGAATACCACTCTTGGTAACATAACAATTGAATTGAATATCGAAAAAGCTCCCAATACTGTCAATAACTTCCTACGGTATGTAAAGAATGAGCTATATACGGAAACTATATTTCATAGAGTCATACCTAGATTCATGATCCAGGGTGGAGGATACTCTACAGAACTTGTGGAACAGTCGAATTATCCACCAATCAAGAATGAAGCGGACAATGGATTAAAAAATTTGGTTGGTACAATTGCTATGGCAAGGACCCGTGACCCACACTCAGCAACGGCACAGTTCTTCATCAATGTGGCGGATAATCGATTCCTCAATCACACCAGTAAAAGCGTGAGGGGCTGGGGATATGCAGTTTTTGGAAAGGTCATAAAGGGCATGTCAGTTGTAGAAAAAATTGCCTCCACCCCAACTGGTGGTAAAGGTCCTTTTGTAAAAGATTTCCCAGTACAACCGGTTATAATCAGGTCTATAACAGTAATAGAGGAATAAACATGACTGAAATAGTAATAATTAAAACCTCTGAGGGGGATATAACTCTCGAACTTAATGCGGAGAAGGCCCCCAAGACCGTCGATAATTTCTTAAAATATGTGGACTCAGGGTTTTATAATCAGACCATTTTTCATCGAGTGATAAATGACTTTATGATACAAGGTGGTGGGTACCAGCAAGGACTAATAGAGAAAGAAACGAGTGCTCCTATTGAGAATGAAGCCAATAATGGATTAAGCAATATGGCCTATACCATAGCAATGGCCCGAACTAGCGAACCTCACTCGGCTTCAGCACAATTTTTTATAAATGTGGTTGACAATAAGTTTCTTGATTACAAATCGAGCGACGTAGAAGGCTTTGGGTATTGTGTGTTTGGGAAGGTTGTTGCTGGCATCGAGGTTGTTGATAAAATTAAACTTGAGCCAACTGAGACCGTAGGCTTTAACGCTGATGTACCAATCAAAGAAATTATAATTGAATCGATTTTAAGAGAAGGAACCACTTCTAAGTGAAAAAAAAAAGGGCATTGTTTATATCGGACCTACATCTATCCGACAGCGACCCTCAGATTACCATACAATTTGAATACTTCCTCAGCAATATAGCCAAAGAGTCTGATCAACTGTATATTCT
This sequence comes from Hydrogenophilales bacterium, assembly GCA_902627495.1. Lineage (GTDB taxonomy): Bacteria > Pseudomonadota > Gammaproteobacteria > Burkholderiales > Eutrophovitaceae. Next base: position 118,176 of record CACOJS010000005.1, on the reverse strand, counting down.
TGGGGATCTTTTTGACTACTGGATAGGTGACGACCAAAGAGAGAATGAAATGGCATGGTCCGTAGCCAGATTGTTAAATCAGGTTTCCAAAAGTGGAACTCAGATATTTTTTTTACACGGAAATAGAGATTTTTTATTAGGCAAAGCATTTGCCGTTAAGTCTGGTTTCCAGATACTAAAAGATGAAACCGTGGTCCAAATTTATGGGAAATCTTTATTGCTTATGCATGGCGATACTCTATGTACTGACGACATAGAATACTTAAAGTTTAGAAATATAGTTAGAGATGAATCATGGCAAAGAGATTTTTTAGCAAAGGAATTAAAAGAGAGAGAAGACTTTGCACTTTCGGCAAGACAAGTTAGCAACCATAATAAATCGCAAAAAAATGCCGATATAATGGATGTCAATGTTAAAGAAGTTGAAAAAACCCTTATTAAATATCGTTCGTGTCAACTTATTCACGGGCACACTCATAAACCAGCCCACCATACACACAAAATTAATGGAGGACTATTCAACAGATATGTGCTACCTGATTGGGATACGGGAGGAGGGTATCTAGTTTGTGATCGCACAGGATGTAGGTTAGAGTGGCTTTCCCCTTATACTAGATTTAAATCTAATTGATTGCTTTGATCCATCGCTCTAGCGAGCTCATTGTCATTGCGCCGAGACTCGATGACATTCAAATACTCCTCCGTAATATCACCAGTTACGTAATCCCCTGTAAAACACGATGTCTCAAATCGGGTAATACTCGGATTAACAGATCCTACGTCCTCCACTAATGATTCTAGAGACTGGTATATAAGTCTATCAACTCCTAGTTCCTTGGAGACCTGAAAATTTGTCCTGCCATTGGCAATTAACTCCTTAACAGACGGCATATCAATGCCATAAACATTTGGGAAACGTACAGGAGGTGCAGCTGATGCAAAAAAAACCTTCGCAGCTCCTGCCTCTCTAGCCATCTGAACAATCTCTCGAGCAGTTGTACCTCTGACTATTGAATCATCAACTAACATAACATTTTTACCTTTGAACTCCATGCTGATCGGATTTAATTTTTGACGAACCGATTTTTTACGTCTCTCCTGCCCTGGCATTATAAAGGTTCGGCCTATGTAACGATTTTTTATAAAACCTTCTCTAAATGGAACTTTAAGATTTATCGCCATTTCCAGGGCAGCCGGTCGACTAGAATCCGGAATAGGGATTACAACATCTACTTTTAAGTCTGAATGCTCTCGTTTTACTTTCTTTGCAAGGCTTCTACCCATCCGAAGCCTGGTTTCATAGACCGAAATTCCATTCATTACCGAATCAGGCCTCGCCAAATAAACATATTCAAATATACAGGGCGAGGAGGGAAAATTAACACCGGTCGTATCACTAAACAAATTCTTGTTTGTATCTATAAAAATTACTTCACCAGGTTTAATGTCTCTTAAAACATCGAACCCTAAAGCATTCGCAGCCACGCTCTCTGATGAAATTAGGTACTCTGGTTTTGCACCTTTGTTGCTAACTCCAATAATGAGCGGCCTAATGCCAAACGGATCCCGGAAAGCTAGTAGTCCATAGCCTGCTATCATAGCAACAATCGCATATGCACCTTTAACCCTCTGGTGTAGTGCTTTTACTGCTGAAAATATCATTGAAGGAGCTAATTCATGTCCCGTCACAACCTTTTGTAGCTCATGAGCCAAAACATTTAAGAGAACTTCCGAGTCAGAATTCGTATTGACATGCCTAAAATCTTCTTTAAAAAGATCACTCGCCAATTGGTCACTATTTGTCAAGTTCCCATTATGTGCAATAACTATGCCGAAAGGAGAATTAACATAAAGCGGTTGAACTTCAGCTGATGAACTTGCTGAACCAGCAGTAGGGTAGCGGCAATGCCCTATCCCAAATTCTCCTTTTAAATTCCGCATGTCTCGAGTGCGAAAGACGTCTCTAACTAAACCTGGCCCCTTGGCCATGTGGAAAGTATTCTTTTGTGCCGTGACAATCCCTGCAGAATCCTGACCCCTATGTTGTAATACCAACAAGCCATCATAGAGCAATTGATTAACAGGTTGATTTGAAGCAATTCCGATAATTCCACACACTTCTATAAGAGCTCCCAAAAAAGATGAACCTAAATTGACAAAAATCGTTATAAACTTAAATTACCGTACGTCACCTTCTTTTTTCATAATATCATCAGGAATTAAGTCTAACATCTTTGAAGCAACTTCAAGCTCTTGACGAAGATAAGCATTTTGCCAATACTCCTCTCCAGCTAATGGGGTAACCCCCACAATCAAAGCTAGAAATGATACTAGAATTACTCCTCTTGCCAAACCAAAAATTACGCCAAGCGATCTATCTGTGCCTTTTAGGCCCGAAAAACCAACAAAGCGAGATACCTGCCTCGAAACGAAACTCAAAACAAATACAGCCGTGACAAAAATCACAGCGAAAGCGATCACATACCTCAGCCCCACATGACCAATGAAGTCAGGTACTGTATCAACAGAAAACGGAGTGCCCTCTTTAGCTATAAAAAGTGCCCCGATCCATGATATAAGCGACAAAACCTCCCTTACAAACCCCCTTATCAAACTTATTATAGCTGACAAAGCTATAATAAGGATAACAACATAATCTACGAGAGTCATTATTGGGTAATAAAAAGTATTGGCACTATTAAAGTTTTTTCTCTAACTGGGTTTCCCAGATAACAAAAGCACAACCGGCTCTCCAATTTTTAACTTAAGTTTCTCAATTCGCTTTATCACGACTTGAGCCGACTTCCTATCAGTATAGGGACCTATTCTAACCCGAGTCCTTGGTTTCCCATTTATATCTATTACTTCCGTATATACAGGCAAATTAATATTTTTAACCTTGCCTACAAGTTTATCAACTGAATCTCTTCCTTGGAATACACCTAACTGAACACAATAACTCTTTTTATCTTCGACGTCTCTAGCAGATTGCACCGTATTATTATTATTGTGCTGGTCATCTTGAGTGTTTAGTTTACTCTTTGTATCCAATTTATCAGTTACCATTATTTTCTGATCATTCGATCCTTCATACCTTTCCAAATAACCCTCATTTATATCAGGAGGCTCGGGTATAGAAATTCTAATATCGTCTGACAATGGTCTCGGGGATTGATCCAAAACCATCGGCAGGAACACAATCACAACAAGCACTATGGTAATAGCACCGAGTAATCGATGCCTTGCGACCTTCCTTAACTCTTCTTTTTCTTGCCTTATTTTTTTTGCCATTTGCTATTTTAATCTCATGATATTCATAACATCAGAAACAAGATAAAACGAACCTATAACTAAAATTCTATCATCATCTGATACTAACTGACGGGCTATCTTAAATGCATGATCAACAGAATCACTCTCCCTAATAAAGTCTCTTCCTACATTGTTTTTAACCAATGCCGCTCGAAGACTTGATAAAACCAAGGTTTTTTCGGTATCTAATTCTGTTATTACCCAGAAATCGATATGTGCTTTTATGATAGCCACTACTCCAACTGCATCTTTGCTAGCTAACATTCCAAACATAGCTACCGTTCTTCTGGTCTTGGGTAAGTTGCTCAGATTAGACCTAAAAGTCTCTGTTGCCTGTGGATTGTGACAAACGTCAAATACAATCTGCGGTTTACCGGGAACCACCTGAAATCTTCCTCTAAGGTCAATATCCCTCAATCCTTTTTTTACAGCATCTGTCTCTGTAGGAATCTTATCCTTCAACGAATCTATAACAGCTAAAGCCGTCGCTGAGTTTGCTAGTTGTACATCTCCTATCAACGACGGCCTAGGAAGCGATGTTAATCCCGCACCCCTCCTACTCCAAAAATCCCATGTATTTTTGCTTCTAGAAGTATAGCCAAAATCTTTTTCTATTTGTACTAAGTCGGCACCTAGTTTGTTAGCTATTCTTAGCAGATTAAAAGGAGGATGGTTAACACCACACACGGCTGGCCGGTCTTTCCTAAATATTCCTGCTTTCTCGCTGGCTATCGCTTCAACACTGCCTCCTAGAATGTCCGCATGGTCAATTGCCAAGCTGGTTATAACACTACAATCTCCATCAAAAATGTTGACAGCATCAAGCCTTCCTCCCAACCCAACCTCAAGAATGGCAACATCTAAATTCGATATTGAAAAAAACCTCGCTGCGGCAAGAGTCGCGTACTCAAAATACGTTAAAACCACCTTATTTCGACTTTTTTCAACGAGCTCTAAAGAATGGAGAATTTCACTGTCAGTCACATCATTGCCGCAAACCCTCACACGCTCATTAAACCTATTAAGATGCGGGGAGGTATAAGCTCCGACCCTGAGGCCAGATTTTCTAAGGATAGATTCTATAATAGCAACAACGGAACCTTTCCCATTTGTACCCCCCACAATAATAGTGGCACAGTTAAGTGAAAACCCCATGGAGTCCCTAACCGCCCGGATACGATCAAGCCCCAAGTTAATTCCAGCATGATGGGCAGCCCTACGCTGTTTCAACCACAAGCCTAATAGATCACTATCTTGACTAATCACCTTGTTTCTTTTTTATTAGTGACTCATGCTTCAAAAGTAAAACCAGGTCATACACGATATCTCGCAACTGCCGTCTGTCGATAATCATGTCAATCGCCCCATGTTTAAGTAAGAACTCCGATCTTTGAAACCCTTCTGGGAGTTTTTCATTAACCGTCTGTTCGATAACGCGTGGACCAGCAAAACCTATCAAGGCGTCCGGTTCTGCGATAATAAAATCACCCAACATAGCAAAGCTGGCTGACACACCTCCCATGGTCGGATCGGTTAAAATAGAAATAAATGGTAACTTTTTTTTTGACAATTTTGTGAGAGAGGCCGCTGTCTTAGCCATCTGAAACAGAGAAATAACCCCCTCCTGCATCCTTGCACCACCGCTGGATGCAAAACAAATTAGAGGAAGGTTTTTACGACAACACTCTGCCACTCCTTGAGAAAATTTTTCTCCGACAACAGAACCCATCGAACCTCCTAAAAATCTGAATTCAAAAGCAGCACAGATTACGTCTACCCCTTTTATTTGGCCTTTCATAACAACAAGTGCGTCTTTCTCATCCGTTTGTTTTTTTGCCAATTTAAGTCGATCGGTATAACGCTTACTATCAATAAACTTGAGGGGGTCTTCCGAGATAATTGATTTACCTATCTCATAATGATCCCCATCATCTAAAGTAATCTCCAGTCGTCTTCTAGCACTCAATCGCCCGTGATGCCCACATTTTGGACATACATTAAGATTTCTCTTAAAATCAGCCAAATAGAGAACTGTTTCACAGCTTTCACATTTGCTCCATAAACCCTCTGGAACACCTCGCCGCTCTCCAATACTCAATTTTTTTATCTTTGGTGGAAGGAGTTTACTTAACCAACTCATCTCAAATTACCCAGATTTATGCATCAATTGCTTTTCTAATGTGACTTAGAAACATATAAATATTGTCCTCGATTTTATCAACCGGAGACTTTTCAATTTCTTCAACGATTCTACTGCCTATTACTACCGCATCTGCTATTTGAGCTACTGCTGCAGCAGTGGCAGGATCCTTGATTCCAAAACCAACACCAATAGGGAGTTTAATTTCAGCTTTAATCTCAGGCAATCGCTCCGCAACACCCTGAACATCAAGGTGCGTCGCACCAGTAACTCCTTTAAGAGAGACATAGTAAACATACCCTCGTGCTATTTTAGCTACTTCTCGCATTCGATTTCTAGTAGATGTCGGTGCAAGAAGATAGATAGAATCAAGTCCGTTTTGCATTAATACACGATTGAGGTCCTGACTTTCCTCGGGCGGATAGTCAACCACAAGAACCCCATCAACCCCCGCCTTTTTACATTGCTCTGAAAATGGCTCATAACCCATGTTCTCTATCGGATTAGCATAACCCATAAGGACAACGGGTGTGGTAGCATCTGACCTTCGAAATTGCCTAACTAAGTCAAAGATCATTACTAGGTCAACATCTTGGGCGAGTGCCCTTTCACTAGCCCTCTGAATCACTGGACCGTCGGCCATAGGATCAGAGAATGGAACTCCTAGTTCTATTATATCAGCACCCGCACGAACCATCGCATGCATCACTCCAACTGTATACTTTGGAGACGGGTCCCCCGCTGTAAAAAAAGGAATCAAAGCTTTCTTATGCAACTTTGTCAATTGGTTAAATTTTTCGGAAATTCGTGAATCCATTATTAACTTTTCCAATAAATTTGAATACGCCAAATGGCTTTAATTACTAGATTCAAAGCGTGATTCCACTTACCTTTGCCACAGTATCCATATCCTTATCACCTCGTCCAGAGAGATTGACTAAAATGATTTTATCCTTGTCATAAGTTGGTGCTATGGTCATAGCGTAAGCGATCGCATGAGCCGTTTCAAGTGCAGGCATAATTCCCTCGACACGAGTAAGTTTATGAAATGCATCCAAGGCTTCCTGATCTGTAACACTGACGTATTCTGCACGGCCATTATCCTTGAGCCATGCATGTTCCGGGCCTACACCGGGATAGTCTAATCCTGCTGATATGGAGTGGGTTTCAACTATCTGACCTCCATCATCCTGGATCAAATAAGTTCTATTTCCATGTAGAACGCCAGGCCGACCAGCACACAGTGTTGCTGCATGCTTGCCAGATTCTATACCACTTCCGCCGGCTTCTACACCTATTAATTTAACCCCTTTTTCTTTTATATAAGGGTAAAAGACCCCCATCGCATTTGAACCACCGCCAACACAGGCAACGATAGCATCCGGATGTTTGCCTACTGCAGAGGGCATTTGCTCTCTTACTTCGTTCCCAACAACCGAATTGAAATCCCTGACCATCATCGGATAGGGATGAGGCCCTGCTACTGTTCCTATTATATAAAAGGTATTTGCAACATTCGTCACCCAATCTCGCATTGCCTCATTTAAAGCATCTTTTAATGTTCGGGATCCACTTTCCACCGGGACTACCTTCGCCCCTAAAAGCTTCATTCGATATACGTTGGTTGCTTGTCTTTTAACATCTTCTGATCCCATGTATACGACACAATCCATTCCGTAACGTGCCGCGACCGTTGCAGAAGCAACACCATGTTGCCCTGCACCAGTTTCTGCAATTATTCTTGTCTTCCCCATATGCCTAGCAAGAAGAGCCTGTCCCATTGTATTATTTATCTTATGGGCCCCTGTATGATTAAGGTCCTCCCTTTTAAGGTATATTTGCCCCCCACCGAGTTCTTCTGACAACCTCTTTGCATAATATATCGGGCTGGGCCTTCCCACATAATTTTTTAGTTCCGACGAAAACTCAGATATAAAACTTTTGTCATTACGCATCGTCTCATAATTCAACCGAAGCTCATCTAGAGCATGCATTAGTGTCTCCGCTACGAAGATACCGCCATATGGCCCGTATCGACCATCACTGCTGGGTAAGTTATATCCGGCTAATGGCTCATTCATTTGCATTTTTTACTCCTTGGAAAAAAGCCAACATTTTATTAAAGTCTTTCTTTCCTGGTGAACACTCCACACCAGAACTCACATCAACCGCCCAGGGCCCTACAATCCCTACAGCCTTTGCTACATTCTCCGAGTTTAATCCACCTGCCAAGATTATAGGCATAGAAAGACTTGGAGGTATTAAACTCCAATCGAATGGTACCCCACTTCCACCAACTTTTCCTACGATAAAAGAATCTAACAAAACTGCCTTAGCTGACGAATACTCGGAGCACGATTGTATCAAATCTGTATTTTTATGCACCCTTATTGCCTTAATATAGGGCCTTTCAAATTGCTCACAAAAACTGGCTGATTCTTCACCATGAAATTGTAAAATATCAGGCTTGACAATTTTGATCGTTTCCACAACATCCTGAGCTTCTGAATTAACAAAAAGAGCTACAGTGGACACAAATGGTGGAAGAGACTCGATAATTGCTCTTGCCTGGGTCAAACTAATAAATCTAGGACTACCTTTATAAAATATAAAGCCTAATGCTCGAGCACCAAGGCTGACGGCCATGCTTGCATCTTCTGGGCAAGTGATACCACAGATTTTTACGTATGTCATTACTGATTCATGCCTCATGCTATTGCCCAAAACCATACGGAAGTTTACCGCCATCAGGTATCTCCCATTTTAAATCATAACTCACTTTTGCAAGAAACAAACCGTCGGGCGAGGCCGCTGGCCCTGCCAAATCTCTATTTTTTGCTCTTAATATTTCGTCGATCCAATCTGGATGCTTTTTCCCTAAGCCAACATCAACCAATGATCCAACAATATTTCTAACCATGTGCTGTAGAAATGCATTGGCCGTAATATCAATCCTTACTAAGCTATCATGCTGTGCTATATTGAGAGAACTCACCTCCCTTACAGTTGTAGTTGATTGACAAGAAGAGGATCGAAAAGATGAAAAATCGTGCAGGCCAATAAGGTATTTCGATGCTATTCTCATGCTACGGATTGACAATTTTTTCTTATACCAGGCGACTTTCTTCTGGAGAAGTCCTGGTCGCTGCAATCGGTTAAGAATAAGGTAGGTGTAGGTCCTTGATAAGGCAGAATACCTAGCATGGAAATCTTTACCAACCTCTTTAGCCCAGACCACCGAAATCCCTCCGGCAACCAAGGAGTTTGTACCCTCAACCCAAGTTGTTAATTCTCGTTGAGTACTAGTATCGAAATGGATTACCTGACTGAGGGCATGAACACCAGCATCTGTCCGGCCGGCACTGACAACTTTAATTTTTTGGTTAGCCAAACCAGTCAAAGCCGTCTCAACGTTGTCTTGTACGGTGCATCCTTCGGGTTGAGTTTGCCAACCATTGAAACCACTGCCGTCATATTCCAAACCCAAAGCTAACCGATAGTGGTTTTCTGGTGTCGCCATAAATCTAGAGGATTATCAATCACTGTTCATTAAGCTCCGCAATGGTCTTTTTAGCCGCAGCTATCTGATCATCGTCACCTTCATCCAACACTTCCATTAAAATCTGTAGAGCACCTTCACGGTCTCCCATTTCTTGGTAAGCCTTTGCTAGATCAAATTTGGTTTGCACCTCATACCATTTTGAATCTTCTTTGCCATCTGCACCATCTAAGTCAAGACTAATCCCCGATAGATCTGGGCGGGTATTTGACTCGCCAATGTCATTCTGCTTAAGGTTTGGCCGTGGCGAAACGTTTAAGTCGCCCTCCTCCCTCTTATTTTTTTTTCCCGAGCCTTCCGTATAATCATTACGGGACCTACTAGCCCCCACCTTACTTTCCTCATTTCTGGTTAATATTAAATTTGATAACCTAATGAAAAGTAGAGCTAATACCGCTATCACCATCACGAGGACGACGATCACTAAATATATCGGCAAAATCAAAATTTTTTGGATTATTGGGTACTCAGTCACTCTGAGAAAAAAAGTATTCTCACGAATCGTTTGGAATTCAGGCAAATCTAATAGCTGACTAATGTTTTGGTTCAATATCAACGAAGCAATCCTTGATAGAATGTTTCTCGATTCCTCTGGGCCAGTCTCTGACTCAAGTCCACCCTCAGCAACCTCAGTGCTATCTGCCTCATTTTTCTCCTCACCTAATGAATTCAGATTTCCACTTTCAACTTCTATTAAACCCTTCAGGTCTTTAATAGTTTTTTCTAATCTCGCCATTCGGGCATTGGCTTCCCTGACGGCATTATCTTTTGCAACTAGCTCTTCTTCCAATTGCATAACATAATCTGAGGAGCCTTCGTAACCCACATCATTGGACGACTTTTTTTCGGATAACCGTAAAACTTCCCTAGGTTGCTCACCCGCGGCAACAGACTCATCTACACCCGAAGTAACTGAACTTGTTACTTCCTGTCGCGGAGAGGCTCTCTGGTCATCACTATCCGACGCAAGCCCTCCCAACTGCTCTTTGTACTGTCTCCACTCGGCATACTGTTCTTTGACTATCTTCCTGCTTTCATCATCCTCTATAGAGGAATAATCTGCCTCCGTTGGCAGTTCCAATACTGGACCCACCCTCAGTCGATTCATATTTTCGCCTACAAACGCCCCAGTGTTTTTTCGATAAAGTAACACTAACATTTGCTCCAGAGAAATATCACTTGGTTTTATTTGGAGTGCGATTTTACCCAAAGTGTCACCAGAAGCTACTGGGCCGTACATCCTATCAGAATCATCTTGAGCTTTATCTGCACTAACTAAATCAACAGGCACTTGATCATCAGAAAGAGATTCTTCGGATAACTGAGACATACTCTCGACTTTTTCACTTGTTTCATCAATTTCCTCAGTGCTCTCACTGGATCCTACAGTATAAACTGGCTCCTCACCCTCCTTACTGTTGCTATCCATGCCATCAACCACTTCACTTACTGCAAACTCTTCTGATTCCCTAGCATTAAATGACTGCCTAGCCTGCAATATGTCCGGTGTATCCAAAAAAACTGTATAGCTATCCGTGGTCCGCCCGTCCGACCACGACAAATCAATTAATAAATCGAAAACAGGAACACTTATCGGGTTAATTGAAACAACTTTAACCACCGTTTGACCAGAGGGGGTTTTATCTACCCAGGCCCTAAGATCAGCAATAAAACCGCTATACACGAGACCTGAACGCTGATAACTCTCCATACTCCCAACTCGTGCAACAAGTGATGTAAGTTGCTCGGAATCTGCTGACACTACAATTTTTATTTCTAATGGTTGACCCAAAGCCGAGGTTGTTTCTAATTCCCCAAGCGTGGCCCCTATTGCCTTCACAAGCCAAGAAAACAACAAAAGAAATAAAATTAAGTTAAATTGATTAGGTTTCAGAAAAACCTCCTAAACATTCCAGTTATTTCAAAAACATCTGATAATTCCCCATTGTAGCCGATCTCTGAGAATTGGCCATGCGTTTTCTATTTTCATAATTGTATTATCTTTACTTGGCGTACCTGAGAACGATTCCCAAAGCCCTGCGCAAAGGCTCAGCAGCACCCCACAAAAGTTGGTCCCCCAATGTGAAAGCTGAGTAAATACTCTTATCAGAAGAAAATTGCCTAAGCCTTCCAACTGGAATGTTCAAACTACCGCTAACTTTAGCTGTAGACAGTCCAGCCAGAGTGCTTTCTTTATCATTATTCACTAATTGTACCCAATCATTCGCTGAATCAAGCATAGCACCAACATCTTGCAAGTCATAAGCCTTATTGAGCTTGAAAATTAAGGCCTGACCGTGACAACGAAAAGTTCCAACCCGCACACAAATACCCTCAACCTTGAGAGGCTCAGTTTTCCACCCTAAAATTTTGTTAGCTTCTACCTCACCTTTCCATTCCTCTCTACTTCGCCCATTACCCAAATCACTATCTATCCAGGGAATCACCCCTCCCGCTAAAGGAACTTGAGTGACGTTTTGAGGAAAATCATTGCTCAACATGGTGCTTCTTACACGCCTCTCCATGTCTAAGGCCGGTTCATCACTAATGGCCGATTCACTTAGTTTTCCCATCTGTGACAGCAGTTCCTTCATCGCTTGAGCTCCCGCTCCAGAAGCTGCTTGATAAGTCATTGAACTAATCCAATCGATCAAGCCTTCTTTCAAAATTCCATGAAGTGCCAACAGCATCAAGCTGACAGTACAGTTGCCCCCAATATAATCTTTCACGCCATTCTTTAGACCCCATGCTATACGATCCTGATTTATGGGATCCAAAACTACTATCGCATTGCCTTGCATTCTAAGTGTCGATGACGCATCAAGCCAATATCCATCCCAGCCAATTTCTCTAAGTGCCCTATGCACTGTCTTAGTGTACTCACCACCCTGACACGATAAAATAATTGGAAGCTGTGCTAACCCCTCTAGGTGGACAGCATCCTTCAATACAAAACTACCATCTAACCCCTCAATTGTTTGAGTTTTACTTGCCTGAGATGTGCTAAAAAACACTGGTTCCAAAAGCTCAAAATCACCACACTCTCGCATGCGCTGTAAGAGCACCGACCCCACCATTCCTCTCCAACCTACAAAACCAACCTTCACCAACTAACCCCTTTTTATCACTAACAGTAAACAGTTAATTCTGTTTGGGGATTACAGCTCTGCACACACAAGCTCTCCCATCCGGTTGGTACCAATAACTTCGGCACCTTCCTGTTTTATATCTAACGTGCGGTATCCATCTGCCAACACCTTCTTTACCGCATTCTCTATTTTACTAGCAAGATCACCTCTACTTGCTGAATACCTTAGCAACATCGCTAAGGACAATATTGTGGCCAAAGGATTTGCCCGATCTCTTTGTGCTATATCAGGAGCAGAGCCGTGCACGGGCTCAAAAAGCCCAACCCCTTCCTTATTCAATGAAGCTGAGGGCAACATTCCGATTGATCCTGTCAGCATTGCAGCTTGATCTGAGAGGATATCCCCAAATATATTACCAGTAAGTATCACATCGAATTGCTTCGGGTTTTGAACCAACTGCATCGCTGCATTATCAACGTACATATGAGTTAACTCAACATCTGGGTAATCTTTAGCCACTTCTGTCACAACTTCTCTCCACAAGATACTAGTATCCAGGACATTTGCCTTATCCACCGAGCAAACTTTACAGGCCCTCTTCCGGGCTATCTGAAACCCCACCCTTGCTATCCGGCGAATTTCGGATTCTGAATACATCATGGTATCGAATCCTTCCCTCTCGCCACGATTATTTATCCTCTGACCCCGGGGTTGACCAAAATATATATCCCCTGTTAACTCGCGAAGGATCATCAAATCTAAGCCCTCGACAGTAGACGACCTCATAGCTGAAGCTTTTAAAAGTTCCTGGTAAACGACAGCTGGCCTAAGATTAGCAAAAAGTTCTAATTCTTTTCTAATCCTTAACAGCCCCTGCTCTGGTCTTTGATGCCTCGGCAACTCATCATATTTGGGACCACCCACTGCCCCCAGAAGTATAGCATCTGACCCTTTTGCCTCCTCCAGCGTTTTCTCTGGTAGGGGATCTCCAAAGGCCTCATATCCAGCCCCACCAATCGGCATTTTCACGACCTTACACTCAAAACCTGAGGCCCTTATCTTATCTAGTACTGCAAGTGCTTGATTAACAATCTCTGGTCCAATACCATCTCCAGGTAATGCTAATATTTTCATTTTTATCTGACCTTTATTTTAAACATTTAGCTACGTTTTAGTAATTAAGGGTGGATAGCCATTTACTTATTTATACAACCAAGGTTGCTGAGATTTCTGTCTACTCTCAAATCTTTTAATCTCCTCAGCATGCGAGAGAGTTAACCCAATATCATCCAGACCCCTCAACAAACAATCCCTCCTAAAGTCATCAATTTCAAAACGATGCTTAATGTTCTCGGCAGTCTGTACAAATTTTTCATTGAGATCTACCAACACTTCATAACCTTCTTTTAGAAAAACAGCCTTAAACATTTCATCAACCACTGTCGCTGGGAGGACAATTGGCAAAAGCCCGTTCTTTAGTGAATTGTTATAAAAGATATCTGCAAAACTGGGAGCAATAATTACCTTAAACCCATAATCGATCAAGGCCCAGGGTGCATGCTCTCTAGATGATCCACAACCAAAGTTTTCCCTACTCAGTAAAATCCTAGCTTTGGCATATACTTTTCGATTTAGCACAAAATCAGGATTAACTTCTCGTTCTTCTGGATCAACTCCAGGCTCGCCGGGATCAAGATACCTCCAGGCGTCAAACAAATTTTTCCCAAAGCCAGTTCTTTTTATGGACTTAAGAAACTGCTTCGGTATTATTGCATCCGTATCAACGTTTGAGCGGTCGAGTGGAGCTACCACACTTTTTAATCGGCTGAATTTTTCCATAAAAAAATCTGCTTTTTTATTTTCCCAATTCCTAACAAAAAAACTCGTTTAAACACTCTGTATTATTTCAAAGATTGATCTCGAATATCAACAAAATGTCCTGCTACCGCGGCGGCGGCGGCCATAGCAGGGCTTACCAAATGAGTCCGTCCCCCGGTACCCTGTCTCCCTTCAAAATTACGGTTGGATGTAGAAGCACATCTCTCACCGCTCTCTAATTTATCATCATTCATTGCTAAACACATTGAACATCCCGGCTCACGCCACGCAAACCCAGCCTGTTTAAAAATTAAATCTAATCCCTCTTTCTCAGCTTGACGCTTAACAAGACCAGACCCTGGAACAACCATGGCCAATTTTACTGTGTCAGCCACCCTCTTTCCTTTCACAATTTTGGCCGCCTCTCTTAGGTCCTCTATTCGAGAATTTGTACAAGACCCAATGAAAACTTTGTCAAGACTTATCTCAGTAATCGGGGTGTTAGGCACTAAACCCATGTATTCTAGTGCCGCCTGAACAGATTGCTTGGCAATAGGGTCATTTTCAGCTTTTGGATCTGGTGTAAATCCCTGAACTGTCGAGACCATTTGGGGCGATGTTCCCCAGGTTACTTGTGGTGCTATTGATCCACCATCAATTTCCACTACTTTATCAAAAACGGCATCCCTATCACTTCGCAGGGATTTCCAATAGTTTTGTGCGGCTACCCAATCTGCGCCCTTAGGAGACATGGGAAGGCCCTCTAAATAGTTAACTGTCTTTTCGTCTACCGCTATCAATCCTGCCCTAGCTCCAGCCTCTATAGCCATATTACAGATGGTCATTCTGCCCTCCATAGAAAGGTTCTCGATTACTGTTCCAGCAAATTCTATAGCATGGCCTGTCCCCGCTGCAGTTCCAATCTGGCCAATTATCGCCAAAATGATATCCTTCGCGGATACATTTACCTGCAATTCGCCATGAACCCTGATTAAGAATGTCTTTGCTTTTTTTTGCATTAAACATTGAGTTGCAAGAACATGCTCAACCTCAGAGGTTCCAATACCAACCGCTAAGCAAGCAAAAGCCCCATGAGTTGAGGTATGGGAGTCCCCACAAACTACCGTCATTCCTGGCAGGGTGGCTCCGTTCTCAGGCCCGATAACGTGAACTATCCCCTGCCTTTCATCGCGAAAAGGGAAATATGCTTTGGCTCCAAACGCCGAAATATTGGTGTCCAGAGTATCCACCTGCAACTTTGAGATTGGATCAACGATCCCTTTATCCCAATCTAAGGTGGGGGTGTTATGGTCTGCGGTGGCTACAATGCTATCAGTTCTCCATGGCTTTCTACCAGCCAGCCTTAACCCCTCAAATGCCTGTGGACTGGTAACTTCATGAATTAGATGTCTATCAATATAAAGCAACGCCGTTCCATCACTCTCAGAGCGGACAACATGAGAGTCCCATAATTTTTGATATAGTGTCTTACCTTCCATAAAAATCCCGAAAACATGAAAACTTAATCTAAAACTTCTCGTACCAATAAAACTAGAAAGAAAGCTAATAAGGCAAGGCAAGCACCTCCTGTAAAAACCCAAGCACCTCCAAAGCTTGACCAACAACTACCTGCGAGCAAAACTCCAGCTCCTCCACCAGCACCATAGCTAATACTAGTATAAAGGGCCTGCCCCCTAACTGCACTATTATCTGTAAAGACTCTATTTACAGCAGCAATGCCAGCCGCATGGAAGGCACCAAATGTAAAAGCATGCAAAACTTGGCTAACGGCTAGCAACAAAGGGTTGTTGGGGTACAAAGCAATAAGCATAAATCTGAACCATGCCAGAAGAGCACTTAACGCTAATACCTGCTTCAGAGAATAATTTCGTAAAACTTTGGGTAAGATAAAGAATAAGATGATTTCAGCTACAACACCAATACCCCATAACAGCCCAATTGAGGTTTTAGAATACCCCAAATCTTTTAGAAATATACTGAAGAAACCGTTTAATGGGCCGTGAGACATTTGCATGACAAAAAAAGCAAAAAACATCATCGTAACGCCAGGCACTGTAAATACTTTTAAGGCTGGTACTGGCTGATGTCTTATTTTTCGGTCGGCAACACCTGGCATTAGTGATATGCTGATTACCAATGTCAACAAAAAAATTACAATTGTTATCCAAAAAGAGGATAAACCTTTGGCTTCAAAAAAAAAGCCTGTCAGAACTGCCGTTAATATAAAGCCAACCGATCCCCACAACCTAATTCGCCCATATAGCAACGACCTCTCCCCCAGCACTCTAAATGTCTGAGCCTCAGCCAGGGGCAGAATACCAGACATTGAACTACTAAAGCCTACAAGTACTGCAAAAACGGAGAGAAAGGCCATTTCTGTCTGTAGTATTAAAAAGAAAACCATTGCTGAAGAGGATAAGAGCAACAAAAAATGTTTATGAAATCCAAAGCGGTCTGCTATGAGCCCAAATAGGTAAGGCGCAAATATCCTAGACAGAGGACCTATGGCCAAAAGAACTGAAATCTTTAGTGCATCAAACCCTAACCAATCTAGGTAGAGCCCAAAATATGGAAAGAAAGCACCCACAAATGCAAAATACCAAAAATAAAAATTTGAGAAAGGAAGGTATGTACCACCGCCTTTACTCTCCACATTGGAGCCTTTCAAAATTTAACACCTGTTCATCAATCTTGAGGGAGAGATCTCATTACATATTGCTTTAAGCTTCATCTGGATCAGGGTTGCTCACGGTAGAATCCGATAAAGGTACGTTGGCCGCAGGATCAACAGAGGGGGGAACTGCTGACCCAGATACCTCAACATCCCCATAAATACCTCGATTTATTAATGCAAAATCCATTAAGATGATAGCCAACATTGCCTCCCCAATGGGAGTAGCCCTTATCCCGACACAAGGGTCATGTCTACCGTGGGTATTAACAATTACCGGTTCTCTGTTCAGATTAACCGACCGACGGTCAAGCCTAATACTGGACGTGGGTTTGATTGCCACGTTTACGGTGATATTTTGCCCGGTGGATATACCGCCCAAGACCCCACCACTATTGTTAGATAAAAAACCATTCGGCGTCATTTCGTCACTATGTTCCGTCCCCATTTGCTCCACAGCATCGAAACCTGCTCCAATCTCTACCCCTTTGACAGCATTTATTCCCATCATGGCAGATGCTATAGCTGCATCTAATTTGTTGTATACTGGTTCTCCTAGTCCTGGTGGCACATTGTCAACTACAAAAGTCAACCGGGCACCACAGGAGTCGCCTGACTTCCTAAGCATATCCATAAACCTCTCCAGGTCAGGCACTATCTCCTGATCTGGAGAGAAAAATGGATTTTGGTCAACCATATCCCAAGACTTAAACTCTATGGGTATTTTTCCAAGCTGCGACATGTAACCTCTAATTAAAATCCCAAACCTCTCCCGTAACCATTTTCGTGCTATCGCTCCCGCAGCAACCCTAACCGCCGTTTCTCGTGCTGATTGTCTGCCGCCTCCCCTGTAATCTCGAAATCCATATTTTCTATAATAAGTATAATCCGCATGACCAGGCCGAAAGACATCTGCAATATCTTTGTAGTCCCTGGATCTTTGATCAATATTACGAATCAACAAAGATAGCGGAGTCCCTGTGGTTTTGCCCTCAAACACTCCTGATAGAATCTCCACAACATCAGTCTCTCGTCTCTGCGTGACATGCCTGGACGTACCCGGCTTTCTACGATCCAAATCAGACTGTATGTCACTTTCTGTAAGTTTCATCCCAGGAGGACAACCGTCTACTACACAACCTATGGCTGGGCCATGGCTTTCTCCAAAAGATGTAACGCGAAAAATTTTGCCAAGCGAGCTTCCTGCCATTAGATTAACCTTCTATTTTAAAAAAATTCACCTACATTTTAACATAGGCATGCGTGACTCTATTCTAAAATATTTGAAGAACCAGTAGTCTGTGGACTCTTATTTAAATTACAATACACGGCACATATGCTAAGAAGGCAAAATAATGAAAAGCTATCTCAGCTTAATGCAAGAAATTCTATCAGAAGGGGTTAAAAAAGAAGACCGCACTGGCATTGGAACCTTGAGTCTTTTTGGGGGACAAATGAGGTTTAACCTGTCGGATGGATTTCCGTTGCTAACCACCAAAAAGCTACACCTCAAATCCATTATTCATGAGCTGCTGTGGTTTCTAAAGGGTGAAACTAACATTGCATATTTAAAAAAAAATCAGGTGTCTATATGGGACGAATGGGCAGATAAACAAGGGAATTTGGGTCCTATTTACGGGCAGCAATGGCGGTCTTGGCCAAGTCCATCAGGTAAAAAAATTGACCAGATAACTAGATTGATCGAGGAAATAAAGAAACGTCCAGATTCTCGAAGATTAATTGTATCAGCATGGAATGTGGCTGACCTTGATAAGATGGCACTCGCTCCGTGTCACGCTTTATTCCAATTTTATGTGGCCGACAACAAACTCTCGTGCCAACTATACCAACGAAGTGCTGATTTTTTTCTGGGAGTACCTTTTAATATCGCCTCCTATGCTCTATTAACGATGATGGTGGCACAGGTCTGCAAACTCTCCCTTGGAGATTTTGTTCATACTTTTGGAGATAGACATCTATATCTCAATCATTTAAATCAAGCTGAAGAACAGATTTCTCGACTGCCTCGTAAGTTACCTAAAATTCGAATTAATCCCCAAGTAAATGATATTTTCAATTTCAAGTATGGCGATTTTGAGCTGCTCAACTACGACCCTCATCCTGCAATTTGGGCACCAATTGCAGTTTAGTCATGAATATAAAGACCCCTGTTGTAAATGTTATTGTTGCCATGGCTAGTAACCGAGTGATTGGTAACAAGAACGAACTTCCCTGGGATCTTCCCGAAGATTTGAAACGGTTCAAGAAACTGACCATGGGCCACCCAGTCTTTATGGGACGAAGAACATATGATTCAATAGGTAAAGCCCTTCCAGGCAGGGATAATTTTATAATTAGTCGTAATAGCAACTTAAAAATTACGGATGCCGCTGTAATCTCATCGTTTGAACAGGGATTATCACTGTGTTTTGGGAAAGACCAAGTCTTCATAATCGGCGGACAACAAATTTACGAAGCAACTCTTCCAATGACCGATCGGATTTATTTAACGACGATAAAAAAATGTGTGGTGGGAGACACCTTCTTTCCTCAATTGGACGAATCTCTTTGGGAAATTAAAAGGGAGCCGGTCATGATCAGTCAAAAACTGAAAATCAAGTATCAATTCCAGACATTTTCAAAAGTCAAGCCTACAGAAACTTTACAAGTGGAGACGGAAAACCATTGAAATTGCTCGCATAGACACTGGTGTAGGCTCCAGCATTTAGAATATAGACAAAATCTCCTGGTTCCAGGCTTTTCGGCAGCAGTTGTTTTACAGGGAGCACATCAACAGCATCACAGGTCGGACCAGCAATTGTCCAAGGCACTAACCTACCTTCACCGTTAGAAAACATTTTATAAGACAATCCCTGCGAGCTTTCCAGCAGACCACTAAAAACACCAGTATCGAGGAAAGCCCATCTTACATTATCCCTAGAAGTAGTACCGATGACCTGAGATATAAGACATCCAGCATCAGCAACCAGAAACCTACCAGGCTCGGCAATGATTTCCAAATTTTTATCCAAAGGCGATATCTCCCTGTTGATTATATCTCCTATAACTCCAATTTCGGGCACAGGAATAGTCATTGTTACCGGGAACCCTCCCCCTATATTAAGCAGACGTACCCTTAATCCAGCAGCATCTAATTTTCTCATCACATATTTTGCCTTATCGATTGCCACTTTCCAGGACTTAGGATTTCGACATTGTGACCCAACATGGAAACTTACTCCTTGCAATCTGGCTTTAATTCTAGATGCAATACGAATAATCTCCTTTACATCGCCCATTTGAGCCCCAAATTTTCCCGTTAGGGGCCAGTCACTTCCCTCATTGGGAACATCTATTCGTAGACTTAATTTCGCCTGTGGAAGAATTCTAAAGATCTTCAATAATTCCTCTTTTGAATCTACTGTGAACCATTTAATACCCTTATTAATAGCATTTGAAATAGCCTGCTCGCTCTTGACGGGGTTACTGAAATGAACGCCTCCGTTCAAGAGGTTAAGTCGATCCAGCAGTTTAATTTCCTGGTTGGATGCAACCTCAAAACTGACACCGTGTCGTTCTAGGACCTTTAGTAAATATGCATCAGGATTTGCTTTTACAGCATAGTGTGGTTTAACGCGTGGCATTGCATTTATAAATGCTTGAACCTTTAATTTGATAATTTCAGCATCCATCAAAAGAGTCGGGTTGCTGTAGCCTATCTCTATTAATTGTCTAGACTTGTCTATGATGGAACGCATGCCTGTCGACAAATCTGAGGAGGACATCCCGGTCTTTATTTTTGCAACCTTTGGGAACAACGATGACATAAAAGCTCTTACATTTAATCGATTAATTCTACACTTTTATCTACGGTGTTTTTTTGAGTAAAAAGCACAGTTCGACAAAATTGTAATACAAAATCAATAATAAAAATATTTTTAATACAGGTGTTTCATATTTTTGGAAGAGTAACCCCTTTCTGCCTTTGATACTTTCCACCTCTATCTTTATATGAAATCTCACAGACATCACTATCGGCTGCCTCAAAAAAAATAACTTGAGCAACACCCTCATTGGCATATATCTTGGCTGGCAAAGGTGTAGTGTTGGAGAATTCAAGAGTTACAAACCCTTCCCACTCTGGCTCAAACGGCGTGACATTCACAATGATACCGCACCTAGCGTAAGTTGATTTTCCTAAACAGACAGTTAAAACATTTCTAGGAATTCTAAAATATTCCACAGTCCTTGCTAATGCGAATGAATTAGGAGGAATAATACACACATCTCCTTTAAAGTCGACGAAAGAAGCTGGATCAAAATCCTTTGGGTCTACAATAGTCGAGTTAAGGTTGGTAAAAACCTTAAAATCTTCAGAACAACGTATATCATAACCATAACTTGAGGTTCCATACGAAATCACCCTTCCGTCACCAACGCTACTCACTTGCCCTGGCACAAAAGGCTCAATCATTTTATGCTTTTCGGCCATCCGACGGATCCACTTGTCCGATTTAATGCTCATAAAGCCTTATCCATATGTCAACCTCAGCAAAATACCTCAATCACGAATTTTTAATAACAATCTTTGGAAAAACATTTTTTCTAATCTTCGACAGACTTGAAATTTTCAATCCTATCTTTAGTGCAATCTGATGATATTTTATTGCAATGGAACCACCAGGGTCAGAAACAACTGTTGGCTCCCCAGAATCCGTCTGTAACCTGATTCCTAACTCGAGCGGCAATTTTCCCAACAAAGATACATCATAGTTCCGGGACATTTTTTCTGCCCCATCTGATCCAAATATAGCCTCCTCATGCCCGCACTTCTGGCAAATATGAGTGCTCATGTTCTCCATAACCCCCAGTATGGGAACACCAACCATTCCAAACATTTTTAAAGCCTTTTTCGCGTCTATCAATGCTATGTCCTGGGGAGTTGTCACAATAATTGCACCTGTTAAGGGTACTTTCTGGGACAAAGTCAGCTGAATGTCACCGGTACCGGGAGGAAGGTCAACCACCAAATAGTCTAAATTTCGCCACTGAGTGTCCCGCAACAGTTGCTCTAGGTATTTTGATATCATTGGACCCCGCAGAACCAAGGGTTTATCCTCTTCAACCAACATACTGATAGACATTGCCTGGAGGCCAAACTTAACCATTGGTTCTATTTTTTTTCCGTCAGGCGACTGTGGCCTTCCCGTCAAACCTAACATCCTTTGTTGAGAGGGGCCATATATATCAGCATCGAGCAGTCCTACCTCCGCTCCTTCTTTTGCTAAAGCTAATGCCAAATTTACGGCTGTTGTTGACTTGCCTACCCCACCCTTACCTGATGCAACAGCGATAATATTCTTTATGTCCGGTAGCAACTCCATGTTGGCCTGAGTAGCGTGTGCTACTATATCGGAGCAAAACTGGATATTAATTTGTTTTGATCTTTCGGTTTTTCTTATCTCCGTTATAATCAGATCCCTTAACTCCTCTGCTATAGAGTTCATGGGGTACCCCAGTTTTAGTTCAACCGAGACTATATTTTCATTTTGCTCGATTGTACCAATTTCTGCGGTTTGCATAAAATCAGACCCATCAACGGGGTGTTGAATGCGTGATAATGCTAATTTTAAATTTTCTTTTGTAAGTTTCATTTTTCGAGTCAACTTAGGTTATAGTTGCGCTAACCTAAAACATTCATTAATACCATCATGCGCAGAATATTAGTTACCTCCGCACTGCCCTATGCCAACGGCAGTATTCATCTTGGACATTTGGTTGAATACATACAAACCGACATTTGGGTTCGTTTTCAAAAACTGCAGGAAAACCAAGTATACTACGTATGTGCAGACGACACTCATGGTACTCCTATTATGCTAAAAGCAGATGATGAGGGTATCACACCTGAAGATCTTATAGCTAGAATGGAGGTTGAGCACAAAGAAGATTTTGATAACTTTCTCATAGAATTTGACTTTTATGGATCTACTAACAATTTAGCTACGAGAGAAATTGCCAATGATATATATGGTAAATTAAAAAATGACGCCAAACTCATATCTCAAACCCCAGTTGAGCAATTCTTTGACCCTAAAAAACGCCTGTTTCTTCCTGACCGTTACGTAAAAGGTACCTGCCCTAAATGTAAATCAGATGATCAATATGGAGACTCTTGTGAGATTTGCGGAAATACTCATGTACCCACTGATCTGGTTAACCCTTATTCCGTAATATCCGGGGAAACACCTATCCGAAAAACATCTAATCATTACTTTTTCAATTTATCTGACGACCGCTGTACCAATTTTCTAAAAGAATGGGTTTCTAAACCTGATCGACTACAGCCTGAGGCCCGAAATAAAGTGGCAGAATGGTTTAAAGATGGATTTTCAGATTGGGATATCTCGAGGGACGCACCATACTTTGGATTTGAAATTCCTGATGCCCCTGGAAAATATTTTTATGTTTGGTTAGATGCTCCAATTGGCTATTTTGGGACATTCAAAACTCTCTGTGATCAGAGAGGGATTGACTTTAAATCATTTGTTGATGCAGCTAAATCTAAATCTTCACAAACAGAGTTAATACATTTCATTGGAAAAGATATTTTGTATTTTCATGCACTATTTTTTCCAGCACTACTGCAATTTTCAGGATACAGAACGCCAACTCAAATATTTGCTCATGGATTTTTGACTGTAAATGGTAAGAAAATGTCGAAATCTAGAGGAACATTCATCACAGCAAGAAATTATTTGGAAAGCGACTTAAATCCTGAATGGCTCAGATACTACTATTTTTCTAAACTCAACTCATCAATGCAAGATATTGATCTAAATTTAGATGACTTCTTATCAAAAGTGAATGGAGATCTTGTTGGAAAGTTTATAAATATCGCTAGCAGATGTGCTAAATTTATCAACAAGGAATTCTCCAATAGTATCGGCCCAACAAAAGATCACGGGATATTAAAAGAAATCCTAAACAACAAGGGGGCAATAGCCGCCTCATATGAAACCCGAGAATATAGTAAGGCAATACGAATAATTATGAGTCTAGCTGATCATGTAAATCAGTACATTGATAAAAAGAAGCCGTGGAAGTTGATTAAAGAAGATAAGGACAGTCTACTGGTAGTATGTTCCACCGCACTAGAAAGTTTTCGTATACTTTCATTGTATCTCAAGCCTGTGTTACCTCAAACATGCCAAGAGATCGAAAAATTCCTCAAAATTAAACCCCAATTATGGAAGGATGTTGATTGTTTTTTTACAAGTAATCACCAAATCTCTCCATATCAACATTTAATGCATCGCATGACAAAAAAGAATATGCAAAAACTAACCAATCAACATGCCAATGAAAAGGGAACCTCCCCTAAATCTCACGGGGGTGAGTCACCCGCAGACTCTAATAAAATAAACGTGATGACGGAAAAGTTTATAACTATTGACGAATTTACCAAAATTAAGTTAAAAGTTGCTCGGATAGTTAAAGCGGAACATGTAGAAGGAGCCGATAAACTTATTAAATTACAACTCGATGTTGGACAAAACAAACTAAAGCAGGTGTTTGCCGGAATAAAATCTGCCTATTCTACTGACGAGCTGGAGGGCAAATTTACGATTGTAGTGGCAAACCTAAAACCTCGAAAAATGCGTTTCGGGTTGTCGGAAGGAATGGTTCTTGCTGCCAGCAATGAAAAAGGCGACATCTTCCTAATCTCACCTGAAAAAGGGGCTAAAGAAGGCATGGAAGTAAAGTGAGAAAAAAGAGAAAACTTATTGTCTATGGTTACTTGTAATCAATTTGTATACTGTTAGTCGGGAAACTTTCTTTTAAAGAACTAAGTAGATCATCTTCCAAATGTAGTCTCCAACCATCCCCTAGTTGAAACTCTGCCTTAGCAGACCCATTATCATAAATTACTCTTATCGGAACAGACCCATGGATGTAAGGCTCTATCAATTTTTTTAACTTTTTACTACTAATATTTCCCTCAAGGTGTAAATTTAACCTAACCGCAAACTGCGTTCTTGCCTGGGAGAAACTATATATATCATCCACTATCAAACGAACTCCTTGACTAAACCTATCGCTCGATCGCCGATCCCTTCTTACCCTAAAAAAAACCAAAGAGTCTTCTTTGAGAACAGTGTAGTGTTTCTCAAATAGCTCACTAAAAACTGGAAGCTCTAACCTTGCTACTCCGTCATCCAAAACTACCAGAGCCATCCGACCTCTTTGGGTGTTCCTTCGTTTTACGGAGCGGATTACCCCAGCAACCAGCTCAACTTCACCATATCGATTAACCTCACCAAGCGTCTTTCTCACAAACTTTCTAACTTCTGTCTTGTATACATCAAATAAATGTCCTGAAAAGTAGAAGCCTAAAGCCTCTTTTTCATGACGAAACTGTCTCTCAGGTAACCAAGGGCTTACTTCAACTAGCCGTTTGCCTGAAAATTCACCACTCAACGATGAAAATAAATTTGCCTGTCCTTGAGATCTATCCGCCTGCTCAGCTGCCTTTAAAGCTAATCCCACGCTACTAAAAACTTGATTCCTGTTACTGTGTAACTTATCCAGCGCACCAGCACTGACCAGAGACTCGATACTACCTCTATTTACAATACTTCTATCGATCCGCTCGCAAAAGTCAAATAGATCTCTAAATGGTTGCGTTCCTCTAGACTCCACAATATTTCTTATAGCTGCCTCTCCCGTTCCTTTTACTGCCCCTAACCCGAAGCGAATTCGTACTTCATCAATTGGAGTAAAATAATAATCTCCATTATTAATATCGGGAGGCTCTAACTTTATTCCGTTTTGTTTTAAGTCGGTAATAAGCTGTTCAACTCTATCAGTGTCATCCATTACCAATGACAGATTAGCCGCCATAAAAGGAGCTAAAAAGTGTGCCTTGAAGTATGCTGTCTGGTATGCCACCAGAGCATAAGCAGCCGCATGAGACTTATTAAAACCGTAGCCTGCAAATTTTTCCATCAAATCAAAAATATCATCTGCTTTCCTCTGCGAGAGACCATTCTTTGCTGCCCCCGTGCGAAAATGGTCTCTTTGTTGTGCCATCTCTATTGGCTTTTTATTACCCATCGCTCGTCGTAGCAAATCAGCACCACCAAGAGAATATCCGCCGATTATCTGGGCCATCTGCATAACCTGTTCTTGATATACCATTATTCCGTAGGTCTCTTCTAAGACAGCCTCGACTCGACTATCCGGATAATTAAACCTCTGCCCATGCTTCCGAGCTATATAATCCGGGATGAGACTCATAGGGCCAGGCCTATAGAGTGCAACCAAGGCGATAATATCCTCAAACCTATCAGGCTTAGCCTGCACCAACAACTCACGCATACCACTTGATTCAAACTGGAACACCGCAACTGTGCTTCCCGTTGCAAATATACGATATGCCTGATCGTCATCCATCGGAATGTTTTCCAAATTTACTTTATTGCTTGAATCTAATTCTCGAATAAACTTCAGAGTCCAATCTAAAATTGTCAATGTTGTCAAGCCCAAAAAATCAAACTTTACTAGACCTATTGCCTCAACATCATATTTGTCTAATTGAGAAATTATAGAATCGGATCCCGGTGCTGAATACAAAGGGCAATAGTTAGTCAACTTAGTCGGGGCGATCAAGACACCACCGGCGTGCATACCTACGTTCCGCGGCAACCCCTCTAACTGCTCGGCCAGCTTTAACAGCTCCCTCGTCTCCTCATCATTTTTCTCTCTCTCCAGCAATCTTGGTTCATCCACTCTAGCCTGCTTAAGTGTTACTAACTTTCCGGGTTGGAAAGGTATCAACTTTGCTAATTCATCAGCACGGCCATAATTCCAATCCATCACCCTTGCAACATCACGAACAACAGCCCTCGCAGCCATCGTTCCAAAAGTCGCAATTTGCGAAACTGACCCCTCACCGTACTTTCCTCGCACATAGTCTATGACTCGATCTCTCCCATTTTGGCAAAAATCAATATCAAAATCTGGCATGGATACTCTTTCCGGATTTAAAAACCTCTCAAATAGCAAATTGTACTTAATAGGGTCTAAGTCTGTTATCCCCAATGAGAACGCTACTAGTGAACCCGCACCAGACCCTCGACCAGGACCTACTGGTATTCCATTCTCTTTTGCCCAGTTAATGAAATCTGCAACAACTAAAAAATAGCCGGGGTAGTCCATCTGACTAATAATTTTAAGTTCATAATCTAATCTCTCAGTATAGATATTAATTTTTTTAGGTAGTGCTTTGTGATTAGGATAGAGCCTATCAAGTCTGTTTTTTAACCCGGATTTAGTCGTCCTCCCAAGATATTGAGAAAGATCTTCATCATTTGGTGTCGGGAATATTGGGAGTTTCGAAACCCCCAGTTCCAAATAGAAATTACATCTTTTTGCAACCTGCACTGTATTCTTTAAAAGCTCTGGGAGATCTTTATATAAAGTCACCATTTCAGACTGAGACATTAAATACTGATTACTACTAAAAAGTTTTGGTCGCCTGGAATCGCCCAATAATTGTCCTTCCGAGATACATACTCTTGCCTCATGGGCATTAAAATCATCCTCGCATAAAAATTGGACTGGGTGAGTAGCAAGAAGCGGAATATTTAACTTAGCACCCAGTTTAACTGTTCTTTGTAATATCTGCTCTGAACGTCCACTTCCCAATCTCTGGACTTCAAGGTAAAACCGATTACCAAATAAACCTGCCCAATCTTTTGCGGCCTCTTCAGCCGTAACCATATTTTTGTTAACAATTGACAATCCTACTTCACCAAACTGAGCACCGGATAATGCTATTACTCCATCAGTGCCTCTTTCCCGAAACCAATCTTTTTTTATTTCTGGTCTTCCTTGGTACTGGTTAGACAAATAAGCTTGGCTTAACCAATCGCACAATTTCAGGTAACCAGCCTTATTTTGCACCAGTAACAAGATCCTGAAGGGGACCTGTCTATCTTTCGGATTTGTTACCCAAACATCGCAACCTATGATAGGCTTAATCCCGCGTCTACGGGCTTCCTTCGAGAACTTTACCATCCCAAAAAGATTACTCAAGTCAGTGATGGCAATGGCTGGCATATTATCTTCCTCGGCTGCCTCACATAAGTCTCTGATTCTAAGGATACCGTCAGATATTGAAAACTCGGTGTGTAATCTCAGATGTATATAACTTGGATCGGCCATACTGTATATTTAGGATAACTATCTTTCGCTTAAACTTAAAATTATGAAAACAGCTAACTGGTATTTTGATTTCATCTCGCCTTATGCATACTTGCAGTCTGCCATAATTGAAAAAATAACGGGAAAAATATTTCTATCTCCAAGACCAATACTTTTCGCCGGTCTACTAAATCACTATGGGCATCTAGGACCAGCTGAGATCCCATCAAAAAAGAAGTTTGTTATGGAGCAGGCACTCTGGTTAGCAAAAAAATACAATATTCCTTTCAAATTACCTCCCTTCCATCCCTTTAACCCTCTACCCCCTCTTAGGCTAGCGGTATCTATTGGTGAAAATATTGAGAAAGTCCATCACATTTTTGAATTTATCTGGTCTAAAGGATTAAATATAGAAGATCCCAAAGAATTTTCTTCGCTCGGCAAATCAATCGGTATCAACGATGCTAACGGCGTGGTACAGGATATTGGTTTAAAGAACAAGTTAAGAACTCAGACAAACCTTGCAATTTCTGAAGGGGTTTTTGGAATACCAACTATAGTCATTGATAAACAACTTTTTTGGGGATTGGACTCAATAGATATGTTATTAGGCTATCTAGAAGATCGTTCCTCATTCACAAAAAATATTGTTCAGCCTGCTGCCTCCTTACCGGAGGGAACTGCCAAACGCAAAAAATGAGAATTATGAAGAAATCTCGCAGTAAATTTTTGTACATTAGAGGTCTTAAGTATCATATCCGCGAATGGGGTCACCCTAACTCGCCCAAAATCATTTTTCTACATGGATGGATGGACATGTCAGCCTCCTTCCAATTCACAGTTGATTGCATGGCGGACGATTGGCATGTTCTGGCACCAGACTGGAGAGGTTTTGGTCTGTCAGAATGGGCTAAGACTGATTATTGGTTTCAGGATTATATCGCCGATCTGAATACTATTATTGACAAACTATCTCCTAAAAAGTCTGTGATTGTTGTGGGACACAGCATGGGGGGTAACGTCGCGGCAATTCTCGCCGGTACTCGACCGAACCGATTCCGGAAGCTGATACTAGCGGAGGGTTTTGGCCTTCGGCCAAGAGACCCCGAAAAAGCTCCCAGACAATATAGTAAGTGGCTAAAATGCATAAATTACCCCAAGACTCTAAAACCATATAATACATTCAAAGATGTGGCCGATCGACTTTTGAACAATACTCCAAACATGGAATTGTCGAAAGCCGAGTTTCTCGCAGTTCATTGGGCCAAGAAAACTAAAAAAAACCTAGTCGAGCTAAGGGCTGACCCAAAACACAGAAATCCTAGCCCATCGATATACCACCCCGAGGAGGCAATGGCTTGTTGGCGGAAAATTACCGCACCAGTTTTGTGGGTACATAGTGACAGTGATTGGTTACAAAGTTTTATGGGTGACCATTATGATAAGGTTGAATCTTACAGAAAAGCGTTTAAGCTGTTATCTGAAGTGAAAATAAACAACTCTAGCCATATGATGCACCTAGACCAACCCCTTTTATTTGCACAAGCTATAGAAAAATTTATTAAATAATAGCTTATAGAATCAATCTAAAATGACAGGCAGGAGGATAAATATAAAATGACTCTAACCTCAAGAATAATCTTTGCAATGATAACTGGAATATCTCTAGGAATTATTCTAAACGTATTAGAGGCATATTCGTTAATGAACTCTGTTATCGACACCTTATTAAACAAATGGCTGGTGGGCAATCTCCTTGATGCTATTGGTAAAATATTTGTGGCAAGTTTGAAGATGATGGTAGTTCCCTTAGTTTTTGTGTCTCTGGTGCTGGGAGCTAGTGCCCTCGGTAAAAACTCAAGAATGGGAATCATGGCTGGCAAAGCGATAGTTTTGTATCTATTGACCACCTGCATTGCCATAAGTATAGCCATTTTCTTGGCAAATTTAGTTGATCCTGGGGTTGGAATGGACCAATCAACAGATACAGAGTTCACTGGGAAAGAGGCTCCACCAATCAAAGATGTTGTAACAGAAATGGTGCCCACCAACCCCGTTCTAGCCATGAGTGAAGGCAACATGCTGCAAATCATAGTTTTCTCAATCTTAATGGGAATTGCACTCAGCAAGATAGGAAAAAAAGGAGAGAAAGCACAAAGGCTACTAGAAAGCCTAAACGCCCTAATAATGAAAATGGTTTTTATATTAATGCAATTAGCCCCCTTTGGTGTTTTCGCTCTACTAACCAAACTGTTTTCAGAACTGGGGATAAGTGCGATAATGGATCTTGGAGCTTATTTTATTACGGTATTATTAGCTTTGCTGATTCATGGGATTATTGTATACGGGATTATAATTACAGTGATTGGACGATTGTCACCAATCAACTTCTTTCGTAACGTCCGCCCTGCTGTTATTTTTGCTTTTTCTACCGCAAGTAGTAATGCAACAATTCCTATATCAATGGAAGTAGCTGAAAAAAGGCAGGGTGTATCAAAAAGCATTAGTTCTTTTGTAATACCTTTAGGTGCCACAATCAATATGGACGGCACCGCTATTATGCAGGGAGTTGCAACAGTTTTCATCGCCCAAGCCTATGGGATAGATATTGGCCTGACGGGATATTTAACTGTCATACTAACTGCCACCTTGGCATCCATTGGCACTGCTGGAGTCCCCGGTGTTGGATTAATAATGCTTTCTATGGTTTTACAACAAGTTGGACTTCCAGTAGAAGGAATAGCTCTTATTCTCGGAGTAGATCGCCTATTGGATATGGTACGAACTTCGATCAATGTTACGGGTGATTCTATGGTGTCTACCATAGTTGCTAAATCGGAAAATTTGGTAGATAGGGAGATTTTCAATAATCGACAGGAATGAAAAAGTAATACTTAGAATCTAAGAACACTTTTTGGGTATAAAAAACATCCCACCTCTCAAAAGGCTCAAACACCCTAAAAAAACAAAAGGAATTGCATAACTTCCAGTGACGGCATAAATTATCCAAAATATAATAGGGAAAAATACTACGCCAGAGTAGGTCACTGTCAAAGACCCTCCTGTCGCTTTGCCAACCTTATCTGATTCCACTATGTTAGCAACTTCTGCCAGATACACGCCATTCCAACCCACCGCTGATGAACCAAATACAACAGCTAATAGATAGATAAAAAGTAATGACCAAGATTCCGATATGGTACTTGTCAAGAAGGCAGATACTGACATGACCAATCCTAGAAACCCTAGAACAGAACGGGGAGATAAAAAGGTATCTGAGATGAAACCCCAAAATAACCTTCCTAGTGCTCCAGATATCATAGCAGCAGACAAGGCTCCTCCTGCGACTGTTATACTAAAATTTGCATTCTCAGTCAGCAATACCACCAAAAAAGTCCCTAAACTCATCTGCATTCCCGAAAAAACACTTGATGATACTGCAAGCTCTTTTAATCGCTGATTGCCAAAAATTATTTTAAGAGGTTCTAGCAAACCATCTCTGGATACAACAGTATTTTGAATAATAGTTGAGTCTATTTTTGATTGAAAAAGATTAAGACCGCTGATCAGTATTACCCCCAAAAAAGCAACTATAATCCCAGCCATCTGCCATCCAAAAAAAAGAATTAAAATAGGAACTATCGCTCCTGCTATCGCCCCCCCCAAAGGCACCCCGCTTTGTTTGACTGAAAAAATAAAACCTCTTAGATGTTTGGGAACCGTATTAGCTAATATTGCTGATGATGCAGGGGTGATGGGTCCATACCCAAGACCGATTATTAGGGCCCCTAAGATAATGATCATTGGATTCGGAAAAGCTACTAAAGTCATTCCTAAGGACGTTAATAAAATGCATAGCTGACTGACTCTAATCGCACCAAGTTTCTGTAGCACTTGACCCGATAATAGTGTTGCAGGCACTGATGTAAGATAAATCAAAGCCGTTATTATTCCAACAGCCGCCGCTTCAATGCCGATATCGAACTGAGCCTGTGGAGCCAGGACTGGTGGCGTAAAAACAATCAGTGACACCTGGATTTGGACAGCAAGTGTCACAGCCAGTGGAATAAGATAGGCAGGCATAATAATCTTAATTTAATTAGAAACCATCTCAAAGGCTTGTTTTAGGTCCCATAGTATATCGTCTATAGATTCTAATCCTATCGATAGCCTAATTAGGTCTGGCGAGATCCCGGTCGCTTCTTGCTCATCCTCTGATAATTGTCGGTGCGTAGTTGATGCAGGATGGATAATAAGACTTTTAGCATCTCCTACATTTGCCAAATGCGAAATAAATTGTAATGCTTTAATGAATCTTTCCCCGGCAGCAATCCCTCCTTTTATTCCAAAAGTTAAAATTGACCCACATCCATTTGGAAGATACTTCTCTGCTAGTCGGTGGTATTTATTATCTGCGAGACCGGGATAATTTACCCAAGACACTGAGCTGTGGTTTTGGAGAAATTGTGCGACTTTTTCCGCATTATACACATGCCTCTCCATACGGACAGGCAAGGTCTCTATTCCCTGAAGTAAAATCCAAGAATTCATTGGCGACAAGGCTGGGCCAAGGGTCCTAAGCGTCTCCATGCGAGCTTTCATTGTAAAACCAAAATCACCAAAAGTTTCGTAAAATCGGACACCATGGTAACCCCTAGAGGGCTCAGTCATCATTGGGAACCTGCCGTTGTCCCAAGGAAAATGTCCAGACTCCACCATAACTCCCCCCATGGTAGTTCCGTGCCCCCCCAAAAACTTGGTGGCTGAATGAATAACTATATCCGCACCATATCTAATAGGTTTACATAAAAATGGGGATGCAAAGGTATTATCAATTACAAGTGGTATATCAGCTTGATGTGCAATATTTGCTATCGCTTCTATATCAAGAACATTAATGCTCGGATTACCC
This sequence comes from Hydrogenophilales bacterium, assembly GCA_902627495.1. Taxonomy (GTDB): domain Bacteria; phylum Pseudomonadota; class Gammaproteobacteria; order Burkholderiales; family Eutrophovitaceae. The sequence continues at coordinate 85,446 of CACOJS010000005.1, read as the reverse complement.
ATTGTCTCGGCGAAAATAGCTTTTGTTTTTGGTGTAATCGCTGATTGAAAGTTACTTGGATCATCTGGATCAACAAAAATTGTATTTATACCAAACTGACGGAAAGTAACATCGAATAGCGAATAACTACCGCCGTACAACGTTCCCGCTGACACCAAATCATCCCCTTCACGCAGTAGGGTAAGAAGTGCACACATCACCGCAGCTTGACCTGAGCTAGTAGCTAGCCCTGCTCTCCCCGCCTCTAGTGCTGCTACTCTTTCCTCAAGTACGGCGGTAGTAGGATTTGACAACCTAGTGTACACGTTACCAAAAGTTTGAAGGTTGAACAAACTGGCTGCTTGCTCCGGAGAATCAAAAACATACGACGTGGTCTGATATATCGGTGTTGCCCGGGAGCCCGTTTGTTCATCTGGTATCTGACCAGCATGTAGACAAAGAGTATCGAATCCATATTCCCTATCAGACATATTTTTCCTCTCAAATCTCTAAATAATCAATCCAATGAAAAGCTAGCTGGGACGTCTAGCAGATATCACTTTGGTGTTAACACCCACCCAATTGAGACCGCCAAAAAGTCTAGCATGTTCTATCTTTACACATCTATCTTGCACGCATTGCAAGCCGGCATCAGTTATGTCTCTTTGTGCATTATCATTATAAATACCCAACTGCATCCAAAACACCTTGGCACCAATATCTATAGCCATAGGAACCAAAGGTTCAATATCCTCGCTCCTCCTGAAACAATTAACTATATCAATTTTTTTATCTACATCTAATAAAGTTGGGAAACATTGTTCTCCAAGAATTTCATCATAAGCAGGATTTACCGGGACTATATTATAACCGTGCTGCTGCATATATTTTGCGGCGAAATAACTAGGTCGATACCACTTTGCTGACAGCCCAACAACGGCAATATTCTTGTGAGTTTTCAAGATTTTTCTCAGTGTATAAATATCGTTAGTATCTGCCATTCCATTCAACTCTTTCGATAGTTTTGTATCATATTACCATCTTTACTTATTCAGAGATCAAAGATTTCATTATTGTCTCCCGATCTTCCTTAGACATTTTGGCCAAAACTTTTGTTTTTTCTAAAAATGACTGAAAACTTCTTTCCGTGTTTAACAGTTTATTAAAAAACGGAACGTATTCCCAATAGGTAAGCAAAGGAACGAACGTAGCATTGTTAACTGAACCAGACACAAAGAAGTCAAAGCCTTCAAAGCCAATCCATTTTTTCTTTAAAGTATTATAATCACTTTTTAAATTTACAATTATTTTCTCTTTCTCCAGAAACTTCTCATTATCATCGAGTGAAGACGCATATAACTGTCTCAGTTTTTCTCGTGTCCGACTAAACAATCTAAGAAAATCTTTATGCCTTATTCTCCCATTAATCCATGCCTCCTTATCCGCTGGCAAACCATACTTTGAAAGCCACCTATTCACGCCCTCTATTTCCACACTAACTGCGAAAGACTCATTAAAAGTTGTATCGTCCGGTAAATAGACAATCTGATGTGCCAATTCATGGAATATGAGGCTAACTAACTGTAAATCTGAATAATGTAAAAAGGTATTGAGTACAGGGTCAGCAAACCAACCTAAGGTAGAATACGCGGGAACCCCAAGAACAATCGTATCTCGGCCTAATGATTTATTATACTGAGCAAATTTGTTTGCCTTGCCCTCTTGAAAATAACCCCTATAACTTACACAACCCGCAAACGGAAAACACCAATTGATCGGATCTACTGACAGTTGTGGAACTACAAATACGTTCCAAACGACAAACTCTCTTCCCAGGTCGGAATACTCCAAAAAACTTTGATTATCGAGTAAGCCTAACTCCTGTAGAGCAAAGTCCCTAATGACCTGGATCTTTTTTAACTTAGCCTTTAACTCCTGGTTGCTATCCGGAGCTGACAATAAGGACTTTATGGATTGAGCCTTGGTAAGTATCTCAACCTGCCCAGAAATAGCCTGCGAGAAGTAACCTATACTCTGACAACCCGTTAAGGCTATCAGAGAAAAGATGACTGCAAGTCGGAGTCTGACCAAATCTAACAGCTCAGTTGGCCCCTTGGGCCTAGACCTCAAATAGTGCGGAGGACTATCAGACCCTAGGGTGACAACCGAAGTGTCTACTTTATGGTCGTTTCATATCGCATGTGTGAGGGACAATATTTTCCTCCGCGTTTACTTTTACATCTGTTTGCCAACCATATTCAGTATCATCAGCTGAGTACTTCAATCCATCCGTCACGTTTTTTAAAGTGGCCACATACAAAGGCAGTACTAGTTGATGGTCATCTGGCCGCATCCATACTTCACCCACTCCCCCATCAAACCTCAAATCCTCCAGGGCAAAAGCGATATCTGTAGGATTGGCTGACCCGGCCTTCCTTATAGCCTCAGCAAATAGATCAATCGCATATTTTTGAGGTATGAACCCCCAATCCTCTCCGAAAGCTTCCTTATAATCTAGAAAATATTTCTCCAATGGATTGCCATCAATATTAGCATGCCAACCCATGACTGTTTTAACACGATTCACACCGTAAGGACCTATGGCTCTTGGAGTGCCTACAAGGTAAGCATAATTAGTATAGACATCAACATCAAGACCAGCTTCCCCCACTGCCTTTGCAAAAAGGGCCAAATCTGAGCCCCAGTTACCTGTATATATTGCATCAGCTCCTGACGCTCTAATCTTTGACACATAGGGAGCAAAATCTTTGATTTTACCTAATGGATGTAACTCATCACCTACAATTTCTATGTCAGGGCGTTTTTTTGGAAGCATTTCATTGGTTGAACTTTGTACCGAGTGTCCATAAGAATAATCTTGATTAAATAAATAGATCTTTTTGATATCGTCCCGCTTTGCAATAGCAGTAGTAATCGCATCAGTTTTCATGAAGACGTGTGCATCAAAACGAAAGTGGTAAAAATGACATTTCTCATTTGTAAGCGGTGGATCTATAGCAGCTAGATTGAGGTAGAGGACTTCGTCTCCTGGGTTCCGGTCATTATGTTTTTTTACTGCATCGGTTAATGAGTGGGCCACATGAGAGCCAGCACCCTGACCAACAAAACGAATCCCCTGACTAATTGCACTTTTTAAGGCAACCAGGCTCTCCTGAGGACTTGCCTTATTGTCGAAAACCACCATCTCTAGCTTAGCGTCACCAAGAATTCCCTTTTGATTAGCTTCATCTATAGCAGTTTGTATGTGACCTCGAGTTAATGATCCTTGTTGGGCAAATGGTCCACTCATCGGATCAATAATTCCGATTCTTATCACATCAGGTGCATCATTTTCACCACAACCAACTACAAAAATAACCGCTAGCCCCGTAATTATCGATTTAAAGCCTCGCATAATCCCCCCTAAAAGTAGTAAGAAAACTCAAAAAGTTACCAGACACAATAATCATAAAGTATTAAACGACGTATATTGACATACACCTTAACGAAAATCTCGAAAAAAGTCTCTAATTTCGCGAGCTAAAATGTTTGGTTGCTCCATAGCAGCAAAATGTCCTCCTTTAGATGCCACAGTCCACCGGTTCAAGTTAGCAAACATTCCCTCAGCCACTAACCTTGGTGGACGTAAAATTTCTTTAGGAAATTCAATATATCCCGTTGGAACGGTAACAACCTCACCATCGGGAATAATCCATTCTTTTTGATGATAGCGTGCATAATAAGGCCAAAATGACGAACCGATAGATCCAGTTATCCAATAGAGCATGATGTTAGTTAGTAATTTATCTTTGCCAAATAAGGAATCTAGATCCCCATTACAATCACTCCAGAAAAAAAACTTCTCCACTAACCATGCGGCCAAACCTGCGGGAGAGTCATTTAAGGCATAAGAAAGGGTTTGAGGCCTAGTTCCTTGAATCCATTGATATCCTGTTTCTTCTTTTAAAAATTGTTTCAGTTGTTTCTCGTAGTTTTGTATATCTTGGCTGGGATGACTTTTTAACCACTCCGGGTCTCTTCGTACAGGAAGAAGATTCAGATGTATCCCATGAAGAAGGCTTGGATAGTGATATGCAATAAGCGTGGTAATAAAAGCTCCCCAATCCCCACCTTGTGCTGCAAACTTTTCGTATCCGAGAATCTCTTGCATCAAGACCACGAAAGTGTCTGCTATTTGTTTTGCCGAAAATCGACGTTGGTTGGGACAAAAAGAAAAATTGTAACCTGGCAAAGAGGGTGCAATTACTGTAAATGCATCGTCAGCACTCCCACCGTGCGACTCGGGGTCCGTGAGCATAGGAAGAATTTCATAAAATTCATAAATGGAACCCGGCCACCCATGGGACATTAGCAAAGGCAACGGTTTATCTCCTTTACCCTTTTCGTGAATAAAGTGAAGATCTATACCGGATACATTAACCTTAAAGTGATTCACACTATTCAGTAACTCTTCCTGATCCCTCCAGTTAAACTCTTTTTCCCAATAAAGTAGAAGCTTCCTCAGCCAGGCCTTCTGAGTCCCATAACGCCAATCATTCCCTGGTATGTCATCTGGCCAGCGAGTGTGTTTTAGCCGATACTGCAAATCACTTAAAACATCATCCGACACATTGATTGTGAAAGGTCTGATTCCATCACCCATGAATTACCTCACAAATTCAAATCGATGCCTATTATATTTTTGACCCGCCATCTGACCCTTGATGATCTTTTTTTGACTCAAGTGATTCTAGAATCTCAGTTGCCCGGTCAATAGCCAATCTTCTCTGAGATTCGGTTAGTTTGACACTTAGTTGCTTTATTTCCAACTTGGCCGATTTTAATTCTGCAACTTCTTGCACCAAAAATAGCTTCTCAGCAACCACCATCCAAACATAAGATTCGATAAGATCAACTTCGACACCAGTACCCTCCTTGTAGTACCTGCTAATTGCCGTCATCGCCGATGGGTCCCCTAAATTAGCAGCTTTTTTAAACCAAAACAGTGCCTTCGAGGTGTCCACCTCAACTCCGTGGCCGTTCTCATGCAACATTCCAATGTTAAACATTGCCAATGGCTCACCTTGCTCGGCAGCACTTTGATACCATGTCATAGCTTGAATAAAGTCTTGATTTACCCCATCACCTTTTTCATAACAATCCCCAACCGAATTCATAGCCCATGCATCCCCCTGGAATGCTGCTTGGTGCCACCAACTAAATGCCTTCTCCATATCTATTTCTACCCCATGGCCATTTGCATACAAAAGGCCTATGTTATTCATCGAGACAGTGTAACCGTGCTTTGCCGCTTCTTTCCACCACCGCATAGCCTCTTCAAAACTTTGCTTATCTTTGTACCCCTTGGCCCATAAAAGTCCTATATTGTTGATGGCCCTGATGTCCCCGCGATGTAACAATTCAGTTAAATTCGAAGGCTCTAACATTCCAACCCCTGGTACTAAATCTGTGTAGGTCTCCTCCTGCTCAACTGCCCCAACTATCGATGACATTATAAAAATCGTTAAACCTAAAATCACTTTTTCCATAACTATTTTCTCCCTGCTCACTTAGCAACACAGTATAGACAGTACCAGACTTAATTTATTCCCTAGATGGTCACTTCTTTGATAAATGGCACCATAATGTCTAATAACATCTCAGGGTTTTCTTCTGGAATAAAATGCCCACTATCTATAGACTGACCTTTAGCGTTGACTGCCCTTTCCTGCCAAATTTTAACAACATCAAAAATTTCCATGGTTTTATTGGTATTACTCCACAAAGTCAATACAGGACATTTTATTTTTTTTTGTAAATCTGCTTCATCATGCTTTAAATCGATAGTAGCAGCAGCTCTATAGTCCTCTAATGTGGCTCTAATAGTGCCCGGCAATTTGAAAGCTCTAAGGTATTCCTGAAAGATCTCTTCATCAAGAAAGTCTGATTTGGTGCTCCAGGACCTCAGGACATATCTGAGAAAATCTTCAGGATTATTTGAGATCATAGTTTCGGGAAGATCAAGTACCTGAAAAAAAAACCAATGCCAATAGGTAGCTGCCAGTGTTTTATTGGTGTGCTGAAATACTGTATGGGTAGGTACTATGTCCATAAAAACTATACAACTAATGCTATCAGGGTAGTCTAACGCTAATCTGTGTGCTACCCGCCCGCCTCGGTCGTGACCACCTACAGCATACAGGTCATGCCCCAGACGGTTCATAAGCTCAGCAACATCCTTGGCCATATTTCTTTTATCGTATCCATCTCGAGGTTTCGCTGAATCCCCGTAACCCCGCAGATCAGGACATACTACGGTAAATTCTTTCAGCAAATCTGGCACAACTTTCCTCCACATTTGGCCCGTCTGCGGATAACCATGCAGTAAAAGAATCGGAGCTCCTTTTCCTCCTATCCATACGTTTAGCCTCACGTCATTGACAAATATATCTTCGCGACACATCCCTATCATAAAATCAGCCATAATCTCTCCATACTGACCTCCAAACTATAATTCTATCTTTTTAAATAACTTTCTAATCGATCTAGCCCTTCTTTTAGCACATTAATTGGTTTAGTGTATGAAAATCTCACATGTTCCTTGGCCCTGTAATTTCCAAAATCTATTCCCGGGGCGATGGCAACTCCAACGTTTTCTAAAACATCTAAACAAAAAGAGTAACTATCGCCAGTAAAAGCAGAGCAGTCAGAATAAATATAAAAGGCACCTTGAGGATCAATAGGAATAATAAATCCCAGATTCTTTAGCCTAGGGAGAAGAAATTCCCTTTGTTGTTGATATTTTTTTCGGTTACCCTCTGCCATTTCGATAGTTTTGGGGTCGAAAGCTGCTAGAGCAGCCTGTTGTGCAATATCGGAGTTAGATATGTAGAGATTCTGTGCTAACTTTTCTATCGCATTAATAAACAGCTCGGGGGCAACAATCCAGCCAAGCCTCCAACCAGTCATTCCAAAATATTTTGAGAAACTATTTATAACAAATACGTTTTGGGTAATTTCTAAAACAGTTTTGGCATCGAGCCCAAAAGTTAGCCCGTGATATATTTCATCAACAATTAATGATCCACTCTTACTTTCAACAAACGAGCAAATCTTTTTCATCTCTTCGTGAGAAATCAATGTCCCTGTGGGGTTGGATGGTGATGCGACAATCGCCGCGACTGTCCTGTCTGTCCAATGCTCCGCTATCAGGTCAGCAGTTAATTGGTAACCCGTGTTTGGTCCAACTGGAACACTCCTAGTCCGCCCCTCCATTGCCCTAACGATATGTCTGTTACACGGATAGCCAGGGTCAGCCATTATCACTTCATCTTTAGGGGACAAAAGGACTCCCATTACAAGAAGCAACCCTGCCGATGAACCACTTGTCACAGCAACTCGGCCAGGAGACAAATCCACGCCGTATTTTGTTTCATACCAATCACTAATTTTTTCTCTAAGTGCATCACTACCTAGAGAAGGGCCATACCTTATGCTGTTGACCTTCAAGGTCTCCATTGCAGCTTTCACTATCGGACTAGGTGTCTCAAAATCAGGCTCTCCCACAGCCAAATTCACTATACTTTTTCCAGCAGCCTCCATAGCTTTTGCACGGGTTATAAAGTCGACTACAATAAAGGAGTGAATATCTGCCACCCTGTCAGCCAATCTAGAATCTGTGAGGAATTTTTTGTTTTCAAAATTTGGCATTAGCTTTCTTTCCAATTAACGTTTGATCAAAGTTACAAGTTCCCAGTACAGGGAAACTTTATATAGATTATGTTTGAAATAGTATGTTTTTATGGTTTTTTATGTCGTAGCTATCCGGTAATATTATTATATCTAATTGTTATTTCTTAATAAGCATCGTTACACAATATCTTGGGAAAAAAAATGAAAATAGTTATAGTTGGAGCTGGCGGGGTTGGGGGTTACTTTGGTGGACGGCTTCTGGAAGCAGGGGAAGATGTTCATTTTATAGCAAGAGGAGATCACCTAAGAGCCATGAAAACTTCAGGGTTGAAAATTCTTTCACCGCTGGGAGACATGCATCTCAGGGATCTAAACTGCTCCCAAAATCCTGAAGATATAGGACCGTCGGATATAGTATTAATCTGCGTCAAACTTTGGGCAACAGACGATGCCATCAGTCTGTTGCCCCCTCTATTGAAAAGCAGCACAGCTGTTATTTCACTTCAAAATGGAGTTGTTGCAGTCGAGACCCTACTAAATAACCTCGACGCATCGCACGTCGTGGGCGGTGTCTCAAGAATAGCCGCTCTTATTGAGGAGTCTGGGGTAATAAGGCACAACGGCAAAATGGCATCGTTAACGTTTGGAGAACTAGATGGAAAGAAATCTCAAAGAACTTCCGATTTCCTCGCCGCTTGCCACAATGCTAAAGTTAATGCGAATATCTCAGACGATATCAATACCTCAATTTGGGAGAAATTTGTGCAATTAGTTACCATGTCTTCTATCACAGCACTTACAAGATTACCTATTGGTCCAAACCGGGAGGACCCCGACACTAAGGCTGTCATGACTGAAATCATGGAAGAAGTAATCAAAGTAGGTTTACAAAAAGGAGCTAAGCTGCCGAATAATATGCTGGAGCAACAACTTGAGAATATCGATAAACTTCCAGCAACAATGGTTGCATCAATGTGTGGTGACCTCAGACGACACTCCAAACTAGAACTACCATGGTTTGCTGGCAAGGTCGTGGAGTTGGGAAAACAACTAGGTGTTTCAACACCTGCCAACCAGTTTATTTATGCAGCACTTAAGCACCACAAAGACGGCCGCCATCCAATGCTGCAGACTTAAATTACTCGAGGAAAAAAATGCAAAACTCTCAGCTAAAGATCACCAAGTTAAAGGCTAGGTCTGTGCTAGCCCCTTTTAGAATAGTACCAGCAACGGCAAGTGCCAGAATTGAAGACGCTGCAATGGTTTTGATCGATTTGGAGACCAACCAGGGACTAGTGGGTCACTCTTATTTGTTTACATATTCCAAATCTATGCTTCAACCGACCGTAAGCTGTGTTACTGAAATCAGTGAAACTATTGTTGGCCACCTAATTGCTCCTCTTGATATCAATAAAACTCTCAAACAAAAATTTAAATTGCATAATACTGGAGGAATCCTTGGGCAAGTTTTAGCGGGAATTGATATGGCTTGCTGGGATGTGTTCTCCCAGCATCTCAATCAACCGCTTGCCAGCGTTCTGGGAGGAACACCAAAACCGATCAGAGCTTACAATAGCTGTGGCTTGTTTCTTCAAGATCCAAAAACCACTGGTGTAGAAGCTTCAAAACTAGTCGGTGAGGGTGGCTTCACAGCAGTGAAAGCAAGATTAGGCCGGTCCGATTTCAAAGAAGACCTTGCGGCTATTAGAAATATTCAGGATTACATTGGCGAAAATACTCAATTAATGGTTGATTTTAATCAGAGTCTTAATCTAAATGAGGCAATCCAGCGTTGCCAATCACTAGATCACGAAGGATTATATTGGATTGAAGACCCTATAAGACATGATAACTACGAAGGGTTTGCCAAAATAGCTGCTGAGATTGGAACGCCTTTGCAGATTGGTGAAAATATGATTAATACCTATGAGATGCAGAAAGCCATTGATCTAATGGCGGCAGACTACTATATGCCTGACGTCCAGAGAATTGGGGGAGTAACAGGATGGCTTGAAGCAGCGTCATTAGCTCACGTAAATGATATAGATTTGTCTAGTCATTTGTTTCCAGAGATCAGCTGCCATCTACTTTCGGCGACAGCAAGTTGTCATTGGCTTGAGTATGTTGACTGGGCCTCACCAATCATGAAAAATCCTATTGAAGTTCGAGATGGTTTTGTGATTACTCCCAATACCCCAGGGACGGGGATAAATTGGGACGAGAGAGCAGTTCAAAAATATTTGATACAATAAATAAATTTTTTTAAAAAGATAACAAAGGAAGTCCATATGGTAGCGGTCACTCAGAATCTTGAAAACACAATTGATGAACTCCGCACACTACTGGGAGACAGGGTGTCTACAAATAAAACAGTAAGAGATACCCATAGTAGAGATGAATCTTGGCACCACCCCAGACAGCCTGATGCGGTAGTTTTCCCAACATCTACAGAGGAGGTCTCTGATATTGTCCGAGTATGTGCACAGTACAATACCCCAGTGGTTGCTTATGGAACGGGAACTGGTTTGGAAGGTAATGTAGTGCCACACCGAGGTGGAGTTGTTGTTGATCTTGAAAATATGAATGAGGTATTGCGGGTAAATCCAGCAGACCTAGATTGTACTGTTCAGGCAAGAGTAACAAGAAAACAATTGAATGAATATATAAGAGATCAGGGAATATTCTTTCCTATTGACCCTGGGGCAGACGCCTCACTAGGAGGTATGGCGGCTACTCGTGCATCGGGGACAAATGCCGTTCGGTACGGAACCATGCGGGAGAATGTTTTAGGACTGACGGTAGTTCTTGCAGATGGGCGAATAATTCGCACATCAAAACGTGCCAGAAAATCAGCAGCGGGTTATGACCTTACCAGATTATTCGTTGGATCGGAGGGGACTCTAGGAATAATTACAGAAGTAACCTTGCGTCTTTATGGTGTCCCAGAAGCAATGGCCTCTGCAGTTTGCTCATTTGAATCGATAAAAGGGGCGGTGGATACGGTAATTCAAACAATTCAACTTGGGATTCCAGTAGCGAGAATTGAATTGTTAGACGACGTGCAAATGGATGCTGTAAATAAATATTCTGACCTTACGTATCCAGTTAAAGATACTCTTTTTATAGAATTCCATGGTACTGATAATGGAGTGACAGAACAGGCTGAGCTCCTGCAAAGTATTGCTTCGGAAAATAATGGTGGCGAGTTTAAATGGACCACCAAACCAGAGGAGAGGACTAAGCTATGGGCTGCCAGACATGATGTAACCTATGCAACCAAATCTATTCGACCCGGGTGTGAGATTTGGGCAACAGACGTTTGCGTACCAATTTCTAGCTTGACTGACTGTATCCTCGAAACGAAGAAAGATCTAGACGAAAGCTTCTTAATAGCACCTCTGGTTGGGCACGTTGGTGATGGAAATTTCCACCTTGGTTTTGTTATTGATCGGGAAAATCCCAAAGAGCTAGCGGAAGCAGAAAGATTAAATGAACGGCTAGTAATGCGGGCATTAGCAATGGATGGAACCTGCACTGGTGAGCACGGAATAGGCATTGGTAAAATGAAATTCCTTACTGCCGAGCATGGAGACGCCGTTGCGGTAATGCGTCAAATCAAAAAAGCTTTAGACCCTTCAAATATAATGAATCCGGGAAAAATATTTAGCATTTAAGGTAACCTACTCAGCCTAACCTTAAGTCACTTAAATGGGAGAGATTGTAACCCGTTTGCATCTCTCAATTAAAATTATAAACCGGGCGATAGATGTCCAAACAGTTTAATCAATCATCAAAAAAAAGAATTTCAGGCACTGCTTGCCCGGCGTGTTTTCGTATCTCCCATGCTGTCCCCCTGAATCTTAGGGGTTTTTCTAACAATTATGGAATAAAACACTGGAATAATGAACAGTGTTAAGATGGTTCCAAGTGTCATTCCGCCCACCACTACCCAACCAATTGCCTGTCTCGCTTCAGAGCCTGCACCAACAGATAAGGCTAGAGGCAACGCTCCGAGAACCGTGGCAAAAGTAGTCATCAGTATCGGACGCAACCTTAAAGTACATGCCTCAACAATCGCTTCAAACTTCGGTAACCCACGCCGACGCAGTTGATTAGCAAACTCCACAATAAGAATTCCATGTTTAGTTATTAAGCCAACCAACATGACCAAACCTATCCTTGTGTATACATTTAAACTTCCTCCGTTCCCAAGCTTTGAATTAACATACATAGCTAAAAGAGCCCCTGTGAAAGCAAGAGGAACTGTGAGCATTATCACAAATGGCCCAACAAAACTTTCGAACTGGGCTGCCAAGACTAGATAGATAAATATGAGTGCCAATACTAAGGTGACATACATATCCATTCCTGTTTCACGAAATTCACGGGACTGTCCATTTAGATCAGTGATTACCCCAGGTGGGAGCACTTTCTGAGCAACCTGGTCCATCTTCCCTAAAACATCTCCCAGACTATAACCGGGGCTCACGTTTCCTGTAATTGTAGCTGCCCTAAACTTATTGAAATGGTTTAATTCTTTTGGAGCAACAGATTCCACTAACTGAACTATGTTTGACAGCTGAACTAACTCTCCAGATGATCCTCTTACGTAAATGGATGTCAAGTCGGTTGGTTGACGCCTATCACCTTCCTCCATCTGTACTACCACATCATATTGCTTACCCTCTCGTTTATAGCGGGTTACATTTCGTCCACCAAGTAAAATCTCCAGTGTACTACCGATATTGTCCATCGAAATACCGAGAGCTGCCGCTTTATCTCGATCCACATTTACCTTAAGTTGAGGCTTGTTCAATTTCAAATCAGTGTCCAGCCCATTTACCCCCGGATATTGAGACATCTCTGCTAACATTTTTGTTACGTAACCCTGTAATTCCATATAGCTTGTTCCGTAAATGACATATTCAAGTTGTTTAGATAAAAAACTTGCCCCAAGTGATGGTGGATTTACCGAAAAACTAATTACTCCTGGCAAACCTCCAAATAGTTTAGGTGTGAGTTCTTTGGTAATTTCCATCTGCTTTTTATTACGTTCATCCCAATGTTTAAGCACGGCGAATCCGATTGCAAAATTAACTGGATTGGGTCGATCTAAGCCTGGGGCAACTACCTCAAAAAGGGTATCAACTTCTGGTATTTGGTTGACCATCTGCCCAATTACCCTCATATATCTATCAGTATATTGCATCGTGGACCCTTCAGGTGCTACCGCAAAAGCCATAAATACTCCACGATCTTCAACTGGTGACAATTCTGATTTCAGTTCAACAAAAAGCCAGACCATCGAGGCAAAAACCCCAAAAAACATTATTACTACTAAGGCCCTTCCCCTAAGTGCCCCTCGAAGAAACAAACGATATAGATTATTCATCCCCAAGAAAAACTGCTCAGTCATCGCATAAAACTTTCCTTGGTTATCATTTTCCCTCAATAGCTTTGAACACATCATTGGAGTTAAAGTAAGAGCCACAAAACCTGAAACGAGAACTGCAGCTGCAACAGTAAGAGCAAACTCGATGAATAACTGGCCAACCCTGCCGCTCATAAAAACGAGAGGAGCAAAGACTGCTACAAGAGTAATAGTCATTGCCATAACGGCAAATCCTATTTCTTTAGCTCCGGCTAATGCTGCACGGTATGGGGTTTCGCCTCCTTCGATCTGTCGATGAATATTTTCGAGCATTACTATGGCATCGTCCACTACAAGTCCTACCGCCAACACAATTCCAAGCAGGGTTAAAACATTCACGGAAAACCCCATGGCGTACAAGAAAAAGAAAGAACCTATTAAGGACACCGGGATGGTAACCGCTGGAATTAAGGCCGCCCTTATATTTCTTAAGAATACAAAGATTACCAACATTACAAGTGCTAGTGCCTCTAATAGCACCTTATACACAGCTAATATCGAGGCATCTATAAATTCCGAATTATCCACAACAACATAGGCTTTCATGCCGTCTGGCAATCCCTTTGCTAACTTCGGAACCAACTCTCTAACACTTTGGGCAATTTCTAAAGTATTACCAGTTGACTGTTTAACAACCCCCAATCCAATAGCCTCATCGCCCCTAACTCTAACTATTTTCCTGTTCTCGTAGGGACCCGGTTTAGCGTACCCTACGTCTTTTAATCTTATTGGGTACCCCTCTGATTCTCTTATGATCATGTTGTTGAAAGCCTCAGGACTTCCCAAGTCTGTTTTTGCCAGAACCGTCAACTCTCTCTCCGAACTTTCAATACGCCCTCCGGGTGAATCTAGGTTTTGCTCATACAACGCTCTTTCAACATCTTGTGCACTTAGCCCAAACGCTGCCAATCTGTCTCTATCTAACCATATGCGCATTGCGTATTTTCTCTCGCCCCCAATTATGACTGTTGCGACACCGGGGACTGTTTTAATCGGATCCACCAAATAGCGGTCACAGTAGTCAGACAATTCCATGGGAGAGTGACGATCGCTTGTGACTGCGATCCACATAACAGGCCATGCGTCAGCCTCAATTTTCCTGACCACAGGATCATCGGCCTGATTTGGCAAAAGCACCTTTACTCTTGAGACTCGATCCCGAACATCATTAGCGGCTGCATCTACGTCGCGTTTAATATTGAACGTAACTGTAATTTTACTCACTTCTTCCCGGCTTTGTGATTTGATCGTTTTTATTCCCTCAATCCCCGAAAGTGCGTCCTCAATTGGTGTAGTTATAACGCTTTCGACTATCTCTGCTGTAGCCCCTTTATAGACAGTTCTAACAGACACTGTTGGTGGATCAATTTTTGGGTACTCTCTTACAGATAAACGATCAAAACAAATCATCCCTAACAAAACAATGAGTAAACTCATTACTGTCGCTAAAACTGGGCGTCTTATAGAAATATCTGATATGACCATAACTATTCTTGTAAAAACTCTTTATTTAGCCGCTGGTCTTGGCTTCAGCAGGATTTTCCAAGGGAGTGGACTTCTTTTTCGGCTCTGCTCCTAGAACCATGACGGGAGCCCCATCTCTTAATTTGATTTGCCCCTCTGTTACTACCAAATCTCCAGATATTAGTCCGCTGTCTATCTCAACACTACCAGGTTGACGTTTACCTACTAAAACCTTAGTTAGCTTCACATTTCCATCGATAACCTTAAAAACATAGTTGTCCGTGCCTTGAGGCCAAAGAGCCTGCTCAGGAACGGTGATTGCTTTGGGTCTAGTTGCCAAAACCATGGAGACCCGAGCAAACATCCCTGGTTTTAATTTACCCTGTTTATTAGCAATTCGAGCACGCATCAAAACTGTCCTGGTGGATTTATCTACTGCAGGCTGAACCGCATAGACTTTCCCTCGGAACACCTCATTAGGGTAAGCGTCTAATTTCAATGACACTTTTGGATTACCTTTTATTTTTGACAAGTATATTTCGGGAATACGAAAATCAACCTTTATTGAAGCCACATTTTCAAGCGGTACAATATCGGCACCAGCCCGTACATAGGCTCCTGGACTAACTTCTCTGAGCCCCACAATCCCAGAAAACGGTGCCAGAATTCGGGTTTTGTTCAGAACCGACTGAGCCTCCTCGACCCTCGCCGCCAGCTTTTCAACACTGCCCTGCTGAATGTCCAAAGCTTCTTTACTGATAAATTCCTTTTCGAATAATTCTTGCAATCGATCAAACTTTTGTTGTTCCGTTCGCAAATCAGCTTTTATAGCACTCAATTGTGCTGCGTACTCCGTACTATCAATTGTTACTAACCTTTGTCCTACCTCTACTAATTGACCTTCTTCGAAATGAAGGTTGATAATTCGACCATCAATCTCAGGTCTAATGATCACCGACTCCTCCGCTAGTAAACTCCCCACAGCAGTAACCTTATCAACAACCTTGGCAACCGTCACTTGTTCAGCCCTAACAGGCAGTCCCCTGGGCTTTTGACTTTTTACAGGAGAACTGTTGGTGGCTTTCGTTGTTGTCCTTGGCTTATCTGACGTACCCTCGACGCCACCGTTGCACCCAGTCAGGATAAATATGGAAATAGCACATAGCACCCTTCCAGGAAAACGTTTCTTCACAATGTTCAATATTAATCTCCTACACCACTAAACTTTCAACCAGGTTCGTTGACTTACAAATCACAATAAAACAAATCGATATGATACATTATATTCTGCTATACCAACCATCATCACCAGACTACGCTAAATGTACTTCATCAGCTACTAGACTATTCTCCTTTGAATAACCGTTCATTAATCTGAGGATTGATTTTCTCTTCCGATGACGAAAGCTTATTCAGAGCATCAATATACGCTTTCGCTGATGCTACTACAATGTCCGTATCAGCTCCGGTTCCATTGACTACACGAGCCTCCTTCGCAAGTCGAACTCCCACCTCACCTTGCGAATCTGTTCCCCTAGTAATGGCATTAACTGAGTAAAGCTCAAGAGAAGAGCCACTTTGAGCTATTTTTTCTATTGCCTTAAAAGTCGCATCAATTGGGCCACTGCCATTAGCTTCGGCATAAACCTCTTCTCCTTCGTTCGCGAGCACCAGATTCGCTAATGGAGTCTCCCCTGTTTCGGAGTGAGCAAGTAAAGAAATGAGTTGGTATCTTTCACTAGGTTGATTGCCTACATTCTCAGTGGCAAGCATCATAAGGTCTTCATCAAAGATTTCATGCTTTTTGTCAGCCAAATCCTTAAATCTACCAAAGGCAGAGTTGAGAGCATCCTCGGAACTAATTTTTATACCCAAGTGACTCAACCTCTGCTTAAATGCAGTTCTACCCGAATGCTTACCCAAAACCAACTGGTTTGTGGTCCAACCAACATCCTGAGCTCGCATAATCTCGTAGGTTTCCCTGTGTTTTATGACGCCATCTTGGTGAATTCCAGACTCGTGGGCGAAGGCATTAGCTCCAACTATAGCTTTGTTAGGCTGAACTGGAAAACCTGTTATAGCCGATACCATCTTAGATGCCGGTACTATTTGGCTGCTATCGATGTTTGTATCACAAGGAAAATAATCTTGCCGTGTTCGAACAGCCATAACAATCTCCTCTAACGAGGCATTACCTGCCCGCTCTCCCAGACCATTAATAGTACACTCAATCTGTCTTACTCCTGCCATCACCGAAGCCAATGAATTTGCGACTGCAAAACCAAGATCATTGTGGCAATGAACTGACCACACTACTTTATCTGAATTTGGAATTCTTTCCCTTAACTGAACTATCAGTTTGGCAAACTGCTCTGGGACCGTATATCCAACGGTATCGGGAATATTTATTGTATTGGCTCCGGCACTTATAACTTCCTCCAATATCCGGCAAAGAAACTCAGTTTCTGAACGACCCGCATCTTCTGGAGAAAACTCTACGTCACCACAAAGAGATTTAGCCAGCTTAACAGATCGAACAGCCTGTTCAATCACCTCGTCAGGCTCCATACGTAATTTTTGTGCCATATGGATGGGAGACGTTGCTATGAAGGTGTGCACTCTAGCAGATTTTGCGGGTTTGACCGCATCAGCTGCCAATCTAATATCTTTTTCATTAGCCCTAGCTAATCCACAAATGGTACTGTTAGATATATTTTGTGCTACCGATCGGACAGACTCAAAGTCTCCCTTACTAGCTGCTGGGAATCCTGCCTCGATTACGTCAACCTTCATTCTTTCGAGCTGGTGGGCTATCTGAAGCTTTTCCTCGCAAGTCATTGAAGCACCCGGACTTTGCTCACCATCTCGCATTGTAGTATCAAAAATAATCAACTGGTCTTTCATCATCACCTCCACCGCGTTATATTCCGGCCATCTTTCCTAATGGTTTCTTTTGACCTTCTTTTCCCAAAAGTCTCTGGATAAAGACTGAAGGGAACCAAATTAGATTTTTATAGTTTTAGCGCCAAAGGCGCAACACGAATACCCTAAAAAATATTTTGGGGTAAAAACGACAGACGAAAGATAGAGAGAACCTTATCATGTTCCTGATATTAGAGTCTTTTCAGCCCAACTGCAAGTAGACTACGGCGATTTATGGACAGTTTTTTTGTTTTTTCTTTTTGTTAAAAAAGTTATTGCAAAACCGAAATATCCGGATAGTGCATAGAGTGTAAAAAACAAAAACAATATTTCAGGTAAATTTTCAGTAATTTGGAAAGTAACAAAGGTTAAGAAAATCATTAGCACTAAAACCCAAAAAGGTACTGTTTTTCTGAGGTCCATATCTTTAGCACTATAATACTGTATATTACTCACCATGGATGCACCGGCAAACAAGGTAATAGTCCAACATGCCCAAACAAAGTATTCAAAAGTAAGACCATAAACCTCAACAGTCCATACATACCCTGCCAATAACCCGGCGGCAGCTGGGCTTGGTAGCCCTCTAAAAAACCCTTTCTCAGCATCAGGCGGTGCCGTATTAAATCTTGCTAATCGCAATGCGGCACAACCGCAGTAAACAAAGGCAGCGAACCAACCAAACTTATTCATACCCTTCAGACCCCACTCATACATTATTAACGCTGGTGCGGCACCAAAAGCGACCATATCCGATAATGAATCATATTCAGCCCCAAAATCAGACTCCGTCCTTGTTATTCTTGCAACCCGACCGTCTAAAATATCAAAAACCATGGCCACAAATATAGCCATTGCTGCGAGCTCAAAACGTAAATTCATTGCCTGGACTATTGCGTAGAAGCCGGAAAATAATCCGCAGGTTGTAATGACATTGGGAAGCCAATAGATGCGGGACTTTTTCAAATTAATTCTACTAGACATTATCTCTTTAATGCTCCCTTTAAGACCATAAAATTGTATTTTAAATACTGGCCACGATCGTCTCTCCAGCTGAGACTTTTTCCCCAATTGTCACTTGTGGAACAGCACGAGAAGGAAGATATAAATCAACGCGAGACCCAAATCGTATGAAGCCATATCGTTGACCCCTACTTAAACGATCACCCTCCTGCGGATAACAAATTATCCGCCTAGCTAATAACCCAGCTATCTGCACACAGGTAACACTCCATCCATTCTGCTCTTCAATTATTAACACATTACGTTCGTTATCATGTGAGGCCTTATCAAATGCAGCATTAAAAAACTGCCCCGGATAATAGATCTTACTTTTTATAACCCCCTCAACGGGGCTTCTATTGGAGTGGGTGTTAAATACATTCATAAAAACACTAATTTTAATAGAATCCTGACCATCCTCTGGATTGATGCACCTGTCTACCAGAACAACCCTCCCATCTGCTGGAGAAAGAATTCCGCCTGAATTTGACGGAATGTGCTTGACCGGATCCCAAAAGAACTGAATAACAAACAACAAAGTCAGCCAAAAAATAATAGACCACCAACCCGCTAAAATTGTTGCTATGATCGATAGAAACAGGACGATAGCTATGTGCCCCCAGCCCTCCTTAGCAATAACAAAATGGTGATCGTCATCCATGCGGTGCAAAATATATTACCAATAAGTTTTAGGGATTAGTTTTTGTCCTTATCAACTAATTGATTTGCCTTGATCCAAGGCATCATGGACCGCAACTTTTCCCCTACTATCTCTATTTGATGCTCACGACCAATTCGACGCATTGCTCCCAGTTTAGTCGCTCCCGTTTTATTTTCAAGCAAAAAGTTTTGTGCATATTCACCCGTTTGAATTTCCTTCAAAATCCGTCGCATCTCTTTTTTAGTTTCATCAGTAACTATTCTCGGCCCCACAGTGTGGTCCCCATATTCAGCATTGTTTGAAATCGAATACCGCATATTAGCGATTCCCCCTTCATAGATTAAATCCACAATTAACTTTAACTCATGAAGACATTCGAAATAAGCCATTTCTGGGGCATAGCCCGCCTCAACTAAGGTATCAAATCCGGCCTTTATTAATGCGGTAGTACCACCACACAAGACAACCTGCTCACCAAAAAGATCTGTTTCAGTTTCCTCTCTAAAGTTCGTTTCAATAACGCCAGCTTTTCCCCCACCTATAGCTGCCGCATATGAGAGAGCCGTATCTCTAGCCATGGAGCTTTTATCTTGATGTATTGCTATGAGCATGGGAACTCCTCCACCACTAGAATATGTTGATCTGACAGTATGACCCGGGGCCTTTGGGGCAACCATAACCACATCAAGGTCGTCACGAGGTACAACTTGATCAAAATGAATATTAAAACCATGGGCAAAAGCTATTACTCCATTTTTCTTAAGATTTGGCTCCACATTTTCAACATACACACTTGCAATATGTTCGTCTGGTAATAGCATCATAATGAAATCTGACTTTTTTACAGCATCACCCATTTCCAAAACCTCGAGGCCAGCATTTTCTGCCTTTTGCCATGAAACCCCATTCCGCCTTAGACCCACTACTACATTCACCCCCGACTCTTTGAGATTCAAAGCATGTGCATGCCCTTGAGAACCATACCCCAAAATAGCAACTTTCCTAGCTTTTATAAGATCTAGGTCAGCATCTTTATCATAGAAAACTTTCATAACCACCTCGTCTTAAATATTGTAAAAATAAGTCCTATAAGCTACTTGCAAAAGCAATCTCAATAACTAAGTACCCTAGACCCTTTGCCAATGCCAGAGGCTCCAGTTCTAACAAGCTCAATGATCACACTCTTATCTACTTTATCTAAAAAAGCGTCCAGTGCAGACCCTGATCCGGTTAACTCGACTATATGGGTACCATCTGAGGTATCGAGAAAACGTGCACCATACTCCCTGACCAAGCCCTCTATCTTGTCATGTTTCGCCTGACTATTCCTATTTAACTTGATTAATAGGAGTTCTCTTTCAATATGACTACCATCCGTCAAATCAACTAGGGTAATAACATCAATCAATTTATTCAGTTGCTTTGTGATTTGTGCTACCACTTCGTTTGAACCCGATGTCACTATGGTCATCCGTGAAACGGAGGGGTCGGTTGTAGGTGCCACCGTCAAAGATTCAATATTATATCCTCTAGCGGAAAACAGTCCTGCAACTCGGGAAAGTGCTCCCGATTCGTTTTCCAAAATCACAGATATCACGTGCCTAGAATCAGTATTTTCCACAACTTCTAAACCAAGATCATTTCCGATAAACCCTTGCCACCTGGAACCATGGGATATACATTCTCTGTTTGATCAGTAATAAAATCCAGGAAAACTAGTCTTTGTTTTTGAGACAATGCCTCTCTAATCGCACCCTCAATATCACTTGGTTTTTCCACTTTTAGACCTACATGTCCGTAGGATTCAGCTAACTTAACAAAGTCTGGTAGAGCATCCATGTAGGACTCAGCATAACGGTTTTCATGGAAAAACTCTTGCCACTGTCGAACCATACCCATATATCTATTGTTAAGATTAATAATTTTGATGGGTAGCCTGTACTGCTTTGCAGTAGATAGCTCTTGGATACACATTTGAATACTCGCCTCACCAGTGACACACAAGACGGTGGAATCAGGATGTGCAAGTTGCACACCAAGGCCATATGGAAGGCCAACACCCATTGTCCCCAGCCCACCTGAGTTAATCCATCTTCGAGGTTTATCGAATTTATAGAATTGGGCAGCCCACATTTGATGCTGGCCCACATCAGATGTGACGAACACTTCCTCCTCATTGGCGGTCAGCTCGTACAATTTTTCTATAACCATTTGCGGTTTTATGATCTTGCTATCCCTATCGTATGATAGGCAGTCGCGGTTTTTCCAACCCTCTATTTTTTTCCACCATTTTTCAACCGAGTCAGGATGCTCCACCACATTCGAAATAGTCTGCAATTTCTTGTTTATTCTTATTAATATTTCTTTAACGTCACCGACTACCGGCAAGTCAACTTGAACCCTTTTAGATATTGAGGAAGGATCAATATCAATGTGTATTATCTTTCGATCTTCCCTGAAAAAATGTTTGGGGTTTCCAATTACCCTGTCATCAAATCTAGCACCCACAGCCAAGAGCACGTCACACTCTTGCATTGCCATATTCGCTTCATAGGTACCATGCATTCCCAACATTCCTAAAAACAATGGGTCTGTGCCCGGAAAGCCACCCAATCCCATGAGAGTGTTTGTACAAGGATACCCTAACTTGGATACCAAGCTTTTTAGTTCTTCATGAGCGTTACTAAAGATTACCCCCCCACCGGTATATATTACGGGCTTCTTAGCCTGCCTTAGTAACATTACGATTTCTTCAATAAGATTTCCATCAACAATCTTATTTTTCAAATTGTCATAGGACCTGATGGATACTGATTTAGGGTAAAAGTATTTTCCTTTAACGGTGGTGATGTCCTTAGGTATGTCAACAACTACTGGACCCGGCCGGCCGGTGGACGCAATGTGAAATGCCTTTTTTATCGTCACCGATATGTCATCAACATTTTTTACAAGAAAGTTATGCTTCACACAAGGCCTAGTAATCCCCACAGTATCAACCTCCTGAAAGGCATCCTGCCCGATAGCATGCGTAGGAACTTGGCCAGTAATAATCACCATGGGCACGGAATCCATGTAAGCAGTAGCGATACCGGTAATAGCATTGGTCACCCCAGGCCCGGAGGTAACCAACGCCACTCCTACATTGTGTGTCGATCTGGCGTAGGCGTCAGCCGCATGAATCGCTGCCTGCTCATGCCGAACCAGGATATGTTTGACCTTGTCCTGCTTTTCTAACTCATCATAAATAGGCAATACAGCTCCGCCCGGATAGCCAAACACAAATTGAACCCCTTCGTCCGAGAGACTCTTGGGGATCATCTCTGCCCCTGTTAAACTTTTTGTGAATGCTGTTGACAGCTCCATTAACAATCACCTTAGAAGAAAAATTACTAATAAAATCAAAAAGTCTTACACGATACCCCATGAGGTTTTAAAGGGTCAAGATCTAAACCCCTCGATTACGAAATAATTTCAGGAATAGCCTCTGTAAGCCAATCCACCCAAGCCTTAAAAAGCTCGTCTGAGCCTGCAGCAATTACACTCTTTGACCAAACATCCCCCTCCCAAAACTTGGGATTCTTCATCGTTCGTAAATTCCCACCCGCCTCCTTCAAAACCAATGAACCGGCAGCGTAGTCCCATAATTTCTGGGACCCGTGTAAATATATATCGAACCTCCCAGCTGCTAGATAGCACCATTCAAGGGACCCTGCACCAAAATTTCTCTGAGATGCATAGGGGGTACTATCTAATAATTTGTCAGTTATTCCTCGCGATAAGCGCTTGAAATCAATCTGTGCTATTGCCTGCTGTAGTGGTCTTTTTTTTACGTCTTGCAGCCTGACGCCATTTAAAAACGCTCCCCCTCCTTCTTCTGCATGAAAGAACTCACCCCTCGTAGGATCATAGACCACACCTAAACAACTTTTTCTGTTTTGCATTAACGCGATTGAAACTGCAAAGTAAGGTATTCCATTGACATAGTTTGAGGTTCCATCTAGAGGATCCACACACCAGATGTAATCTCCACTGGTTTCCCATACTTTAATTTGCTCCCCAACCGACATCTCCTCCCCCAAAACTGGTGCTTGGAAAATGTCTCGCAACAGGTCTTTGAGTCTCAACTGAACCGCCAAATCGACCTTTGTACACAAACTCCCGTCTTTTTTCAATTTAAACTCAGTGTTTAGATAATGCGGCATAATTTCATCTGCTACAACTATTTCAATAGCTTTTTTTATGTCGGGCATCATAGTTATTTATGTCATTTGATTGTGTGAGCAATAATCCGTCTTTTCGATTTATTTGGCACAATTTCGGATAACCTCAATACTAGCTGACATTGCTTAAAATACCTAAAGTGCTCGAAAAAAAAGTACAATCTCTGCCAAATGGATAACACTAGCACTAAAAACCCTCGTAGACGTCTACCTCGTTTCCTACACTCGACTGGGACCAGTATTGGTCAAATCATCAATCTATCGAAAAGTTCTAGTCACCATGCAAAAAATGTTCTCCGGTTAAAAGCTGGTGATTCGGTCAGGATATTCGATGGCCGAGGTAAAGAATTTGAGGGAGAAATCGTAAGAACTGATGAAACATTTGTAGAGGTCTTGACACATTACAAAGTGGATAGTTCACCCGAATCTTCTCTGGAAGTTATTCTTGCACAGGGCCTATCAAGATCTGATCGGATGGATTTTACGATTCAGAAATCTGTTGAATTAGGAGTCAATCGAATTTTTCCACTGTTCACTGACAGATCCCAAATTCAATTAAGTGGTGATCGGATAGATAGAAAATTAAAACACTGGAAGAATCTAATAGATGCGGCATGTGAACAATGCCTTAGGAATGTAAGACCCAGCATATCAAAGCCCATCGACTTGAAACAATGGTTAGGTGACATTGGTAAGACAAAAAACGACAATTGGCATAAAGTTGTATTGGACCCTACAGCTTCCAAGTCTCTCAAGTCACTAGATAACCCAAAAAAAATTATTTTGTTGGTCGGGCCAGAATCGGGATTTACTGATCAAGAACTTGTCCTCGCTACAAACGCTAATTTCAGGCTTATTAGACTCGGCCCCCGAGTATTAAGGACTGAGACGGCTGGCCTAGCGGGGGTCGCTATTATTCAAGCAATTTGGGGCGACTTATAAATGTTTGCTCGCTATAATTATAAGGTTTTAAATTTAAGGGATTAGAGGAATACCATGGAAATAAAAGACAGTACGATAATCATTACAGGGGGATCTTCCGGATTGGGTGCAGCAACTGCTGAATCAGTTGTCAATCACGGCGGTAACGCAATAATTGCTGATGTTAATGACGAACTAGGTGATCAGTTAGGAGATAAATTAGGTGACCAGGCGAGTTACATCCATTGTGATGTGACCAATAACGATGATGCCCAAAAGACAGTAGAAGCGGCAGTCTCTAAATATGGAAAATTAGATGGGTTAGTAAATTGTGCAGGAATCGCTATCGGCGAGAAAACTATAGGCAAAAATGGCCCCCACAAGCTAGAGTCGTTTGAGAAGGTCATCAAGGTCAATTTAATAGGCACTTTCAACATTATTAGAGTAGCAGCTGATGCGATGGCAAAATCACCTCCCAATGAAAAAGGCGAGAGAGGGGTAATAGTAAACACTGCATCCGTTGCCGCATTTGACGGTCAAATTGGGCAGGCTGCATATTCAGCTTCCAAGGGAGGTATCGTTGGCATGACGTTGCCAATAGCTAGAGACCTTTCTCGAACCGGAATACGAATAATGACTATAGCACCAGGAATATTTGAGACACCCATGCTCCAAGGCATGCCTCCCGAGGTACAAGAGTCTCTAGGCAAACAAGTTCCCTTCCCCTCTCGTTTGGGCAAGTCTGCCGAGTTTGCTGATCTGGTTGTTGTGATCTTCAAAAATTCAATGCTCAATGGAGAGGTTATAAGACTGGATGGTGCCATTAGAATGAACCCAAAATAAACCAAGCCAATACTGGCCATACCCTATGAAAACTAGTTCATCAAAAGACCTTGTTAGATGGTTCAGAGCAGCAGCTCCATACATACATATACATAAAAATAAAACTTTTGTTATTACTTTTGATGCCTGTCTAATGGATAGTTCTAACTTTATTGGATTTGTTCATGACCTTAACTTGCTTTTAAGCTTGGGAATAAGGATAGTTCTAGTCTATGGAGCTCAAGAAGAAATTGATAGAATAGTAAGACATAAAAAAATCACTCAACAGTATGTTAGACACCATAAAGTAGTCGACAAAAATATTCTTTCGATAGCACAAGATGTTTTTGGTAGGGTCAGATTGGAATTGGAAGCCCGGCTATCTACCTCTCTTCCAAATTCTCCAATGGAAGGCAGTAATATCAGGGTTTCGTCGGGTAATTTTGTTTTTGCTCAGCCTCTCGGGATTATAGATGGGGTAGACACGTTGTTTGCCGGAGAGACTAGGAAGGTTGATGAAAAAGCCATTGACGACAGACTAAATAACCATGAAATAGTATTGTTATCTACCAGTGGTTTTTCGTCAACTGGGGAAGTTTTTTGCCTTACAAAAGAGGATTTAGCGACCAAAACAGCCATTTCGCTTGAGGCGAACAAATTAATTTTCTTGGGCAAGCCTATGGAATTGACAGATAAAAACAACCATAAAGTCAAGGAAGTTTTTACCAACAATTTTCAAACCATAATTGAAAATAATGAACTCTCTCAAGAATCACGATTTACTCTTAGCTCAGCGGTCTATGCGTGTAATTCCGGGGTTGGCAGAACACATATTATTGATGGCACTCAGGATGAAGCTCTTTTAGTAGAGCTCTTCACCCACAAGGGTTTAGGAGTGCTGGTCACCAAGAACCCCACTGAGTCTATAAGACCAGCTTTACCAACAGACAATACCGCAATATTAGAGCTAATAAAGCCTTTGCAAGACAATAATATAATCGTCCCACGATCTGAAGTAGATCTGATGAAACTAATACCAAATTTTATTGTTCTTGAGCATGACCAAATGCTCGTAGGATGTGCAGCTCTTCATTGTTTTCCTGACAAGAAAATGGGGGAGCTGGCTTGCCTCGCTGTCCACCCCGTATACCAGAATATTGGGGCAGGGAAGACACTATTATCGTCCATCGAAGAGCTAGCCCGCAAACACAATTTACTGGAAATTTTTGTGTTAACTACACAATCAGCACATTGGTTTTTACAACAAGGATTCACCCCGGCAGGTCTCGCTAAGCTACCCTCAGCTAAGCAAGATCAATATAATCAATCACGAAAATCAAAAATCTTATTTAAAAAAATATGACTAAAATAATTACATGCGTTAAACTTAAAGTAGAATCTGAAGGGCTGGACTTTCAACCTTTTCCTGGTGCATTAGGTGAAAAAATTTATAATAATGTATCAAAAATCGCGTGGAAAGAATGGCTGGAAAAACAAAAAATGCTAGTAAATGAATATCGACTAAATCTTTCGGAAGTCAAAGCTCGAGAGTTTTTGATGGGTGAGACTGAAAAATATTTTTTCGGCAATATTAATCAAAGCAAAACCAATAAAATAGACGGGGAGTAATAAAACCCATCCTGACGCAGGTTAATTTTTTTGGAATACTTTGAAGTCAACACCACCTTCCGTTCCGATAATAGCTTGACTACATCTGCAAAATGAAAACAAACCATTTGAGACAATCCCAGCAATATTGTTGATATCAGACTCCACTTTTGAGGCCTTCGTTAAATCCAACCCCTCGATATCTAGAATTATGTTGCCATTGTCTGTTTCAAAATTTTGTCTTTCCGTTGGCTGCCCACCCATTTTTTTTATCTCCGCAGAAACATGTTTGGTCGCCATAGCAATAACCTCCACTGCCAGTGGAAAATGTCCCAGACTATCCACAACTTTAGATTCATCAACCATACATATAAAAGTTTCTGAAGAAGCCGCTATAATTTTTTCCCTTGTTAAGGCTCCACCCCCCCCTTTTATCATTACTCCTTCACTATTTATCTCGTCAGCCCCATCAAAATAAAATCCAAGTGGATAGCCAGTTCCTAAATCGACAATCTTTAGGCCTGCCTTGAGCAAACCGTCCCTCGTCGAATCAGATGCCGGAACACAGCCTGCGACGGGTTTGCCACTTTTTGCTAGCTCCTGGATAAAAATGTCTACTGTTGACCCCGAGCCAATGCCTATGTACTGCCGGTCGGGAACAAAAGACAGTGCAGCCTTGGCAGCCGCCATTTTCAAAGTGTCTCGACTTTTCATTTGGATTTTCTCCCTTGCGTTTTTGGTAGAGAACTATATCTTCAAGGATAACCTGTTACTTCAAAAGAAATGAACCGAAATTATAGTGTAGAATTGCTTATAGTGTGTTCAAAATTAGTTATGCCGATTGCTAAATTTGTAGGTATCATCCAATGAAACTCCCTAAGCATTTAGTACTATTAACACTAACGGCTTGCGTTGTTTACACAGAGTCTACCGTAGCCCACCCGATAGGCCCGTTTCTAGAGGCACGACAGGCTTTTCGGGATGGCAACGAAAAACAACTGTTGGAGATTTCTTACTCACTGGAAGATCATATACTTTTCCCGTACATAGAATACTGGAAGACCCGGCTAAGAATTCGGCAACTGACTAAATACAGGTTTGACCAATTTATAAAAAACAATGCAGACCATTATGTCAGCAATAAATTAAGAAGAGATTGGTTAATAGAGTTGGCAAGGAGGAAAAAATGGAAAGACTTTCTACTATATTTTAAAGATTTAAGAAATGTTGATACAGCTCTGACTTGTATGGAAAAAGTTGCACGTTACTCTCTTGGTAAAACTTTACACTACCAAGATATAAAAAAAATATGGCTTACTTCTCAATCTCAACCCAGATCATGCACACCATTATTTAAAATTCTATTTAAAAATAATATTCTGAATAGCAGTGACGCTTGGGAACGATTTAGGATTGCACTTGAGAGGGAAAACCTCATGATTGCACGAGCTGCACTATCATATCTTCCAAAAGAGCGCAGACCTAATGGCTGGATTTTGAATAACATAAGCAGTCATCCAGAAAAATTTCTAGAAAACAAACCAGCTTCAAAGTGGGAACGAGAGTATCTTATATTTGCCATTCACAAAACAGTTGTAAAATCACCAAATATTGCCTTAAAAAAGCTCAGAACTATTGACCCTTATCTCTCATCTGATGAAAAAAGTTATGCTTGGGGGCAGATTGGTTTGATTACCGCCCAAGCTCATAATAGACAATCCTTAGAGCTATTTTCTAAAGCCCGTCTGAATGATCTTAACCCCACCCAAAAAGCCTGGAGGGTCAGAGCGGCACTTAGAGAAGGAAGGTGGCCAGAGGTTCTTAGTACCATAGATGCAATGCACAAATTACAGAGAAATAAAGATGTTTGGCAGTATTGGCTAGGCTATGGCAAATGTGAAACCAAACAACCATATGAATGCAGAAACATAATGAGAAAAATTAGCAAAAAAGACAATTATTATGGGAGTCTCGCTAACATTTTTTTAAATACGCCCGAAAAACCCATACCAAAAAAGATGAAAATTAGTCCTCATGATATAACTAAACTAATGGGGAATATAAGTTTAAAAACCGCACTATATTTTTTTAAACATGGTCAACGATACCAGGGGGCTCTAGAGTGGGATTGGGCTGTTAAAGACTTTTCCCCCGCGGAATTACTGATCGCAGCCGAAATAGCAAGACAAAACAAATGGTATGAAAGAGCTATCTTCACAATGAATAAGTCTGAAAAAGCTAAAAATATTTACCTTGGCTATCCCACTCCCTACCTAAAAATAGTAACCAGACATAGCGAAAACTTTGGGCTTCCAAAAAGTTGGGTTTTGGGGCTTATTAAACAAGAAAGTAGATTTCTCCCCCAAGCACGATCACCCGCTGGTGCAATTGGCCTAATGCAATTAATACCGTCAACCGCCAAGTCAATGTCTCAGTCCCTTGGAAGGATATACATGAGGAAACACATGTACCAACCGGACAAAAATATAACAATAGGTACTTTTTATCTTAAGAGACTATTAAATAAACACCAACACCCTGTGCTGGCAACTGCAGCCTATAATGCGGGCCCACGACGGGCATTATCTTGGCAGGCAAATGACGACCTGTTGCCAGCTGTTTTTATTGAAACTATCCCCTTTAATGAAACTCGCAGGTACGTTAAGTCAGTTCTGCATAATACGATACGATATGACCAAATATTAAAAACCTCAAAATTTGGCAAAAAAACCCTTCTCGATATGATTCCGGGGAAGTAGAATCGTTCCGTAGTTGCTGTATTACTGTAAAATAATACACTGTATATCTAACATTATTTCGAGAGGTAAAATGTCACAGAAATTAGTGTGCTTGTTGGGTGGATCTGGCTTTATTGGTCGCACCCTAACCCGTCGTCTTACGGAGGCCGGCTTTAGTGTAAGAATTCCAACTCGGAAACGAGAGCGTATAAAAAATGATCTCATTGTACATCCTACTGTTGACGTCTTAGAGGCCAACATAATGAACCAGTCATCTCTTGATAGGGTTATTTCTGATTGTGATATTGTTATCAATCTGGTTGGAATTTTAAATGAAAATAAGCGTACAAGTTTCCAAAAAGCTCATGTCCAACTTCCTAAGCAGATAGTGGCTGCCTGCCAGAATAACAATACAAGCCGTTTAATTCACTTTTCAGCTCTTGGGGTCAGTGAGAACGCCCCTAGCAACTATCTAAAGTCAAAATGGCAAGGAGAAGAAGAAGTTAAAAATCTAGAAAAAAATGATGTTGAGGTAACTATTTTAAGACCTTCCGTTGTCTTTGGTAAGGAGGATTCTTTTGTTAATCTTTTTCTTAAGATTATGACAATGTTTCCTGTCCTACCTTTGGTTAAGCCTACATCATTAATACAGCCAATTTTTGTAGAAGATCTTGCAGAGGCTGTATTAACCATTTTAAGGTCATACGGGCGCACAGGGAATACATATGAGCTTGGCGGACCAAAAACGTATACTCTTAAAAAAATCCTAAAAATTATTTGTACCTCACGTAATAAACGGAGGCTTATAGTTCCACTACCAGATTTTGTCTCACGTAGAATTGCAAGTTTAATGGAAATGATGCCGTTAAAAATACTAACGAGAGACAACTTGTTATCTTTAGGTGTTGAAAATACTACTACACAAAATTTCTCAAAGATTTTCAAAATAGAACCTGAGTCTCTGGAGTCGTATTTACAGAAAAAAGCAGTACCCTTTGATCAGCACAATCGTAAGGCAAAACGACGCGGCTACGCAAACAGATGAAGAACAATAAATAACCTCTAAATTTAGGAAAAATTCCATTGGAAATCTATCTAGTAGGGGGAGCAGTACGAGATGAGCTTCTTGGCAAACCCAAGAAAGATCGGGACTGGTTAGTTGTTGGTGGTTCCCCCGAGAAAATGATAGAGCGGGGATTCAATCCCGTTGGCAAAGATTTTCCAGTTTTCCTTCATCCCGAAACTAAAGAAGAGTACGCACTAGCAAGAACTGAGACAAAAATAGGGCCTGGCTATAAAGGGTTTGAATTTCATGCTTCACCAGAAGTTACTCTGAAACAGGACCTCGCCAGACGAGATTTCACTATAAATGCTATAGCCAAGGATAAAAATGGTACGCTTATCGACCCGTATCAGGGTATTGCAGATATCCAAGACAAAACAATTAGACATGTGAGCTCAGCATTTGTAGAAGACCCATTAAGAATAATTCGGGCAGCACGATTCGCGTCTCGATTAAGGTTTAAAATTGCTCCCGAGACAAATCATCTCATGAAAACAATGGTTAAGAATCGTGAGATCGACTCACTCGTGCCTGAAAGGCTCTGGCAAGAACTCTCTAAGGGGCTGATGGAAAGTCACCCTTCGCGAATGATTACTACTCTATCTGATTGCCTTGCCTTATCAGCAATTTTTTATGAAATTAATAGTTTTAATGATATAGGTCAATTTCCACTAAAGCAAAAGCGACGAGTACTTGCATCTATTGACTACGCAGCTTCATGCGGACATCCCCTACATTCCAGATTGGCAATACTAATTTGTAAAATGCTCCCACTCGACACTGACCATGTAAACTCTAAGGCTAGAGTGGAGAAATTTTTGCATAGGTTACACGTTCCCCGAAAGTGTCGGGAATTTCTACTATTGATTATGGAAAACCAAAAATTAATAGTTGAGGTGATAGATATGAACCCTAATCGTCTACTTGATTTCTTGGAATCAATTGATGCCTTTAGAAGAGAAAAAAGATTCCAAGAACTCTTAATGACTTTTAAAGTAATTTCTTTGTTTTCCGAAAACAGGCTAAACCACGGGCCCATTGATAATCTCCTAAATAGAGTATTGTCTAAGGCTAGAGAAATAAGTATTGAGAATCTTCAGAGCAAAGATTTTTCTAATAAACAAATAAAAGAAGTAATCAGAAGAAAACGATTACGTGCTATTGAGCGAACGATTAACCACTAGGTTGTTTAGTTTTTTTCTCTGATAGAATTAAACCGGTAACAATCACAAAAATTGCACCAAAACTAGAAAGTAATATATGCAAAGCTTTTGAATTAAAATCTACTGGAAGCTGATATAATATAGGATCAGTTATAGCCATAGACAGTGCTATCCAACCCAACAAACCACCTCCCAAATAGATGATTAAAGGAAACCTGTCTATTAATCTCAAGAATAATTGGCTAGACCAGATCATCAAAGGAATCGATAAGGCTAAACCAAAGAATAATAGAAACAAGCTTCCTCTAGCTGCTGCAGCGACTGCTACAACGTTATCCAAACTCATTACTACATCGGCAAGTATAATAGTTTTTATGGCTACAGCTAAGTTGCCTGATGCATCTATAGTCTTTGAGGCACCATCTTTGCCTTCCGATAGCAATTTAATACCAATCCACAGAAGAAGAGCACCACCTATAATCTTCAAATATGGCAAAGCTAGTAGAGTTACCGCGAAGAACGTGAGTACAACTCTAAGGAAAATTGCTCCACCGACACCCCAAAAAATGCCCATCTTTCTCTGATTATCTGGAAGTTTCCTGCATGCCAAAGCTATTACCATGGCATTATCACCGGATAGTAAAAGATCTATTATTACAATCTGGCCAACCGCCACCCAAAACAATGGGCTATAAAAATCAACAGCAACTAACGAATGCATTGCTTAAACACCCTAGACCGAAAAAATTAAAGAACTGATTTTAATAACTTGCCCATCTCAGCTGGATTTCGGGTTGTTTTAATATTACAGCTTTCCATAACAGATAGTTTCTCCTCGGCAGTACCCTTACCTCCTGCTATTATGGCTCCCGCATGACCCATTCGCTTTCCCGGAGGAGCTGTCACACCGGCTATAAATCCGACGATAGGCTTAGTCATATTCGTCTTTGCCCACTCAGCCGCTATTTCTTCATCTGAGCCACCAATCTCACCAATCATAACCACAGCCTCAGTATAAGGGTCATCATTAAATAACTTAAGGATATCGACATGCTTAAGTCCATTAACGGGATCACCACCTATCCCCACCGCCGTACTTTGCCCCAATCCTAGCTCAGTTAATTGCCCTACCGCTTCATAGGTCAAAGTACCTGACCTTGATACAACACCTATAGGACCTTTTTTGTGGATATGCCCAGGCATTATCCCTATTTTAATTTCATCGGGAGTTATCACCCCCGGACAATTTGGACCTAGAAGGAGGGTTTTATTATTGATTTGCCTCATACGCTCTCTAACAACAATCATATCCTTGACTGGAATTCCCTCCGTGATACAGATAACCAAATCTAAGTCTGCCTCTACCGCCTCAATAATGGCTGCGGCGGCGGCCATAGGCGGTACATAGATTACCGATACGTTAGCCTGCGTCTGCTTTTTGGCCTCGGTTACCGTTCCATAAATAGGAATCCCTTCAAATTCCTGACCAGATTTTTTTGGATGCACGCCTGCAACATATCCCTCGACGCCATTTGCATACTCCCTGCTTAGCCTCGTGTGAAACTGACCTGTTTTACCGGTAATTCCTTGAGTCATAACTCTAGTATTCTTATTGATAAGTATCGCCATCGGTCTATCCCCTTATAGCATGAACTACTTTTTGTGCGGCATCAGACATATTATCAGCCGATATAATTGGTAAACCTGAGTCAGCAAGTATTTGTTTTCCTAAATCCTCATTGGTTCCTTTCATTCGCACAACCAAGGGGACGGATAGATCGACCTGCTTGGCAGCTACCACCACTCCAGACGCAATTACATCACATTGCATTATGCCTCCAAATATATTAACTAATATTGCTTTTAAATTAGGGTTTTTTAACATTAATTTGAAGGCCTCTGTAACTTTTTCCGGCGTGGCTCCACCACCTACATCTAAAAAGTTAGCTGGTTCAGCACCGAACAGCTTAATTGTATCCATGGTGGCCATTGCCAGACCTGCTCCGTTGACCAGACAACCTATATTTCCATCCAAGGCTATATAGGAAAGGTCATGCTTTGAGGCCTCGATCTCCGCCTGATCTTCCTCTGCCAAATCTCGCATATTTTTTATGACTTCTTGTCTTCCCATAGCATTGTCATCAAAATTCATCTTTGCGTCTAAGGCAATTATTGTTCCATTTTTTGTTAAGACTAGAGGGTTAATTTCCGTTAATGAAGCATCACACGCCCAGTAACATTGATATAGGTTCTGAAGAATTTTTTCTCCCTCTGGGAGAGCCTCTTTTGGAATTCCAATATTTTCTAAAAGCTCCAAGCCCTGAGCTTGCTCCAACCCTTGTGACGGATCAATGAAAACCTTATGAATTTTATCTGGCGACTCCTCTGCTACTTTTTCAATCTCCATACCACCCTCGGACGAACCCATGATACAAACCTTTTGAGTTACTCGATCGACAACAATGCCCAAGTAGTATTCCTGAGCGATCTCCACTCCCTCTTCGACCAACAATCGACCCACTTTCTGACCAGAGGGGCCGGTTTGATGAGTTTTTAACTGCATACCCAAAATTTGTTTTGAAAAGTTTTTCACGTCCTCGATAGACCGAGCCACTTTGACACCGCCACCTTTACCCCTTCCACCAGCATGAATCTGTGCTTTAACAACCCAAACCGAACCTCCTAGTTTTTGTGCTATAGCAACCGCCTCGTCAATGGAGAAACACTCTTGACCTCTGGGAACTGGAACGTCAAATTTGTCTAAAATTTGCTTGGCTTGATGCTCATGTATTTTCATAATTTCCCTCTAACTATCTACTTTTGTTGGTCAGCAGTTTCTCTTTTTTTTCTTCTCATCTCTTTAAATTGGGTTCGATTTCGCTCTAAAGTTTCCTTAGCCTCTTCTAGTACAGCTTTTTTTTTCTCTCTGATAGCCTTGATCTCTTTATAGTGCAGCCTAGCCTCCTCAAAACTCTTTTTTGCTTTCTCGAGTTTTTGCATAGCGATGATTTCCTCTCTGGAAACATTCGCGTACTCCTTCTCAATCTTGGCAATTCTCTCACGAGCGTAATTTATTCGCATGCGAGCTTTTTCAAAAGTCAAGGAATCATCAGCGACCAAAACTGGTTGACCATACTGGAGCACTAGAAATATCAATGAGGACCACATACCATTTATATTTGGAGGTTAATTTCGTTAATTTTGAATCTCGGCTAAGGCTCACCTTATCACACCACTACATAAAATGGGAATTACAACTCCTATCACACTTTTCTTACCTATTAAATAAGTGAGAATGGCTTTTTGATGTGTTATTTTATGTGGGAGTATTGGTGCCGGCAGGAGGAGTCGAACCCCCGACCTGATGATTACAAATCAACTGCTCTACCAACTGAGCTATGCCGGCTCGCGTGTTTCACTTGACCAACTGGAGGCGTGGTTTTTTCTTACTAACTCTTCCCTTTGGCTGTTTTTTGTTTTTACCTGTCGCCATGACCTTTGACTGCTCATTAACCTCAAAAGCCATTCCTTGCCCAGTCTCCCTAGCATAGATACCAAAAACCGCATCTATTGGTATAGCAACCTCATGGGAAACCCCTGAAAAACGAGCTGAGAAGTTAATAAACTCATTACTAATTTTTAATTGACGGGTCGCATCATAACTAATATTGAGTATGATTTCTCCATTTTTGACGAAAGATTTAGGTACTTGCGTTCTATCGTTGACTTTTACTGCTATTTGGGGAGTAAAGCTATTATCAGCACACCATTCATGCAAAGCCCTTATCAGGTATGGTGTTGTAGAGCTTTGTTTCACTTTCGCATTGCCTTTTCCGCTGGTGTGAGCGAATCTATATATGAAGGTCGACTAAATAATCTTTCCGCATATTTCATCAATGCCACAGAACCTTTGGGCAAAACTATCTCGTACCGCTCTAGTCGCCACAGCAGCGGTGCTATAGCAACATCAAGCATGGAACATTCATCACCTAACATATATTTCTGTCTACTAAAAACTGGTGCCATTCGCATTAAATTTTCCCTAATAAATTCACGTGCCTTTTCAGCCTGCTTGGTCGTCCCTTGCTCCAGAGCATCAACATGATAAAATAACTCATTTTCAAATCTAAAGAGAAACAATCGAGCTCTCGCCCGCATAACCGGGTCAGCTGGCATTAGCTGAGGATGAGGGAACCGGTCATCAATATATTCATTAATAATGTTTGATTCGAATAACGCTAAGTCGCGCTCTACCAGTACGGGCGTGCGGTTATATGGATTCATTAAAACCAAATCTTCTGGCTTATTGAGAAGATCTACATCCACGACCTCAAAATCCATGCCTTTTTCAAACAATACGATCCTACAGCGCTGACTAAAAGGGCACGTCGTCCCAGAATAAAGGGTCATCATGAGCTTAATTCCTAATTGAGTTGGTGGTGAACATCTTTCCAATATTCCTTCTTTAAAACCCACGCTAGAATAAGAAAAATACTTAATCCAAATAATATAAGTATACCCAGACGCACCCTTAATGTTCTAACTGGTTCCCCCATAAATACGAGATAGTTGACAAGATCACGGATAAGCATATCGTATTCTGCATGACTAAGCCTACCTTTGGTTTTTAGAACTAGCTTTTCGGTCTCTGCAGAATCGGGATCAGACCTTAAATTACGAACGCCTTGTAACTCCCAGAGCACATGTGGCATACCTACATTTGGAAATAATAGGTTGTTCCATCCTGTTGGTTTTTCCAAGTCCTGGTAGAAACCCCTGAGAAATGTGTATAGCCAATCGGCCCCTCGTGACCTTGATATCACAGAAAGGTCAGGTGGAGCCACCCCAAACCAATTTTCTGCATCTTCATGCTTCATAGCGTTTTGCATGGTATCCCCAACTTTTTGGTTACCAAAGATCAAATTTCTTTCAATTTGATCTTTAGTCAAGCCTATATCCTGCAACCGATTAAAGCGCATATAAGAAGCCTGGTGACAACCCAAACAATAATTCACAAACGTCCTTGCTCCCCGTTGAACAGAAACACCGTCGGTTAGGTCTATGTCAGCTTTATCGAGCGGGAGGTCAGATTCAGCTGCTAGAACACTCTGCGATATACAAACAAAAACTGCCCAAAATATTTTTTTTCTCAAAAAGTAACCCTCTCTGGCTCAGGCTTGGTTTTATCAATTTTTGTGTACCAAGGCATCAAGACAAAAAACAAGAAGTATATTAATGTACAAAATCTTGCCACCACCACAGCTCGGTCAGCACCTCCCAACCAGCCGCCAAATTGACCCCAGACGCTGGTGGGCTTAACCCCAAGGTACCCAAGCAGCAAAAATGCAATGACGAAAAGACCTAGCCAAGACTTATAAAGTAAACCTCTGTACCTAATAGAACGCACCGCCCCCCTGTCCAGCCAAGGAATGAAAAAAAGCATTAAAACTGCCAGCCCCATTGCTACCACACCTGGAAATTGCGAACCAAACATGGGTGGGATCGCACGTAATATTGAATAGAATGGGGTGAAGTACCACACTGGGGCAATATGTGCAGGAGTTTTGAGCGGATCAGCTGGAATGAAGTTGTTGTGTTCAAGGAAATATCCACCCATTTCTGGAGCAAAAAAAACTATAAAGGTAAACACCATTAAAAAAACCACAACACCGACAAGATCCTTGACCGTGTAGTAAGGATGGAAAGGAATGCCGTCTAACGGAACGCCACTTTTATCCTTATTCTTCTTTATATCAATTCCATCTGGATTATTCGATCCAACTTCATGGAGGGCTACAAGATGGCAGGTTACCAATCCCAACAAGACAAGTGGTAGAGCTATAACATGGAACGCGAAAAACCTGTTAAGCGTAGCATCTGACACAACGTAGTCACCCCGGATCCAAACCGCCAAGTCTGGGCCAATCAGAGGGATAGCAGCAAAAAGATTAATAATTACTTGAGCACCCCAATATGACATCTGTCCCCAAGGCAACAAATAACCAAAGAATGCCTCTGCCATCAAACACAAGTATATTAGAACACCAAACAACCAAATCAGCTCCCGAGGCTTTCGGTATGATCCATACATTAGTCCACGAAACATGTGAAGGTAAATCACAACAAAAAACATGGATGCTCCAGTGGAGTGAATATACCTAATAAGCCAACCCAGCGGCACATCTCGCATAATGTACTCCACCGATGCGAAGGCCTGTGCCGCATCTGGCTTATAGTGCATGACCAAGAATATACCGGTAACTATTTGGATAACCAAGACGACCATTGCCAACGACCCAAAAAAATACCAAAAATTGAAATTCTTTGGAGCGTAATAGTTAACTAGGTGGTTTTTAATAAAAATGGAGAGAGGAAACCTATCATCTATCCATCGTAAAGCTGACTTTCCCAGACTCATAAAATTTAGGCCTTTTTTTCCTCGCCGATTATAATGGAATTATCCATGGTGAACATGTGCGGAGGTACCTCCAAATTTACTGGGGCGGGGACCCCTTTGTATACTCTGCCCGCAAGATCAAATTTCGAACCGTGACAGGGGCAAAAAAAACCACCTTTCCAATCCTCGCCCAGCCCACTACCTGAGCCCACAACAAGCTTGGTGGTTGGCGAACAACCGAGGTGGGTACAAATGCCCACCAAAACAAGGTACTCCGGCTTAATCGACCGATGACGATTACCTGCATACTTTGGCTGCATTGGTGATGAGGACATTGGATCCTGGACTTCATCAGCAATTTCTGACAAGGATTGGACCATTTCCTCGGTACGGTGGAGTACCCATACCGGCTTACCTCGCCACTCAACTGTAACCATCATACCCGGCTCCAAGTTTTTGAGATCTACCTCAACCGGAGCTCCAGCTGCCCTCGCTCTGGCACTGGGTGCCATACTCGCTATAAAGGGAATACTAGCACCAAGCCCTCCAGCTAATCCCACTGCCCCGGTCCCTAAAACCAACATTCGCCTCTTACGCACATTTCTTTCTTTAGCCATTACCCACAAACACGACAGTTAATGATTAAATGCCATTCTAACGTACGACAGCCTCATAGACCAAAAAATTCCCTCAATTACCTGTTTTCATGTGTTCTTTTTACACACGATAGGCAATTATTTTCATCACCCCTGCTGTAACGCCCATGATCGACCTTACTTTATCTGGTAATTCAGATCCTCCTTGCGAAGATGCCTCCAAACCATGTCTAATTTCATCCTCTCTCATCTTAGTCAAAACAGCCTTGCTTCGGTGATCATGATTTGGCAACCTCCCTAAGTGCTCCTCTAGGTGCTTCTCAACCTGCTTCTCTGTCTCGGCAACAAACCCGAGACTCCACCGATCTCCGAGTACCCCCGCCAAAGTTCCAAAGATAAATGCCCCTCCGTAAAAAAAAGGATCAAATTTGCTAGACTTAACCTTTAATTCACGCAGCCTCCTACCAGTCGCTCTCAGATGAGCATTCTCTTCATCTACCACCTTGACCAATAAGCTCTTAACTGCCGGCTCTCTCGCCATTAACAGTTGCCCTGAGTACAAGGCCTGTGCACAAACCTCCCCTGTGTGATTTACTCGCATCAAAGCACCAGACAACTTCTCCTCTTCTGGGGACAGGTTTGAGACCAAATCCGCTGGGCAATATTCGCTGTTTTCAAAATAATCTTCTCCGCTAAAAAGCGTCTTTAGAGCTCTATCAAACTCCACAATTAATTGATCACAAAACATAGCAACTCTTATTTTTTCTTTAAAGCAAAGATAAATCCGCCATTTGCTTCCTTTGCAGAAATTAATGAATGTCCCGTTTGTTTCGAAAACGCCTGAAAATCCCTAAGTGACCCCGGATCGGTTGCCAGCACACGAAGTACCTGTCCCGACAGTAGGCCGTTTAGAGCTTTTTTTGTCTTAAGAACCGGCAAGGGGCAATCTAGTTCCCTAGCATCTAATTCTAAGTCGTATTTGTATCCCAAGTTTTCCATAGTCTCACCGCTGAAATTATCACATAAGGCTTTTAGATTGAAATTATTTTCCTCATTTTAACACTACAAACTAGAAATAATTATTGCAAAATTAGCGATCCCGCATATCCACTTGCAGCTTCTTAAATTCCTTTAGTCTGGCTTCTATACTGGATTTATCAAAATAGTTACCCAGCTTGGTAGCCTTGGCAAGTTGTAGCTGCTCGATAGCCAACTGCAAATCACCACTGTAAAAATACGCCTCCGCCTGAGCTCGATGCTGCATTAGGTAATTCTCTTCCATAGCGTATCCTTTGGCTTGGAGTTTAAAAAGACGAGGTTCTTTTTTATTGACAAGAATTACCTTGTCTAAAAAATTAATAGCCTTATCGACCATACCGGTATCTATAAGAGCTTGACCATAACCGTAAACTAATGCCAACCGATTGGGGAAATTTTCCAGAGCAATTTCAAAAATTTGTAGCCCCTCAGACACTCTTCCTGCTTTTATTAGGACAGATGCAACTAAGCCTAAAACTATTGGGTTATCGGAGTCCAGCTCCTGAATATATGAGATATGCTCTAAGGCCCGTTCATAATGACCTGCCAAATACAAAGAATAAATCAATCCATAGACAGTTGCTATTTCACTGGTGTAGTTCCCATCTTCTAACTTGGTACTGTAACGCTTGATAGAACTCTGGGAGAATTGACCCTGAACATTGATCCTTGCTTTTATCAAATTAAAATCCAGACTGTCAGGAACCTGTTTAAAGGGCAGCTTTTGTAACCGGTTTTGGATATCCGCCAGTCTCTCGGAAAAGAAGGGGTGGGTACGCAGATACACCGGGGCATTTGAACTAGAAGATTCCGTTGTACGTTGCATGAATCTCATAAAACTCTCCATCGCATGAACATCAAAAGGTGAGTTTTTAATAATCTTGAACCCTATCCGATCAGCCTCATGTTCATACTCGCGACTGAAGTTTAACCGATTTTGAATTGCACTTGCCTGAGCGGCTGTTATCGTGGCGGCTGACATACTACCGCTTGACCTGGTGGCCAAGATTGCTACCGCTAAAGCCGCCAAAGAGGCTACCCCTGCACGTTTCTGGCTGGCTAAAATTCTCGCAACATGCCTTTGACTAACATGGGCAATCTCATGTGCTAAGACACTAGCCAGCTCGGACTCACTGCGGACCTTACTTATCAGTCCAGTGTGAACGCCTATAAACCCTCCCGGGAGAGCAAATGCGTTAAGGCTAGCATCCTCTATTGCAAAAAAAACAATTGCACCAATATTATTTGTATTAGCTGAAACTAACTTGTAACCCAAGTTTTTAAGGTAACTTTCTACCTCCAAATCATCGAGGTACTTGTCACTCTTTCTGAGTCGATTCATGATAGACTTTCCAACCTCTAGTTCATGTGCTTTGGTAATTACTGAATCGCTTGTATCCCCTAAGGCTGGCAGATCATCAGCAGAAGTAAAACTGATTGAGAATAGAGACAAAAAAAACACGGTAAATTTTTTCATGGTGTTATTATCGAATTATAGGCTTAATTTTTTTTATTCGCATATGTAATATCCAACTGGTATTTTAGCAGAGAGGATAGTTAATTTGAGTGAATTAAATCACTTCGACTCAGAGGGTCAGGCTCACATGGTAGACGTTGGGAAAAAAGTTAACTCCCGACGGCTAGCTACAGCTAGTGGGCATATTTTTATGACTAAATCGACCCTAGACCTAATAAAATCGGGCTCCGCAAAGAAAGGGGATGTCTTAGGGGTATCCCGGATAGCTGCCATTCAAGCGACTAAGAGTACGTCCACACTCATTCCTCTTTGTCATCCCCTTGGCCTGACGCGAGTAGCAGTCGACTTTGATATTAATGAGGAAGATACCTCGGTCACATGTACTGTAACGGCAGAAACTACTGGCCAAACGGGGGTGGAGATGGAGGCCTTGACCGGTGTGAGTATCGGCCTACTCACGATCTATGATATGTGTAAAGCGGTTGATCGAGGAATGCAGATAAGAGGCATAAGACTGGTTGAAAAAAAGGGAGGAAAGTCTGGTCATTGGCAAGCAACCTAAAAGCCAGAACCTATTGGCAAGGTTTCGTGGCACTATGTTGGATGGAATAGGATTTCTTTTTTTAGCGTGCTTTTTTGCAAATGTGGTTCAGTCAGGGGTACCAAGGCAAACTAGCTTCGCACAGCAAAAGAGGGTTGACTTAGGGCGAATCTTGGTAATCTCAAGTCAAAAAGGAAACTGTATAGCATGTCACTCCATCCCTAACGACAAAGAGGTTATCACCTTGGCTAACATCGGACCTCCTCTAGTAGCAGTCAAACAAAGATTTCCTTCTAGAAAAGCTCTAGTAAACCAGATTTGGGACCCAACCCTCCTAAATCCAAATTCTGTCATGCCACCATTTGGGAAACATAAAATACTATCAGAAGCTGATATCC
The DNA here is from genome assembly GCA_902627495.1 of Hydrogenophilales bacterium. GTDB lineage: Bacteria > Pseudomonadota > Gammaproteobacteria > Burkholderiales > Eutrophovitaceae. The sequence goes on along the minus strand of CACOJS010000005.1, from coordinate 43,313 downwards.
AATTGATTGTGGATTATCTCTATTCTCTTGAGGTAGACTCTGAATGAATCAATACAGTAAACGATTTTTTTTGAAAAACATTGTTGTACTTTTATGTACTATCGGGCTCTCACTAAAATCCTTTGCAGCCAAATGGAACAAAGAAGCGTTTAATGCTGATAATCTTTCTCAAAGTTTTGAATTACTTGGAGTAGTGAATGCACAACAGACGGACCAAATAGAGTTAAAAGTCCCACAAATTGCTGAAAACGGAACCATAGTACCCATTGAAATTTTTAGTTCTATTCCCAAAACGCAGAACATATACATATTAGTAGACAAAAACCCTAGCCCCCTCACAGCTAGCTTCTATTTTAGTGCGAAAACTCTTCCCTTTTTGTCTACCAGAATTAAGATGCGAGAAAGCTCCAAACTGATTGTAGTCGTTAAGACTCAAGAGCATAAATTTTTTTCCACACAGAGGGAGGTAAAAGTTACCATCGGCGGATGCGGAGAGGAGGAATGAAGAGGGAGGAAAGCACAAATGGCCGATAAAATAAGAACCCGTGTTACCCTGTCTGGGGGGATACTAGATTTAAAGATGCTTATTTTTCATCCTATGGAAAGTGGACTTCGAAAAGATGCTGTGACTAAAAAATTAATTCCACGTCACTTTATAGACAGGTTAGAAATAAAATTAAACGAAAAACTTGTTATGGAGACACACCTAAGCAGATCAGTGTCTCGAAACCCCTTCCTACACTTTCGTCTAAAAAATACTAACAGTGGTGACATCATAAAAATTTCATGGACGGACAATATGGGGGATTCTGGAAAAACGGAGGCTAAAGTTCCGTGAAAACAATGATCGTTATTTGTATATTTCTACTCTCGCATGTTACCCAATCCCTAGCTAATGATATTGATCCTGCAACGGATTCCCAAAATTTAAAGAAATTCTTTCAAGATCGTTTCCCCAACATACCTTTTGATCAATATATATATGGTGCTTTGGCATACTCCAAAGATGCAAAAAGTCAGTACGATAGCATTATGGAATTTCCGCCCTTTGAACAAGAAATTGATAAAGGGAAACTTTTATGGGGAACTCCTTTCCAAAACGGCAAATCTTTTAAAGATTGTTTTCCAAATGGTGGTTTTGGGGAAGCTGCGAAATATCCGAAATACGATAAATCAACAGACCAAGTCATAACCTTTGAAATGATGATTAATAATTGCCTGGTTTCAAATGGTGAAAAGCCCTTCACATATGACGACACCAACACAATGGGTTTGGTTACAGCATATGCGAAAAAACTATCGGACGGACTTCTTATGAAAGTAGTTATATCTTCTGTTGGGGCGGAAAAAAAATACTTCAATGGCCGACAGTTATTTTTCAAACGAATCGGACAACTCAACCTATCCTGTGCATCTTGTCATATCACAAATGCAGGAAACTATTTTCGTGATGAGTTAATATCTCCAGCCATAGGGCACACTACCCACTTTCCGGTCTTTAGGGGAGGAGAGTTTCTTTTTACTTTGCATATGAGATACCGGAGATGCATGGAAGCCATGAGAGCTAAACCGTTCCCAGCTGGAAGCATTCAATTAAATGAACTGGAGTTTTTTCATTCGTACCTAAGTAATGGACTTCCATTGGAAGCATCAGTATATCGAAAATAAAGTTAGAGAGTTTTTTTTGAGCTCAAAGAAAAATAGTATTACCAGAAGATAATGCAACCTATGCTACTTATATTAACTCTTGTCTTTTTTGTTAAGTAAGTCGCATAACCTACTTTCTAACAATCTATCGGCCTGACGGTATGCTCTGGTCGGGTCGCACCGCCAAGCAGTAATAATTTGACTTTCTTTGTCAGCGATCTCTGCCAAGTCGTTATCTATCATTGGGACTAAATTAACACTCACTTTTCCCAAACTCGGGTGCCAGTTATCAATATTAACGACCCCGTTTACATTAACAGTCTTTACTTTTACTAAATGAGTGTTCACTTTCTCACATTGTCTCACAGAATCCGATATCAAATTGGAGGAGCCTTGAGTATAAGATTTTTCTACTGCTAAAATGCAAGGGTTAATCGATACATATATTTTATTTAGATTTTCCTTTACCATTATCACTTCATACCGAGAACTCCAAATGCCAGCTACAAGGAGTCCCAAAACGAATATGAATGTCATGTGTTCAATGAGCGTTATGTTTTTTCGTGATTGCAAAATACTATTTTTTTCCTCGCCATGGACTTTTGCACCCGACATTGTATCACCGGGTCGTTCTTAGGTTTCGGTGAGGCAACAAATTTAAGCGGTAATCAGTGATCCCTGCCATAGGTGACTCAAAAGCAATAGTTAAGATGGCTTCACTGTCACCCCTAAACCCACTGTCTCGACTATAGTTATCCAAGTAATCTATGGGAATAAATAAATGTCGGGTAACCTCTATACCCTCTGAATTAAGTAGGTTTAACTCCAGATCCGGGTAGTGCACATCAAATGTTGCCCGGTTTCTAATTAATAGCCGAAGTTCTGCAGACTCGTTATTAGCTGATTTATCCAATAACAGGTCAGATGACTGAATGTCTAACCAGACTGTGGAATTGATTACATGCGACCCACACTCAGGATACCTACATAACTCTACTATTGCTTCGTACAGACCAGGGTATTTTTGTACTATTTCTTGCCTCTCTAGGTAGCCCCACTGAAGAATAGCCAAAACAGATAAAAATAATATTGCTAGTCTTGAAAGATTACGAGTTGGAGGGGGCGAACCCCTAAATTCTGTCTCATATAGATTTACATCAACGTCCTCCCTGTCCAAGTTCTCTCCATCCGCAAGGCTTTCGTGTTTAGCTTCATCAGGAGAGACATGATCTTCAAACGTTTTTTTGGCTTGGCGGCTATCCATTACAGCACTTTCCACTTCCCTTGGTGCGTTGTGCGGAATCTGAGTTGTTAAACTATCAAAGGCATCAAAGACTTCATGACAATACCCACATCGCACTTGTCCCCCTGCCTCTTTTAAGTTAGCAGTGGTGACCTGAAAAACGGTGCCACAAGAATTACATGAAGTATATAGATTCACAAACCACCCTAATTTCGAAACCCCTGCAGTATAATCCAATCTTCTTTGACTGAAGTGTCAACAATACTAAACCATTGCGAGAAGGCGGAGATGACCTTATCTTTCTGGTCGACCAAAATACCTGATAAAATTATTACGCCACCTGGGGTAACCATGGATGATAAAAGAGGGGCTAGTACCATTAAAGGATTTGCGAGTATATTAGCTACCAAAAGATCACATGTAAAATCAATCTTTTGAACTGCATTGAGGGCGATTATCTCTTCGTTATTTTTCTCTGCATTTTCCAAAGTCACTGCGACAGCGTCGTCATCGATGTCAACGGCAATGACCTTTGAAGCACCTAGTTTTTTTGCAGTCAGACCCAATATACCTGATCCACAACCATAATCTATCACAGTAGCATTTTTAGGGGGATTTTTTACCAACCACTCAAGGCATAGTTGCGTTGAATAATGAGATCCGGTCCCAAAAGCACACCCCGGATCCATTATTAAGTACTTATTACCTTCTTTTAGGCTTACCTCATGCTGCTTATCACTGGGAATGATCCAGAATGAATCACTTATATTAATTATTGGGAATTGGGCTCTCGAGAGAGCCACCCAATCCTGACCGACAAAAGAAGATTCATGGATATCAGAAATTACACCCGACCCAAGCCTACGTAAAAGATCTTTTATTTTAGGCTTGAGCCCCACTGTCTCTTCGAAGGTGGCCGATATGATTAAGCGATTCCAAGTGATTTCATTTTCCTTTTCTCCTGAATCATATACTGGAATTTCTGAGCTGCTATTGGCATCTGCATCCTCAAGCTCAACGTAAAGAGCACCCTCATCAACTAGAGCATTCTGAATAAATTCTAATTGGAAACTAGGCAATTCAAACGTTAATTTTATTAATTTTTGATTAGAGATAAGGCCCCCAAATTCTTTTTACTGCCCAGCCGCCAACTTTTTCTCTAAGTAATGAATATTTGTCCCCCCAGCCACAAACGCATCGTCCTCTAGCAGACTTCTGTGTAGATCTAAATTTGTCTCTATTCCCTCCACAATCATTTCAGACAGGGCAACTTTCATACGTGATATTGCCTCTCCGCGATCAGATCCGTGCGAGATAACTTTTGCTATCATGGAATCGTAATACGGTGGAATAACACAACTACTATAGACGTGAGAGTCCACCCTTATCCCCGGTCCTCCGGGAACATGCCACTCCGTAATTTGACCGGGTGATGGGCGGAAACTCCTTGGATTTTCCGCATTTATCCTACATTCCAGTGCGTGGCCCCGATACTTTATATCTTTCTGATTAATCCCAAGAATTTCGCCAGCCGCAACCTTTAGTTGATATTTTACCAAGTCACCACCCGTGATCATTTCAGTAACTGGATGCTCAACTTGCAAGCGTGTATTCATTTCAATGAAATAAAATTGTTCATTTTCATACAAAAATTCAAAAGTACCAGCTCCGACATACCCCATCCTTTTACAAGCAGCTACACATTTCTCACCAATCATAGCTTTTAGGGGTGCTGGTATTAATGGTGCCATTGCCTCTTCCAGGACTTTTTGATGTCTACGTTGCATAGAGCAGTCACGATCCCCAAGGAATACGGCATTATTGTCACTGTCTGCCATGACTTGTACTTCTATGTGTCGAGGATTTCCTAAATACTTTTCCATGTAGAGATTACCATTACCAAAGGCCCCCTGTGCCTCTTGGCGAGTTAGTGATACTGCGGATATAAGATCTTTTTCCCTCGTAACCACCCGCATTCCTCGACCTCCCCCACCACCAGCGGCTTTTAATAATACTGGGTAGCCAAGTTGGTCAGCTATGGACAAAATATTCTTTTGGTTATCAGGCAAGACCCCCTCACTTCCCCTTACCACTGGAACTTTGGCATCAATCATTTCCTTTTTTGCACTAACCTTATCACCCATTAGCCTTATCGTTTCGGGCTTTGGTCCAATGAATACATAACCACTTTCCTCCGCCCTTTCGGCAAAATCAGCATTCTCAGAAAGGAACCCATAGCCCGGGTGGATTGCCTCCGCATTGGTAACCTCAGCCGCACTTATTATCGCTGGGATGTTTAAATATGAATCCGTACTATTAGCAGGCCCAATGCATACGGCCTCGTCCGCTAATCTGACGTACTTTGCATCAGCATCAGCCTCTGAAAAGACTGCAACCGTCTTTATTCCTAATTCTCTACACGCTCTCTGAACTCGAAGAGCTATTTCCCCGCGATTAGCTATTAATACTTTATTAAACATTCCAAGTTTCTATCTGACAACAGTTCTACCAAATTTTTGTAGAACTGTAATCCTACAATAAGAAAAGCACTTTTAATCAATCCGAAATAATTTTTGCCCGTACTCAACCGCTTGCCCATTTTCAACAAAAATCTCACTTATAGTACCGCTAGCTTCTGATTCAATTTCGTTCATGAGCTTCATCGCCTCAATAATACATAATATGGTCCCTACTTCTACTTTTTCTCCAATTTCTACAAAAGCCTTGTCATCTGGACCACCAGCTCTGTAAAACGTGCCAACCATCGGTGATTTTATTATGGTGCCATGCGATGGAGATGGCGTTGATTCTTTTTCAACCACGCTCTCCCTAGTGTTACTTTCCAATGGAACAAAGGTGGCTTCCTTACTTACTACAGGCTGGGTCATGGGCGATACAGTCAAATTACGACTTATCTTAACTTTTTCATCTCCTTCAGTTATCTCAAGTTCAGCAATACCCGACTCTTGCACTAAGTCTATTAACTTCTTTAGTTTCCGAAGATCCATTAGTTTCTACTTTTCAATTTATCAATTGCATAAAGGAGTGCCATGGAATAACCAAAATCACCCAGGCCACAAATTACTCCATCGGCTAAATCACTAAAAAAAGATTTTTTCCTAAACGGCTCTCTGGCGTGAATATTTGACAGGTGAACCTCTATAAAGGGAATTTTCACTGCACCAATAGCATCTCGCAGTGCCACACTTGTATGAGTAAATGCCGCTGGGTTTATAATCAAATACTTCACTCCTTCTACACTAGCCTTGTGAAGAGTCTCTATTAATTCTGCCTCCGAGTTGCTTTGGAATATATCCAGACCGATGTTATTTTCTTTTCCAATCGCTACCAGTTTACTATTTATGTCGGTAAGTTTCTTGGACCCGTATATTGAGGGCTCTCTGCTTCCTAGTAAGTTTAAATTTGGTCCGTGCAAAATTAGTATTTCTTTATCCATACTGTATTTTACCGTATTTTAGTGTTATTTAGAATCATTTAAATTCATTTTCGTGGATTTTGGATACAATTTCAAAGGAATACCTTATTTTTTTTAAGTTGCACAACTCTTACTCTTGGTATTGTACAGAAAAACTTGTTATAGCGACTTTTAAAAGACTGATTAGCTATTTTGACGAATTTTGGCCACTTATTGTGACTTTGAGCTCTTGTATTCTGCCCTCATCTATCTCACCCGGGATTTTAGCAATAATACTACCTTTCTGATCTAACACCACCGTATAGGGAATACTTAGACTGGTGTTACCCAGCTCAAAAGACAAGTCTATTCCAATACCACCTCCCAATAAAACCGGGTAATTAATTTTGGATTTAGCTACAAATTCACGCAATTTAACAACATCATCGATACTTATCCCTATGACTTGAACTTTATTTTGTCCCATAGTTTTTTGAAAATCAATAAGCAATGGTATTTCCCTCAAACAAGGAGGACACCAAGTTGCCCAAAAATTAACTACCCTGGTTTTTCCACCCCAGTCGTCTAAGGAAGAAAATTTTCCCTCAAGGGTCAACAACTGGGACTCAAGAGGCTTAGCAGAGGGACTCACAAGCATCTTATGGGACAAATGGACAAACAAGCCAAGACAGGTGGCCAAGAAAATCAAAATAACTTGACTGACTTTAGTTTTAAATACGTTACCAAGAGTAAAACTAAAACCGGATGTTTTAAAATGCATATATGTCAACAACTGTATCAAAGGGGATGAAACAAAACCCACTATCTGTACAACCCTGAGCTGTTACCAAAATTTGAATCTTACCTTCAATTGGTTTTATCAATGGCACAATTATAGTAGTTTTATTGCGAAAAACGACTGTCTCTCCAAAAAACTCATCAGTGTGCTGCTCCCCTGCAAAAAATATAGGATCACCAATCTGGGCGGACTCTGATAGCGATATTACTTCAAATTTGGATTTATACAGGTAGTACCCCTCTTCAATATGATAATTCAATACAATCGAATTATTACTCCTGATACTACCACTAAGTATGAATGCCTCCTGCGGATCTAGAATTGGACTATCGTCGGCCTGGCAAATAGAAGCTATCATGCTTGAAATTAACAGCAATATAAAAAAGCCTAACAAGTAAAGCCTAATACTGGTGCTCATCTTGCACATGGGTTTCTATCCATTCGTAATACTTTTTACTACCATCATCGAGCTGAAAAGATACTACCTCAGGGGTCTCATATGGATGGGATGCCACAACCTTTTCTTCTATCAATGCATACTTGTCATGCACGGTTTTCAACGCCAAAAGAACCTCTGTTTGTTCCTCAATTTTTCCATCCCACTGGTAGACTGAGGTAATTCCCTTGAAAATCTGTGCACAAGCTACTAACCTTTCCTTAACCAAGACTCGTGCCAATCCCAAAGCCATTTCCCGTGAAGGAAATGTAATGTGTATATGGATAAACTGCGGTTTTCGGTTGCGGTTTTTCAACACGTGTATCCTCCTCGGATTTTTTCCTGACAGGCCTTATTTAGAAAAACCATCACTCACTGTAGGAAAGCTCAATTCTCTCAAAAGCTCATCTCTTAGTCGACGATTATCTAATATGCGAGACTCCTTTATAAAAGAAAAGACAGAGGCTGGAATTTCTGCTCTAGCCTGTTCGTAAGTCACCCTTCTCGGTTTTTTCAATCCCAAGAAATTAGCAACCAAGTCATAGTATTCACCAACTTTCAAGCAAGAATTATCGCTAACGTTATAACATCGCCCCGAATCACCCTTTCTAAGACTAGCTGCTATGGTATTCACCAAATCTTGGACATGAATATGATTGCTGAAGGTGTCTTGTTTAGTGTTAATCATTGGTATACCTTCGGCTAACCTCTTCTTCGGCAATCTATCTTTGGAGTATATCCCCGATACCCGCAAGATAGAAACTTTAACTCCGGTATTTTTACCAAAACTTCTTACTAAACGCTCACTATCTAACCGTCTCTTAGCACGCAAAGTTTGAGGATTCACCCTTGTAACCTCACTGACAATGTCACCCTTAGCGTCACCATATACTCCGCTGGTGCTGATATATATTAAGCGTTGTGGTAAAATTCTAGCGGATTGTAACGCTGTTAGGAGGTTTCTTGTCCGCCTATCGGAAGTTTTTGTTGGCGATGGAGGTGCAAGGTGTACTATATCACTGGAAATTCCACTTATTTTGTGCAAAGAATGTCTATCATCGAGATCACCTAAAATGGGAACGAGGCCTCTATCTCTAATCTTTGACAGGCTGTCAGCCGATCTTGATAACCCGAATATTCTGTATTTTCCTTTGAGCTTATCGGCGAGCCGTAAGGCTATATCTCCACAACCTACGAGTAATAGTCGTTGCATTTCTTTTTCCAGAAGTTTGTCTACAGTCTAAAAACATATACCCCATACTTTAAGTATATAACTTTGAGATTAGATAATGTTTCAAATTGAATTTAAATCTTTAAATAAAACTATTTCAACAAATACTGATGAAACAATTCTTGATGGAGCTCTCCGACATAAATTAGAAGTGCCATTTGGCTGCCTGAGTGGTAATTGTGGGAGCTGTAAAGGAAAAGTTATAAATGGAAAGGTCAATCATGGCAACGCTAAACCTTTTGTTCTCTCAGAAAAAGAGAAAGATGAAGGATTAACTCTTTTTTGTCAGGCAATACCTAAGAGCGATTTGGTGGTCGAAAGTATACAACTAAATGCACCGCTAAATCCCATAAAAAAACTCCCAAGCCGAGTGCAGTCTATTTCAAAAATTGGGCAAGATACCATCATACTTGAATTGGGAATTCCATCCTCTCAAGACTTTCAATTCACCTCTGGTCAATACATAGACATTCTTTTAAAAAATGGAAAAAGAAGAAGCTACTCTATGGCTAACTTGTGCTCAGATGCAAACATGATTGAATTGCACATACGCCGGATGAAAGGGGGTTCGTTTACAGAATATGCTTTTAGTCAAATGAAGACGAGAGATATTATAAGATTCGAAGGACCAAAGGGAGATTTTTGCTTTGATTACACATCAGAAAAACCTGTGATTTTTGTTGCCAGTGGTACAGGTTTCGCCCCTATTAAAAGTATTCTCGAACAATTGTTTTTGGATAAAATAGAAAAACCTATACAACTATACTGGGGTGGCCGTCGTCCACAAGACCTCTATTTATTAGAATTAGCTCAAAAATGGAGTCAAAAGTATCCCAATTTTAGGTTTGTTCCCGTCATATCTGAGGCAACGACTGAGGACTCCTGGGAGGGAAGGTCAGGTTTCGTACATTTAGCAGTTATGGAAGACTATGACTCTCTCAAGAACTACCAAGTATATGCATGCGGAGCTCCTGAAATGATAGAAGCGGCCCAAAGAGACTTTACCGAACAAAAAGAATTACCCGACACAGAATTTTTTTCCGACGCTTTTTCTCCTGCAATATAAAAGAGATTTGAATATAAAATAAAACTAGATTTTGTCAGAATTTGTTATCTTTAGCGAAATGGCAAACCCATTCTTGTAAAATTTAACAGCCTCATCGGGTCGACTGGTAGCTTCATATAATCTAGCTAATTCCCAAAAAACTTCTGGACTCTTACTCAACTCCAAACTACCTTTGAGATAACTATTAGCTTTGCCCCAAATTTTGCTGTCAATACAAAGCCCACCTAAAACTCTCATAAGGTTCGGGTTTTGCGGTCTTTTGACCAACCATGATTCAGCCTTCTCTAATCCTGACTTTAAGTCAAATTGACATGCCTCGGAATAAAACGATAAAACACTGTCGTTCCATGTGGTGTCTAAAAACTTTTCTATTATGGATTTTGCTAAAACATATTCTTTTAGTTCAATCAAAAAAGTCAGCATTAAAGTTACTACCGATAGCTTGAGTTTTTCCGTTTTTTTTAAGTTAGACCAATATTTTTTTATCGCGATAGGATTATCCTTTAATACATTTAACTCGCTTTCTATGGCTAACAGACGGGCATCCTGGTCTAAAAAACTATCCAACCCTCCCCTTTTTTCTAGTATGTCTAATATTTCGGTTGCCCGCTTATAATTTTTCAAGGACATTTCAGCCGCGAAGATCAGTTGCAATATGTTGGACTCTTTATCTGTTAATCTATCACCAGTCGACAAACTATCAATGACGCTTTGTTGTCTTCCATCGCTCAGGTCAAATTTGGCTTCTAAATAACGGCTTAAACTCGATCCCTCTGGGAAACAATCCTTAGCTTCTTTCCTAAACTTGTCTCGAAGCTTAATATTTTTAATCTTGGCTGCCAGAAAAGCTGAGAAATTTAGCATTAACTCTTTTTGGTGGCCCAATTTTATTGCCTTACCGACCTCTAAAAAAGATTCTTCATATAACGCTTGAAGAAAATACTCAACAGATTTTGAAAAGATTGTATTGAATTTTTGTAATTTTTTTTCAGCTTGCCTCTTCTTAAACTGGCTTGGTATGTTGAGTAGCACACCTACTACCCTTAGTAAAAAATAAAATATAAGAAAAGTTACTATCAATATAATAAGTGAAAGGTTAGCAGACAACTCAAATCGATGGGGCGGCATCAATAGAACTACCAAGGCCTGGTTTTTTTCAGCTACTAACCAAAACCCTGTGATTCCAAAAACTAATAACAAGAAGATAGCTATCCAACGCATAGTTACTCTCTCAGTATGATCGCCTTACAACATCTATTGTTGCCTGTATGCTTGGCTGCTGGGAATTGATTGAGTGGCTAGTCAGAGTCTCAAGAAAATTCCTGACTTTTACGACCTCAGGTGATTCTAGGTCTAGAAAATCATCAATAAGATCAGTAGCTATCTTTAGCTCATTCCCAAAAACCCTTTCATTTTTAATCATGATTGCTAAACGAACTGAGAGCAATCGCATTTTAATATTCTCTTTTAAAACATATTCCTGCTCTTTATTGAATATAAATTGACCATCAGGGTTTAAAGTGTCAATTTTTACGAGATTTTTAATATTTTTCCACAACTCTGTCCACAGAGACTCTTGGTTTTCCCCAGTGTGTATACTAGAACCTTCATCATCTCGATTCTCTTTTTGACCACTTGGAACCGCTAATGGCAAAGACTGGATTTTTTGTACAATCAACCCTAACTCTTTTGAAATTGCACTCCAATCATAGTCGGGCATAGCTTCTAGACGGGTTATATCCTTCTGCACCAAGACTAATATATTCTGCAACTCTGGGAGATCACTCAGCTCTATCACCTCGCGAATCTTCACCAACGTTTTAAGAGCGGTGGGAACGCTGCCTAACAAAGATAACTGTTGCTCTGCTATTACAAGTGCGTGCTCCACTTCCCCCAAGGTCCAGATCAATTTGGACTTGATTAATTTGCCATATAAGGCATCTATGGCTACCCTTTGATTCTTTATTTCAGCCACATCTACTCTGATCTCACTGTTTTGAAGATCTAATTTATCGACTAAATTAGAGTTTTTTTGAACAATATTTTGGATCTCATTCATGAACGCCTGATTACTAGCTTCTAAATTTTTGACTGTCTCTTCCAATTTATTTGAAACCTTCTTAACTTCGTATCCCTTAACAGCTAGAATGACAACTCCAATTGTCAACATAATTCCCCATAGAGTTGCAATGCGATATGCAAAACTTGCCGTAGATTTGTTTGTTTCTGGTTTGGGGTCATCAGTTTTTGTTTTTTTCATATTGTTTATTATAAGCCCCTTTAAAACCAACAGGACAAACCTTTAATCAAACCATCGTCACCTGGGGCTGATACAAAAACCTTTCTAATTTTATACTCCTCCATCGCGGCTACCGCTAACCGTGGATGGGTAACAAACCATGGGGCATCACGAAGAAAATTGTGTGCAGTCAATCCCTTCATTTCAAATATATTTTTGATAATTTCTCCGCTAGTAGCCAACCAAGCCCCTATAAGATTATCGTTCACTAAACCCATTAATTTCGAATCCCAAGTAGGTACTTGTCGATGATAACATTCGAAATTTTTGACGATTCCCCCTCGCCTCCTTAATCCTTCATCTAGAACCAACCGTCCACCATTACCTCTTACTACAACCAATTTATCCCCGGAAATATTTTTCAAGTCAGGCAATTCAAGGAGTGCTTCACTATCTTGTCCAGTACATGGCACTGAAACAGACCTAAAACCCAAATTTAGAAGCTCTCGCTTAGTTCCCTCTCCAATCGCATACACTCTAGACTTGGATATTGAGTGACTTTGACTCAAAAGGGTCTTTCCTCCTATTCTTGCTGCACTTCTACTAACAAAAATATAGTGGCTAGCCTCTAGTAAATCTAGGCTTTTGTCTACCTTTCCATTGTCTATTTCAACTATCTCTAGCCCTGGCAACATAACCGGAACGCCGTCCTGTGCACTAATAGCTCTCTCTAATGGTCTAGAGTAGATAGATGGTCGAGTTACAGCAACATTGATTCTAGAAAGCTTTTTGTTCATATTGACTTAGCACTCAAATTTCTGCCATCAATTCAAGTGCTCCCTTTTTTATCAATCCCTTCGCTACTACTCTACCCAAACTCTCGGGGTTATCAAAAAAGCTGTTTGAAGACTCATGGGATAAAATAACCGTCCCAATTGGATTGCTGACGAATCCCTTAAGAAAGCCCTCTGTACCCCTGATTTCTGCAAAGCCACCAACCGGAAAGTTACAATCACCCCCAAGCTCTGCAATCATTGCCCTTTCTGCATCCACACGCCATCGGCTTGACGGATCTTCTATGGACGACAGAAATTTCAATAGGGCCTTTGATTCCTTTAAAACCTCAACGCCGATTGCACCCTGGCCAACCGCTGGCACAAAGTCACCCGGATCAAAATACGAAGATATGCGACTTTGCATACCCAGTCGCTTCAACCCCGCTGCAGCTAGAACTATGCCGTCATAATCACCATCATCAAGCTTTCTCAAGCGGGTATCAAGGTTACCTCTAATAGGAAGTACCTTAATATTTGGATACATATGAGAAATCAGACTACATCGCCTGAAACTCGACGTACCAACAATACTATTTTGAGGAAGAGAGGATATGTTGGTCGTAGTGTTGGATACGAAAACATCTCTAGGATCGCCACGCTCTAATACTGCTGCCACCTCAAACTCAAGCGGTAAGCTGCCTGGGAAATCTTTCATAGAATGGACAGCCATATCGGCCTCCCCTTTTAATAAGGCTCTCTCCAATTCTTTTATGAATAAACCCTTACCCCCTATTTGAGCCAACGACTGATCGAGTCGCTTATCCCCTTCTGTAATAATTGGAACAATGTGAACATCGTGGCCAGGAGCTAACTGCAGAATCTTTTTTCTTACTAATTCTGCTTGACACATTGCAAGTCCGCTACTTCGGGTTGCGATTCGCAAGTGATTCTTTTTTGGGTCTTTTGGCATACTAAATGGGTAACTTTCAAAAAATAGGAAACAATTAATAAATTATTTAAGGTTTGAGATCGGTTCTGCCTTATAATTCACCAACAAAAGCAACATCTACATGTTCATTTACCGTCTAATATTTTAGAACCAACTAATATGCCACCAAAAAAGACATTAAATCAAACAAAAACTTGGTCCAGTCGTTTTAATGAACCAGTGGCTGATCTAGTGAAGCAATTTACTGCCTCTGTCAGTTTTGACAGGCGACTAGCTGATTATGACATTATAGGATCTATAGCACACTCTAGAATGTTAGCTGATCAGGAAATTATTTCAGAAACAGATTACGTTGAAATCAAAAATGGGCTTGAAAAGATTCAAAAAGAGATAAAAAAAGGTGATTTTGAGTGGTCCATAGATGCCGAAGATGTCCACCTTAACATTGAAAAACGCTTGATTGAGCTTATTGGGGAAGCCGGGAAAAAGCTCCATACAGGGCGATCACGCAATGACCAAGTAGCCACCGATATTAGACTCTACCTAAGGGAGGCTGTCCATGAGACAGCCGATCGGATTAATAACCTACAACTAGCTCTTGTGAAGTTGGCTTCTGAAAATATCAATACTATTATGCCCGGCTTCACCCATCTGCAAGTTGCCCAGCCCATAACATTTGGTCATCATCTTATGGCCTATTATGAAATGCTAAAGCGTGACAAAGAAAGACTTATAGATTGCGAGAAAAGAGTTAATACACTTCCTCTTGGTGGTGCAGCCCTTGCTGGCACCAGTTACAACATCAAACCAGAGAAAGTCGCGATCGCTTTGGGTTTCAACCGGATCTGCAATAACTCACTTGACTCTGTATCTGATCGTGATTTCGCTATAGAATATTGCAGCTTCAGTGCGATACTCTTGATGCATTTATCACGCATTTGTGAAGAAATAGTACTTTGGATGACTCCAAATTTCCAATTTATCACACTCCCAGATAGGCTGTGTACAGGCTCTTCTATAATGCCACAAAAAAAGAATCCTGATGTCCCCGAGTTGGTTAGAGGTAAAACAGGGCGTGTTAATGGAAACCTGATAGCACTTCTTACCCTAATGAAAAGTCAACCACTTGCCTACAACAAGGATAACCAAGAGGATAAAGAGCCTTTATTTGATTCAGTAGATACGGTTTTAACGTCCCTGATCATTTTTGAACAATTGATAAATGGTATTAAGGTAAACTCGGCGAGAATGAAAGAAGCTGTGAAAAAAGGCCATGCCACAGCCACTGATCTCGCTGACAGCCTAGTAAAAAAGGGGGTTTCTTTTCGTGAGGCTCATGGGATAGTAGCCAATGTTGTACATTATGCGGAATCTCAAAATATAGAATTAGCTGACCTACCTCTAAAAAAATTAAGAGAATTTTGTCCGATGATTGATAATAGTATAAAAAAGTCACTATCAATTTTATCGTCGGTTAATTCGAAAAATCACATAGGGGGTACATCACCCCAGCAAGTTGGAAATGCAATACAATCTGCTAAACTAGAATTAGAAGAGTTTTCTATCATGCAAAAAAAGAAATCTATGTTTTAAAAAAACTAAATTGCCAAAGCACCTTATACTTTTTAAGTCGCGAAAATCTATACAAAAATAACCACCCGTCAGATAATTTAAGAAACAACAAAAAATTAATGAGTTTTAACATTATTACTTTTATTTGCTAAACGCACCATGGATAGCTTATTAGCAATACTGATTGATGGGCTTGTGTACTCCTCTTGGCTATTTATCATAGCGGTTGGGCTCACTCTTATATACGGCGTAATGAAGATATTAAATATTGCCCACGGTAGCTTATACTCTCTTGGGGCTTACACTGCGGCATCATTAACCGGTCTTTGGTTGTCTCTTGGATATGCACCTATGGGGTCTTTTCTAGTGATGTTGCTTTCGGCTGTCCTGGTTGGGGCTGTATTTGGACCAATAATTGAACGAGGTTTACTAAGATTCATGTATGGCCGGGATGAAATTGTTTTGGTTCTAGTTACCTATGCCTTATTTCTTATTTTAGAAGATGTTATAAAAATTGTATGGGGGGTAAACCCTTACTTCTTGTATCAACCTTATAGTTTATTAGGAAGTTTTGAGATTCTTAATCTCACTTACCCAAACTATAACTTGTTGCTTTGTATCGTCGCTATTATTATTGGCCTCGTCCTGACTTGGTTACTTCAAAAAACCAAACAAGGAAAAATTTTAATAGCAGTTATTCATGATCGGGAAATGGCTTCAGCTCAAGGTGTTCATGTTGGTAAGGTTTACTTTTTGACGTTTACTCTTGGGGCTACTCTAGCGGCTTTAGGTGGAGTACTAACGGCTCCAATGATTTCAGTCCAGCCCGGCATTGGAGCAGAAACAATTGTCTTGGCATTTGCTGTGGTGGTAATAGGTGGACTGGGCAGCCTCCCTGGAGCAGCATTAGCTGCCATTATGGTTGGATTAGTCCGTGCAAGTGCCGTACACCTAGTACCCGACTTGGATCTTTTCAGTGTTTACCTCGTGATGGCTACCGTACTAATATTCAGGCCAAAAGGTTTATTTGTTACTCAAGAGCAAAGAAAAATTTGATGAAAGATCAAACATATACCTACATCACTGGTGCTGCAATATTTCTACTTTTCCTCGGACAGGTCATGCCAAAGTGGGCCGTTTTCCTGGCTACCGTATCACTATGCTACGGTACAATAGTACTGGGGATGATCCTATTGGTAAGAAATGGATTAGTATCATTTGGTCACGGCCTCTACTATTGCTTAGGAGCCTATGCGGCTGGGACCTTGAGACCTTTTTGGGGAAATTCCGAGCTGTTAGTAATGCTTGCAGCGGCTATTTTTCTAACAGCAGCCGTTGCCTTCATATTAGGTTTTTTACTGCGAAAGTATCGCGATATATTCTTCGCAATGCTGTCACTAGCTTTTTCCATGATTTTGTATGGACTACTGTCGAAAAATGCTGCTCTTGGAAGCACAGATGGATTTAATGTTTATGTCGATACTATTTTAGGGGTCCCTCTGACAGACTTCGAAGATCCTAGATATGTAATTTTCGGTATCACAATTCTTGGGGCTTGGATTTCATGCATGCTCATGCATCGCTATCTAAAATCAGATAAAGGTAAGCTTGCGGAAGCGATCAGAGACAATGAATTGCGTGTTGAATACCTCGGTGCTAATGTTTCAACCATCATTCATTTTAATTACGTAATTTCTGCTGTACTAGCTGGTATTGGTGGGGCACTGATGGCCATAAGCATAGGGCACATAGACCCCGAAATGAGTTATTGGACAACATCAGGGGAGTTTGTTTTTATTACAATATTGGCAGGTTCCGGTAGTGTGATTGCTCCATTTCTCGGGGCATTTATTTTTGAAACCATCCGAAGTTTTGCCTATGAGTACTCCCCCAATACCTGGCAAATGTTGCTGGGAATAACTATGCTAGTAGTGATAGTTTTTTTGCCGAACGGGCTTTGGTCATTATTTGCAAAAATTCACAAAAAGATAAACCAATGAGCTTAATACTGACCACTAAAAATATATTTAAAAACTTTGAGGCTATAAAAGCTGCTGACAATATTAATGTCGATATAGAATCTAATTCTACCGTTGGCTTAATTGGTAGTAATGGGGCAGGTAAAACAACTTTTCTCAATATTATAACAGGCTACATCACACCAGACAGCGGAGAAGTCTACTTTGAAGGTCGCAGGATTACTGGGACAACTCCACGTCAGATTACTCACTTAGGTATATATCGATCATTTCAAATACCTCAAATATTTGATAGCATGACAGCCGAACAAAATCTTACCATAAGTGCATCTATCGCAATTGGTCATCAAGCAAACAAACAACACTTGAGAGCTTCGGAACGCTCTCTTATCACTCTCGTAAAAAATTCTATGGACCAATTCCAGCTGGGTGAATACCGAACACAATTAGCTGGTAATTTGCCTGAAGGGGTGAGAAAACTCTTGGATATTGCAATGTCCTTGGTAATGAAACCAAAGTTACTGCTGTTAGATGAGCCTACCTCTGGCCTATCAGCTGATGAGAAATTCAATATTATGGATATGGTCATGACCGCGGTTCGATCGAAAAAAATAGCTGTTTTATTTGTAGAGCATGATATGGAGATTATAAAAAAATATACAGATAGGACATTAGCATTCTATAACGGCCAGATTTTAGCGGATGGCACTACCAATGAAGTACTTGCAAAAAAAGAAGTTCGAGAACATGTGCTTGGAAATGTATAAGGTTTATACGGACTACAAATGTTATCAATAAACAACCTGACTGTTTCTATAGGCAACGTAAACATTCTGCGAAAAATTAATGTCAAAGTCCCAGATAAAAAATTCGTAGGGCTGATAGGGCGTAATGGAGCTGGCAAAACTACTCTCATGCGCACTATTATTGGACTCCTGCATCATAATCAAGGAGAAATATTTTTTGAAAATCAAGAATTGCTGGCCACTACGCCCGCATTCCAAAGGGCAAATTTAGGAATTGGATATATGCCTGAGGACCGTAGACTGGTGCCAGAATTGTCTGTAAAAGAAAATATACTAGTCACTGCCTGGGCAACAAAACAAAACTCTCCAGAAAAAAAGTTGAGTCATATTTACGAAATGATTCCAGAACTATGCGAGCTATCTGAAAGAAAAGCATCTCTTTTGTCAGGGGGGCAACAAAAGCTAGTTTCTCTAGCAAGAGCATTAATTGCTGGGGATAAATTGTTATTACTGGACGAGCCATTTGAAGGAGTAGCCCCGGTTCTAGCGCAAAGACTAGTCGAACTTATTGTTGATTTAAAACAATTTGGCTCATCTATTCTTTTGACGGAATCTGATTTAAGTCACTCTAAAGATCTCCTAGATGATATTTATCTAATGGACCGAGGAGAAATTATTAACCCGACAACCCCCTAAAACAGGACAGACACAGCATGATCATACAAAATACACTCGAACTAATAGGAAACACCCCCGTGATAAAGGTTCGAAACATTGATACGGGGTTATGTGATTTATTTCTCAAGCTAGAATGCCAAAATCCGGGAGGATCTATAAAAGATCGTATAGCTGTCTCTATGATAGAGGCTGCTGAAAGGGAAGGTAAATTAAATCCAGGGGATACGATCTTAGAGGCGACTGCCGGAAATACGGGTATCGGGCTTTCTTTGGTAGCAGCCCAAAAAGGCTATAAAATGATTATCGTTCTGCCAGATAAAATGAGCCAAGAAAAAATCTTTAACCTAAAAGCAATGGGAGCGGAAGTAATTATAACCCGATCAGACGTTGAGAAAGGTCATCCGGAATATTATCAAGATGTTGCACTAAAGTTAGCTGAAGAAACAGGGGCTTTTTTTGTTAATCAATTTGGAAATGATGCCAACCCTCTCGCACATGAGCAAACTACAGGACCTGAAATATGGGGTCAGCTTGGCCAAAAAGTTGATGCAGTTGTCTGTGGCGTTGGGTCTGGTGGCACTCTCACGGGGTTGTCCAGATATTTTAAAAAAGTATCGCCAAAAACTGAAATGGTTTTGGCTGATCCAGTTGGATCGGTTTTAGTTGATTATGTAAATACTGGGAAATTTGGCACTCTAGGGAGCTGGATTGTGGAGGGGATTGGTGAAGATTTTATTCCTCCGGTAGCTGACTTCTCCGCAGTTAAAAAAGCTTATTCAATTAGCGACAAGGAATCCTGTGAGACAGCTAGAGATTTACTAAAAAAAGAAGGACTATTAGGAGGATCATCATCTGGCACTTTAATTGCCGCAGCCCTGCGTTACTGTCGTGAGCAAAGTACAAAAAAACGAGTAGTTACTTTTGTATGTGACACCGGTAACAAGTATCTGTCCAAAGTATTCAATGACAACTGGATGTTTGATGAGGGCTTGAGCACCCAAGAAAGCTATGGTGATCTGAGAGATCTTATATCTAGAAAACATGATAATCGGGCGGTCATAACTGTGAGCCATACCGATAAATTATCTACAGCACATGCTAGAATGAAAATGTACGGTATTTCACAGTTGCCCGTAACACAAGAGGGTAAGATTATAGGAATAGTTGATGACCTAGATTTGGTAAGGTCAATAAGTAAGAGTAATAAGTTTGATACCTTAATAAGAGACGTGATGAATGACCAGTTTGTAAAAACAAACGTACATTCAGGGGAATCAGATCTGATACCTATTTTTGAAGACGGGAAGGTTGCGTTAATTTACGATAATAACAATTTTTACGGCATGATTACCCGAATGGACTTTCTCAACTACATTCAGAAGAAATTCAACAAGGAATGATATGACAACCGATAAAGATACATACCACTTTGATACCCGAGCTATTCATGCGGGACAAGAACCTGAACCGGTAACAGGGGCAGTTATGACTCCTATTTTTGCGACATCGACCTATAAGCAGAGATCACCCGGAGATCACACTGGCTTTGAGTATGCACGATCCCAAAACCCAACCCGTTTTGCTTTTGAAAAATGTGTAGCAGATCTGGAAGGAGGATCCAAGGCTTTTGCTTTCGCTTCCGGACTTTCGGCAGGAGCAACGGTATTAGAACTATTAGAATCTGGAAGTCATTTAGTAGCTGTAGACGACATGTATGGCGGATCATGGAGGTTATTTGAGGCAGTGAGAAAAAGATCTGCTAACTTACAAGTCTCATACGTTAATCCAGACATCACGGAGAATATTGAGTCGCAAATTACCGATCAAACTCAAATGATTTGGATAGAAACTCCTTCAAATCCCCTACTCAAGATAACAGATCTCAAGTACATCTCCAAACTAGCAAAAAGCAAAAATATTATCACTGTTGTAGACAATACTTTCTGTTCTCCTTACATTCAGCGACCACTAGAAAGTGGTATTGATATCGTTGTTCACTCGGTCACAAAATATATTAATGGGCACAGTGACATGGTAGGAGGGGCAGTCATAACCAAAAACCCTCAAATATCGGAAGCCTTAGAATTTCTGCAAAATGCGGTGGGAGCGATTCTAGATCCATTTCCTTCTTTTCTCGCACTGAGAGGGGTAAAAACTTTACCGTTAAGAATGCATCAGCACTGTGTGAACGCCGAAAAAATAGCACACTGGCTCGATCAACATCCTAAAGTGGAAAAAACTATCTATCCAGGCTTGGGATCTCACCCTCAGCATGATCTGGCCAGAACACAGATGAACGGGTTTTATGGGGCAATGATATCGGTTTATCTAAAAACCGATATGGCAGGTGTTCGACGAGCTCTTGAAAAAACTAAGATTTTTACCCTTGCCGAATCTCTAGGTGGAGTAGAAAGCCTGATTAGCCATCCGGTTACCATGAGCCACGGTTCAGTTCCAAAGGAGCGGCGGGATCAACTGAAAATTAGTGACAACCTTATTCGCTTATCAGTGGGAGTAGAAAGTGTGGACGATTTGCTAAGAGATCTGGATACGTCGTTTGGAAATATTTAGATGATTACTGCTAGGCAAATTTTCGGTTTTATAGGAGCCTCCTCTATTTCCCTAATAAGCTTTGCCCTATTCTTACAATATCTACATAACATCGAACCATGCCCAATGTGCATTATACAAAGATATACTTTTTCGCTTATCGGAGTGATAGCACTGATTGCATTCTTTCATAACCCTAGTAGACTCGGAATCAAGTTGTATTCGCTACTAATAACTGTTTTTTCGCTCTTAGGAGCTGGGGTTGCGATGCGCCATGTCTACCTTGAAATATTTCCCCCAGAGATGTTCGACTGTGGTGCTGACCTAGGCTACCTCATTGATGCTTTCCCATTAACACAAATGTTACCGATGATTTTCCGCGGAACGGGTGATTGCTCCGAGGTACTGTGGACATTTATGGGTTTATCTATTGCTGGTTGGGCCTTGCTGTGGTTCTTTGTTTTTACAGGGTTAACCATTTTCACATTAATAGTAAAAAAAGACAATTCCGTTAAATAACCTTGTTGTCTCGCAAATTTCTTATGTTAGCCTTGCTGTAACCGCACTCCAAAAGAATGCTTTCTGTATCCGCACCAACTACAGGAACAGGATCCATTCTGGGCTGAAAGTTGTCCATAGTAACCGGAGGAACTAACGATTTAACCATGCCATTCGGTGTATTAAGATCTCGCCACCGATTTCTAGCGGCTAATTGCGGATGATTAAAAAACTCCTCGACGCTATTTAATCTTGCATTGGCAATTTTTGAGTCGTCAAGCCTTTTGATCACTTCCTTCGAGGATAGTTTTGAGAACCTCCGGTTTATGACTTCAGTCAATACATCTTTGTTCGCAAACCTATCACTATTTGATATAAACTTCGGATCATGGACAAGCTCTGGTTGCTCCAAAACTCGGGAACAGAAAATTTTCCATTCCCTTTCATTTTGAATGCCCAAGAAAACAGTTTTACCATCTCCTGCCACAAAGGGACCATATGGGTGAATTGTTGCATGTGATGCACCCGTACGCTTCGGAGAGTTACCACCATAATGAGTAAAATAAGCAGGAAAACCCATCCACTCTCCTAGCGCCTCTAACATTGACACATCTAAAACAGTCCCTTTTCCGGTTCTTTCCCTTTGAAATAACGCTGTTAATATGCCACTATATGAGTACATACCAGCGGCTATATCCGCAATAGATATACCTGTTTTGGATGGAGTATCTTCTGATCCAGTTATCGAGACAACGCCGGACTCACATTGAATAAGCAAGTCATAAGCTTTTTTTGAACTATATGGGCCATCACTACCATACCCTGAAATATTACATATGATGATGTTTTCCTTTGTTTCTTGTAATTTATTTCGCGAGAAGCCGAGTCTATCGACTGCGCCGGGTGCAAGATTCTGTATAAAAACATCGCTTTTTCTTATTAACTTCTCCAGTATATCTTTCGCAGATGGTTGTTTTAAGTCTAAGGTCAAACTTTCTTTTGATCTGTTAAGCCAGATAAAGTGAGATGACTGTCCGTAAACTGTTCGATCATACTTTCTGGCAAAATCGCCAACCTCTGGGCGCTCAACCTTTATAATCCGTGCTCCCAAATCAGCCAACTGACGGGTAGCAAAAGGTGCCGCAACAGCTTGCTCTAATGCTAAAACAGTTATTCCATCTAAAGGCCGCATCAGTTGTATACTCCTAAGGCTAGTAGGATCGCGGCATATCTAAAACATGTTCCGCAATAAACGCTAAAATTAAATTGGTGGAAATAGGTGCAACTTGATACAAACGGGTTTCCCTAAATTTTCGCTCCACATCGTACTCTGCTGCAAAACCGAACCCCCCAAAAGTTTGCATACATGCATTAGCTGCCTCCCAAGAGGCCTCTGATGCTAATAACTTAGCCATATTCGCCTCTGCACCACAAGGGCTGTGGTTATCAAAAAAATTAGCTGCTTGATAACGCATCAGGTTGGCTGCCTCCAGGTTTATGAAGGCTCTAGCGATAGGAAACTGTACTCCTTGGTTCATACCAATAGGCCTTTCAAAAACAATTCGGTCCGTCGCATAATTCTTAGCCTTGTCCGTGAACCAATACCCATCACCTATACATTCGGCCGCGATAAGAATTCTCTCTGCATTCATTCCATCAAGTATGTAGCGAAACCCTTTATTCTCTTCACCAATTATGCTATCAAGAGAAATTTCAAAGTTATCAAAAAAAACCTCGTTGGTTTCATGATTTGGCATATTACGGATAGGCTGAATAGTCAAACCTTTGTTTTCCCCTCTTAAATCAACTAAAAACACCGATAAACCTTCAGATTTTTTTTTGACTTCGGTCAAAGAAGTTGTACGAGCCAGGAGCATCATGAGATCAGAGTGCTGAACTCGAGAGGTCCAAACTTTTTGTCCATTTATAATATACCGGTCGTTTTTTTTTGTAGCTGTTGTTTTTAATTTTGTAGTATCAGAACCAGAGGTCGGCTCAGTAACCGCGAACGACTGTAGACGTGTATCTCCCGACGCGATCGACGGTAAATATTTTTTCTTTTGGGATTCAGAGCCATGCCTAAGTAAAGTACCCATCACGTACATCTGAGCATGACACGCACCAGAGTTTGCACCACTCCTATTTATTTCTTCCAAGATAACCGAAGCCTCTGCAAGGCCGAGACCTGCACCACCATACTTTTCTGGAATTAGTGCCGATAGCCAGCCAGCATTAGTGAGAGCTTTTACAAACTCTTCTGGATATTCTTGTGCTTCATCTAGTTTTCTCCAGTATTCACCAGGAAATTTAGCACATAATGCCCTTACTGGCTCACGAATTTCACTAAAATCCTTTGGCACTTTATTGATCATTAAACACTTTAACTAAAGTTAAGTATTTTCTACAACATTACATTGGCATAATGTTTGGCTCCGGAAAAAACTACTAATCGCCATTTAGTAGCCTCTTCAACTCTCCTGACTGATACATTTCTCTCATAATATCAGCCCCTCCAACAAATTCCCCATTAACATAAAGTTGCGGAATTGTAGGCCAATTTGAAAACTCTTTGATGCCCTCTCGTATATCCTGATTTTCAAGAACATTAACAGTAGCGACATCCTCCACATCGCACGCTTCAAGCATTTGTACTGCCGACGCAGAGAACCCACACATTGGTGCCTCCGGCGTTCCTTTCATATATAACACTATGCAGTTTTCCTTAATCTGCTTCTCCAAGATATTTTTTACATCCATATTGTTACCTCACTCTCTAAATTAGCTATAATCATTTTGCTTTACAAATTATTTATAATCAATAGCCTTTTCCAACTGACCCAACGTCACTCGTAAATTTCCAGCCAAATCTTTTATCTGAGTTATATTTGAATACCCATTAACTTGAAATATATCTTGCACAGCTCCAGCTTGATTATACCCATGCTCCACAATTAACCAACCTCCCTCACTCAAATAGCCCAAGACATTACTAACAATTTGTCTGATATGAAAGAGTCCATCTGACCCACCTACCAAAGCAATACTAGGCTCAAAACGGACATCTCCTTTTGTCAAATGCACATCCCGATCACCAACATAAGGAGGATTTGCCACTACCATATTATATTTAACCTCATTAGATACATCTGCCAACCAATTACTTCGAAAAAAATCTATCCGTGTCAGATCACTCAATAAGTCATCTGCATTTTGACGGGCCAATTTCAAAGCCTCCTCCGAAATATCAATAGCGTCTACAACAATTTTACGATGATTAAGTAATAATGATATTGCTATAACTCCACAGCCAGTTCCAAGCTCAAGCAACCTTGATGGCTCCTTCAATGGCAAATTCGCCAATGCCACCTCTACCAACAACTCGGTTTCTGGCCTAGGTATCAAGACATCTCTACTTATTGTAAAAACTGAACCATAAAATTCTTTTTTTCCCATAAGATATCCCATGGGATGGCCTAATTCTCTTCGTTGACTGATATTTACGAAGTCCACGTAATCTTTATCACATAGTTGTGTTTCATCATTAGCGATAAGGTAGGGTATATCTAAACCAGTAACAAAACTCAGCAATGATCGGGCTTCTGATTTGCTAATTTTGGAATTTTTGATAGCTTGGGAGATTTTCATACACCATGGTTTAATTATAATTTACTGAGAGCTCATTATGTCAGTCAATTGCTCGGTCTGATATTCGGTAGTAAGGGCATCAAGTAATTCGTCCAACTCACCATCGATTGCTGACTGCAACTTATACAAGGTGAGGTTAATTCGATGATCAGTCAACCTACCTTGAGGAAAATTATAAGTACGTATTCGTTCAGATCTATCACCACTCCCAATAAGCAATTTTCTGGTAGCCGCCTCCTCAGCTTGTTGTGCTGAAATTTTCTGATTCTTGATACGAGCAGCTAGCACTGACATTGCCTGAGCTTTATTTTTGTGTTGGGACCTATCATCCTGACACTCAACCACTATGCCCGTCGGAAGGTGTGTGATCCTCACAGCGGAGTCGGTTTTATTCACATGTTGCCCTCCAGCACCAGAAGCACGATATGTGTCTATTCGCAATTCATCATGGCTGAGCTCGACTTCGTCTATCTCATTAGCCTCCGGAAGAATTGCTACCGTGCAAGCACTCGTATGTACTCTTCCTTGAGTCTCGGTGGCGGGTATTCTTTGCACTCTATGACCGCCAGACTCGAATTTCAATCTTGAGTAGACATTTTTACCACTAAGCTTAACAACTATTTCTTTGTATCCTCCCAAGCCTGTAATACTCTCTGCGATAACCTCCACGTTCCACCTTTGCCTTTCTGCATACCGCAGATACATGCGAAAAAGATCACCAGCAAAAAGACTTGATTCATCCCCACCGGTGCCTGCTCTAATCTCAAGATAAACATTTTTATTGTCATTTGGGTCTTTAGGGAGCAACATTCTATATAGATCAGCCTCTAAACGGTCCAAATCCTCTAGATTTTTTTTTAAATCATCCTCTGCTAACTCTTTCAAATCTGGATCATCTAGCAACTCTTTTGCTCCTTCTATGTTTTTCTCGCCCTCAAGAAAAGATTTATAGGCGAGGCTTATGGGGGAAATCTCGGCGTGCTCTTTACTCAGTTGCCGGTACTTTTCAATGTCTTTGGTAGCATCCTCAGTTGAAAGTAAAATGTTCACTTCTTCCAGCCGAGCAGATAGCTTGGACAGCTTGGCCCGAATAGTTTCCTTCATATTCAGTCCCTTTTTTTTGCTATCCGGCTAAGGGCACGAACAATTTCATCTCGGTCAGTCAGACTCACTTCATTGAGTGCACTGATTGGACCATGCATTATTTTATTAACAAGCGATCTTGAAATCTGATCTAAGACTGTCTCAGGATTTTCTCCTTTTTTTAGCATTTTTTTTGCACGATCGACCTCAAGACTTCTGTGCTGCTCCATTTGTTCTTGAAGACTCATGATTATAGGAAGGTTTCGCCTTTTGCTAAGCCACCCCATAAACTCATCAACCCCAGAGGTAATTATTGTTTCAGCTTTATCGACAGCAGCCCGCCTTAATTCCAATCCTTCCTGTGCCACTACTCCCAAATCATCAAGGGTGTACAGAAAAATGTCATCCATTTTCTTGATTTCTGGCTCGATATCCCTCGGAACACCAAGATCAAAGAGAATCATAGGCTCATGTCTGCGGACCTTAATAGCCCTTTCTATGGTCCCCTTTCCTAACACAGGTATCGGACTAGCTGTACAGGAGAAAACTATATCACAATCACTTATAACTTTCGGAATATCATTCACTGAAACATATTTGCCACCAAACTTCAGTGCCAGCTCTTGTGCCCTGTGCACAGACCGATTGGCAAAAGTTATATTCCGCACACCTACTGAAAAAAAATGTGTAGCAAAGAGATCAACCATTTCACCAGCTCCCAGGCACATCACTTTTCGGTCAGATATATTGGGAAATAAGCGCTCCCCTAAATCAACAGCAATAGACGCCATGGAAATTGAATGAGCTCCTATATTTGTCTCAGACCGAACCCTTTTCGCCACTGCAAAAGTTTTTTGAAAGAGCTTGTGAAGAAGGGTTCCCATGGTACCAGCAACCTCAGCACTCTTTACAGCTCGTTTTATCTGCCCGAGGATCTGAGGCTCTCCTACAATCATCGAATCAAGTCCACTAGCAACTCGAAATGCATGTGAAACAGCTCTATCACCGGGCAACAAATAGATATATGGCTTTATAAGATTTGAATCAAGATTATGAAATTTGGGTAGCCATTTAATAGCATCTTGGGGGTTACCTCCACCACAATACACCTCAGTCCTATTACAAGTAGATACAATTGCAACCTCGGGTACGGCTGCATTTTTTGATATATCTCTTAAACCGGTTTCTAGTATTTCTGAATTAAAAACGACCTTTTCCCTCACATTCACTGGGGTATTATGGTGGTTTACGCCAAAAGCAAATAACGGCTTCATTGAAGTAATTTAGCTGATAAAAAGGGTAATTATACTTCCAAAATACTTTTTTTTGTGCCAATAGTTACCCTGAGCTTCCTGTGGTAGAGTGAAGTAATGTAAATGGATTTTATGGTTATAGGGAGTTTAAGCTTTGGATTTTAGGGAAATTACGCAGAGGATTTTGGGACAAGTAGCACCTCTAGCAGGCAAACTCGAGCTTCTCATACAGAATGCACTAGCTAAAAAAATGATGATATTAATGGGACTGGCGGTGGCCTTTGCAACATTGGTTGCTTTTTTGATTAACAAAGTATCATTCTAGGGCAAAAAAGCCTGCGTTTGACTCTGTAAAGGGTTATGGCTCCTTATTTGCACACTCTGAGAGAATGTTAATCTGTTTTCCAGAAGCTGCAATACCCGCCTGAGCAGCACAAACTGCCTTTAATTTTGATCGCAAATCAACCATGTCTAAAGCTTTCTCGAATGAACTTAAGGCCTTCTGGTCCGTTTCGCCATAGATCAACATCCTTAGTGCCCCAATGGCCAAAAGTCTATCCGGATTCATACCATTATCACTATTTGCTGTAGTCCCTTCTTCAGAGTTTTCTGAAAGGCTTGTGGCTTCAGCTGTAGCAGCTGCCTGTATGTCTTTTAGTGCAATACCACTGGATAGTGCTGATCTTATAGCTTCGAGAATTCTGCCTTTGACCCTAAGCGTTTCCAATTCTGATGCACTGCCAGCAAGCTCTTCTTTAAGCTTATTGGTCTCTTCCTGGAGTTGGGCTACATCGTTCAATTGTTTCTCTAGGGAAGCAACTTTAGACATTTGCATATAGGCAAATATACCAAAAGTCACCATTAAAACTCCCAAAATCACTTCTAAGATTATTCTCTTCACTATTAGTGTGCCCCTTTTTTTTACATCGAGCCTTTTTTCCTAATATAATGCCGTACCTTTAGAACTAGCAAAAATTTTAACATGCGGCTATGATCGCAACCGTTTATCGGCAATTTTATTATCGGCTTCAAAAACGTTTTCTTGATTCATTAACATCTCTCGAGGTAGCAAATAGTGTTTAGGTCTTTTTTCCTTGCTAAAGAATGGGCAACATGGGCTTGGCCCGGAGTAATCATAATAATCGCAGGAACTTGGTATCAAGTACAAGTCAATGTCATGATAAATGAATGGTTTGGCGGGTTTTATGATTTAGTGCAAAAAGCTCTTGGGGAAGCTGGTGCTGTTACCATATCGGAATATTACGGCTTTATCCTAACTTTTGGGAAAATAGCGGGAATATACGTTGTGGTTGCTGTATTTCTCAGCTTTTATACTAAGCATTGGGTCTTTCGCTGGAGACATGCGATGAATGACTTTTATATGCGTTTTTGGGCTAAATTGCGACATATAGAAGGTGCCAGCCAGAGAATTCAAGAAGACTCTCGGCGATTCGCGGCAATCGTTGAAACTTTAGGTGCTAACTTTTTGGAGTCAATACTTACTTTAGTTGCTTTCCTACCTATTCTCTGGGAGCTTTCCAAAGCTATCAAAATAGTTCCTTTTCTGGGTGAAGTAGATCATGCCCTCGTCTATATTGCGATAATCTTCGCATTATTTGGAACGGCGGTTCTTGCCGTGGTTGGAATAAAACTTCCTGGCCTTGAATTTAATAATCAGAAAGTTGAGGCCGCTTATAGAAAAGAGCTTGTCTTTGGAGAAGATCATGAGGATAGAGCTTCTCCACCAACCATCCGAGAATTGTTTTTTAATGTCCGCAAAAATTATTTCCGCTTATTTTTTCATTATATGTATTTTGATATTGCCAAATGGTCCTATCTGCAGTTTGGTGTCTTGGTACCATACATAGCACTGGGTCCGACAATCATCGGTGCCGCGATAACACTTGGCGTCATGCAACAGATAGTGCGCGCATTTGGTCAGGTTGAGTCTTCCTTCCAGTTTCTCGTAAGGAGCTGGAACATTATTGTAGAGCTTATATCTGTTTATAAACGACTTCGTGCCTTTGAAAAAGGCATAAAAGTTGACAATGAGAATAGCTACCAATCTTGATAATAATACCAATCCCAATACCAATCCCATCTCTCAAATTTTTCACGCCATTTATAGGGGCGAACTGGATTCTCGGCAGCCCATAGTCCTGCTTTTTCTAATTTTGCTTTTTTCTCAGCAAGCTCATAGGGGTATCTTTTTTTGGGATGAACGCCCTCAACATAAAGTCTAAATCTCCATGCCATACCAGCTTCCAACTGATTCAATCCTAGGTCTTTTTCGTTCATTGTTACAGTACAGATTTCTATTCTCTGACGAATTGTCCTGTAGCAGTCTGCTGTTACTTTCTTGCCAAAAGCAAAGGTATACAGAAAATCACGAGATTTTTGACCGAAAGGCTGAGCAAGTTCAGGAGCATCAATAGCCGAGAGCCTAATCAGCCGAGTCCAACCAGTTTTATCTTCTAAAACAGTTATGCTGTCACCGTCGTAAACGTCAGTTACCTTACCAACTATAGTCCAAGCATTCGACTCTGCCATCCAAAGTAATGTGAGCAATTTCAAAATAGAAAAGAATTGATTTCTCACGTCGACCAAAACCCTACTTTTTCCCTAGAAATAGACAGTTAAATGAAAAGTAAAGATATTCTTAGACCTTATTAATTAGCAGCAAAACAATTAGCAATGTAGAGACTTGGTGGCCAAGGGCGGAATCGAACCACCGACACGAGGATTTTCAGTCCACTGCTCTACCGACTGAGCTACTTGGCCAAACTTCTATGAATTATACAAAAAATAGTGATGAACGAAAATATGGGAAGAACCGTTTTCGCCTCTGCCCATATCGATTTTTCCTTTGACTTATGCTGACCTTGGCACCCTTATGTCCTCAACCATCTCCTGAATATGCTGGGGTGGCGGCTCAGTCAATGAAGAAACCACAAATGCTACTATGAAATTTAATAACATCCCAATGGTACCAATTCCCTCTGGCGAAATTCCAAAAAGCCAATTTTCTGGTATATTGGCAGCCATTGGTTCAAAAAACACACCCTTGAAATACAGGATGTAACCCATCGTAAAAATTAACCCCGTCAACATTCCAGATATAGCACCCCATTTGTTCAGTCTTTTGCTGAAGATACCCATTAAAATCACTGGAAACAAACTTGATGCTGCCAGACCAAAGGCAAACGCTACTACCTGAGCCACAAAACCTGGCGGTTTTAACCCAAGATAGAAGGCCACGCCGATAGCAACCGCTGCGGCGATTCTTCCAGCTAACAATTCCTCTTTCTCCGAGATTTTTTTCATAATTGCTCCCTTCAATAAATCATGGGAGATGGATGACGAAATCACTAGTAACAACCCGGCTGCCGTGGATAAAGCAGCAGCTATACCACCGGCCGCTATAAGTGCGATTACCCAATTGGGTAGGTTTGCAATTTCTGGATTTGCCAACACCATAATATCTCTATCAACCTTGAGTTCGCTCTTTTCCCACCCCAGTGTCTCTTTGGCAGTAGCTGCAAAATCGGCATTTTTATCATTAAAATATTGAACTTTTCCATCATCATTGGAGTCTTCCCACTGAATTAATTTGGTCTCCTCCCAACGCTTAATCCATTCTGGACGCTCCTGGTAATCCATGCTGGTGACCCCAGTGTCAGTAACACTTGGATGGACAGTGTTAATAAGGTTATACCTCGCCATAACAGCTACTGCAGGAGCTGTGGTATAGAGGATCGCTATAAACACTAATGCCCATCCCGCGGAACTCCTGGCGTCTCTGACCTTCGGAACGGTGAAAAACCGGACAATTACATGAGGCAAACCAGCCGTGCCTACCATCAGTGCAACCGTAATACAGAACATATTCACGGTACTGACGCTTATTGAATCGACATAACTGTTGAAGCCAAGGTCTTGCACGATGGTATCCAGTTTGGTCAGGAGATATACCCCCGGCTCTTGAACCAAATCCGACCCTAACCCTAATTGAGGTATGGGATTACCAGTAAGCTGAAATGAGATAAAGATTGCGGGTACACTGTAGGCAAAAATCAAAACACAATACTGGGCAACCTGCGTGTAAGTTATTCCTTTCATACCACCTAAGACCGCATACAAGAAAACAATACCAGTCCCAATTAGTAAACCGGTCTCAATGGGCACCTCCAGGAAACGAGAGAAAACTATCCCAACCCCTCTCATTTGTCCCGCTACGTAAGTGAAGGAAATAAAGATTAGACATACCACTGCTACTATTCTAGCTGTCTGTGAGTAAAACCGATCACCAATAAACTCTGGTACCGTAAACTTTCCAAATTTTCTCAGATATGGGGCTAATAACAGAGCAAGTAATACATACCCTCCAGTCCATCCCATCAAATACTGGCTTCCTTGGTAGCCCACGAAACCAATGATTCCCGCTAGGGATATAAATGATGCCGCCGACATCCAGTCAGCGGCTGTAGCCATCCCGTTGATGACGGGTGGCACTCCCTTACCTGCTACATAAAACTCACCTGTACTAGATGCACGAGACTTTACCGCAATATAGATGTACAAAACAAAGGTTGCCCCAACAACTAAGTATGTTAATTCAGTAAGACTCATTTTTCTCCCCTATTCGTCTACACCAAATTGTTTATCGAGTTCATTTATCTTCTTAACATAATAAAAGATCAGGATTACAAATGCATAGATTGATCCCTGCTGAGCAAACCAAAATCCCAAAGGGTACCCACCCAGATGGGCTAAATCATTGAGCTGCTCTACCAAGAGAATTCCAAAACCATACGAAACTACAAACCATACCGCCAAACACCGCAAAAGCAATGAAATGTTTGCTTTCCAATACTCTTGATTACTTGACATACTCCCCCCTGTTTATTACTTCTCTACTAGTAGGCATACAAGATACCCCATGATAACACTGTGGCTATAGCAATGCACACCAGAAAAAAAACGCCTCTCGACGGGAGAGACGTTTTCTTAACTTGAGTGGAAAATCTACTGCTGAGCTTGATTTGGGTTACATCATACCGCCCATGCCACCCATACCGCCCATGCCACCCATCGGATCCATCCCACCTGCTGGTGGCCCAGCTGGCCCATCTTCCTTTGGAAGTTCAGCAACCATGGCGTCGGTGGTCAAAATAAGACCTGCTACTGAGGCGGCATTTTGTAAAGCAGAACGAGTCACCTTGGTAGGATCTACTACGCCCATCTGAACTAAATCACCGTATTCGGCACTTCCAGCGTTGTAGCCATAGTTGCCTTTGCCCTCCGCCACCTTATTAAGCACCACTGACGGCTCATCACCTGCATTAGATGCTATGGCTCTTAGAGGCTCCTCAAGGGCTCGGCTTACAATCCTTACACCAGCTTCTTGATCATCATTTTCAGCTTTCACCGAACTAACAGCATCTCTTGCCCTGATTAGTGCAACACCACCGCCGGCGACAATCCCCTCCTCGACAGCAGCTCTAGTTGAATGAAGAGCGTCTTCGACTCGTGCTTTTTTTTCCTTCATTTCAACTTCTGTTGCAGCTCCAACTTTCACAACAGCAACACCTCCAGATAATTTTGCAAGTCTTTCTTGCAATTTCTCTTTGTCATAGTCACTGGTGGACTCTTCAATTTGCTGTCTGATCACTTTGACTCTACCTTCTATGTCTGACTGCTTCCCACCACCATCGATAATTGTGGTCTCTTCTTTACCAATCTCAACTCTCTTGGCTTCACCTAGATTCTCTAATGTTGCCTTTTCTAAGCTCATACCAACTTCCTCAGCGATCACAGTACCACCGGTGAGCACTGCTATGTCCTCGAGCATGGCCTTTCGTCTATCCCCAAAGCCTGGAGCCTTTACAGCACAGGTTTTAAGGATTCCCCTAATATTATTGACCACCAACGTGGCTAATGCTTCACCCTCAACTTCTTCGGCAATAATAATCAAAGGACGACTAGCTTTAGCTAACTGCTCTAAAATTGGAAGGAGGTCTTTTATGTTAGAAATTTTCTTATCGTGAAGGAGAATGTATGGGTTTTCCATCGCAACAATTTGCTTTTCAGCGTTATTGATGAAGTAAGGTGAGAGATAGCCTCTATCGAATTGCATACCTTCCACCACATCAAGTTCACTTTTTAAGCCAGAGCCGTCTTCAACAGTAATAACGCCCGTATTTCCCACTTTATCCATTGCGTCAGCAATAATTTGACCAATTTCTGTATCTGAATTTGCAGAAATAGTTCCGACCTGGGCTATTTCTTTGCTGGTCTTGCAGGGTTTAGAGTTTCTGGCTAATTCGTCCACCACCACATCCACTGCTTTGTCAATTCCTCGCTTAAGATCCATAGGATTCATCCCGGCGGCGACGAACTTCATACCTTCTTGAACCACTGATTGGGCTAACACTGTAGCTGTGGTCGTTCCATCGCCAGCCACATCGGATGTTTTGGATGCAACCTCTTTAACCATTTGTGCACCCATATTTTCAAATTTATCCTTTAACTCCACCTCTTTAGCAACGGAAACGCCGTCTTTGGTAATGGTAGGTGCCCCAAACGACCTGTCCAAAACCACATTCCGCCCTTTTGGTCCAAGTGTTACCTTCACCGCATCGGCCAAAATATTTACCCCAGCAACTATGCGATTCCGTGCATAGTCGTGAAATTTTACCTCTTTAGCTGCCATAATTAATTAGCTCCTGTTTTTATATATTGGAGGGAATTCAATGTTGGATTTTAACCCTCCATAACTCCCATTATGTCGTCTTCGCGCATGACCAATAGCTCATCACCATCGATCTTTACGGATTGACCTGAATACTTACCGAACAAGATCTTGTCTCCAACCTTCACATCTACAGCCCTGACCTTGCCATCCTCCAAAACTTTTCCACCGCCAACTGCTATAACCTCTCCTGTATCGGGTTTCTCAGCTGCGCTATCGGGAATAACTATGCCAGACGCTGTGGTTTTCTCATCCTCCAGACGCTTGACAACTACCCGATCATGCAACGGACGAATCTTCATTATTATTTTCTCCTTACGAGATACCTAATTAAAACTTCGAAGCACTTTACTAGCACTCCGCCCTATTGAGTGCCAATGATAATCTTTTGGACGATTTTTATCAAGCTATAAAGTGAGCAACTTGTGGAATATAGTAGAATGTGGATTATTTTTTTTGGCGAGAGATTGTTTTTATGAGACACCTTACTGTTTTTATTGTACTTTTTTTTGTGAGTACAATCGCCCAGCCCAATCAGGGATTGCCAAGTCAGCTTGATAAGGCCTTAAGAAAAGCTGGAATACCACAATCCGCGGTTAGCATTTATGCATTTAACCTGCCTAAAAAAAAGGTGGCACTTGATTTTCAGTCCAAAAAGCAGCTGAATCCAGCATCGGTAATGAAACTTGTAACCACACTCGCTGCATTAGAGATTTTGGGGCCGGATTATCGGTGGGTAACCGATATCTACACTGACGGCAAGATAAACGACGAAACGCTTTATGGAGATTTGATCTTCAAAGGATACGGTGATCCAAGTTTAAATTTAGAATCATTTTGGATGTTACTAAACAAAGTTCGTTCGAGAGGGATTAGACACATCACGGGCAATATCCTCCTGGACCGAAGCTACTTCAAGGTGCCCTTTCACGACCCTGCCGCTTTTGATGGCAAACCTCATCGCCCATATAATCTTGGACCAGATGCACTAATGGTAAACTTCAGATCATCGCAAATTACTTTTGTTCCCGACAAAAAGGCCCGTAAAATCCACGCTTACGTGATCCCTCATTTACCCCAGCTTCAGATAATTAATAAGTTAAGATTGTCCAATAAAACCTGCTGGCATTGGCCTGACTCTCCAAAAGTGGAGGGCAAAAAAGTTACCTTTCTGGGATCTTTCTCCCGAAGGTGTGGGCAGAGGCAAAGATACTATACATTTCTATCAGCAGATGAATATTTTTCCAGCATTTTCAATAAACTATGGAAAGACCTCGGTGGCACTGCAGATGGGAAAGTCATCCCGGGACTTGTTAAAAACTCTGATCAACTATTACTGAGACATAGTTCTGCATCTCTGGCAAATATCATAAAAAGTGTAAATAAATTTAGCAGCAACCCGATGGCTAGACAAGTATATCTAACCTTGGGAAGTAATAACAATAAAAAAAATAGAGATATCTCACCAGCCAATGCTGAGAGGGAATTAAAACTCTGGCTAAAAACAATAGGGATCACCGGTGCCGAGTTGACAATTGAAAATGGGTCCGGCTTGTCACGCAATAGCCGGATCAGTGCCTTTAACCTAGCCAAAATACTAAAACATGCTTGGCACTCACCATTGATGCCTGAATTCGTTAGCACTCTGCCAATACTATCGGTTGACGGGACTCTTCGCAAAAGACTTGACCATAGCCCCCTATCTGGTAAGGGGCATCTTAAAACAGGGTACGTCAAGGGGGTGCGTACTATAGCAGGGTACCTGACAAACAAACGGGCCCAAAAAATACTTATTGTTTGTCTAGTAAACCACCCAAAAGCCAAGAAATCTTGGCCCATCCATGACGAGGTGTTGAGATGGGCCTACTTCAATACCTAAACTAAACAACACCTATCTCTGCTAAAGTAACGTTGTGGGGAAGTTTTTACATTTTTAAAGGACCTTCAGAGCATGAGCAACTTGGATGTCGTTATCTTAGCCGCAGGAAAAGGCACAAGGATGCAATCAAAGCTACCTAAAGTTATGCATCACTTGGGAGGTAAACCACTAATTTCGCATGTCATAGAAAGGGCGAGGGACCTGAACCCTAACGCAATATATGTTATTTACGGCGATAAAGACTTTTCTTCTCGACATCAAATAGACTCTCCCG
This sequence comes from Hydrogenophilales bacterium, assembly GCA_902627495.1. Taxonomy (GTDB): domain Bacteria; phylum Pseudomonadota; class Gammaproteobacteria; order Burkholderiales; family Eutrophovitaceae. The sequence continues at coordinate 6,604 of CACOJS010000005.1, read as the reverse complement.
ACCTAGATTTTATAGAACAAACTAAACAATTGGGGACTGCCCATGCTGTTATTCAAACAATTCCTAAACTTAGCTCCCGACACACTCTTATCTTGTATGGTGATGTTCCTTTGCTAAAAAAAGATACATTATTACGACTGTTGGATAGCAATTCGCCCCTCTCAGTTCTTTCAACTGAGCTCCACTCACCAAAGGGATATGGACGATTGATAAGGAATCAGAGTGGGCAAATTAGAAAAATCGTAGAAGAGGCGGATGCCTCTGAAGAGGAAAAGCTGATCAGTGAAGTCAACACTGGAATTATCTTTGCTCAAACCAAGCTGTTGAAAACTTGGCTTCCAAAAATAGAAAATAATAATGCTCAAAGAGAATATTACCTAACTGACCTAGTAGCGATTGCTGTAGCAGAAAATCAAAATGTACAAGGAGTATTGGCGGGGTCTCACACTGAAGTTATGGGAATTAATACTAAGGCCCAATTGGCCCAGGCTGAACGAGTACTTCAGGCTGAACGAGCCAATGAATTGTTGGTGCAAGGGGTCACAATTGCCGATCCTACAAGGATAGACATCCGAGGAAACCTCAATTGTGCAGACGATGTTTTTATCGATATCAACTGCATATTTGAAGGAACAGTAAACCTCTCAACCGGGGTTTCAATTGGAGCGCATTCAATCATCTGTGATTCTGATGTTGGGGAAGGGACCCAAATACTTCCCTATACCCAAATAGATAATGCCAAGATTGGAAGAAACTGTCGCATCGGTCCTTACAGTCGACTACGGACAGGTACTAGTTTGGGCGAGAATGTTAAAATTGGGAATTTTGTGGAAACAAAAAAAACAACCTTAGGCTCAAGGACAAGTGCTAACCATTTATCCTATTTGGGTGACTCAGAGGTTGGTGAAGACGTAAATATTGGAGCAGGAACAATAACATGTAACTATGATGGCAAAGATAAACATAAAACCATTATCGAGGACAAATCTTTCATTGGCTCAAATAGCTCTCTGGTAGCACCTGTAAGGGTAGGAAGTAATTCTGTTGTCGGTGCTGGCAGTACGATAACTAAGAACACTGAGGCAGATAAACTTACGGTTGGACGTAGCAAACAAATCACGGTCGCCAAATGGAAGAGGCCAATTAAGAAGACATAAATTATGTGTGGAATAGTAGGGGCAGTTGCGCGCGAGGATGTTGTACCCTTCCTAGTACAAGGGTTATGTCAACTAGAGTATCGAGGATATGACTCAGCAGGAATCGGTATACTTAACAATGACATTAGGGTTCTAAAAAGTTTTGGCAGAGTCCACAAACTAAAAGAAAAAATTTCTAAAGCCAGCTTTAGAGGACTTATCGGTATCGCTCATACAAGATGGGCGACTCATGGCAGACCTTCAGAAAAGAATGCTCACCCTCATGTCAGTGGCAATAAAATTGCAATTGTCCACAATGGAATTATTGAAGATCATGAGTTGCTGCGGAGACAGCTCCTTCTGGATGGTCAGCAATTTTTTTCCGAGACCGATTCTGAAATAATCGCACATCTTATAATCCAAGAGGTTGGTCGCAAAAGGGTCTCGGTACTCGAAGCAACTCAAAGATGCCTACCAAAGCTTAAGGGGTCTTACGCGTTAGCCATTATTAATCGAGAAAAGCCCGATGAGCTAATAATTGCCCGTAGGGGGTCCCCAATCTTAATCGGACTAGCTAAAAATGCGATCTATTGTGCCAGTGACGTCTCCGCTATCATTGAAAAGACAGCGAAGGTTGTGCATCTAGAAGACGGTGATGTCGCAACATTATCATGTGATGGATATAGAATTTATGACACAAACGGTAAAACGGTTAGTAGACAAGTTTCAACCAGTAGAATTGCACATAATGATGTATCACTTGGTAGACACAAACATTTTATGCAGAAAGAGGTCTACGAACAACCTCAAGCCATAAATGATACGCTATCAATGGCTCTAGCTGGGGAATCAATAAATCCAAACCTGTTTGGGAGTACTGCGGGGGAAATTTTTTCAAATATAAACTCCATCACTATCTTAGGGTGTGGAACCAGCTATCATGCTGGACTGACGGCTCGTTACTGGATAGAGGACTTAGCTGGGATACCCTGTAATGTCGAAATTTCGTCAGAATACCGCTATCGGAATAGACCACCAGAGCAAGATAACCTTGTAATCGTTGCATCACAATCAGGGGAAACCGCGGACACCATAGCGGCTCTTCAGCAAGCTTTATCATTGCAAGGAAACTGTTCTTTGGCTATCTGTAATGTTCCTGAGTCTTCGCTAGTTCGACTTTCTCATCTTAAGTTTCTTACGCGTGCTGGCCCAGAGATTGGAGTGGCTTCAACAAAAGCTTTTACTACTCAACTAGTAAGCTTTTTTTTGTTAGCCATAACTCTAGCAAAAGCAAAAGGAAAATTAACGCAGAATCAAGAGAACAGCCATTTATCACTTTTAAAAAAACTTCCGTCACTTGTTAAAACAGCACTCGGCCTAGAAAAAGCCATCAAGGGCTGGGCTGACATTTTTTCTACCAAAAATAATTGTATATTTCTTGGACGAGGCATTCACTACCCCATTGCACTTGAGGGAGCCCTTAAATTGAAGGAAATTTCTTATGTCCATGCGGAAGGTTATCCAGCAGGGGAATTAAAACACGGGCCACTAGCCTTAATCGACAACAATTTCCCTGTCGTCGTAGTTGCCCCCAATGACTTATTACTTGAAAAGCTCAAGTCAAATATGAAAGAAGTAAGTGCCAGGGGTGGAGAGTTGTACGTTTTTGCCGATTCAAATTCAGCCATAAAAGAAGAGCCAGGATTAAGCATTATCGCCATGCCTGACGACTCATCACATATTTCCCCAATAGTTCATACTATCCCCTTGCAATTGCTGGCCTATCATACAGCCCTACTTAAGGGGACTGATATAGACAAACCAAGGAACCTCGCCAAATCCGTGACGGTAGAATAAGAAATCCTATAAACCAGGAGTAAATATAAATGTCAGAACAAAATAAAGTTTTAGTAATTTAAATTTAAATATGTCCATTTTTTCAACTACTGACTTAATTACCAAAATAAGGGACTACCAGAAACAGAATTTGGAGTTAATAAAAAATTCTCATCACTTTGTTTTTGACTGTCCATTTAATTCTACCAACCGCAATAAACCCGATTTTATTTGGATTGGTCTAAACCCAGGAAATGATTCATACGATATGAATAGAGAAAAAGGAAACGGTCGCGAAAATACCGAAGAAACACGCGACAAAGATTTTCAAAACATTTTTCATAGAAGTGATGGTAGTAGAAAACGAATGAAGAAAATCAAAGATTTTTTAGGTCAAAATATTTTCGATAAGACAACCCATACCGAATTATTTTTTTGGTGCTCTGCAGATATAGGAAAAGATTTCGAGAGAAGATATAGAACAAAATTTCATTCATCTCCGCATTTAAATTTTTGTCTCGAAATGAACCGTCAGTTAATCTTGAGGATCGCACCCAAATTGATTTTCCTAGAGGGGATGAATAAAGCACATTCTTACATTGATATACTCCGAAGAGTTTTTTCAATAAGTAAAGTGAAATCAATCCCCGTAGAGACATCAGACTATAGTCGATATATAGATATATATTTGTTAGACAACAAATTTGAGTTATATAACTTTGACCACCTGAGTGCTCGAGGAAAAATGATGAAAACAAATAAACTAGTTCCGAGTATCGTTAGAAGTAACATAAAAGACCAATTTGGTTTATAAAATATGACAAAAAATACCAGAAAAAACAAAGGTACTATGTTTAATCCTGGAACGGGTGTGCTCAGTGACTGTGGAATAATTTTAGAATAATATATGGTAATTATAAATTATTCATTAAATAGACGGTTATTATTGAAACAAAGAAACTATCTGTATTCAATTTAGATCCAAAAAGATCAAATAGACTGAAACTTATTAAGTCCCTTAGTGATCGAGGAAAGTCGTCAGTTGAGATCAGTGAGTATCTAAATTCTAATAAAATGAAATCTCCTAGAGGTCATCGGTACACTCCAAAATTGGTCTGGGTGACACTAGACAAATACAAGAAGAGATTAAGGAGATTTGATAGTTACAAAATTATTCATAAATCAGAAAGATTATGTGTAATTTCAAATAAATTTAGAATGCCAGAGTAAGAATATATTATCCTTTACAACCGACCCAATATTTTCTGAGCAAGTTATTTTCAACGGACAAATTTAACTCGTCAGTTTGTTTATCAGTAACTTTTCTGGATTGGGTTAATTTCAGTAGGTTTACGTTTCGTTGTTCTAACTTATTTTTGAAAGGTGATCACAGTAGTAACATAAAGTTGGAGAATTTGATGAGCGAGTGTTATTGTTTCAGTCATGTTTGCAAATGATTTTGAAATTGTTGAACGAAATAACAAGTTTTTCTTAGTATGTGACGGTAGAGATATAACTTGTAGCGATACCTCCGATTTGGTCGGGGATTTTTCCTATGATCTCATTGATCATATATTAGGAGATTTGGATAGATGTGGAGATATCAAACTTAATAAGAATAATAGTTTAAATACAAATAAAACTTATTGTTCATACCTTATTTTTTCTCTTCAAAAATTGCTTGTAGAAAATAAATCCAAGATTCAGGATTTTTTACAAACATTTGCAATAGATGACTTCTGTCTAATACAAACTGCAAATGGACCACCTCTAGAAATAGAACAAATCGCAAGATTAACTGCAATAAGAAATAGTCTGATTGAAGTATTTGGTTCATCGCACTTTAAAGAATTAACTGAATATGCATGGGGTGCATACTATTACAATTATTTTGATACAGATGAAGGACCAGGAAAATTTATAACCCCAGAAAAATTTTCCCGTACTAAAATTTCAAAAAAAATTGTTAATTTTTTTACTTCCATGTCAGTTGAAGAACAAAGTTCGTCTTTATCTCTTTATTATCAAATCGAACAAAAATCCTTGTTTTTACCTATAGGTTTAATAAAGGGGTTGATTTCTAAGCAAGAATTTATTCAGGGGGTGATGGGTTTGGGTGATAATATATTGAACCTATCTGGGGTAGAATCTCCTGGAAATAAATTGCACCAAGAGAGTTTTCGAGTATTTGATGAAGTTGCTACAACTGCATTTGATTATTCGAAAATTAAGAGTCAAATAGAGGAAAAAACAAGAATAGAGACTTTAATTGAAAAGCATGAAACTTCCACTGTCGAAATAAAAAGCACCTTTAGTAAACCTTTAGAGCAATCCATTCCTTCAGAGATTCTTGAACATAAAGTACTACAATCTATAGTAGGGTTTTTAAACAATAAAAGAGGTGGAACTCTACTTATCGGTATTGACGATAAGTTAAATGCTATTGGTATTGATCAAGATAAATTTGGAAAAGACTATGATAAATTCAGAAGAAATTTTGTCCAAAAAATCGAAAATTTAATTGGAAAGTCAGTTTTGGATAGAATTAAAATGGATATCGAAGTTTACAAAGGTAAAGATTGCTTCGTCGCAGAATGTGAGGGGAGAAAAGAAAAAAGTGAATTAGTATATCTCTTATCGATTAAGGATAAAAAGACGAATGAATTATTTCTTCGAACGGAAGGTAAGGTTGTAAAATTAGAAGGTAAGGATTTAGCAGATTTCATAATAGAAGATCAAAGGCAAAAATAATTATGATCAACCAAGGAATTTAGCGGATATAATTACAATGGAATAAAATAAAATGAAAAAAATACTTTTTCTCTTCCTTATCGTCTTTAGTTCTGCTTGTTTTGGCGAGGAAAAAAATAATGACCTCAAAATACTTTCGCTTCTAAACGGGATGTATGAGGTAGTATCTTGGTTCGATGGAAAAACGCTTCATGAACCACCGGCGGTCAGCGGACGGTGGGTATTTTATGATGGCAAAATAATGAGTTCAATTCATAATCGGACGAATGAAAATAAAAACAAATCGTCTTTTAAATGGGGTCATGGATCTGTGGTCGACGGCATGTTCCGCTACACGTACACTGAAACCCTAAATGTTAAAGGCATAGATAAATCTGCAAAAATGAATCGCGACTTGCCGTGGTCTGGCATGAGAACCTTCAAGGTAACACTAAGAAACAATGAAATAGAAATGACATCTTTGAATGGCAAACAGACGTGGAAAATAACAAAAGATGGAATGGTCTATACCGACCCTGAGTGGAGTGATGATAAAATTTTTGTGGAACGCAAATGGAAAAGAATTACTCCTCTAACCAAGAATTAAATATCACAAGACCATCTAATGATCGTTTTCTAAAACCCAAAGTCACTCATCAAAATAGTCTTATCAACCACCTCCAAACTAAAATCAGACCACTTCTCGGGATACTCTCTTTCTAACTTCTCATCTTTCAATCTTTTCTTCTTCACTATGGAATGAACATGAGCACCTCCGAACTTTTTCCCACGAACAGATAGATACCCTTTATCGTTTAACCACTCTGCGATTTGGTTAAAGGTCTTTCCACTTTCTCTGTGTTTAATGATTGTGTCATAAAGAAAGTATTGGTATTGTGAAT
>CACOJS010000004.1 GCA_902627495.1 Hydrogenophilales bacterium | reverse complement strand
AAAGGAATCTTTCCACTTTCTAAGATACGTAAAAACATCAACCGGGCTAGATTGTTTTGATTGTCCATCTATCATAGTTGATTTTGCTACTGAGGGAAGATGTACACGGAGGAAAGGATTTGTATCTTTTTCCTGTTTGAGGGTTACAGGTAATGAAGGAAGACCTTTTTCTCGTATATGTCTCACCCGATCTCGTAACTGAATAAGCTCTTTGTTCTGGGGCTCAACATTTAAAGCAAATTTTATATTGGATTCTGTGTATTCATGCGTACAATAAATCAGTATATCATCTGGAAGCTCAGCAATTTTTCTCAAAGAATCATACATTTGTTTTGGAGTTCCCTCAAAAAGTCTCCCGCAACCGCAGGAAAATAATGTATCCCCACAAAGTAGAACGGATTTATTGTAATAACCAATGTGTCCGAGAGTGTGACCCGGTATGTCAATGATTGTGAAAGTTTGCTGTAGTTCTTTGATTTGAACCACATCACCCTCAGACAGTTTCTGACTTATCCCCGGGATCTTTTCTTTCTTCGGTCCGTAAACTGGTATTTTAAATTTAGATAGAAGGGTTTCATTACCTCCTACGTGATCAGGGTGATGATGTGTTATCAGTATCGCAACTAAGTCCAGTCCCTCCTGAGAAAGATAGTCTAGTACCGGTCTGGCATCTCCCGGGTCGACTACAAGTGCATTTTTACCATCTCTGAGGCACCAAATATAATTATCATTGAATGCTTTGATTGGTATTATAGGTGTTCTTGTCATCTAATTATTCTAACAGTTTTAGAGAGTCGACGTGATCTTTGTAAAAAATTTTGGCCAATGGTTAAAGAGTCCTCTCGGTTCAGAGGTTCTGATCAGGGAGAGGAGTTTTTTTGACAAAGAGGTTGCCGATGTTTTTGGGTATAATGCAGTTCAGCTTGGTTTGGGTGATTTTGATTTCATGGGAAAAAACAGAATTCCTAGCCATACAGTGATTGGACCGGAGGTAGGGACTGATGTTTGTTGTAATTTTGGTTATCTACCCATACAAAATGAAACTATAGATCTGGTAGTTATGCCTCACGTTCTTGAATTTTCAAGTAATCCTAAATTAGTTCTCAAAGAGACGACTAGAGTACTACGTCCAGAGGGACATTTATTAATGTCGGTCTTCAACCAGTGGAGTCTTTGGGGCTTGCAAAATGTATTAAAAAAAAGAACTGGCGATACACCACCCCCATGGAATGGGGAGTTTATTGCCTTGGCTAAGTTAAGAGATTGGTTAAGATTGCTCGATTATCATGTGGTCGTCGGTAAAATGGAGCTTTATATTCCACCAGTGAATAAAGTTTCTCTGAGACGAAGGTTTGCCTTTTTGGAAAAAGCGGGCCCTAGGTGGTGGCCATTCATGGGCGGACTTTACTTTCTGCACGCTATAAAAAGGGTGGCAGGCGTAACTCTAATACCAAGAGAATGGCCAAAAAAAAGGGATAAAGCCAAGCGGCCGTCAGTATTAGTGTCCCCGTCAATACGTCTAGATGGACCAAAATACTAATGGCCCAAAAAAAATTAGATGTATACACTGATGGAGCCTGTAAGGGCAATCCTGGGCCAGGGGGATGGGGTGCTTTGATTAGAGGGGCAGGGAAAGATGTGGAATTATTTGGTGGAGAAGATGAGACCACTAATAACCGTATGGAGCTAACAGCGGTTATTCAGGCCTTATCGGCTATTGATCGGTGTGAAGAGCTTACGGTTTATACAGATTCAAAATATGTTCTTGATGGCATATCAGGCTGGTTAGTGTCTTGGAAAAAAAATGGATGGAAAACAGCAACAAAAAAACCGGTGAAAAATATTGATTTATGGAGGGAGCTTGATGACCTGGTGGCTTCGTTTCAGATAGATTGGGTTTGGGTCAAAGGTCACTCTGGTAATCCCGGGAATGATAGGGCTGATCAACTTGCTAATAAAGGAATACCAAGTCTTTAAATTCAGATAACCAGTAAGCAAAAAAAACAGGAAATAATCATGAGACAAATTGTTCTTGATACCGAAACAACGGGCCTTGACCAACAACTCGGACATAGGGTTATTGAAGTGGCCTGCGTTGAGGTTATTAACCGAAAAATCACAGGTGGGCATTTCCAAAGGTACATTAATCCTGAAAGAGAAATTGATGATGGTGCAAAAAAAGTCCATGGCCTGACCGAAATATTTCTGTCTGATAAGCCGAAATTTAATGAAATAGTTGATGAATTCTTAGGCTTTATAGCTGGTTCCGAATTGATTATTCACAATGCCCCTTTTGATGTGGCTTTTTTGAATAATGAACTAAGTCTTTGCAAGCGAGAAGGTTTGACCTTACATGTCGAATCAATATTGGACTCTTTGGTTTTGGCTAAAACTATGTATCCGGGAAAAAGAAATTCCCTAGATGCATTGTGTGATCGTCATAAAATAGATAATTCAAGGCGTAGTCTTCATGGGGCTTTGCTAGATTCTAGACTTCTGGCTGAGTGCTATTTGTCTATGACTAGAGGGCAAGAAAGTTTACTAATAGCTGAGATTGACGAACCATCATATCAAGAAGATGTTGATTTGGGTTATGATGTCCCGGAGTTGATTGTCGCAAGCGTCTCTGAGGAAGAATTAAGTGCTCATAAGACTTACCTCCAAAATCTTTCCAATGAAAATAGTAGAGACTGTATTTGGATGTGCGGCGACTCGTCTGAGGAAGGCTGACGAGAGAGTGCTGATTGCCAAATTTAGAAAATGGGTTTCCATATTATTATGTTTTATTAGCCTTTGCCTGCCAGTATTAGCTAATGAAATAGCCGTTTCATCTAAACAGAGTGTCAAGGTTATAGACGGAGACACCATAAAGATAATTAATTTATACGACAAAACGCTCAAAGTTAGGTTATCAGGTATTGATGCACCGGAACTCAACCAAAAATACGGAGAAGAATCGGCAAATTATCTTAGGCATCTTTTAAAGGGTGGAGATTTTGTTATTTGGTCGACGGGTCGAGATAGATACGGTCGGCTATTGGGGATCATCAAAGTAAACAATGTTGATATAAATTTACTGATGATAAAAAGCGGCTATGCATGGGCCTATCGAAGGTATCTAAGTAGTCTTCCCCAAAAAAAAGGTCCTCAATATTTGACGGCGGAATTGAATGCAAGAGATTTAAAACTCGGTATTTGGGTCCAAAGGCATCCTACTAGTCCTTGGCAGTTTAGACGGTCTAAAAAGTCGCGTCAGTAATCTTTGCAAAAGATAGTTAAATTGACACTTACCAGCCTCAGGGTTTAGCGGTTAATAGCGAAAAAACCTCACGAAATTCAATATCCTTTATACGTATGTTTACTCGTGCTAATCTTGATTATCTTTTTATAGAGGGGGGGACTATCATGGCCGGTAAAGAATTTCTCGATTCTATCGAACGAAACTTCAATAAAGCTATAGAGTGGTTGGATAAAACTGAAAGTGGAGAAATTATATCCCGGGATTTAGCAGATCAAATAATGACAGTTAATTCTACATATACTGTCAGGTTTGGCGTACGGCTTCGTGATAGAGTTTACACCTTTACAGGTTATCGGTCGGTTCATTCAGACCATTTTGAACCTGTGAAAGGTGGAATTCGCTATGACATGGGTGTTAATTCAGCAGAGGTAGAGGCACTTGCCGCTTTGATGACCTATAAATGTGCTCTTGTTGAGGTTCCATTTGGAGGATCAAAAGGTGGACTTCGAATAAATCCAAAGGACTGGTCTGCTGATGAATTGGAGCGAATTACCCGGAGATTTGCTCAGGAGTTAGCCAAAAGAGATCTTATTCATCCTTCGCAAAACGTTCCGGCTCCGGATATGGGAACAGGGGAGCGAGAGATGGCTTGGATGGCGGATGAATATCGAAGGTTGAATCCCACCGATTTAAATGCGTGGGCGTGTGTAACTGGCAAGCCTGTCAGTAAAGGGGGTATCTCCGGACGAACCGAGGCAACAGGTCGAGGTGTAAAATATGCCCTCAATGCATTCTTTTCCAACCAACGAGATTTGGAAAAAACTGGTCTCTCGCCTGGTCTGAAGGGAAAAACGGTTATTGTGCAGGGGCTAGGGAATGTTGGTTATCATGCGGCTCGATGTCTGGCCAAAGAAGATGAAGCACTTATAACTCATGTGTTAGAAAGAGATGGGTCTATAGTCAATAGTTCTGGGATTGATATTGAGGCACTAGGAACACATATTCAAAAAAAGGGGTCGATAAAAGGTTTTGAAGGTTTTAGAGAGTCTGGGTCCGAAATGATGGAGGCAGAGGCTGACATACTAATACCAGCAGCCATGGAGCTAGTAATTGATGAGACCAATGCTTCGCGAATTAAGACTCCTCTTATCATTGAAGCCGCTAATGGACCAATCTCTGCCGAGGCAGACGAAATTCTAAATTCCAAAGGCACAATAATTATTCCGGACTTGTATGCTAATGCAGGCGGGGTCACTGTTAGTTATTTTGAATGGATTAAAAATTTAAGTCGCATAAGGTTAGGTAGGCTCCAGAGAAGAGCACAAGAGAATCAGATTAATACCCTGGTTGATGGAGTGGAGCAACTAGTTCAGAAAAAATTCAGCCAACAATTTAGGCAAGAAGTGGTTAAAGGATCATCCGAGTTGGATTTAGTTAGGTCTGGTCTAGAAGATACGATGAGAAACACCTATGAGGTGATCAGTGAAGTTTGGAATAATAAAAACAATATTCCTGATCTAAGGACGGCCGGAATGATGGTGGCAATTCAAAGGGTGGCCCAAAGTTATGCGTCTTTAGGGATTTAAAGTATTTAGTTAAAATTTACCTGCACGATGTATTATGTATGAAAGACCTTAACGTCTAACATCAATTTTAGAATCTGGGTTTGTATCAATGATAGACCATTGCTTAAATACTCCTTTCTGGTTATGGCAAAAATTTCTAACTTAAAAACCACATTGGTTGCTGACCAATTGCAATTTCCTGAAGGACCGATTTCAATGGGAGATGGGTCTGTTATATTGGTTGAAATTGCAAGTGGATCACTTACAAAAGTTACTATTGATGGAAAAAAAGAAATTATTGCTCAGCTGGAGGGTGGTCCAAATGGTGCGGCAATTGGACCTGACGGCTATTGTTATGTTTGTAACAATGGTGGTTTCGAATGGGAAGTATCTGACGATGGGAGGTGTCAGCGGCCAGTTTTGCAGGCAAACAATTATAAAACCGGGAGAGTCGAAAAAGTAAACTTAGAAACTGGGAGTTTTGAAACGCTATACACCGAATGCAATGGGATACCTCTCAAGGGTCCCAATGATATCGTTTTTGACAGAGAGGGTAATTTTTGGTTCACGGACCTGGGTAAAGTTAGGGAAAGGACTATGGACAGGGGGTCTATTTATTGGGCCAAAGCTGATGGCTCAAAAATAATTGAGGCAATTCACCCCATTATGACTCCTAACGGGATAGGACTGTCGCCGGATGGGAAATTTTTGTATGTTGCGGAGACTGAGGGTGGAAAATTATATAGTTTTGAAATCATTGGTGATGGAGTAGTAAAAAAAATAGATTTTCCCTTCTCACCTAATGGTGGAAAATTGTTAAATCAAGGAGGTGGTCTGAGTCGGTTTGACTCGCTCGCCGTTGAAAAAAATGGTTATGTTTGTGTAGGGACATTAATTAATGGGGGGATCTCTGTGATATCCCCATTGAATGGACTAATTGAATTTCACAAAATAAATGACCCATACATTACAAACATTTGTTTTGGGGCGGAAGGTCGAAAAGAAGTATTTATTACCGCTTCATACAAAGGACAGTTGCTAAAAGCTGAGTGGGAGAGAGAAGGTTTGAGTTTAAACTTTTTAAAAAAATAAAAAATTTAGTTGCTATCCAGTAGAGAGCTGCGAATTTGCCTTTTTAAAACCTTTCCGGTGGCATTCCTTGGTAATCTGTCCATAAATATAATTTGTTTGGGCACTTTGAATTTAGCCAGATTATTCTTGCATTGATCTATTATTTGATCAGCCGAAAGAGTATGTTCAGGCTTTAAGACAACCGTGGCCAGGCCAGACTCTCCCCAGGTCATATCCGGCACCCCTATTACTGCGGCCTCGGCCACCTCAGGAAGTTGGTAGATAATGTTTTCAACTTCTGCCGGATAGACATTTTCACCTCCTGAAATATACATATCTTTCCACCGGTCAATAATGTATAGAAAGCCATCTTTATCTTTTTTCGCTGCATCTCCGGTCTTCAGCCACCCATCGATGAAAGATGACGCAGTTGCCTCCGGATTGTTCCAGTAACCAGGGGTGATATTGGGCCCTTTGATTAGCAATTCACCAACCTGTCCATGTGGCAGAGATTTGCCTTTTTCATCAACGATTTTTATCTCTGTGTGCAGAAGTGGTTTACCACAAGATCCAATTTTTTCTTTGGCAAACTCTATATCGAGCCCTGTCCCTCCGGGGCTTGTTTCTGTCATTCCCCATCCTTGAACAAGGGGTACTCCCCGGTCAAGCCACTTAAGTAAGATGGGTTCAGCACACGGTGCCCCCCCTATTCCAGCTTGCTGAATCCGACTTAAATCAGTTCTCTCAAAGTCAGGGTGTTGCATCATGAAAAGAAAAACAGCAGGGACCCCCATGAAGTGAGTAACTTGGTAAGAAGGATCTCCGATAATCTTCAGGGTCTTCCCCGGGTCAAATTCTCGAGAGAGTATCACCTTTCCTCCTGCATGTAGTATGGGGTTTGCATAACAATTCAGACCCGCAGTGTGAAACAAAGGTAATGCTACAAATTGGACAGAATTGGCATTTATAAGAGCTGGGATCCCTAGATTTACACAATTAAAGAAAGTCATTCCATGAGTTATCAGAGCCCCCTTGGGGTTACCAGTTGTTCCGGATGTATACATAATCATTGATACATCGTCATGGGAGCTATTAACAACTGGTAGATCATCTGAGTCTTGTAGTATTACCTTTTCGTACTCACTAGATGGTTCATTTAGTCCAAGTTCGAGGGAAATTTTTGCCGAATTTTCATCGGATATTTTGTCTATTGTTTCCCGAAAAATATTTTCATATATTAATACGCTGGGATTTGAGTCACCCAAGATATAGGAAATTTCTACAGGGGTTAAGCGCCAGTTCAAGGGGAGGCAGATGGCTCCAAGCTTATGACATGCAAATTGTATTTCAAAAAATTCAGGTGCATTTCGCATAAGAATAGCGATGCGATCACCTTTTTGAATGTTTTGATTATTTAACCAACAGGCTAACGATTTAGCCCTTTTCTCTAGTTCGCCATACGCAATATTTCGACCGTTATCAAGGTCAGTAATCGCTATTTTGTTAGGTCGTCTCTCAGAGTGATGTGATAACCAGTCATAGTACTTTATCGACATTTACCCTCCCCAATGAATACTTTTTCTGAGTGTAAGCCAGCACGCTAAAACCAATGGTATCATTTATTATACATTTTGAATTTGTTCAATCGCTTTGTTGGGGGTGATTATGAAAGCAAATGATCCGTCGTTGAAAAAACTGGCACAGTATATTTCTGGTTGTCATATGAATGTTCAGCTGATTTCCTATGCAGATTGGGAAGATCTGTTGAAAAACAAGGATGACGCCTATGCTGTTCAAAGTTTAGTCCTAGATATGATGAAAGCTGGTGGTTTTGGTCAATCTGTAGGGTGGAAAGTAGGCTGTACTAGTAAAATGACTCAGGAAATGTCTGGAACTGATGAACCGTTTTTTGGACAAATGCATAAGAAGACTAGTTTTAAGGGGTCACAGGTAATTAGTAGGAGAAACTTCTTTGCACCCATAATTGAACCTGAGATTGCATTTTTAATTGGGGAGGATTTGATTCCGGAAAATGGGCCTTTCAGAGAAAGTGATATTCTTGCTGCTATCGACTGTATAATGCCTGCTGTTGAAATTGTGGATTGTCGGTTTGAGAGCGGTTGGCCTTTGGCTATATTACCGACTATCGCCGACAACGGTGTGCACGGTGCCTTTATCAGGGGGAACGAGATAAAAGAATGGGAAAAAGTGGTTAGATCAAAAATTTCTGTTCGTGTTGAAGCAAACGGTGAATTTATTTCCGATGGAATTGGCTCGAATGCACTAGGCGACCCTCTGAATTCAGTCTTATGGCTTGCTAACAATTGTGTCAAGCATGGGAAGCATATAAAAAAGGGGGACATAATATCAGCTGGAAACATTGCTAACATGGCTATCCACGGACCATCAGCAGACCATTTTAAGATTGATTTTGCTGAGTTAGGATGTATTGAGTTAACTTTTTCGTGATAAATATCTGATGATTAAGACTAGATTTGCACCAAGTCCTACCGGAGATTTGCATGTTGGAGGTGCTCGCACTGCCTTGTTCGCATGGGCTTTTGCACAAAAATTTAAAGGGCAGTTTATTTTGCGGATAGAAGACACTGATTTTGCTCGGTCTACGCGAGAATCTAAAGAGGGAATTCTGAACTCGATGAGATGGCTAGGTTTAAACCATTATGGAAAACCGTATTTGCAAAGCGAACGACTCGAGCGGTATCGCGAAGTAGCTGATCAGTTGATTAGGGAAGACAAGGCGTATTGGTGTTATGCGTCTCCTGAAGAACTCTCTAAAATGCGTGAATCTCAAAGAGTGCGAGGATTGAAACCGCGATATGACGGTCGATGGAGACCAGAAAATGCTAAGCAACCTCCGCTTCAAACAGATATTAAACCTGTTCTAAGGTTTAGAAATCCTGATAATGGTATGGTTTCTTGGGGCGATTTAGTCAGAGGGAAGATAACTATATCAAACGGGGAACTCGATGATCTGATTATACTGAGGTCTGATGGGTCGCCTACTTATAATTTTGGTGTTGTGGTGGATGACTCAGACATGGAAATTTCACATGTCATTAGGGGTGACGATCACATAAATAATACCCCTCGGCAAATAAATATTTTAAAGGCACTTAATTTGCCATTACCTGAATATGCCCATTTGCCGATGATTCTGGGAGCCGATGGGGAGCGACTATCCAAGAGACATGGGGCTAATAGTATTCTTGCATACAAAGACGCTGGTTATTTACCTGAGGCCATTCTGAATTATTTGGCTCGTTTGGGCTGGGGTCATGGCAACAAAGAAAAGTTTTCTATAGATCAGATGATTAATTGGTTTACGCTTGATAAGGTAAGCAAAGCACCAGCAAAATTTGATTTTGAAAAACTAGATTGGCTTAACAAAGAATATATTAAAGAGACCCCAAACGATGATCTGTCTAAGATAGTATCAAAAAAAATAAGTGATTCGGTAGGGAAGGAAGGAACGGGGAACCTAGCGTTGAGTTCAGTGATAGGCCTGGTTAAAGATAGAGCTAAAAATACGGTTGAGCTTGCTGATTCGGTTCTCTCATTTCTAAACTACACCTCCCCCAATCCAGGGTTGGTTGAAAAATATTATACTGCCGACGTTTACCCATGCATTAATCATTTTCGTGAGCAACTCGATCATATTGACTGGGATAGAGAACAAATTGGTATGGCACTCAAACGGTCTCTGTCGCATTACAACAAGAAATTTCCCCAGTTGGCAATGCCGTTACGAGTTATGGTTATGGGTATGGAAAAAAGTCCGGCTATAAATTTGACGTTTGAACTTTTAGGGCGTACTAAGGTTTGTGCTAGGATAGACACAGAGTTGGTAAAGTTTGTTTTATAGCATTCCTTTACAGTTCTTAAAGGCAACCGTATAATCTTGCCTCCTTGCAGGGGGTATAGCTCAGCTGGGAGAGCGCTTGCATGGCATGCAAGAGGTCAGCGGTTCGATCCCGCTTACCTCCACCAAAAATTATAAATAGGTCCCCATCGTCTAGAGGCCTAGGACATCGCCCTTTCACGGCGGTAACAGGGGTTCGAATCCCCTTGGGGACGCCATTTTTGGCTATTGGGTACTACTGTTGTGGGGGGCAATAAAATTGATGTTAACATTAGGCCTAGTGGCTCTTGTCTCTTGATCGTATAATAGGCGTTACAAAACAACAGAAGGACATTGGTTATGAGCGAAGAAATGGTTTTTGCCAAACGCCAGAGTGTGGAGCAGGTGGAAGAGGGAACTGATCTGGCACCTAAATTTGACTCGGATGGGTTACTCCCATGTGTGACTACAGCGGCTGATTCAGGTGAGGTATTAATGCTGGGGTACATGAACCAAGAGGCACTAAAGAGAACCATTCAAACTGATCAAGCACACTACTGGAGTAGGAGTCGAAAATGTTTGTGGCGCAAGGGAGAGACTAGCGGTCTTAAGCAAAAGGTGGTTGAGATAAGAATTGATGATGACCAAGATGCAATTTGGCTCAGAGTTAATGTCGAGGGAGATGCTAGTTGTCATGTAGGGTACCGTTCTTGCTTTTACAGAGCAGTCAATTCAGAATCTTCGGGTAAACCACTATTGAAATTTGTAGAAGAAGAAAAAATATTTGATCCAAAGATGGTTTATGGCGATGCCCCTAATCCAACTCAGTTATGATCGTAGACCCATGAAAATTATGTTTTTTTTGATGGCTGTCTCAGATCTAGTTTTTGCAAGGAGCGAGTAGGTTGACAACTCTTATAGTAAATGCCCGAGTGGTAAATAGAGGAACGATTGCAGACCTCGACGTGCTGATCAAACGTGGACGGATAGAGAAGATTGGTACTGATCTTCAGGCAATCTCGGCAGATAAAGTAGTCGACGCTAGGGGTTGCTACTTAATGCCTGGAATGATCGACGATCAAGTTCATTTCAGAGAGCCAGGTCTTACCCATAAGGGTGAGATAGCTACGGAGTCAGCCGCGGCAGTGGCAGGGGGAATTACTAGCTACATGGAAATGCCAAATGTTATGCCACCAACCCTGAATGCTGATGCCCTGGCTAACAAATTTTTTCTTGCCTCGCAAAAATCGATAGCTAATTACTCTTTTTATCTTGGGGCTAGTCATACCAATATCGACGACATTAAGTCCGTTGATGTCAATCGCGTCTGTGGTGTAAAGGTTTTTATGGGAGCGTCTACCGGAAATTTGCTTGTGGATGACCCGAACGTATTAGATGCGATTTTCCGAGAATGTCCCATTTTAATCGCAACACATTGTGAAGACAGCAAATTGATCGCTAAAAACTACGATATTATCTCTAAGAAGTATACTTCTGGCATACCGATGTTTGAGCACCCAAATATCAGGGATGTAGAAGCCTGTTATTCATCGTCTAGCTATGCTGTTAATTTGGCAAAAAAACACGGTAGTAATCTACATGTGCTTCACCTTACGACAGCAAAAGAGTTATCCCTATTTGACGTTGGCCCTATTGAGGCAAAAAAAATAACAGCAGAGGTTTGTGTTCACCATCTTTGGTTTTGTGATGAGGATTACACCAACTTGGGTAGTCACATCAAGTGTAATCCAGCCATTAAGTCCCAAAGAGATCGTGAGGCTTTGAGGGTAGCACTTCTCGAAGATAGAATAGATATTATAGCTACAGATCATGCTCCCCACACTGCGGCTGAAAAAAGCAACAGCTACGATGATGCTCCAGCGGGGTTACCGTTAGTTCAGCATGCCATGTTGTCATTATTGGATTTAGCCAATCAGGGTGTTATTACTTTAGAAGAAATTGTCCGGAAATCAAGCCATAACCCGGCAGTACGTTATCAAGTGCGTGACAGGGGATTTATAGATGAAGGCTTTTGGGCTGATCTCGTATTAGTCGATTTAAATGGAAAAACAACAGTAGGAACGGATAATATTCTTTACAAGTGTGCATGGTCTCCCTTTGAGAAGCATAGTTTTGGGGCAAAAATTATGGGAACTTATGTGAACGGTTTTGAGGTCTTTGACGGTGAGAAAGTAGAGCTGGGTAACAGGTCTGCACAAGAATTAGAGTTTCAAAGGTAGCTGCATTGGCAAAAACTTTAACTACACGCGATCATAGTCGGGAATTTTCTTCAAATCGTTATGTTTATCCGGTTGTCTCTCGCAGAGCAGAGGGAGTATCGGTTGGTATAAATCTCAATACAAATAATGCTTGCAATTGGCGTTGTATATACTGCCAAGTACCGTCGTTAGTGAGGGGTAAGCCAGGGCATATTGACCTTTTTGTTCTTGAAAAAGAGCTGTATTTGATGCTAAGTGATATTAAGGAGGGAGTTTTTTTTGAGAAATTTGTGCCCCCGCAATCTCGTAGACTTAATGATATTGCCTTATCCGGAAATGGAGAACCGACAGCCTCCACGCAATTGAGAGATGTCATCGGGTTAGTGGCAAAGGTTAAAGATCAACTACTCAAAAATGAAGAGATTAAGACCATCTTAATCACTAATGGTAGTCTTTTGCACGCGGGAGAAAATCCAGATACTCTTAGGGACTTAGCAGCTCAAAATGGTGAGGTTTGGTTTAAATTAGACAGAGTCACTCCAGGGGAGCGAAAGTTAGTGAACAACGTTGACATAAGCCTTAACAGGGTTCGAAAAAACCTCGCACTATCTGCCAAAAGCTGTCCAACTTGGATTCAGACGTGTTTTTTTAAACTGGATGGAATAGAACCAGGAGAGACTGAAAGATCGAGTTATTTGAATTTTTTAAAAGAATGCGTAGATTCCTCTATTGAGATCGCTGGGGTTATGATCTACAACCCCACGCGTGAATCTTATCAACCAGAAGCTCAAAGAATATCACCTGCTGGTAAAAAATGGATCTCTGATATCTGCGAGGATATCAAGTCAGCGGGTTTGGAGGTGAAGTTTTCTCTATAACTGTTATCTGGCCATTTGGCGTTCTCTGATTTCGGCTAACGTTTTACAGTCAATACAAAGGGTAGCAGTGGGCCGGGCTTCGAGTCTTTTTAGGCCGATTTCTATGCCACATGTATCGCAAAATCCATAATCTTCGGCCTCAATTTTTGCTAGCATCTCATTACATTTTTTTATTAACTTTCTTTCGCGATCTCGGTTGCGAAGTTCAGTTGCGAGTTCTGACTCCTGGCTTGCCCTGTCATTAGGGTCAGCAAAGACCGTAGTCTCGTCACGCATTGCGGATACAGTCCGATCAATATCTTGGCCTAACTCTTCCTTCATTTGAGAAAGTACCTGTTTAAAATGTGCTAGTTGTTTGGCGTTCATATACTCTTCGCCACGTTTTTGAACGTACGCTTTTGCCCTAGGCTTTGCATCCGTTGTAGTAGATTTAGGCATGTGTAACTACCCTCAAAAAATAAAGTTAGGGCGAGTTTTTAACAGAATTTGCTGACGGGTGCAAATATATATAGTTTGACCATTGGGGTAGGGCCAGCGTATAGTCCGCTACCTCGGGGTGTAGCGCAGCCTGGTAGCGCGCCTGGTTTGGGACCAGGATGTCGGGAGTTCGAATCTCTCCACCCCGACCACTTAGTGGAGGTTAAAATAGGGGTCCCAATGTGCCCGTAGCTCAATCGGATAGAGCACCAGCCTTCTAAGCTGGGGGTTACAGGTTCGATTCCTGTCGGGCACGCCATAGTGCGGTATTATTGTCGGGATATTTAAATGGTGGCAGTAGCTCAGTTGGTAGAGTCCCGGATTGTGATTCCGGTTGTCGCGGGTTCGAGCCCCGTCTGCCACCCCATTTTTTATTTGGCGAGGTCTATGTGTTCAAACGAATAATACTTTTTCTTATCACTAATGCGGCGATATTAGTGCTCTTAACTATCACCATGCAGCTTTTTGGCATCAGTGGCTACCTTGATAGGAGCGGAGTGGGTATAGATCTCAAAGGTCTTTTGGTTTTTGCGGTCGTTATTGGATTTGGTGGGTCTTTCATATCTCTTGCAATGTCTAAGTGGTCCGCTAAATTTGCTACAGGAGCTAAGGTAATCAGTCAGCCCAGAGATGAGCAAGAGAAGCGGATCGTGGGAATGGTTCAAAATCAAGCTAAGCAAGCACGCATCGGTATGCCAGACGTGGCTGTTTATGATTCGCCTGAGATAAATGCATTTGCCACGGGTATGAATCGAAACAATGCTCTCGTAGCAGTCAGCACTGGCTTACTAGCCAACATGAATGAAAGCGAGACCGAGGCGGTTTTGGCTCACGAGGTAAGTCATATCGCAAATGGCGATATGATAACGCTGGCACTCATTCAAGGTGTTATTAATACTTTTGTTTTCATATTAGCTAGGCTTTTTGGGCACTTCGTTGACAGGGTAATTTTTAAAAATCAACGAGGGCATGGAATAGCTTTTTGGGTGAGTACAATTATTGCTGAGATCATTCTTGCAGTTTTGGCAAGCATAATAGTCATGTGGTTTAGTAGGCAGCGAGAATTTCGAGCTGATGCAGGTGCAGCTTCTTTGGTTGGTAAGGAAAAGATGATTGCTGCATTGCAGAAACTACAAAAGGCGTATCAGCCGTCCCAATTGCCAGATCAGATAAGGGCATTCGGTGTCTCCGGTGGTCAGGGTGTGGGCCTAAAAAGATTATTCTCCTCACATCCTCCCCTGGAGGAGAGAATTCAAGCCTTAATATAGTAAAATTTAGATGCTTTTTGAGCTACTCAGGTTAACGTTGAAAACTTAATATGCTATAAAGCTATTTTTCAAAGTTTGATTGGGTAACCCTATGGTTAATACTATTGCACAAACGGGCAAAATAACACTAAAAAAAGTTCACTGTCGGGTAGTATCGGTGCCGTTACCGAGGATAATAGTTGGCAAGGTGGGTCGATTCACGCATTGGCCATTAATCCTAATCGATGTGGAGACAAAGGAAGGGTTTATAGGTCGCTCTTACTTGGAGCCTTATGTTGAGAAACTAGCCCGCCCTATCGTAGGGGTTATCCAGGAAATCTTTAGCGTGTTTGAAGGAAGATCTATCGGTCCTTTTGATCTGTATGAGGAGGCCATGAAAACTCTGCATCTGGACGGTCGAGAGGGCATAACAATAATTGCCCTGAGTGGTGTTGACATGGCAGTTTGGGATGTATTAGCCAAATCCGTTGAATTACCTTTGGTATCACTGTTAGGCGGTAGCCCGGGGCCGATCAGAGCGTACAATACCAATGGTTTATGGCTAACTCCTCTTGATGGGCTTGGTAAGGAGGCTGAGGAGTTGATTGGACAAGGAGGTTTTAAAGCCCTTAAATTACGGCTTGGTAGACCGACAGCGGCTCAAGACAAAGAAGCGATTAGAATCGTGCGGGATGCTGTTGGGCATGATGTCCAGATCATGACTGACTTCAACCAGGGTTTTACTGTAGCCGAAGGTATCAAACGAATGCATGCACTCGATAACGAGGATTTGTATTGGTTTGAGGAGCCAATAGCATACGATGACTTCTATAACTATGCCCAGATAACGAATGAAATTAAAACACCGATTCAAATCGGCGAAAACATCTACGGATCAAGAACCTTTCTAAAGGCAGTTATGTGTAGAGCTGCAGATATGTATATGCCTGATTTGATGCGGATCGGTGGAGTCACTGGGTGGCTCAGGGCAGCATCAATTGCGGGTGCTGCTGGACTACCCCTCTCAAGTCATTTGTATCCTAGGCTTTCAGCTCAGTTACTTAGGGTTAGTGAGTCAGCTGATTGGCTCGAGTGGAGTGACTGGGCTGAGGCAATTTTAGCTGAGCCCTTTACCGTTAAAGATGGGATAGCCACTGTCCCGAGCACACCGGGCAATAGTATTGAGTGGGATGAGCCAGCTATCAAAAGGTATCAAATCTAATTTAATTACAATAAATTACGCGTATTAGGGAAAAATTCCCATTTACTTAGCCAATTAAGTCTGTATATTCCTCGTTTCCTGATAGATAGATGCAACTTTATGTTTTTAATGGCTTTAGGGGGTTGGAGTGAAAAAAATATGTGATAGATTTGCGGTCTTGGCGATGATTGGATGTTTTATTGTGCCGGGGTTACAAGCCCAGGAAAGACCTACCAAGTTAGAGGTTCCTACTATTGAGGTTATTGGTACGACTCCGGTACCGGGTATAGGAACCGAAATTGAGGAAGTCCCAGCGAACGTCCAGGTGATAACCGATGAAGCCTTCGACAAGATTCAGGCGATTAACTTGCCGGACTTTCTGCAACAAGCGATGCCATCAGTTTCTATAAATGAAATGGCAAATAACCCATATCAACCCAATTTGATGTACCGGGGCTTTATCGCATCACCATTGCTCGGTGCACCTCAAGGAATGTCGGTATTCCAGGATGGTGTGCGTATCAACGAGCCCTTTGGTGATGTTATAAGCTATGATTTGATACCGCAAGCAGCAATTTCCTCTATGACTCTTATGCCTGGCTCTAACCCTTTGTTTGGCCTTAACACACTTGGTGGTGCGATTGAGATTCGTACTAAAAGTGGTGCCTATTATCCCGGTACGGAAGTTGATCTTTCAGGTGGATCACATGGCCGCAAAGAGTGGAGTATTAGTCGTGGATCCCAAGACGGAGAGGTTGATTATTTCTTCTCGGCAAGTTCTTTGGAAGAAGATGGATGGCGGTACCTGTCGCATAGCGATGTGAAGCAGTTATTTGGTAAAGTTGGATGGGAAAACGATGACACTGATATTGATGTTTCTATTACGCATGGTAATACTGACCTAAACGGAAATGGTGTTTTGCCGTACAGCATGCTGCAACAAAAACGAGATCAGACTTATACCATTTGGGACAACACCTCGAACCATATGACAATGGGTAACGTGAATGCCAGCCACTGGATTAATGATACCGTAATGCTTTCAGGCGTAACTTATCTCAGACGCAACTACACCAGTACCTATAACGGGGATGCCAACGACAACTTTGATGGGGCGGGTGAGGATGATCAAGGTGAGGTCAATCGAACTTATACCGATCAACAAAGCCAAGGCGTTGGATTGCAGATGTCTTGGTTAACAGATGCACACAATTTAGCCCTTGGATTTTCTTATGATCGATCACGTTCTGACTTTTTGATGACTGAGCAAGAGGGTGAGGAGTTCTCGGCGGACAGGAGGGTTGCCGAGCTTGACGACGATATCGAGACAGCGAACAGCTTGCTAGGGCGTACTCAAACAACCAGTGTTTATTTATCAGAAAATTATGCAATGACAGATGCACTGAGTTTGATTGTTTCAGGTCGGTACAACAGAACGACTGTAAAGGCTGACGATAGACACAACGCAGATGGTCGTCTCAATGCGAATTACACCTACAATAAGTTTAACCCATCACTTGGATTTACCTACCTCACAGGCCCTTCATCATCATTTTACGCAAATTGGGGCCAAGGAAACCGAGCTCCAACGCCGATCGAATTAGGCTGTGCCGACCCAGATAACGCATGTTCTTTGCCAAATGCAATGGCTGCGGACCCGTTCCTTGAACAAGTGGTTTCGAGGACTATTGAAGCCGGTTTCAGGGGGCAAATGGGGGACGGAATTCAATACACCGCTACAGTTTTCTCATCGGAGAATAAGGACGATATACTTTTCCTTGCTGCTAATACAGCTGGTCAGGGATATTTTAAAAACTTTGGAAAAACTAAACGTCAGGGTGCTGAGATTGGGTTAAATGGCATGTTAGGAGAGCGACTTGATTGGGGTATTAATTATAGTTATGTTGATGCAACTTTTGAGTCACCAGCGTGTATTGTCTCTGAGGTTAATTCAGCTGAAGACGAGGATAACTGCGGTGAGGATCAAATTCGAATTACCGCTGGAAATTCCATTCCAGGAATTCCCAAGCATCAACTTCGGTTACGAGGTGATTGGGCGATGACCAGTTCTTGGAATATTAATTTGACGGCTGTCTCGTTTTCTGATTCGTATGTCCATGGTAACGAGAACAATCTCCACAACGAACGAGGAAAGGTCCCTAGCTATCAGGTCTTTAACCTTGCCACTTCCTACCAAACAGAAGGTAATTGGCAGATTTACGCAAGAATATCGAATTTGCTTGACAAAGATTACTCCACGGCAGGGATTTTGGCAGAAAATGCCTTTGATGCCTCAGGTAATTTTATTACAACATTGAGTGGTGGGGAGCCTGACTGGGAAGATGAGACATTTTTTGCACCAGGGGCCCCTCGATCCTTTTATGTGGGGCTTAAGTATATTATCGGGGGGCAGTAGACATACACCGCTCCACCCCTAATAAATATAACAGAAAGGGTTAATGTCAAAAAAAAAACAAAAATATCTATTAAGTTATTGATTTTTTTTAAAGTTTTATCAAACTAAAGTAAACAAAGTCCACCCCATTTGGGGTGTGGCAATGTCTAGTCACCAGCTGGTCAGTGGTTCAGTCTTGAGTCCTTAAAAAAAAAGCTGTATAAGGTAATAGACTAAGGCCATTTTGCATTCAAAAGATAGGTAAATTCAAATAACAATACAAAACTTAAGAAGAATTGTCGTGAGGAAAACATGAAAAAGTTTATTGGGATCGGAGGCATCTTACTAGTAGCATTTTTAATGACCAGTTGTGGCGGAGGGAATCCGTTTTCCCAAGTTCATACGTCTAGCGACCCCTCAGCGACAGCTGAAGGGAGAGCAATAGATGGATACCTTAGCAATGCAACGGTCTGCCTTGATGTAAACGAAAATGGTAGTTGTGATGACGATGAACCTCAGGCAACTACTAAAGAAGATGGCACTTACTCCTTCGAGACTTCTAAGGCGAATTTAGATACCTACAGGGTGGTTGTTGCCGTGATTGCTGGCAAGACAGTCGATATGGACGAGCCAGACACTGTTCTTACCGAAGCCTATACACTTACCGCACCGCCTGGGCAGTTTAAGAATATCACCCCGATTACCACACAAGTGGTGGCTAAAATTGTAGAGAACGGGGGTACTTTTGGTGATGCTAATGATCTAGCTACGGCAATCTCAGGCGTTAAAGAGGATCTTGGATTTGCTGACGACATGGATATCACCGGAGACTATGTAGCAAAAAAGAAGACGGATTCGCGGTATCAGGAGATGCATAACGTTGCTGGAGCCGTAGCCGATGTTTTGAAATTAGTCGAGCAGGATAAAGGTGAAGATGGAGGTAATTTTTTAAAGAGATTGAGAAGTGCTGGTGATAACATAAAAACCTTTGTTAAAGATAATGTTGGAGAGATCAAAAAACAGAAAGACCGGAAAGCCGCACGGGATAGAATGAAAAAGCTGGCGCCAATGAAAGTGGAACTCAAACTCAGTTCCCGAGATGGCGGTTCCGTCTATGTTGGTCACAAGGTCACCGTTAGCGCGAAAATTCGATCTTTTTCAAAAATAGATAAGTCGAAATTATCAAACAGTTGGTCTGTGTCAGGATCAGCCTCAACCTCAGAAACCTCCGATGGGGACCTAGAGGTGACTTTCTCATCCGAGGGAGAATATACGGTGTCGTTGACTGTTACGAATTCCGCTGATGGGTCGACTGTAAAAAACTCTAAGAAAATCAGAGTCATTAAATCCGTTCCGACCAAGCCAAGGATTCTTGTTAAGTTGAAGTGTCCAAGCACCGAGACGGCTGGGCGAGGCAATTGTGATCGAGATGGATACGTGAGACGACCGAATCATGAACGGTTCAATTTCATTGTCAATGATACTGTCTATCTTGAGGGCTCCTCGACGGACCCGGCCGGTGGCAAGATAACTTATTCTTGGGATTTTGGAGATAATACAACTGACTCAGGTGCTGCGGTCACAAAATCTTATACGGCCGCTGGCGAATTCACCGTTAAAGTGACTGCCACAAACCCAGATAGCAACAGCAGTGAATCTTCGCTAACGCTTAAGGTTGCGGAAATGAGCGGGGGTGGGGACACAGAGAAGCCGGGTACACCAACTATAAGCGGGCCGTCATCGGGTTCTCCCTACGGTGAGTTAGAGTTTTCCGCAACGAGTGACAAGCCTAATTGTGATGGAAATGTCAGAAACCTTATGTTCATGTGGGATATGGGTGATCGTTCTAACAACATGCGTTCTCGTGCCGGGGAAAAGGTTAAGCATGCCTACAGGGAAGCCGGTACTTACACGATTGACGTAAAAGCTTATTGTCCGGCGACAAAACTGACGTCTGACGCGGCACAAGCCAAAGTTACGATTGCTACCACCAAACCAGGGACTCCTGTGATCTCAGGGCCTTCTACTGGTAAGACAGGAACTGCTGTGAAGTTTACTGCGGCCGTGCGTCAGTCAAACTGCACCTCGCGTCATCTGCATTTTGAGTACGACTTTGGTGATGGGGGAAGACCCGCAACTGACACCGATAACGATGGTATTGAACACACTTATACAAAAGCAGGTGACTTTACCGTTAAGGTAAAAGCCCTCTGTCCTGCCAATAGACAAGAATCCGATCAGGCGACTCACAACATTAAGATTACATCTGATGCTGGAGGCGGCGGCGGTGGTAGCGGTACCTATAGGATTTCCAATTTCCCTACCGTTAGCTTCTATGGCCGGCCCGTTAAGTTTTCAACCGCAGCCGGGGCCGACTCCTACGAGTGGGATCTGGGAGACGGGTCGAGACCAGTTACAACTCGTGAGGTCGAGCACACCTACCGTGAAGGCGGTAATTACACCGTCACCCTGAAGGCAACTAAAGGAAGGGACGTCGAGACTAGTACAATGACTCAGGCCGTTATAAAGAGTTGTGAAGATAAACTTGAAAATGCATGTACTGGCCCTAACTGTAAGTCTGGTGCTGTTGTTGGCAATCGGGCGGCTACCGAGTTTACCACTACCGTGAGCTCGGGGGCTGGCGTGTCATTATGGTGCTACAACAACACTAGCGCTCGAGAGGATGCCACGATTAAATTCACAGTCAGCAGTGGTTTGACCAGCAATCATAAGATGACACTTGTCTTTTCAAACCCTACAGTAGACGACATAAGCGGTAATGTTCCCGCTGTTGGTAGTTCACCGGCGGGTAATGTCGTTGAGTATTCGCCAGAGCCTGTGGCTCGTGGAGAGCTTACCCTAAACGAAATTGCAGAGCTTGAAAGACAGGATGAGGAAAACTATCGACGGGCTTGGCATTACCGTCATCATCAGAGAGAGGCGGAAACTCAGGCAATGGAGGCTAGGAGTCCATTGGCAACGGCGGGCTCCCCAGCGGGTTACTCAAGCTACGATGCACCACCACAGAAATCTCCGTCAATTGGTGCTAGCAAGAAATGGTATGAGCTAACAGCATCAGGTTGTCAGACGGCACGTGAGCCGGATACTATTGCGAATTGTCCCTACAACACAAAGCTGATTAAGAAATGTCAACTTTCATCGGGACGGGAAGTCCTATTCTGGACGGATGATGCTTCCAAGACGGCTAACGGCGGAGATGTTTCTGATGCTGAGTTCGAAGATTACCGTGCAGCGGTATGCTCAGGGTCTGGAGATAAGCAAGGTTTCGATAAGTTGGTTGGACTAACTGGAGATTTCTGGCTAAGTTCGCCGCGCTATCGTCAAAATATAGCTGGTGATGGCGATCGAAGCTTAAGTGCTTACAATAACAGTTTGCAGCCTTTCAACGTTATCTTTGTTAAGC
Organism: Hydrogenophilales bacterium; assembly: GCA_902627495.1. GTDB lineage: Bacteria > Pseudomonadota > Gammaproteobacteria > Burkholderiales > Eutrophovitaceae. The sequence goes on along the minus strand of CACOJS010000004.1, from coordinate 124,202 downwards.
CCCCTGGAGGAACAGGATGGGGGGGATATGTCTGGTCTCTTAATGCCAGCAAGAAGGATACTGGAGGTGCTTACGTGAACTCCAATGAGGCTTTGCTAACTTTTATTAACAGTACTATGAGCAGTAGTGCCAGCGGTGTTAAATACACCAAGTCAACGTTAATTCATGAGGTACAGCACGCATTAAGTTACGCTTCTGCAACCCAAAGGGGTGGTTACAGTACGGCAACTGCCTTAGAAGAGGGTCAAGCCGTTACTTCTGAAGATATAGTTACTCCGACAATGTGTCCGGGTTACAACAAGGTCACCATTGGAAGCACGAGTCGTTTGGCGAACTACCTCAAGACTAAGGGTGGGGTATCCTGGGCTGATTGGCCATCTTTAAGTGGAGATCACTACAATATGGCGGGAGCCTGGGGAGCTTTCATGAATCGAATGGTGGGAACCAAGGCATTCAAAGCCGCAGCAAACGATTGTGCACGCTACACAGAGACAGTTGGGCGATCGACGGTAGCGTTTGCGAAATGCTATGAGCATGCGATTCAGCATGAGGGAGCACTGTCCTTTGCCGACTTCTTTGGTCGACTGGGGGCTTCGGTCTTTGGAAATCTTGGAACTCAAAACTTGCCGCCATGGATAGGGTTTCCGGCGCAAGCAATCAATTCCAATGATAGACCACACGGCTTTAGTTTCCCTGCCGTTGATTTGACGTCTCTTTCCAGTAGTCTTACAGGTTCTTCCAATATTAGTAACTTCGACATGACTAGCCATTATTACAAGAGATTCAATATCAGTGGTTCCAGCCTTACTCGGACAGGTATTAAGATTCCGCCTAAAACGAGTCTATTTATTGTGATTCGAGATGAGCAGTAGAGAACATACAATACTTGCTGGGTTATTAGCACTCCTGTTATTTACGGTAACGGGAGTGCAGGCAAATCACTGTTCGGATTCACCCAACGACAAAGTGAGTGCACAAGAAAGCATCTACGAAGGCAAAGTGTACAGGGTTGGCAATGACCCTGTGACTGCCTTAATCATTGCACTCGATAGTGGTGAAGTCTATGAATTGGAGGCTCAGAATAACGAGACTCAAAAAGTCATAGATGATAGTCAGTTCAAAAGAGTTAGAGTGCGGGGTATTGTGAGAGACGAGCCATCCCTCCACGGTGATGCCTATATCGAAATTGATCGGGCAGAAATTATTCAGTAAACAGTAAAGCCCAATTCCTTATTTTACAAAGTTGTACTTATAAGTGAATAGGGTGGTTGGGGCATTGTTTTTTTTCGCTGGATATCAATTGGCTGTTTATACGGATAGCCATTGATCGACCCATTCAAACCAAGAAGATACTCCTACCAAGAAGTTTGATTGGGTTTCTTTATTAGTTAACTGTACTGACATATGAGAAAATTCGGCAAGGTCGTTATGGATGATGGTTCTGTAGGTCGGTCAGGTAATTTACTTGAACCCAAAATCTAGGTGATAATGTAATTAACAGATTAATAAAGATAGGAGTAGAGTTAAAATATGGCTGCAAAAATTTTAGCCTTTGCTGGTAGTGCGAGGAAAGATTCCTGGAATAAAAAATTGGTCCAATATGCTGCTGAGATTGCGAAAGAACAAGGGGCATTAGTAACAGTCATTGACCTGGCAGACTATCCCATGCCCCTATATGATGGGGATTTGGAGCAAAATGACGGTGTTCCCCATACGGCCAAAACCCTTAAGAAGTTGATGTGTGAACACGACGGGATCATTGTCTCCACGCCAGAGTACAATAGTGAGATTCCACCAATTCTAAAAAATACAATTGATTGGGTATCTCGACCTGACCCGAGTGATGAACGGCGACTTGTAGCCTATTCTGGTAGAACGGCAGCAGTTATTTCGGCGGCACCTGGGTCCCTCGGAGGTACGCGGGTTCGTATGAGTTTGAGAGCATTATTATCTTACTTGGGTATGGTTGTGGTGCCAGAGCAATTTGGATTGGCTGATTGTGGTAAGGCTTTTGAAGATGACGGCTCATTAAGGTCAGAGGTTGATCAGACTCTGTTGATAGAGACGATACAAAGACTGGTATCTCTGGCTGAGAGGTAGAAAAAATGATTTTTTTTAAAGGAATAGCTATTTTCTTTTTTGCCTTAGCGGTGGAGGCGGAGGAGTGGGTTGAGATTGGGGTAGACGCATTGGCAGTGTACTATGTCGATATTGACTCTATTGAAGTCCAAGTAGATTCAGTTCGAGTAACTAAACAGGGTGTCTACAACAATATAATCACTGAAAACCTTGGGGGAGAGCCACGTGTTTTTAGAAAAACCAGGGGAGTGGTTGAAATAGATTGTCGGTTACGACTTAATAGAGTAGTACAAATCAATATGTTAGATGAAAATGACGTTTCAGTTTGGTCATCAGGGTCTATGCGTAACCGGCCGTGGGAGAAGGTTCTAGATAACACCCATGCAGAGAAAACAATGGATTTTGTTTGCAATAGACTTTCTAACACATGAAAAATTTAACTTGGCTGAATGGCTTTGCTTTATTTCTGTTTGTAACGTTTACCTCTGGGGTTGGTTGGGCTTATTGGATGATTTTGCCAAAAATGGGAAACTTTCAACCTCCACCTAGTCAGGCAGATCAGGCGATAAACTCGACTCAAGATTTACAGGCATTGCGAGAGATGACTAGGTTGCTCTATCAGCACCTCATGGAGCAGACAAATGAGATAAATAATATTTTTTATATCGGGGTATTTGGTTTGTTCGTATTTGGCTTTCTTGCATGCTTACTAGCCTTGGGTAATTTAGTGCTTATTTATCGAGCCAAGGGGAGATACAGATAGTTTTGAATAGTTCGTGAGAGCTAGCAGATAATCAGTTGACGTTGTATAGTGGCTACGGTGAATAAAACTTTGAGATGGTAATAGATATGAAGATTTTTTTATTGATATTTGGTTTTTTATCAATGGTTATCAGTGGGATTTCCTTGGCAGATAGGCCTAAACCTGATATTCATTGTATCCTCAAATCAAATCGAATCTTGCCTGAGGGGCGAGAATGTGTTTATCGATGTGCAGACAAGGCGCGGTTGCAATATATCCAAAAAGAAAAGCATAGGTGTCCAACTCGTATTTTTAAGAAAAACAAGGGTTAATGATGCTTTTGATAGCTATTAGTCTTTCTGGGAGGTATGGCTAGCCATAGAGCAAAAGTCCAGGCAACACAACTGGTGTAGAGTACTAGAAAAAATATATTTGGTAGGTCCCAATAAAGTACTTTGTTCAGCCAGTGCCCTATAAATGACTCGGGGGGCTGGGACTGCCTCAGATACGACTCTAATATGGTTAGTGGGCAAGCGATACCTAAAAGAGATTCAACCATGACAAATACTATGAGCCCCGCGTGAATTTGTCTAAACAGTCGAAGTCTAACCCATGACCATTCAAGAAACCCTCCAAGAGGAATGAGAACTAGACTGGATCCGATGAAAATAGCAATTGCCAAATGGGTTATGAGAATAATATTAGCAGCCAAGATTTTATGTCTTCCAAACTCTTAGGATTTGTATTGTGCAAGTCATTGTAAAAACGTATACCATATCAGTTTTTGGGAGGAGAAAATGGGTGAGAAGAAATCATCTGATGAAATTGTAAAACAATCAGAAAAATTTGTTAAAAAACATGAAAAGGTTTTGCAGACAACTTACCAGAACCTTTGGGATGAGAAAAAAATGGATGAGATGAGTAAAGAACGTGCTAAGGACCTTGATGAGAAATAATTTAAATTAACGGACCTCTATGCGTTTGACCGAGTCGTAGGAGCAATCCAAAATAAAATGCTCAACTCGTAAGTAGCTCGATCGAGACCAGCGACGAACGACGAACTTAGCCTTTTTCTTGCTGTTGGACTCGGCAAGGTATTTATGTAATTCATCGACCGATCTTATCAAATTATCGTTTACCGAGATTAATAAATCCCAAGTCTGGGCACCGCATATACTGCCCGGTGATCCATCTTGAATATTAGCAATGTAGGCGTAAAAGCCATCCAGAGCACCGCTCGCACCCACTCGACGGGGGGTTGCGAACAGAATACCTCCCACGTCAATTCCGTAACTTCCCAAAATAGGTCTGGCGGGTGATACTGTTATTTCAACCTTCTGTTCTGTGCCTTTTCGGATAACTTTGACGACGATTCTTCCAAGTTTCCCTCTTAATGCGGTGATTAACTCTGCTGGATTTTTGACTGGAGTTCCATTATCTACATCGATAACTTGGTCTCCGGCTTTTAGTGCGGTCCACCCGCCATGACCATCGCGTGCAATAAATACTGCATCAGTAGTTAATTTGCGGCCAAAAGCAGCCTCTATTTTGGGGGGTAAGGGAGATTCGCCATTATTGAGTAGTTTTATTATTGGACAGACGTGTGAAATCGGTACCGCAAAGTTAAGACCTTCGGCTTTTTTATCTTTTTTGCTTAGTTTTGCTGTATTAATTCCAATTACTTTGCCCGAAGAAAGGTCGACGAGGGCACCACCAGAGTTTCCAGAATTTAAGGCAGCATCTGTTTGAAGTTGTTCATAGCCATCTGTGTATCGAAATGCTGATACAATACCACGGGTTGCGGTAAATCTAAGACCCCAAGGGTGTCCAAATGCCGCGACCTCCAAACCTATTTTTGGCCCTAGGTGGCAATCCAGTTCTGCCGGCGTTGCAGCTTGTGGAATAAAATGCGGATCCACTCCTATAATGGCAATATCAAAATAAGGGTCAATGTAGACCCTGGTGGCAGGGTGAAAGTCATGTTCTTTAAAGGCTACTTCTAGTGGCCCCGGTGAGTGCTGTGCAACGTGTGCATTGGTTAATATCCAACCTTTTTCTCTATCTATAAGAAATCCAGCACCAGAGCTGGTCCCTTCTTCATTGGAACCAAAGGCGTATCTTACTTGTGCATAAATTTGAACTGTGAATCGGTTAGCAACATCAAAAATTTGTTGTAGGTTCAGATTGGCTAAGGGATTTTCCACCAATTCGTCTGCTTTGGCGAAAGTAGAGAACAATCCAAAAAAAACTATTAAAATCATATAGTAATAGTTTTTCATATAATTTTGTCACCAGCGAAAAATATTTATTGGATCAAAAAATAAAGGGCCCGCCGTTAGGCGTGCCCCTTAAAATCATGTGCAAAAATCCACACACGACAGTCTATGGTAGATTACCATAAGGTCTTGTTAATTGGCAAGTTTTGGGTTTTTGACCCAAGAGCATTTACTCCGACATCCAATGTAGTATCCTTTCCACTTAGATAAGGGGGGACGTGATGCATATGAAACACATAAAGTATGATTATCTGATAGTCGGTGGTGGCTCAGCAGGAGCAGCCCTAGCCTACCGTTTAACAGAAAACTCCAGTCATCGGGTACTGCTATTGGAGGCTGGGGGTGCCACCCACCTCCTATCACGAATGCCTATGAGTTTTGGCTTATTTATCAATCGGCCTGATGTTAACTGGTGTTACTGGTCTGAACCGGAGGAAGGGACGTCCCGACGTAAAATCTCAGTACCCAGAGGGAAGATGTTAGGAGGATCGAGTGCTATAAATGGTATGGTATATGTGCGGGGACAGAGACAGGATTACGAGGATTGGAAGGACCTTGGTAATGATGGTTGGGGGTGGATCGATGTTGCAAAAACGTTTCTTCGTATGGAGGATTACCAAGGAGGACCTAATGATGCGGTAGATATATGTCGCGGGAGAGATGGACCGTTAGGGGTAACAAAGGGCTCTGATATGAATCCATTGTATGACAAAATTTTTCAGGCGGCTCAAAAAATGGGGTACCCGATTAATGCTGACTACAATGGTCCCTCACAGGAGGGAATAGCACGGACCCAAGCTACCATTCGGCAGGGACAAAGAATGAGTTCAGCTCATTGCTATCTTGCACCTGCTACTAAAAGGCCGAACTTAACAGTGATAACGCACGCCACTGTTGATCGGGTAATCTTGGAAGGTAAGAAGTGTATAGGTCTTTCCTTTATCAAGAATGGTAATCGAAGAGAGGTGCACTGTGGAAAAGAGGTCATTTTATCTGCTGGGGCAATCGGGTCGCCTCAAATATTAGAGTTATCAGGAATTGGCTCTCCCGATTTGTTGCAGCAACATGGGATATCCGTCAAACATGCGTTACCGGCTGTAGGAGAAAACTTTCAGGACCACATGATGGCGAGATTGCAGTGGAAACTTCGTAATAAACTAGCCTCCTATAACTACAGGATGAGAGGTGTGAATCTACCTTTGACTGGTTTAGAATATCTCATAAAAGGGACAGGCCCCCTCAGTTTGCCTGCAGCTCCTCTAATAGCCTTCCTTAAAACGCCTCTGAGCCCATCTCGACCTGATTTCCAAATTCAGTTTATACCCTTTTCAATCGAAGACCCTGTTGATCGCAAGTTTCATGATTTCCCCGGTATGGCAGTTGCCGGCTTACCTAGTCGCCCTACCAGTAAGGGTTCTATACACATATGTAGCCCCAACGCTTTTGAGCAACCTCGTATAAGGTTTAATTTTTTAGATGATATTGAGGATAGAAAGACATTTATTCATGGATTTAAGATTATTCGAAATATAATCAATGCCCAGCCGATGGATATTTATCGTGATGTCGAGTTATCTCCAGGGAATGAGGTTATCAGTGATGATGAAATAGAAGGTTTTCTCAGAGAAAAGGCCGAGACAGGGTACCATCCGATGGGAACCTGTCGAATGGGAATGCCAGGTAATGCAGTCGTTGATAATAAGCTAAAAGTACATGGTATACATGGATTGCGTGTGGCCGATGCGTCTATTTTTCCAACGATGCTTTCAGGAAATTTGAACGCCCCGAGTATGATGGTTGGTGAAAGAGCTTCGGATTTCCTAAAAGAGCATTAGAGTAATGGTTTTTGGTAAGTTTATAGGGCTATTTTGTATCGTGGTGGCGGTGTGTTTGTTGCTGCTATATTTAGATGAGATGCCTGGGCTTGGATGCGGTGATGGCCTCGGTGTTTGTCGATGCACGTCTGCTGATCTACAAACATCTGTAAGAGGATGTGCCCGCATTTTATCTAAATCGTACAATAGCGTGCGATAATTTTTCACATATTTTATGCAAAAAAAACATGTTGACTAAGGATATATTATAAATATGAATGGTTATCTTGCGATCGACCAAGGTACCAGTAGTACTCGTGCCATAATTTTCACAAGAAACGGTGAATTATTGATAAGTGCACAAAAAGAGTTTTTGCAGATATATCCAAAAGCTGGTTGGGTTGAGCATGATCCAGAGACTATCTGGAAAACAACAGTAACCGTGGTTAAATCAGCTCTTAAAGAAGCTGATGTTAAAAACATCAAAGTGCTTGCTATTGGGATAACTAATCAGCGAGAAACAACGGTTGTCTGGGACAAGAAGACCGGAAAGCCGATATACAATGCGATCGTTTGGCAAGACAGAAGGACAAGCAATTACTGTGAGAAATTAAAGAAAGATGGGTGTGAGAAGCATATTATAGAATCAACAGGTCTAGTCCTTGATCCATACTTTAGTGCAAGTAAAATTGCTTGGATTCTTGATAATGTTGAAGGTGCACGAGATAAGGCCGAGAAGGGGAAATTAGCATTTGGAACGATTGATAGCTTTCTCCTATGGCGATTAACAAATGGGAAAGTCCATGCCACTGATGCGACAAATGCCAGTCGCACATGTGTTTTCAACATTAAGAATTTGAAATGGGATGACAGTTTGTTGGAAATATTTAAAGTGCCTGAGGCTATACTTCCAAAAATTCATGATTCTGCATGCCATTTTGGAGAAACAGACAAGAGTATCCTTGGCCAGGAAATACCTATTTTAGCGGTATTGGGGGATCAGCAAGCGGCAGCAGTTGGTCAAGGTTGCTTTGACCCGGGAAGCCTTAAATCAACTTATGGTACAGGATGTTTTTTAATCCTTAACACGGGTAATAAGATTATTAGATCGCAATCTCGGCTGCTCAGTACGGTACTCTTTCAGCTTAACGGTAAATCATCTTATGCTCTAGAGGGTTCTGTTTTTATTGCTGGTGCGGCTGTTCAATGGCTCAGAGATCAACTAGGTTTGATAAATAAAGCTGAGGAATCAGAGTTTCATGCATCTAGGCTGGACAGTAACGGAGGGGTTTATTTAGTCCCAGCGTTTACAGGACTCGGGGCCCCACATTGGGATCCTAGGGCCCGAGGTTCTATATTTGGCGTTACTGGAAATACAGGAGCTTCCCATATTATCCGAGCGTCCTTGGAGTCAGTGGCTTATCAAACTTTTGATATAGTCTCCTGTATGAAACGGGATGGGGCAAATCCGCAAATAGTAAAAGCAGATGGCGGCATGTCAGATAATTCATGGTTAATGCAATTTTTGTCCGATATTCTGGACATCCCTGTTGATGTGCCTGTTATTAAGGAAACTACGGCACTGGGGGCTGCAATGATGGCTGCTCTCTATAACGATGAGTTTTCAACTATTCATGATATCGGAAAGGCAAGAGCCACTGATAATTGCTTTAACCCACTCATGGATGGCAAATGTCGCTCAGGTTTGATTAGTGGATGGGAGAAAGCGGTGTCTACTGTCTTGACTACAGGCTAGAGCCTTTAGCTTCGCCAGAAATAGTCAATACTGAGAGTCGGTTTTATCTCTTATCCATTCTCCTGCTCTGCTAAGATCTTCGCCTGCACCACTCAATATACCAGCGGTTGTTTGGCAACCAGCAAGACTCATAAAGATTAGAATTATTAAGTATTTCATCAACGCTCCTAACATTTGTTTGACATCAGTTTGTAAATACAATCTTGGCTTATTAACCTATTAAGTATAGATTGTTATCTCGACACGCTAAAGAGTCATTGGTGAAATTAAATGCTCCCTTCCCTTTTGTTATTCAGTTTCTTGCTGGAATCTCTAGTTCTGGGGGTTTCAGTATTGATTCTACCTGCATAAGTCAGCCGAACAGTATTTTAGTATACTGACTCATGAAGCTTAAATATGACCAATTCACTGGGGAAAATATTGATGTAACATATTCAAAGTTACTTTATTTAGCCTCTGTGATTTCTGATGATAACAAAGGTTGTCAGACCACAGAGTTTAATATGGAAGGGTTGGGTGGCGGTAGTTAGTGGTATTTGACATCACGGTTATGACTTCAGTTAAAATCAAGAAAATGGGAGAAAAACCTATCGTTTCGGAGTCAGACGGAAATGTTTTTGTTGTAGACTTGGTTAAGTCCTCGTTTACGTGGCGGGTGTGGAAAAAAGATATTAGTAATTATGGAATATAAAGCACCCAAATAGTTTTTAAATATTTATTGGAGGGTTTTGAGTGAGAAGCATAGAGGTTTGGGGTATTGGAACACCACGATGTATGCGGGTCCATTGGATGTTAGAAGAGTTTAATCTGGCTTTCAAAATCCACCCAATCAGGTCGCGAACAGGGGAGGCGAATACGGAAGAGTATCGTCAATTAAACCCTAGGGAAAAAATACCGACTTTAGTCCATGGATCATTTGTTCTTACCGAAAGTGCTGCGATAGTAACCTACATCGGAGATTCGTTTAGTGTTCCCGATACATTTTTTATCCCAAAAACAGCCGAAGAAATAGCAATAGTAGCCGAGTGGAATTACATGATAATGACGGAGTTAGATGCAACATCACTCTATATTATTAGAAGGCATGAGAGTTTAAAACATTTGTATTGCCCCGCACCCGAAGCAGTAGAGTCTGCTAAAGAATATTTTTCCAAACAGATTGATGCTATGACGTCAAGGGTTAATATAAAGGGCCCTTATCTCTGCGGGGATAGATGCTCATCAGCTGACATAATGATGGTTACGACTCTAGACTGGGCCCTAAAATGTGGTATCGGGTTGGCAGCACAATGGGAATCATATATGGAAAGAATTACCTCGCGGTCTGCTTATAAAAAAGCATTTGATATTAATTATCCGGATGGGATGAAGGTATGATTGACCAAAACAGGGGACCTTTACAGGGTGTTAAGGTTGTGGACCTTACCACGATTGTTTCTGGGCCTGTAGCAACGATGATGCTTGCTGATCAGGGGGCCGATGTAATAAAAGTAGAGCCGCTTGGCGGCGAACAGTTGAGACAGCAAGGAACACCGCAGTCAGTGGGTATGACGGGAATCTTTCTATCATGCAATCGCAATAAACGATCTCTTTGTTTGGATTTAAAAACTAAGGAAGGGTTAGATGCAATTCGTCGGTTGATAAAAACGGCAGACATTTTTGTACAAAATTTTCGGCCGGGTGCGGCGGATAGGCTTGGAGTTGGCGAGAAAGTTGTCAGGGAAATCAAGAATGACATTATTTATGTATCGATCAGTGGCTTCGGTGAGAAGGGCCCCTATTCTGGTCAACGTGTCTATGACCCTGTCATCCAAGCCTTGTCCGGTTTAACCGACATACAGGCGGATGCTGAAACCGGCGTACCCCGAATGATAAGGACAATTATTCCGGATAAAACGACATCTGTTACGGCGGCTCAGGCAATTACGGCAGCGTTGTATTTTAGGGAAAAAACAAAGAAGGGTCAGCATGTTCGTCTAGCAATGTTGGATACGATGATAGCTTATCTATGGCCGGAGGCAATGTCTGTTTTGAGTTTTGTCGGGAGTGAAAAAGACCCAAAGACAGGCTCGTTAGGGCTTGATTTGGTCTTTAAAACGAAAGATCGTTATATTACAGCAGGAGCAATTTCGGACTCTGAATGGCAAGGCATGTGTAGAGTTTTTGGACGAGAGGAGTTGATTACTGATCAGCGTTTTTGTACTGCGAAGGCACGTACTTTGCATAGGCAGGAGAGGCTACAAATGATGAAAGAAGAAATTAGCAAGTGGGATTCTACAACACTTTTAGATCGTTTCCGCCAAGAGGGCGTACCTAGTGCCCCCATCTTAGACCGTAAAGAAATTTTAGATGACCCTCAAATCAAAGCCAATAACATTTTCGAAATCTATGAAGGTGGTCATTTGGGAAAGGTTCGACAGCCTAGACCAGCTGCTCGTTTTGACATAAGTCCCTCTAGTATCCGTGATTTGGCACCAATCTTGGGTCAACATACTGATGATGTGCTTGCAGAAGTTGGTTATTCATCGGAGGATATTCAGGTATTAGAGGATAAAAAAATAATTTGGCGTCCTAAAAACAAATAAGATAAAGGTGAAATATGGCCTCTGGTTTAGTTGAAATATCAATAGAAAAGAACGTATCAATACTATATCTTAACCATCATCCTAACAATCTGTTGAATAATCAGTTGTTGGATGAGATCGAAAAGGCTTCTCATGATGTTCAAGAGTCGGGTGCGAGAGCCGTGCTATTTCTAAGTAAACTAAAACACTTTTCAGGTGGGGCTGATCCGAGTTTTTTAGAGAATGAAAAACCTAGTGAGCGAAACCCAATGAGGTTAATCAACATTATGGAGGATATAGAAATTCCCACCGTTGCAGGAATAAATGGGGCTGCCTTGGGAGGTGGGTTTGAACTTGCTTTAGGCTGTGATCTCATTATTGCTGCAGATAATGCCAGTATTGGCTTGGTGGAGGCCTCTGTGGGTTTAATGCCACTTTCCGGGGGGACTCAAAGGGTAGTGCAGAGAGCAGGCATAGCTAGGGGAAAGGAGATTGCGATGCTTGGACGGCGCTATGATGCTAATACTCTAGAAAAATGGGGCGTAATAAACTTAGTCGTACCAGAGGAAACTCTACATTCGGCGGCAATTTCTTTAGCACAACAATTAGCCAATGGGCCGACGGTTGCTTTGAAGGAAATTAAAAAAGTCGCTAATAATACAGCTAAAAAGGGTATTTTAGAAGGTGACAATAGCATGCCGGATGCAATAAAAAACGTTTTGAGCTCAAGTGATGCTGCTTCAGGCATATCTTTTTTGGCACAAAAATCAGATAGTATCCTTTTTAAAGGAAAATAAGAATGACGGGTCCTCTTGATGGTGTGAAGGTTGTGGATTTTACTCGAGTTTTAGCTGGACCACATTTCACCAAAATTCTCTTAGATCTGGGTGCGAGGGTTCTCAAGATAGAAGACCCAAAGCGTGGCGATATTTCAAGATTAGGGAGCCCTCAGACTGGGAAATTTTCACATTATTTTGCACAGCAAAATGCGGGAAAAATTTGTGTCTCGATAGATCTAAACAGTTCAAAAGGTCAGCAGATCATTGCCCGTTTAGTAGAGGATGCGGATGTAGTGGCTGAAAATTTTCGACCGGGTACTTTGCGTCCTTTCGGCTTTGATTACGATAGTGTTAAAAAGATTAATCCTGGCATTATATACGTGTCAATAAGTGGTTATGGTCAAACAGGGCCCTTGAAAAATAGAGCTGCTTTTGCTCCAACGGTTGCTGCCGAAGCTGGAATAGCTGATGCTCGCTTTAGGCACGTTGGAATTGATAAAGAAGATATAAAAAAAATGGGGAGTGATTTTTCACATCCTGATGTTTATACCGGGGTAGAGGGGGCGGTTGCGTGTTTGTCGGCTTTATATAGCAGGGAAAAAACTGGTAGAGGGCAGCATATTGATGTCGCAATGGCTGCAACTATGTTAGCTGTTCATGAAAAAGCTCATGCTGAATTAGCTGGGATGGACGATTCGCAGGATGGAGAACCTTTTATGCTAACAGCACCACACTCACGTTTTATAGGTATTTCTTCAGGGGAAGTGATCGTTATCGCAGCCAGTCCTGTGTGGACGCCAGTTCTAAAAAGATATGCCCAAATGATGCGAAGGTGGGACTTGTTATCTGACCCACGGTATCTTACGCCGGAGTTGCGACGGAAAAACTTTAAATTTTTAATGAAAGAAGTTGTTGCGTGGGCTGCTACTTTCAGGTCAGTATCCGACCTGGAGGCACAGGTACGGGAATCTGGGCTCGCATTAGGCGAACTAAAGACCATGAAGGAGTTCGCGGAGAGCGATTGGGGTCAACATTGGGGGGCTATAAGAGAGCTGGATGATGGTGAGGGTGGCATAATCAAAGTTCCTGGCCTGCCGTGGAAGTTCTCTGACACTGAGTGTGAACCAGGAAGTAGGTTGGCAATGAGAGGTATGGATAACCGTCAGGTTCTAAAAGAGTTAGGATATTCTGAAAAAGAGATAAAAGAGTTTTATATGGATGGAACTATTTCTGAAGGACCTTTTTAGAAAGATAAACTAAAGGTCTATTTCAATAAGGTATGGTGATTTTTGTTGCATAGCAAATGAAAAAACAGAGGTTAAAGACGACATGTCGCTAACTCTGCTGGCATCGATTCCCATTCCTTTTGACATTAACACCCAGTCAAGATCCGGGTGATTGAGACTGAACAAGCTATTCGCTTGTGGTCCCGGTGCTGTCACGCCAACGTTTTTGAGCTCTCCAAAAAGAATGTTATAACTACGATTGGAAAAAATAAGGATGGTTACGTCTAATTTCTCTCTAGCTATAGTCCACATTGTCTGAGGGGTGTACATCCCACTTCCATCACTCTCTAAAACAATAACTTTTTGATTGGGGGATGCTATTGCTGCACCCAAGGCAACGGGTAGTCCGTAGCCAATCGACCCTCCTCGATTGTTTAACCAAATGTGGGGAGGTGCCCCCGCGGTACAACGGAAAAAATCTCTCCCCGTGCTCACGGATTCATCAACTATAATCGCTCCTTCTGGCAGTAGAGCTCCTAACACACTTGCGATTCCTTCAGGTGTTATTTTGCCAGTGGGTATCGGAGGCTTGAACCTTCGACTCATACCATGTGGTATTTTGTCTTTAGCCCCAACCATTTTCTCGAGCACAGCTAACGCAGCATCTGCATTTTGTGCAAAGTTGCTGATGGTTATAAATTCGCATTTAGGAGAAGCAAGTTTCCCGGGTTTATTAGGGTAGGCAAAAAAAGCCACAGGTTCTCGGGAACCCACCAAAATAATATGCTTAAATTCTTGGAGAGTCTCAACAGCCTTCTCAACAACGTAAGGAATTCTGTTTACCTCAATCCGACCAGCACCTCTATCCAAACGGGCGTTTGACCACTCTGTTAGTACTTTACAGTTAGTCTTTTTGGCTATCTTACCTGCTCGAAGAAGAGTATCTGAACTTAAAGCATTCCCACCTAACAGAAGTAGGGTATCACTCTTAGTATTGAGAATTGTCGCAGCTCTTTCTATTTGTTTTTCATCTAGAGGTTTAAAATCGCTAAATATTTGAGGTCGCCCAGTAATTCCTCCTGCAGACCAGGCCATATTTGCTGGCAAAATGAGAGTTGCTATTTGATGAGGTATACCACTAGCTCTAGCAATAGCTAAGGCTGCTGTATCTCCGACCTTATCAATCTGCTTGGGAGTCGCTACGAAATGTGATACTGGCCCTGCGATCCCCTCGATATCTGCTGTAAGCGGCGCATCAAGTGCTATGTGTTGTGTAGCATGCTCACCCACGATATTTATGACACCGGAATTAGCTTTTTTTGCATTATGCAAGTTAGCTAACCCGTTCGCCAATCCTGGCCCCAGATGAAGGAGAGTACAGGCGGGTTTTCTTGCTATTCGAAAATACCCGTCTGCTGCCCCTGTACAAACACCTTCGAAGAGGCCCAGAACAGTTCTCATTCCAACCACCTCGTCCAGAGCTGCTACAAAGTGCATTTCGGATGTTCCGGGATTAGCAAAGCAGACATTCACATTGCCCTTCACCATAGTTGCGACTAAGCTTTCAGCTCCGTTCATATTATTTTCTGATGTTTATTAAAATTGGCAAATGTTAACATAGTTATATCATGTTAAATATAGTTTTATATCAACCGCAAATTCCTCCAAATACAGGAAACATTATTAGACTATGTGCAAATGTGGGGGCTAATTTACACTTAATTCGACCACTTGGTTTTGATCTAAATGAAAAAAACTTTAGACGTGCTGGACTGGACTATCATCATATGACGTCCCTGACTCTTCATGAGGATTTGTCGGAGTGTTTGGAGTCGATAGGCTCTAATAGGATTTATGCAATTACAAAGTTTGGAAAGACAGTCTATTCAGATGCTAGCTTTCATGAAAAAGATGTTTTGGTCTACGGATCGGAGACAAACGGTTTGCCAAAAAAATTTTTAGAAAAGTTAGGTGATCAGAGAAAACTCTATATTCCAATGAAAAAACAAAATAGAAGTTTAAATTTAAGTAATGCTGTGGCACTCACAGTTTATGAAGGTTGGCGACAATGCCAATTTAGAGGACAGAAGTTAGAATAGGTTTCAAAAGTTAGATTTTATGATTGAGAGGTAAAATACTGAGAGAAAATTAGGATTGAAAATATTATTAATAGTATTAATGTCAGCGGAAGCAAGCCGCGACTGAAGCGAGAAGAAACGCGCTTCGAGGAGATTGCTGAAACTATCAATAATACTAATATGCATAATATAATAGATTTAAGGTACATATATTGATATTTTTCAGTCGATCAGTTACACAATCTCCGGCCAGATATAAAAAACCACCCCGGCTCCTGCAGACCAGTAGAATGCTGTTTGATAGCGGTCTCTTAAAGACTCCAAAACAGTAGAAACGTCATAGTTTTTGTCACAGTTTTTAGTTGTAAGATATTGATTAATTGATTTTTCAATAAAATTAAGATGTATTACAGAATACAATGAAAATACTGCTATAGACCAAGATAGTGCGGTAAAAACAGTTGATAAGATTATGATGTCCATGTCACGGTCTTTGTAAAGTTTTAGTTAACTTCGGAGTCGATCCCCCATATTAACTGGAAATTTTTTCACCGTAAATTAATAAACTATAATAAAATTAAACTGGTTCTAACCAACATTAGGGTGGTGGTTGGATGATAAAAGTAGTATTTATTATTGGAATTTTGTTACCCATTAATGCTGTTGCTAACTGGCATCTGGAATCGGGACGGTTGTGGAGCTTCATTGTTGATGCCAATATGGATGGAGACTTGGGGCTCGTCGATGTTATGCTTTGGGCGGAATGGTTGTTTTTCTGGCCGGGAGATTTTGTTATTAACATATCTATTCAGTCAGCACTTTTGGGGTTTTTGGGCTTCAATAAATCTGATTTCTCCGGAGTTAAATCCTTCTTTATTTCTTTAGTCCTTTGGTTTCAATTTTACAGGTACCTAAGGTACGTGTTGGTAGAGTTTAGTGCTCAAATCTGGGTAGCTCTCATAAGTCTGTTAAGAGCTCCATATGGGTTTTCTACATATTTTATTTTAACTTTGTGTAGAGTTCATTCAGGTTTCATCCTTTTGTTTAGAATTTTTTCTATCGCCTTTCTAGGCGTATTCCTTTTTTTTGGGTTTTTAGCTCTAAACCTAACCCAAGGATTAGATTCCTTTAAGGTTGATAATGAACTGAAGACAAGCTTCCAGGACAAGTCAATGGATTTGCTGGAGGTCAGAGATATGTCTAGGTTGTCAGACATAGTGTCGGAAAAAAAACCTGAGGAATTTGTTGAGGAATTGGTTTTGAAGGTAGAGGAAAAGACAATGATAATGGCCCAATCCAGCGGGATCCCTGACGAAATTCTAGTTGCTAATCCTCCGAGTGAGAAATCCACAAGTGTGGACATTACTCACGAACAACTCACCTCAGTTATTGTAGAGGAATATATGGATAAGATAGGAAGCCATGTCCAATCTCGAGTTTCTTTTCCTTTAAAGGTTGATGGTAATGGAGCCACATTTCAGGTTTTAGTTACTCCTTCAGGGATAGTTTTAAGAACCAAACTCATTAGCACGAGTGGTAACCAGGCCTATGATGAGGCTGTTGAAAAAGCTATCATTCTGGCTCAGCCCCTTCCGCTACCCGAAAATGAGAGAATATACCAAACATATTTTCGATTATTTCAAATTACTGTCCGACAGTAGAAATAAGCGGTAGGGGAGGGATGAATCAACAATATCGCTCAGGACCTTCCCATTGACTGGTGGAGTAGCGATCACCATGTGCCCACCCCACTGGCAGAGCTATATCAATCTCTGACAATATTTGGTGATCTAATGTTAAGGAGGCACCCTCAGCTAGTTCTCGTAAGTGACGAGGTGATCTCGTGCCAGGAATCACGATAATATTTTCGGCCTTTTGCAATAGCCAGGCAATTGCAATGGATGCTGTGGGAGTATTAATTTCGCCAGCTAACTCTCGAAACCTTCCAGCAAGCATATTGTTAGCACTAAGATGGGGTTCTTGAAAACGGGGAACTTGTTTTAAAAAGTCCATTTTATCTATAGCTGATGCTGTGTGCGGGGTATCTGTTAAGAGGCCCCTACCCACTGGCGAGAATGCCACCAGTGACGTGCCAAACTTTTTTGTGGTTTGCAGAAGGCCGAGTTCTGGGCTTCGAGTTGCAAGCGAGTACTCTGATTGGACAGCAGCTACCGGTCCAATGTTCTGAGCTCTAGTTAGAGAGGACGGTGCTATTTCAGAGAAACCAAATTGCTTTATTTTTCCTTGAGCTACTAATGCTAATAGTGTTTCCGTAACTTCTTCTATTTCTACATTAGGATCCCTACGGTGGATATAAAACAGATCAACGCACTCGAGCCCCAACCTCTTTAAGCTACCCTCTAGTTCTGCTGTGAGATGTCTTTTAGTGTTATCAAATACCCTTTGCCCAGTTTTCGGGTCTTTTGTTATCGCAGCTTTTGTAGCTATAGTAAATAGACCATCCTTCTGTTTACCTTGTTTAGA
Source organism: Hydrogenophilales bacterium (assembly GCA_902627495.1). Classification (GTDB taxonomy): domain Bacteria; phylum Pseudomonadota; class Gammaproteobacteria; order Burkholderiales; family Eutrophovitaceae. The sequence continues at coordinate 106,404 of CACOJS010000004.1, read as the reverse complement.
TAAAAAATTACCTATAACACTTTCAGATTTCCCCATTCCATATACATTGGAGGTATCGATGTGATCGATGCCTAGATTTAGAGCCTCTTTGAGAACTTCGTGTGACTCTACCTCATTAGTCTTGCCATAAAAATTTGTAAATGACATTGCTCCAATTCCAACTACTGAGACAAAGGGGCCATTTTGGCCAAGTTGACGCTTTTTCATATTTTACCTCGATATGTGATCTCTAAAACTAGCACTAAAACCTATGAGAGATGAAAGCCTGGATATCCTTGGCGCACAATTTCATCGCATATATTCTTGTATTTTTGGACGCCTCCAATGTACGGCATAAAAACCTTTTTTTTACCTGGAATATTTGCGCCTTGGTACCAGGAATTTCCAAGTGGATAAAGAGTTTTATCTGCAACCTCTTTGCAGTGATTTACCCAAGACTTTTCGGACGTTTCCTTAGCATTAATAGTCCTTTTACCACTTTTCCTCATTGTCTCTAAGCATTGAGCTACCCAGTTGACATGCTGTTCGATAGAAAGGATCATATTGCTTTTAACCCCAGGACTTTGAGGTCCAGTGATCATAAAAAAATTTGGAAAATCAGCGGTCATGAGACCGAGATATGTTAGGGGTCCTTCCTTCCATTTCTGTTTTAGCGAAATTCCTCTGTGATTATAGATATCAATGTTGTGTAAGGCTCCGGTCATGGCATCAAAACCCGTTGCAAAGACTATAGCGTCTAGTAAATATTCTTTGGCCTTCACTATTATTCCGTTTTCCGTGAAGCCTGTTATTGGGTTATTTTTAATATCAATGAGTTGTACATTGTCTTGGTTAAACATATCATAGTATCCAGAATCTAATATCAATCTTTTTGTTCCTATTGGGTGGCTGTGAGGACACAACAATTCCGCCGTTTTTGGATCTTTGACAATTTTTCGGATTTTTTTCCTTACAAATTCACTAGCATAATCATTAGCGGTTTGATTGGTTAATAGATCCGTAAAGCTATAGAGGAATGAAATGGTCCCTCCTTCTAGCCATTTTTCTTCAAAAATTTGATTCCGAATTTGATCATTAACCTCCAGTGCTGATTTTGTGGGGGGTGGGTATCCTGAAATACCAAACGGTGTCGCAAATGCAGCTTGCCTTTTCTTCTCATATTCTCTTTTGTGAGCCTCTACTGTCCGCGGATCACTCGGCTTATTTCTAGCTGGCAAACTAAAATTAGCTGTTCTTTGGAAGACGTATAGGTGCTTCGCGTTTTTAGCAATTTCGGTTGATGCTTGTACCCCGCTAGAACCAGTCCCAATCAATCCGACTCTTTTGTTTGAAAAGTCAATGTGTTTTGACGGCCATAAACCGGTGTGATACGAATCTCCGCGAAATTCCTCAAGCCTCGGGAACTTTGGCGGGTTGGGGACTGACAAGTTTCCGGTTGCCATGATGCAAAAATCACAGCTATAGCTGTCATTTTTACTCGATCTTAGTCGCCAAATATTGTCGATTTGGTCATATCTGGCATCAATTATTTTAGTATTAAGTACTATTTTTTGCTTGAGGGAAAAGCGGTCAGCAACATGGTTTATATATTTCAAAATATCAGTTTGTTTGCTATATTTTTCTGGCCAATGCCATTCCTGCTGAAGTTCTTCGGAGAAAGAATAAGAGTATTCTAGCGATTCGACATCACACCTGCAGCCTGGATATTGATTCCAAAACCAAGTTCCTCCAATTCGTTTCCCCTGTTCCACAGCTATCACGTTGTAACCCTGTCCGAGCATTTTGTGGAGTGTGTAAAGCCCTCCTAGTCCAGCCCCTATAACTATTATGTCAAAATGATTTGTCTTGGAGTCCCTGTTTGATACTGTTTTTGTCATTTTTTAGTAGCTTTGTATTTAGCGAAGTTTCAGGTTTCGTTCAAACAAGCTTAATAGCCTCTCCCAGTGTTTTTCTGCCGATGGTTTATGATAAAAACCAGTACGTTTGGGAAAAACAAAACCATGGCCTGTGCCAGGATACAGTTCTAACCTGTAATTAATCGATGTTTTTGCAAGATAATGTTGGAGGCCATCAATCATTTCTTGTGGGGCATGTTCATCCTTCTCGGCATAACCAAAGTAAATCTCTCCCTGTATTTTTTGAGCGTCTAGGTGGGGGGAGTCACTTTGATCGCTGAACAATGAAACGCCGTGAAAAGATGCAGCTGCTTTGATACGCTCACCTAGGTGGGCAGCTGCTGCAAAGGCGAATGGGCCACTCATGCAATAGCCAACACAGCCGACAGGACCTCCTTTCGCCGCTGGATTGTCTTGAGCGTAATCAAGCATCATTTTGCAGTCATTTACAACCATCGCGTTTTTCAAAGACTTCATATGCTTATACATAATTTCTCGACTCTGTTCAGTACCATCAATCTTAAATCCGGGTGCCACACGATAATACAGGTCAGGAAGTAGCACAAAATAACCCGCCGTTGCAATCCTACGTGCCATATCGTGCAATTCTTCGCGCTTTCCCGGCGCGTCCATCAAGAACAGAACAACCGGGTGTGGTTGTCCTTCATCAGGATGGACAATAAAGGTATTCATCTCACCGTCAGGTGTTATTATATTTTGGTTTTTTTCAATCATTTTTTAACCTTTTCATATTTAAAAATCATCGCACATATTCTTTTGATTTATATAATCCTCACACGCATTTAATTTCCAGTAAACCGAGGTTCCCGTTTTTCAACAAAATGTGCAACCCCTTCTTTAAAATCATCTGACTCAAAGCTTGCTGGCATTTCGCTGTTGGCAACTAGAACTGACTGCTCTAAGTGTTGCATCATGGCTGAGTATACCTGTTGTTTCATAATCCTAATAGATCGAGGTGATGACAGATTTACTAGATCTCTTACATAGCTAAAAACACATTCCATAAAGTTATCCGCCGGGAATACATCATTTACCAGACCCATTTTTTTTGCATCAACGGCATTGATTTTTCTGGCTGAAAAAAGCAAGTCTAGTGCATTTGCATGTCCAACTAGTCTAGGAAGTATCCACGATATTCCATGTTCAGCAATCAAACCTCTCCGAGAGAAAGCCGTCGAGAATACTGCAAGGTCTGATGCAAAGCGAATATCACAATATAATGACATAATTAGACCTAGCCCTGCTACTGGCCCATTAATTGCCGCTATTATTGGTTTTGCTACAGTGGGAAAGTATGTGTATCTCATTGAAAAATCTCCGGGCAGACTGAGACCCTCTGTAATTTTGTTATTAACTGCCCGTGTACTGTCAGATCCTCTGGTGGATCTTTGGGAATCATCCTGAAGATCAGTAAGGCGCCCCATATCTGCTCCGGCACAAAAGCCTCTTCCCTTTCCTGTAAGAATAATTGCTGATATATCTGAGTCTTGATTTGCCTCTGTCATGATTTGGTGCACACTGATTTCCATAGCCTCTGTCCAGGCGTTCAATTTTTCAGGTCTATTGAGAGTAATAACACCGATTTTTTCTTTTTTTTCATACACAACGTCTTCGTAAATCATGATGTATTTTTCCTTGTGAATTTATAATATAGTGTTACATTGAATATAATTGATTTATCAATTACTGAATAGTGTGAGGCCAGATAAAATAATCAGAGTGAGGAAGACAAGTGGAATACGGTAAAATTGAAACGAATACGGATACTCTTTTGGCTGAATTGCTCGATGGGGTGTTGATTTTAACTATGAACAGGCCAAAGGCAAAGAATGCTCTCACTTTAGAGATGCTCTCAGCGATGAACGTTTTGTTGGGTAGGGCAGAAGCTAATCCTAAAGTTAAATGCGTAGTGTTAACCGGTGCTGGTGCAGCTTTTTGTTCTGGAGGGGACGTAAAGGCTTTTGCAAAAGAAGCAACTGGGGATGCGGGAGAACAAGTAAGTACAGATGCCAAAATTCACAATCAGCGGTTATCCCAAAGAAATACCTCAGGAAGGCTCTATAGTATGCCAAAGCCCACGATGGCAGTGCTGCCTGGTGCGGCCGCCGGGGCGGGATTATCTTTAGCACTGGCTTGTGATTTACGGTTGATTTCGGAGAAAGGCATTTTAACGACAGCTTTTGCAAAAGTTGGGCTTTCTGGCGATTACGGTGGCACGTTTCTTTTGAGTCGGCTGGTAGGGAAAGCTAAAGCGAGCGAATTGTATTTTTTATCTGATCGAATTGATGCCCATGAAGCCCTGTCGCTAGGCCTGGTAAATTGGGTTTGCCCCGATGATCAAGTACAGGAAAAAGCCATGAATATAGCCAGACGTTTGGCTGAGGGGCCGTCAGTTGCTTATCGGCACATGAAAGAAAATTTAAATAGGGCGGTAAGTAGTGGCGACCTATTAGATTGTATGGATCTGGAAGCTACTCATCATATTAGCTGTTTTGAGACCCATGATCACAAAAATGCGGCGATAGCCTTTGCCGAGAAAAGACAACCCTCATTTAAAGGTCACTAGAGCGACTAGATGAAAAATAAAATTGGAATCCATCTTCGTCAAATTTGCATGGTTGCTTTAAAATTAGAACCTGTATTGGAAGGATTAAAGAAAGTCTTTGAAGTAAGGCCATGTTACACCGATCCCAGTGTTAAAGAGTTTGGTTTGCGTAATGTGCTGATACCAATAGGTACAGACTTCCTAGAAATTGTCGCTCCAATAACAGAGAACACAGCTGCGAGTCGCTACCTGAAACGGAGGGATGGAGATGGTGGATACATGGTGATATGCCAGGCAGATGCTCAGAATGTGCAAAAAGCTGTTAGGAATAATGCTAAAAACGCTGGAGTTCGAGTTGCTTGGGAATCGAAAACAGATGAATTCTATTGTATGCAATTGCACCCAAGAGACATGGGTGGAGCATTTTTCGAGGTAGATTGGGACATTAATGAAAATTTTATAGGTAGTTGGCATCCGGCCGGCGGATTAGGTTGGACTGATGATCACCATGTTGGCTCGGCAAGGAAAGTGAGGGGGGTAAGAATACAGAGTTCTAACCCTGAGCAGCTGGGAAATCAATGGAGCAAAGTTAGCGGGATACCGCTTGGCAATCGAGAGGGTCAGCTATTTTTGCCTTTTTTGAATGCTGATTTGTACTTTGTTAACTTAAGTGATGGTAGGGGTGAGGGTTTGTCAGAAATTGACCTCGAAGTGATTGCGGTAGACAGGGTTCTCGAGCGTGCTGATAAGGAAAGGTTATTAGGTGACAATAACAAGGTTTGTATTGGTGGTATCCGTTTTAATTTAACGGAACGAAAAAATCACATTTGAGTGTTAAAGCAAAACTGTTGAAGGTTAGAGGTCAATAGGAGGTTTTTTTTATGACGGCTGTAGAGGTGGTAGAGGATTTAAATTTGGAGGTCCGAGGGTGGAGGCATGATATTCATCGTCATCCAGAGCTGGCTTATGAAGAAGAGCGCACTTCACAGCTTGTTATTGATGTTTTACAGAAATCGGGATTAAAAGTTTTAAAGGGTATCGGAGGCACGGGGGTAGTTGGTGTTTTACGTAAGGGCAACGGTGAGAGATCGATTGCACTAAGAGCAGACATGGATGCTTTACCGTTGTCGGAGGAAAATGACCTACCATATAAATCAGTGGTTCGAAAAAAAATGCATGCCTGTGGGCATGATGGCCATACTGCAATGCTCCTAGGAGCAGCTAAGCTGTTGGCTAGATCAGTAGGTTTTGATGGGACAGTCTATTTTATTTTTCAGCCTGCGGAGGAACATCTTGATGGTGCTTACAGAATGATCGATGATGGACTTTTTGATATTGCACCAGCTGACGCCTATTATGGTATGCACAATTGGCCTGGATTACCAGTGGGGAAGTTTGCAATCTGTGACGGACCGATGATGGCCTCTTTTGATAAGTTTGATGTATGTATTGAAGGAGTAGGTGGGCATGGGGCTCTTCCGCACACAGGGGTAGATCCAATAATGGTAGCCTCTCAAGTAGTTACAAGCCTCCAGTCAATAGTTAGCAGAGCCGTAGATCCGTTGCAGTCGGTTGTAATCAGTGTTACGCATATTAGTGGTGGCGAGCCTTCTTATAATGTCATTCCTAATGAAGTTTTATTGAAGGGTGCAGTGAGATCGCTCAGCCCAGAAAATCGCGTAAAGGTTAGAGAAAAGATCGAGCAAATAGTAAAAGGGATATGCAATAGTTTAGGAGCCATTTGTAAAATAACTTATAAAGAGGTGTGTCCAGTTTTAGTTAATCATTCCTGTGATGTTGAGAAAGTTGTATCAACCGCTTCGGAAATCGTGGGCAAGAAAAACGTGATACTCAATATAAACCCTGTCATGGGATCAGAGGATTTTGCCGCCATCTTGGCAGAAAAGCCAGGTGCTTATGTGTTTATAGGTAATGGTGATGGGGTTGGTTCCTGCATGGTCCACAACCCTCAATATGATTTTAACGATGACGTGATACCCCATGGAGTTAAGTTTTGGTGTCAATTAGTAAGATCGCAACTGATGGGGTGAGTAGCAATCTTCAATGTATGAGTAACTTCAGGTATTAAATTGTGATCAAAAAATGAAAAATATTGATCGTCGTATCAAATCTCACTTGAAGGCCATTGAAAAAGATCCGGAAGCTTTTGATGAGTGCGTGGAGTTAGCTGACCTTTATCTTGAAATGGGGAGAAGTTTAGAGGCTAAAACCTTTTTCGAGAAAGCTATACTGATTGATCCTACTTGCCCAGGGACCCACAACGAATTAGGGCTAGTTCTAGAAAAAGAGGGAAATTTAGGTGAGGCTATGAGGAGTTATAAAGCAGCCTTATTAGTGGATCCATCCTATGCAGATGCACATAATAATATTGGCAACTTAAAGCATGAAGATGGAGATCTAGACGGGGCGATAAAATGTTACAAGAGAGCTATTAAAAATGAGCCGACATTAGCCGCTGCTTTTAATAATATCGGAAACATCAAAGTTGATTTAGGTAATAACAAAGCAGCTATTAAAAATTTCAAAAGAGCTCTGGAAATTGATCCTCAAATGGTAGAGGCCTACATTAACCTTGGGAATTTATACAAAGATATTGGTAAAACCAAAGAGGCTATTTTAAATTACCAGATGGCTTTAAGGCTGGCCCCAGAAGAAGAAGCAACCAGACACAATCTAAACGCAGCTCTTGGTAAAACTACTAAACACCCTCCAAACGAGTTTGTTAAAGAGATTTTTGATGAATACGCCCCTAAATTTGACTCTCATTTAGTGGGCGACTTAGGGTATCAGATTCCTTCAATACTCCGAGATTCAGTGGATAGTGTATATCCGGATTGGAAGATGGATAGGGGACTTGATTTGGGCTGCGGTACTGGTATTTGTGGTACTGTTTTTTCGGATAGAATCCCTGAGATAGTTGGTATCGATATCTCACCCAAGATGCTGGAAATTTCGAAAAGAAAAAAAGTTTATAATGAGCTTGTCCTTGGAGAGCTTAATGAAATCTTGAATGAACGTCATGATAGGTTTGATTTTTTTGTATCCGCAGATGTTTTTATTTATGTTGGTGACCTAGAAGATATCTTTTCATCGATCAGGCGTCTCTCCAATAGAAAAGCATTATTCGTCTTCTCTACTGAACATGCTGAGGGTGATTCATATGAATTATTGCCCAGTGGTCGGTATGCCCACTCGGAGAACTACATAAATAAGCTATCTAATAGATATAATTTTTGCAGGACAAGTTTTTCGCTCCAAAGGGTTAGAAAAGAGGGTGATGATTGGATTAAAGGAGGGGTTTATATATTGGAAGCCTAATTATCTAGACTATGAACCCTGGTGTCGTCGCAGAAAAACTCGAAGAAAGACTGCGACAACTAAGGTTCTAGTATATTTATAATGTTTCTAATGTTTGTGGTTCTAGATGTCAAATATGAGAAAAAAAGTTAGGAGAGTGCTGATATGCACAAAAGGAAATACAACGTATCTTATGCCGAGATTTATTTAATATTAATTGGTTCTCTTTGTATTGTTTTCGGGCAATCTAGTATGGCTAATGAAAATAAAACTTACCTTTCCTCTGACTGTGCAGTAAAAAAAGAAAAAAATTTTGTTGACATACACATCCTGATTAACCCCCCGGGCTATTCTCGTGCCAGAGTTTTAAATCTTTTATGCGATGGGGTAACAGGAAAGAGTTATTGTTCAGCTGTTTTATTAAACCCTGATTTTTTGGAGACTGGGAATTTTAGAGATAGTGCGATTAAGCATATAAAAAAAGTTAGACTGGAGAAAATTTCACAAGATACAGCTGACCTTGTTTGGCCAGAAAATCATATCCATATCGATAAGCTATCTGGTGATGTTATTTGGAAGACTAATGGTAAAACTTCGAAGTCGTCTTGTATTGAAAATAAGGAGCTAAGATGATTTGGTCAGTAAGACCTCAAAATTGAGGTCTTACTAGAGGTTGGTTTAATGGGAATTGAGTTTTTTCTCTGACTGCTGATCGGTGTGAATATTAATCTTTTTTGGCTTTAAGGCATCTGGGATTTCTCTGACGAGGGTTACACTTAAAAGTCCATCCTGCAGTCTCGCATCATTTACTCTAACGTATTCGGCTAATTCAAATCTTTTTCTAAATGATCGGAAAGCAATGCCCTGGTAGAGATAGTTAGTATTAGGGGAAGTATTATTTTTTTTGCCTTTTACCGTAAGGGTCCCATCTTCTACTTGTAGGTCTAATTCGTCAGCACTAAAGCCGGCAACAGCTAGTGTTATCGTATAATCTCCTTTCTCTGATGATGTGATATTGTACGGAGGATAGCTCAGTTTGGCTTCGTTTGCAGACTGATTTTTACTAACGATGTTCGCTAATCTATCAAATCCAATTGTACTGCGGTAAATAGGGCTAAAGTCAAAAGTATGCATGTTGTATATTCTCCTTAAGAAGCAATATGATTAATGTAAGTTTTAGGCAATTGTTAAAAATGAATCTGCCTACACCTCTTATATTGGGATTCAAATAAATTTTTCAAGGGTATTAAGGAGAATTCCTTAGCATAACTCAACTCTATTGCCTTTTTCTAGCCAGGGAAAATCTGATGATTTGTTTTATTATGCTGAAAACGTAACGAGTAGGAAACCACCATAATAAAAATAGTTGCCATCGAATTGGAATCTGATCCCTGGAGAAGGCGATTTTTATAAGATAAGACAAAAGCAACTGATTAGGTGATGTTTGTGAATTATTGTCAATCTGTTGGGGCGGAATGACTGGTGCTCGATTTTCTAAGTAGGCTATAATTTTTTCGGCCTGGTGTCTGCGATTTTCATCTTCAGTTATAAAAACTAAATCATCCCCAAATCTTTCTCTTTGCTTGTATGTGTCATCGTACGTCCCTTTTCCTAGGCGGTGGTGCATATGCTCAAAAATAGTGTTTTTTAAATAATGGATTCGGTGGATCTTTTTCCTTTCTAAACGTTTAAATATATCTAGAAGATGATATTCAATGAAAGATCCCTTGTAGGTCCCAGGAAAAGGATTTTTTAATAAATTACATAATGTTCTTGATAGTATTGGAAAAGTGGGCTGTTTTTTTCCTTTAAATAGGTCGTTAGGATACCCCAGATAGATACCGTCTGGATATTGAGCATCCATTTCACGAACATTTTGATCCCAGTTTTGTGTCTTGACTTCAACATCATCATTTACCAGGAAAATAATGTCACCAGTGGCCTCGCGGAGACAATCGGTATTATATTTTCCCATGGTTTGTCTGGGTCTAATGATAATGCTAGTACTCAAGCCATCAAGACTAAGGTTATGACTGGTTCTATCATCTTCATCCACACATAATATTACCTCAATGTGTTTTGTATTATTAGCTTTGTTTGCAAGGCTGTTCAGGAAGTTTAGACACTGTTGTGGACGTCCTCTTGTGGGCAGAAGAAGCGAGATGGTTTTTTCTGACGTAGTCATCGGTGTCTAGTAGTCAAGAGTTTGATAGTATTCAATCACCTCATCAATAGGCCCAAACTTAGCTATTTTCCCCATATTAAGGCAAAACCCAATATCACATATTGAGGCTAATTCTGGCATGTCGTGGGAGACCACAACTATAGTTCCCCCGTCTTTCTTAAACTTATTGAGGTGTAGGATACATTTTTTTTGAAATTTCGCGTCTCCTACTGCTAGAACTTCATCTATCAACAGAATTTCACTAGCAGCATGTATTATGATAGAAAATCCCAGACGTGCCACCATTCCACTGGAGTACGATCGAATTGGTTCATCTATAGCTGACTGGATTTCGGAGAACTCTATAATATCTGGAGTAAGGCTTCTTATTTCCTCCTTGGTCATTCCGAGTATTACCCCATGTAGAAGTATGTTTTGCCGGCCTGTAAGGTCACCATGAAAACCAGCACCCAATTCTAGAAGAGAAGCTACTCTACCGTCTGTACGAATATAGCCTTTGTCTGCTGTAATTGTTCCTAGGAGAAGTGATAGAAGTGTGCTTTTACCTGTTCCATTTGGTCCTACTATTCCAAATGCTTGCCCTTCTTTTACAGAAAATGATATATCGCTTAATGCCCATTCACGGTCAAATCTGTTTTTATTTTTTTTACCCCCGTGCAAAATAAACTCTTTGATCCCAAGGGCATTATTCTTATTGTACTTCTTCCAGACGTCTTGACACTCTATTTTATTTTTCATAATAACTCACCAATACGGTATTTGAGTTTTTGATAGACAAGCCACGCACATACCCCGGATACTACGCAAAAAGTTATAGTAAAGCTGAAGTGTTCTAAGCTTAAGGTTCCGTTCATTAAAATTCCTCTCCAGCAGCTCATTAAGCCATGAATAGGATTCAATTCAAAGTAGCTCCTATATGCGATGGGGACCATGTCTATTGGGTAGACCATAGGGGTCACAAAAAATAAAAGAGAGAAGCCAATTCCAACTATATAGTAAACGTCTCTAACATACACATTTGTTAAAGCAAAAACCAATGACATTGGATAAACAAACAAAAATTGGATAACAATCATTAGTGGTATTTGCCATATCCAGGTATAGTAGAGGCTCATTCCGTCGGTAAGTGCCAGAAAAATTATAAAAACTGGCAAAGCAAATATAAAATGAACCATCTCTTGAACAATATTGGTTAAGGGGATAATGGCTCTAGGTATTGCCACCTTTTTGACGAGCATAGAATTGTCAATAAAGCTCTGAGTGGCTCGATTTACACCTACACTTAACCATAACCACGGAAACAATCCTGTAAGCAAATACACAGAATAATTCTCCATTTGCACTCGCATTACAAATTTAAAGGCAACCCAATATACAAAGGCAAAGGCGAAGGGATTAGCTAATGCCCAGAAGTAGCCCAGTACGCTACTTTTATACCGGACCTTTAACTCTTTTCTAACAAGGACTGATACCAAATCTAGTGAATTTTTTAAATTTATTCGGTTTAGCATTTTTTGGGCTTAAAGCAACCGTTTACATGAAGATTATATGACAATAACATTATCCCGTGACTTTTTTATAAATTCAGAGAAAATAGGATAGAACCTGGTGAATAGCAGGGAGGAAACAAGCCTTTGTTTTTTTTCCGGACAGTCTATGTTGGGATTAAATTCGCTAAATACTCGGTCACTATTATTGAGTATCTCTACCTGTATCTTGGGGATAACGCTGAGCTTCGCTAACACTTTAGCCCATAGCCTAACGCTACCGCGATCAACATATAAAATAGTCTTTAATTCAAGATTATTAGAAGAGTCTAATGTGTAAAGAAATAATATAAGTCTTTCTACGCTTTCACAAATAGCAACTGTTTCACACTTGAATTGATCTAGCCTGTTACGGTAATGATGAAATTGATTCTGTATTTGGGTAAATATGCCCCCTTTTTTTGAGGTGCCTATATTTAATTTTTTTTTGGGATGGGAGTTAGTGATTGCTGCTTTACCTCGAGATTGAGATTTACCTTTTGATCTGAAAATATTAGGGATACGAAGGATGACATAGTTGATAACATAACTCTTAGTAGCAACTATATATATGAACAACCTGGTGAGATGTACAACAGTTTTTTCTCTGTTATTTAGGATTTTGTCAATTTTTTTCTTCATTGAAGGAAAATCATCAGCTAATAAGATTGACATCTTCGGATTTATGTTTTTAGCGTTATCAGGATGACATTGAATAAAGCCGCTTACTTTGCCTTCTTTCTTCACCATTCTAAAGCCATAGTAACTGGCAACCGATTGTTTTTCATAGAAGTAAGATTTGTTTTCTTTGTATATGGAGTTAAGTTTCTCTTCCTTCCAGTCTTGGAGATATTCGACATCGATCAAATTTTCTAAGATTATTTTTCTATCGAGGTCATGTTTTTGACGGATAAGGCCTATAGCCTTATTCATTACAAATGGCTCTGTTCTTCCTATAGAGAGTGCTGCAATGGCCGTAGATGACATATGTCGTCCATCGTGAGGTCCCAGATAATTGTTAACCCCAGCAGCTCCCGGATGCCAGGTATGTAAGGTAAATTCTTTGTCATGCCATATTTCTTTGCAGCCCTGGTTTACTAGGCGAAATGTCATCTCGTAAGGCCCGCATATATGCCCCAAGTAATCGATATGTTCATCTGCCCCACCTATATTTATTAGGTTGGTTTTCAGGGCACACATGCAAGCTCCGTAATTGCGATTGTGCAAAGGATCTGTTTTATCTACTAGTCCTTTAGTTTTACCATTAGCATAGTTTTTACAACCATCCCCTAGGACCTCCTCGAACGAAGGATAGTTGAAGGGATATAAGTCCTTCCGAACATTTCGAAACTGATCAAGGTGGAGAACTATATCTTGATCTTTGTCAAATTCATTAATAATTGTTTGGATGAAAGTTGGTGATGCCATTGCGTCAGAATCGCAAACCACACATATTTGTCCACCACTAAGAATGATACCTGCATTGTACATTAGGTGTTTATGGTAGTAGAGATCAGTCGGCATTTTCAAGATGGCCCAACAATCTATTTGGTCACTATGTTTTCTTGCGACTTCAGACACATTTGAATAGTACTCTATCAGGATAACCTCAAAATCATCGCGGGATGCTGTTTGATCACTTAAATAATTGAGAAAATGGAAGCTCTCCCTTACATTCCAATCTAATAAAATTAAACTGACTTTAGGTTTTGCTCGTTTGCTTTTTTTTAGGATTTCCATTTCTTTACTAGCCTATTCATACGTTACCGTATTTGGTATTTTTGATCGTGGTAAAACCTTTAATAAGTTCAGAAATTCCCTGCTCTAAATTAAATCTTGGAGAATAGCCAGTTTTTTCCAGCTTTTCGTTTGAGACAATGTAGTTTCTCTGGTCAGGGTCTTTCCCAATGGGGGCATCTAGGTACACAAGATCTCGTACTTGGTCTTTGATTTTGTTACATAACTCTTCTTTTGAGACGTTAGCATTGGATAACCCAACATTAAAAATATTACCTTTCATTTCGTCAAAATTATCTATACCGTGCAAGAAGGCCCTCGCTACATCACGAACGTGTATATAGTTTCTTTTAAATTGACTTTCAAAAAGAACAATGAATCGATCATTGACCGCCCTGTAGGTAAAATCGTTAACTAGCAAATCAATTCTCATTCTGGGAGACATTCCAAAAACAGTAGCCAATCTAAAGCTGATAGCATTTTGGTGGTCCATGAGAGCCGCCTCGACTTCAACCTTTTCTTTGGCATATTGAGATATGGGGTTGAGAGGGCTTTCTTCTGTACAAAAATTATTTTCATCGCCAGTCCCATAAGCACTATTTGTAGTTGGCATTAAAATCATTTGGGTTTGATGAACCTGTTCGAGCATCATTAGTATTGCATCTTTATTAATGGTGGTGGCTCCGATGGGGTCTTTGGAGCATAGCGGTGCTCCCACAAGAGCAGCGAGAGGAACAATAATATCTGCCTCTTTTATAAGTTTCGTCATTACATCCTTCGAGCGGACGTCTGCATTTACTATGAATATGTTCGGGTCGTAACAAAGGTGTGCTAAGCTATTTTGACCGAACATGAAATTATCTACCACTGTTACTTTGTAGTTTAGATCTAACAATTCTTTACAAAAAATTGATCCTAAATAGCCTGCCCCACCGGTTACTAATATTTTTTTCATGTTATCTTGTCACCCATAAAAATGTTGTGTAGGTACCCCTCTAGACTCGACTATCTAAACCGTTTGAATGTGAAAGTAAACTATGAAAATCAATAAGATAAGAGAGTCGATCCGTTTTGTTTTTCAAGACTTTTGAGGTAAAGTACTGTATTATACGTCAATAAACGGGTTATTATAACTATATATAGTGGTATTATGCCTTCTCTAGACAATATCTTGGATAAATTGGAGGCCATTGGGAAGATTGCAACAGCTATGACACGGATTTTTTGTCTATAATCAGGTACGAGGAGTTAGATTGGGTATCTCTAGTAAGCACGACATTGATGTCGTGTTAGTTAATCCAGGCAGTCGGTCGGCAGTATATCAAAAATTGGGCAGCAAATTCTCAGCTATCGAGCCTCCATCTTTGGCAGGACTATTTGCGACTTATTTGATTAAAAATGGACTTAGGGTTTGCATAGTCGATGCACCGGGGCAAAACCTAAGCCCGTCCACGGTAGCACAACAGATTGTATCTGACTACAGATCTAAATTTGTAGTGATGGTGGTATATGGGTTTCAGCCTTCAGCATCAACCCAAAACATGACCTCTGCTGGTGAAACCTGTACTGCGATTAAGTCACTATCACCAGATATTAAGATTATGATGACAGGTACGCATCCTGCCGCTTTACCCCAACAAACACTGCAAGAAGAAAATATTGATTTTGTTTGTGATAGAGAGGGTCCTGAGACAATTTTGATGACTGCAAAGGCTTTGATGGAAAAGAACCCGAATTATGCAAAAATCCCCAGCCTTTGGTACCTTCAGGATGGTGAAATTATGCGTAATCTTCCAGGGGAATTGATGAGTGATATTGATCACCAAATGCCTGGTGTAGCTTGGGATTTGCTGCCTATGAACAGCTACAGAGCACATAATTGGCATTGTTTTGAGCACTTAAGTGACAGGCAGCCTTATGTGTCAATGCATACCAGCTTAGGATGTCCTTATAAATGCACTTTTTGCTGCATAAACGCACCGTTTGGAAAACCTTCCTATCGGTTATGGTCGCCAGATGTCGTGATAAAAGAAATCGATATGTTGGTTAATAAATATGGTGTAAAAAATATCAAGTTTGTCGATGAAATGTTTGTGTTGAATAAACGGCATGTTTTGGGGATTTGCGATAGAATTATTGAAAGAGGCTATGATCTCAATATATGGGCGTATGCGAGAGTCGATACAGTAAAAGATGAGTTCTTAGAGAAATTAGCCCTAGCCGGAATTCGTTGGTTAGCTCTTGGTATAGAGTCTGGAAGCAAACATGTGCGAGATGGGGTAGAAAAAGGTCGATTTGGGACTGAGGCTATCATTGATGTGGTTCGCAAGATACAAACGGCAGGTATAAACGTTATTGGCAATTATATTTTTGGATTGCCTGATGACACTCTCGAGACTATGCAAGAGACTTTTCAGCTTTCAATTGAGGCCCGATGTGAGTTTGCTAATTTTTACTGTGCTATGGCTTACCCTGGATCTAAGTTATTCGACATTGCTAAGAGTAACGGGTGGGATTTACCGTCTTCATGGATAGGTTATTCGCAGCACAGCTATGAGACACAGCCCTTGAGAACAGAGACTCTTACTGCTGCTGATGTTTTAAAATTCAGGGATGAAGCATTCCTACGGTACTATCAGGAGCCAGGATATCTTGATTTTGTTACAAAAAAATTTGGGAATGGCGTGGGACTACACCTTAGAGACATGACCAAAATCAAGCTTCAGCGCAAGCTGTTAGATAACTCACCCAAAATGGATGATCCAAAAGTTGCATGATCCGATTTGTTCTCCCTGCTTGTTTAGGGCAAAAAATATGATTTTTTCATGATAATTAGTCGAACACCTTTCAGAATTTCATTTTTTGGTGGTGGTACGGATTACCCCGCTTGGTACCTGAAGAATGGTGGGAGTGTGCTAGCCACGACTATAGACAAGTATTGCTATATTAGTTGTCGCTATCTGCCGGCTTTTTTTGATCATAAGTACCGAATTGTTTACTCCAGGATAGAGAATGTTAAAGAGCTAAATGAGATAGAGCACCCTTCTGTAAAGGGAGTTTTGCAATTCATGGGGGAAAATAGAGGGCTAGAAATTCACCATGATGGTGACCTGCCAGCCAGATCTGGTCTTGGTTCTAGTTCTTCGTTCACTGTCGGTTTAATAAATGCTTTAATGGCACAGAGAGGCCGGTATATTTCGAAGGAGGAACTGGCGTCTCAATCAATTCACGTTGAGCAGACGCTTATTGGTGAAAGTGTTGGTTCTCAAGATCAAATATCAGCAGCTTTTGGTGGTTTCAATCAAATTGAATTTTTAAAAGATGGTTCGTTTAGAGTAAATCCAGTAATTCTCAAACAAGATCGTAAGGTCGAGTTAGAGGGGCATTTGATGCTTTTTTTTACGGGGATCTCGCGGATAGCTGCGAACATAGCAGAGGCCAAGATAGCCAATTTTGAAAAGCGTGAGCGACAGCTTAATGAAATATCCAAGATGGTTGGTCAGGCAGTCAAATTATTACAATCGGATACCCACATAAATGAGTTTGGTGATCTATTGCACGAAACTTGGTTACATAAAAAAAGTCTATCGGATAAGGTGTCAACAAAAGTAGTAAATGATATTTATGAAACTGCTGTTGAGGCTGGGGCACTAGGAGGTAAGTTGCTAGGAGCTGGTGGAGGTGGCTTTATGTTACTTTTCGTCCCTCCCGAACGTCAGGAAAAAGTGAAGAGAAGTTTAGGTAATCTAGTAAATGTTCCTTTTACTTTTGAAAACACTGGGAGCAGGATCGCTCTTTACCAACCAGAGGGGTTGTGAGATTTTCAGATCCTTTGTTAGAGAGGAAAAATAATGGTGCAATATCCATATGAGGGACAGGGATTTAAAGACTGGAGTGGGGCGCTGGAAAAGTACTCAGATAGTTTCCTAATCGATCTGTTTTACAAAATGCTTCGTATTAGGTTGATTGAAGAGGAAATTGAGAACAGATATTTTGACGACCTCATGAAAACACCTATTCATCTGGTCATAGGGCAGGAGGCGACGGCGGTGGGTGCCTGTGCAGCTCTGTCAACTTCAGATCTTTTATATTCTGGTCACAGAACGCATGGTGCTTATCTAGGTAAGGGTGGTGATCTCAAGAAAATGCTCAGTGAAATGCATTGTAAGGCCAACGGATGTGCTGGGTCGAGAGGGGGTTCAATGCATTTGATTGATCCAGATGTTGGAATGGCTTGGTCCTCAGCTATAGTGGGAGGTGCCATTCCTATCGCAACGGGAGCAGCACTAGCCTCTCAATATAAGAGTGACCAAAATGTGACCATGGTTTTTTTTGGGGATGGAGGAACTGAGGAAGGAGTTTGCTCTGAGAGCCTTAATTTTGCTAGCCTTAAGCAGTTGCCCATTATTTTTTTCTGTGAAAATAATTTTTATTCGGTCCAGTCTCCTTTAAGAACTAGGCAATCACAGAGAGATATTTTTAGATGGGCAGAGGGCCATGGGATTAACTCAAGTGTTGTAGATGGTACCAACGTTTTGGAAGTTTATGAGGCAACAAAAAGTGCCGTCGAAAAAATAAGGGATGGGGGTGGACCCCATTTTATTGAAGCTAAGGTTTATAGATTTCGGGCTCATGGTGGGGCAGGTGATGACAGTCAGACCGGTTACAGAGAGGTTGAGGAGAGGGAAATGTGGGAGAGGCATTGTCCAGTCGAATCATATTACTCCTTCTTGGACCAAAATAACTTGGGAATTAAGTCCCAAAGACCCGAACTACAAAAACAGATTGAACAAGAAATAAGAGATTGTTTTGAACATGCACTTAAGAGTCCTGAGCCAAAAAAGGCTGACTTATTCAAATATGTGTATGCTGATTAATATTTTTTGGGGTGGAGGCAACAATGCCTTGGGATGAAAGTTTAGTAAACAGCCTGGTTTATGATGAGCCGGATCCTAAGCAAGGAAGGGTTCTTTCTTACGTGCAGTCTCTTAACGAAGCATTGAGGATAGCACTGGAAGATAATGAGTCCGTAATAGTAATGGGTCAAGGAGTTGATGACCCCAGTGCGATGTTTGGTTCAACCAAAGGTTTGCAAGATAGATTTGGAGAAAGTAGAGTTTTTGATACACCATTATCTGAAGAAGGAATGATGGGTGTTTGTACGGGGGCGGCAATGAGAGGATTGAGGCCGGTGTACATGCATAACCGTCCTGATTTCATTTTGTTGGCTTTCAACCAATTGATTACTCATGCTGCCAAATGTCATTTCATGGATAATGGATTGACGCAGGTGCCGTTAGTGGTATGGGCAGCCATCGGCAGGGGATGGGGGTCAGGTGCACAGCATTCTCAGGCAATACAAGGCCTATTAATGGGTGTGCCGGGTCTTAAGATTCTTATGCCGAGCACACCGTATGATGCCAAAGGGTTAATGCTCCAAGCAATCCAAGATAATAGCCCAACCATTATATTTGAGCATCGGTGGCTGATGAAAAAAAATGGCTTTGTACCAGAGGGTAAATATTTAGTGCCAATTGGCCAAGGTGTTTGTCGTCGGGAAGGGGAGGATTTGACTATTGTGGGGGCATCTCACGCTATTGAATTAGCATACCAGGCCTCTAAGTTGTTAGCAGCGGATGGGGTGGACGTCGAGATCATAGATTTAAGATCTATACAGCCAATCGATGATCAATTGATAGAGGATTCTATTAGGAAAACCGGCCGCTTGCTAGTGGTTGATACCGGCTGGGCTATAGGAGGAGTCTGTGCCGAGATCGGATTTAGGGCGGTTGAGAAATGGTTTTCTTATCTCAAGGGTGCGGTGAGACGGGTAGGGTTACCGGATGTACCAACACCAGCCGGGTATGCATTAGAGCAACACTACTATCCAACAGCACAAAATATTGTTGATGTTGTTAAAGATATGTGTCGGAAATAGGGAAGAGGAACGGTATGTTTTATGAATTGGCTAGTAGTTCTTGGGGGAATGCTGAAATAAAAGCTATGCAACGTGTTATTGATTCAGGGATGTTCACCATGGGAGAGAAAGTTGCTCAATTCGAAAAAGACTTTGCTGAAAAGTTTGGTACAAAGCACGCAATAATGGTTAGTTCGGGCTCCGCTGCTAATTTAGTTGGCACAGCGGCTTTGGTTCACAAAAAAGAAAACGCTTTGCATAGGGGGGACGAGATTATAGTTCCGGCAATATCATGGTCTACCACTTATTATCCTTTGCAACAGTATGGCTTTCGTTTGAAGTTTGTAGATGTCGATAAATATTCTTTAAATATCGATATATCGATGCTGGAAAGTGCTCTTTCGGAAAAAACTAAAATGGTTGTAGCTGTGAGTATCCTAGGTAATCCATGCCAGCTTGATGTCTTAAGAAGATTTTGTGATTCAAAGGGTTTATACCTATTTGAGGACAACTGTGAATCTATGGGAGCCAGCTTAGATGGAAAATGGACTGGGACTTTTGGTGATATTGGTACTTTCAGTTGTTTTTTTTCACACCATATTTCTACAATGGAGGGAGGGCTCATAGTCACGGATGATGAGGAAATTTCTGATTTAGCTAGATCACTTAGAGCTCACGGGTGGACTCGGGGAGTCCCTAACACTTCTAAAATTTTTGAACCAAAGGCAGATGATTTTGAGGAGGCTTACCGTTTTATTTTACCGGGATTTAATACAAGGCCGTTAGAATTAAGTGGAGCTATTGGCATTGAGCAATTAAAAAAGTTAGATAATATGATTTCAATAAGGCGGCAAAACGCAGATGTCTTTAAGAAGTGTTTTAGTCAGGATGATCGTTTTATTATCCAGAAAGAAAATGGTGTTAGCAGCTGGTTTGCGTTCACTATGATTATCAACCCAGATGCTGACTTAGATAGAGAGAGTGTTTTCAAAGCCCTTAAAGATAATGGTATTGGCTATCGCATGATAACTGGTGGTAACTTTCTTCGCCACGATGTAATAAATTATTTCGATTATGATTGTGTTGGGGAAATGGTTAATGCTGATTTGGCTCATGATAGCGGTTTCTTTGTTGGGAACCATCCCAGAGATTTAACAAAAGAAATTACAAGACTTCAAGAAGTTCTGAATAATTTAAACGTTTAGGGAGATTATGGAAGCCATAATTTTAGCTGGTGGTTTTGGTAAACGACTGCGATCGATTATCAAAGATGTGCCAAAGCCGATGGCTAGAATTAATGGGTATCCTTTTCTAGATTTGCAAATTAGATATTGGATAAAAAAAGGAATTAATAGGTTTATATTATCTGTTGGTTATAAAAATGAGGTTATTCAGTCCTACTTTGGTAAAAAATTTCAGGGAGCTGAGATAGATTACTCTGTAGAAAATCAGCCTTTAGGAACTGGGGGTGCGGTCCTCCTAGCGAAAAAAAAACTTAGATCTAAAGATATTTTCTTGATATTAAATGGAGATACTTATTTTGATGTTAATTTAAAGGCTCTTATTGATTTTCATCTTTCTAGAAGCTCATGGTTCACCTTGAGTTTGTTTGTAACCGAGGAGAGAGGTCGATACGACATTGTGAAAATCGATGATCTAGGACGAGTTCTGTCGTTGCAAAGTACTAAGTCTACAGGATTTGCGAATGGTGGGGTGTCATTAGCGTCTGTTCCAATGTTTGATTATATCGAGGAGGTAAAGACGGAAACCAGTTCTCTTGAGAAGGATTTATTAAATTCACTATTAAAAAAAAGAACTGCGGGGATTTTTGGATTGGCGTGTGGTAAGGTCTTCATTGATATCGGACTGCCCGCAGATTTCCAGAGGGCTCATAAGATTATTCCCAGTAGCCCATAAGTTTGAACAGTTATCATGTTCACGGACTTGGGATTAGTCGGTTAGCAAATTTAGACTTCGTCTAAGGCCTAGAGCTTCTTTAGTCAATATGCAAAGGAACTATCTAGCATGAGATGGCTTCCGTTTTTTTTGTTTTAACTAGATTTTATATTTGCACTTAGTGAATATGAGTTGTGCTCCTTTTTCTAGGTAGGTTACATCATAGATACATGTGCCAGTGATGTTTTCAAATTTACCGGTACCTCCAGTCATATTTAGTCTCCCCTGTCCCCCACCACCTGATGATAGGTCTCCCTCATTTCTTTCGAAATTCATAAAAATAGTGTCAGTTCCCCCCCCATTCAAAACGCCAACGGCATAGCCTTCAAGACTAAAATTATCTGGATTCTTTTTTATTAATACAACTCCAGATAGGGATAAAATATTGCCATTTGAAAATAATGATCCTGTACTGTTATAAATAGTTTGACTATTTTTCACGTCTGCAATTAAATAACTGGCTGAACCGTGTTTAACAGAATCAATTCTAGCTAGGCCAGTGCCAGACATCTGAAATGAACCTTCGTCCGCTAGTAGATTAACCGCTACCATTAGCATCATTAGTGATGAAATAAATTTCATAGTTCCCCTCCCATTTAAAAATTTGTACAGGTTTTATGTGAAAACTATAGCATAATTGAACTGGTCGTATTTTCTAGAACAAAAATTCCCGTCGTGGTGAGAAAATAACTTAGGTTTTAGCACATGCCTATAACTATATTATCAATCAAAAGTTTGTTAAAATTTTGAGAGGACAAATTGGTTTTTTTGGTATCGTAAATTATAGGAGTTTTAGTGATGTTAAGGATAATTGTTACTTTTGTAGTTTTTCTGTGTTCAGCAGCAGTTTTAGCAGGGGTTACTGGCACTGCTACGCCATCTAACCATCATAGCCACAAAGAGCAAAAGCCCACCTCTAACAATGCTGGGAGTAATGAGGGTAATATTTCTGAAGATACTCGGGAATCGAGTGAACATTAATTTTATTAGATGTAGTTTACATTCTCTAGTTAGTCTCTCTATTTACTAGGGGCGATTGTAATATTGGGGGCTAGGAGATCGGATTCTTTGAAAGCGAAATATTACAATAGGGCAAAAACGTACAAATATAGGTAAGGTTTTCAGTACTCTATCCTAGAGGGCTTTAATCGATCTAGATTTTTCTGGTCGACAGGATTAGTTTAAGAGGGAACCATCTTGAATTTGCCGTATTTTAGTATCAGTAGATGAGTTGATCTTTTTGTGGATGAAAGTAACTTGGTGGGGAAACACACCCAGGAACATGTCGGAGGCATTCCAAGGAGAATGCGTTGATGTCCTGGGTGATTTTTTTCTTTAAAGAGTTTTCTCCCCATACCTATAATGGTATATATAGTCTTGGCTCAGACATACTATTGTTGTTACATGCAATTATCAAACGTCTGTGGTAGTGCTAACACAGTAACTTCATCGTCTCCTGGAGTTGCGTCTCTAGCCATCAATTCTGGTACTACTACCAAGTAGCTACCGTCATCCATTTGGCGGATTGCTAGGTCAGCAGGTCCCGATAACTCAGTATGTGGTGAAAGCATCAAATCAGACGTGACTCCATCACATGTCACATAAATTTTGGCTGGGATATCTCCTCTAATTTGCGTATTCAACATGGTACCGTTGTGGGTGAAGTCTAGTCCATCTAAAGCACCCAAATTTCCGTCCATTGGTGCTGGTAAATTTGTCATGTCAGTGATAGCGTAGATTCCCCCGTTTGCAGGATCTGGTGCCCCAGCTACTGGGCCAACCGTGTTTACGTAAACACTACCATCTGTTGGGGATACCTCAACACCGTCTGGATGTCCTGGAATTCCAAGAAATTCTGGCATGTTTGTAGGCAATTTTCCATCTGCCAGTTCATCAATGGTCTCATGTCCAATTCTCCAAAGACCTCCGGCACCATCCCATTTAGGTTCAAATTGGGCACCACCAAATGCTGTATCAGCTACAAAGAGATTACCTTGAGCGTCAAAGCCCATAGCATTTATAAGTATAATCGGATTTCCTGTAATTTTCTCGAAAACAGAGTTACTACCAGTATCAATTTCGCCTAATACTTTGCCATCGTCATTGAAAGCGATTAATTTCGTACGCATTCTAGCACGGTCGGTAATTGTCTTACCGTCTTTGTCAACTATTGGTGCTGATCCGGCACACAAGAAAATAGTACCAGCCGGAAACTTTCCAGTTGCTACCGGCAACACGGCCATTCCCAATGGTGAGGAAATACCTGTGATCAATTTATCGTTGACCATAGTGAGAGTGCCGTCATTGTTAACTTTCATCTTGCTGATATATCCCTCTCCCTCAGTCCATGAAAATCCAGCACCTTTATCACCTATTTCAGCTGAATTAGAGATAAATACATGCGCTCCGTCAGCACTGAAAATAGCACCTTCCGGGTTATCAAATGATTTAATCACCTGTTTTACAACTGCGACATGCGGATGTACGTTTGGGTGGGTATCGGCTGCTATCGCAAAATTAGTAGCCAGAATATAACCCAGAGCCGTGTTTATGATTTTGGTCATTGTTACCTCCTAATGTGTTTTATTAAATGAATAGCTAATGAATAATAAAAGTAACAGCAATCATAACAAGAATCATTCGTATTCCCAAATAAAAATAATGGTCCCGAAGAATCCAATTAAAACTGGGTCTTACTTGCCCAAAAATATCCTGTATATTGAGTTGTTTACAGGCCTATGGGGTCAATGGTAATCATCTTTCATAAACTGATATATCACTCTTCCTGGTTCATTTCAACCAAGATCATAGTCCTTACTAAATTGATAATAATAAAGAGCTGCTATTAAGATGCTTGTCACCGATAATGTTAGACCTAACCTAAGATTAAGGTACCATGTGGGCAGTTTCAGCTTTATGGACATCCAGCGATCTACTAATAAGTGGACAATATAAGATGCTATTAATATTTTTAACCCAATGCTTTGCTGGAAAATTAACGCTGACCACGCCACAAGGGGAGGAATTACACCCCATAAATAGAGCTGCTGATTACTTGGTGAATCAGTTTTCCCAGCGAGGGCTATACCCCAGTTTATAGCACCCAGAAAGCTTAGTATTATCGCCCCATAGCTTACAAGCCCAGAGAAATAAAAATGTTTATTATCCATGAGCAGCAAGCCCAACATTGCCACAAATGGCACTAATCCAGCTACGGCTAGTAAGATTGCTACACGGTGAGCATTAGGGTTTTTTATCAACTGAAGTCGTGCCTGATTGTTATTTTTGACGTAGACCAGACTACACTACAGTTCATCTAACACCATTTTAGTGCCCGGATGTAGTGTCTTAAGACCTTTAAGGTTCTCTATTGAAACGGCATCTTCAAATTGTCGTCGCGTATCAATTATGGCGTGAGTAACAATGGAGGCGAGTTTACTAGGGAAGTTTGCTAACACAACGAATTCCAGATCCCCATAGATATAGATTGTTTTGAGCTCAAGACGTTCTAGGCCTTCAAAAGACTCTGTCGCCAGTCTCATATTTTCTATGTTGTTTTTTGATAGGACTGCAAATTGCATTTGATTACTATGTAAAAGATCGTATGCTCTTTTTAGATTTCTAGCTCTTGCTGGTCTAGCATTGGCGGTCGGTTCGATACTATTTATTGCCTCTACTAAACGTTTGGAGAATGCGTAGCTAGGCAGGTCATCTCGTGTACTTAGTATAAGTAAATGCTTTTGCCTATAAACTTGGTATTGACTCCAGGGAGAGTGGCTCCATGTATCACCTCCCACTATTAGGCATAAGAAAAATGAGCCTATTATCGAGAGAGCTAGTTTCACCTTATTTCAACCCCCCATAAAGATACTGGGGGGTTGAGACGTTTTGGTAGAAGACAGTGTTAGTAGTGTCTAAATTTATCAAAAACATCTAGGTTTAAGGTAGCGGTTACTACATAATTGGGGACATCTACAACTTGGCCTATACGCAGGTCAACGGCTACGGAGCAAAGAATATAGGCTTGTTCTTTTGAAAGTCCGTGCTCTTCAACTATATAGTCAATCATTTGTAGCAGAGCATGCCGGGCCGCTATCGTAAGGTCTTCGTTAAGATTTTCTAAGTTTTTAATTTTTGTGTCGGAGAGGTATTGATGAGAAGGAGGCACTTCTCCTGATTTTTTTATTGGGATCCCCACGGTCTGGTAATAACGGGTAGGTTCCATGTCGATTATCTGATCATTGCCCTTTGTTGCTGGCATGGTTAAGCTTGATGCTTTGCCGGCATGTATCTCAATGACCCTCAGAGTTGTGACGGAGCCCATTTCTATGGCTGTTCCAGAGACTTCTCCATCGCCTTGGGCATAATGTACATCGCCAACAAAAATACCACAGCCATCAATGAAGCATGGAAAAAGCATACGGGTCCCCACTTGCTGCTGTTGGACATCCATATTTCCCCCATTTTCCCTAGGTGGAATGGTTCGAAGACATCGCTTCTCAAATTCCCCACCTTCCCCACAAAGATTTGAGGGTAGGCCTCCTCCTCCGGAGGGGATAAGTACCGCCCCCCCCGCACCAGCCAAATTGGCCTCTCTTTTTAAGATGATATCTATCTCCGGATCTCCCGGCATAACGCCAATAGAGCCTGGAAATGCTTCGTAGGGTACAGTCACATTAGGAATCTGTGGTGATACAGCACCATTACGTGTTAGCCTCCAGTTGACAATGTAGGGTTCTGTGAAGACATCTCTCAAAAATCCAAAACCTGGAACAATAACCGTATAACCATACTGGTCAGGTTCGATATCGACAATTTCCACCTCTATAGCGTCGCCTCTCTTGGCATCGTTTATATGAACTGGCCCTGTCATTGGGTGGACTAACCCCAGATTTATTGTTGCTATATCATCAGGATTTGATCCCAATGTGAATTCTGAGTCTAACGCATCTCGGGTGTGCAAGATTATCATATCTCCAACATTTGCCCGAGCTGCTGGAGGTATTTTTGGATGATAGCGGTTGAAACAATTTTTATCGTCAGCACAGTGGGCTCCTGACTTTTTTACTTCGACCTTGGTCATCCATTCTTGGTCGGTTGTGTCTGCATGGGCACTTAATAGTATAAAACTATTTAACACAAATGCTAATCCCAATACCTTAGTCATGACGTATTCTCCTCAATATCATCGAACCTCAAATATTATGTGTATTTTCACACTTTAACAATACTATTTGGATCAAAATCGCAGTTGAGGAGGATCAATCCGTTATTCAATCATATTAAACAAATATTAAACATGAAGATATTGATAATCAGCTGGACGTGATTTTCCTATGGTGTGTAGTTATTTGCTCCAAGTGAGGTTTCTTAATAATGCGAACGATGTGTATTGGATAACACTGATCCATATAAGAGTTTGCACTCGGGATTAACTAAAATTTCCACGAATATTCCACGAATCCTAGTTTTTTTGTAACTAAGTATGGTTTAGGTCTTTTGTGATACCGGCAGTTGTGCTTATTTATGTGATTGGGTTTGGATAGACTTGTTATCTAATTTCCTTAACGTCGCTAAATTTTGGAAAGCTGTGTAATAGCTTTGTTGAGTCAACGTCCTTTATCTTGTAAGTAGGGACGTCCTCTTTGGCCTCTTGCGATATGAATTTAGGATTGTTCAGTAGTTGGGAAAACCCCCGGGTCATTATCCGCTGTTTCGAAGTCCTGCTGCTATTCCATTTATCGTGAGAAGTATGGCATGCTTTAATTGTTCCTCTGTGTTGCCCTCACGATATTTTCTAAGAAGTTCAATTTGCAAATGATTTAGGGGGTTAATGTATGGCACACGAGCTTTAAAATTGCTGAAAAGAGAGGGATTTTCTTCTAGGAGGTAGTCATTCCCTTTGATAGTCAATACACTTTCAACTGTTTTTCCAAATTCTAATCTGATTTCTCCGAATATTGTTTCTCGTAATTGCTTATCTTGTATTAGTTCAGAGTACCTTGAGGCTATGTGCATATCAGCTTTTGCCAGAACCATGTCTATATTGGCCATCATTGTTTTAAAAAAAGGCCATTCTTGGTTCATTTCCTTAAGTAAAGGCAGACCTAAAAATTTATTGTCTTCAAGCCAAAGTTCAATTGCACTTCCAAATCCGTACCATCCTGGGAGCATAACTCTTGCTAGTGACCATGAAAAAACCCATGGTATCGCTCTTAGGTCTTCAATTGCTTTCGAATTTTTACGAGATGACGGTCTACTACCAACATTTAACTTGGCAATTTCAGATATTGGTGTTGCTAGATGGAAAAATTCCGTGAAGCCGGAGGTCTCATAGACCAGCTTTCGATATTGCCGAAAGGCGATACTACTGATCTGGTCTAAAGCGATTTTATATTTAGGGTTGATTTTGAGTTCTGTCGCTGAATTTAGCAGTGTGGCTTCCATAGTCCCCGCTACTATTGTTTCCAGGTGGTGACCTCCAATATCAGGGTCAGAATATTTACCTGCTATAACCTCCCCTTGTTCTGTAATCCGAATTTTCCCCGTAATACTACCTGGTGGTTGAGATAGGATACCTTCATATGCAGGTCCGCCTCCTCGGCCTACTGAGCCGCCGCGACCATGGAATAGACATAACTGCAGATCATATTCACTGGCGACCTTAACCAACTCGGTCTCTGCCTTGTAAAGCTCCCAGCAGGAGGACAAATAGCCCCCATCTTTATTGCTATCAGAATAACCAAGCATTATCTGTTGATAGTTATTGTTGTTTTTAACTAGTGCACGATAATATTTGTTGCTCAATAACTCTCTCATCAACGTACCGGCTTTTTGGAGGTCAGCTATACTCTCAAAAAGAGGTACAATATTGACAGAGCATTTTCGTTTGTTTGGGATAAAAATCCCAGACTCTTTCAATAAAAGTACTACCTCCAAAATATCACTTACATCATGTGTCATGGAAATAACATAATTTGGTAGAACGGCATTTCCATAGCTAGCCTTTATAGCTGCTGTGGCATCAATTATTTGTAACTCTTTGCGAGTTTCATCTGAATACTCAACATTAAGAGATCGTAGAGGTCTGGGTTTTGCTAGTTCATTAACGAGCAAGTTCCGCTTGTCAATTTCAGTCAAATTTTCGTAGTCTTGTTTATTTTCTCCTTGTAGAAAGAGATCCGCAATAACTCTCTCGTGAACGCTGGAATGTTGACGGAGGTCGATGGGGCACAAGTGAAATCCGAAAACTTCCGCAGCCCATAGCAGTTTACTGATACGACCGTCAGCTGTTCTATGACTACCGTTTTCCCGTAATGAGTTGATAACTATACGTAGGTCTGAGGTAAATTCACTAATATTTAGATAAGGGCCTGTCTCAGTGTTAGTCGGTAAATTAGTACCGTTCAATTTGTTTGAAGTGGCTAATAATTTACTGTAAATACCTATTAATGCACGGCGATAGAGTTCGTCGGTACGATGTGCAGACTGGTCTGGTGATTTTGTTGCTAAAGATAATAATTCAGGCGTTACATCGACTAGATGTGAGGAAATCGATAGCTCCGACCTTAGCAGATTCACCTCACGCAGGTAAAATTCAAATATATATTTAGAATTTTCTTTCACGGCGTACCTTAAAGTTGCATCCGTCACATACGGGTTTCCATCTCTATCTCCACCTATCCAACTACCAATTTGAAGAAAAACGCCTATTTTCTTTTTTTTAGCTCCTATTTTAGTCATCAAGGTTTCTATTTTTTTGCAAATACGTGGAGTTTCCGATAGAAACGTATAGCGGTAATACGACAAAGCATTTCTTATTTCGTCTTCCACTGACAATTTGAGTTCTCTTAATGTTCTTGTTTGCCAAAGGGTCTCAACGGACTGTCTTATTTCCTCCTCCCAATTTGGAGCATTTTTGGTGTTAGAAGATTCAGTTTTAAGCCCTAATAGTCTGGCAATTTTTCTCTGCAGATCTAGAATACTTTTTCGTTGAACTTCGGTAGGGTGTGCAGTTAGTACTGGATTTATTAGACACCCGGAGATAAATTTTTCTACTTTTGTAATTGGTATTTTATGCTTTTTGAGGAGTTCAAAGGTATACTCAATAGACCCTTTTTCTTTGTTGTACCTCGCTTCGATATTCTTATATTTTTGATTTTGATCTTCTGCTATATTTGATAGCAAAGAAAACAAACTAAAGGCACGAATAACGTCAATAGTAGATGCCACGCTTAAATCATCTAACACTTTGCTTAACTTTTTTTTGGCCTGTGTAGATCCATTTTTCTCAAAGAGTATGGCGTTCTTTCGAGTTTTCTCAATTATGTTGTATAGGTCGCTACCTTCTTGTTCTTTGATGGTATCGCCGAGAATACGTCCCAAAAATCGGATGTTAGCTTTTAGATTGTCGTACCTCATTTCTCTCCCATGGGTGAATGTCTTCAATTCAACCTTCTTTGATACTTTTTTGCAGCTAGTCCCAGAGAGCTTCTGACGAATGTTGAAATTTTCGTACAGGATACGATTCGCCTTTTGGCACCTGACCTATAGGGTTCCACTTATAGTTGTCTTCCCCACGGGCCATGTAGCTTTCAAAAGTTGGCCAAACTGAAAGATCACATCTTACATTAGTAGGGCAGTAGCGAATAGTTATCCTTGCCCTTGTGTGTTTTGAATAATTTGGTCCTGAACCATGAAGTAATCTAGAGTCATGCAGTGAGATTTGTCCCGCCTTAAGATCGACCGTCTCTATATTAGTACTATTGAACTGATCTGAAGAAACCTCTTCGTGTAATACATAGTGAGCAGAATTGTTAATTCTGTGAATATATTTGGTATTTAAATGGCTTCGTTTTACCTCTTGCATAGCAGCATTCTCTAAACTTGTGTTAAATACTGCCAGCCAGACAGTTACAGATTGTGACGGATAAAGGGGCCAGTATTGAGCATCTTGATGCCAAGGAACCTCCGATCCATCGTTGGGATATTTTACAAAAAATTGCCCAGCCCAGTGGTAGAAATTACTCCCTAAAATATCTTCCACATAGTCGAGTATGGCCGGGTGGTGACACAATTTGTAGAACTCTAAACTAAATTTATGCCATGCATTAACTTGATTAATATCTATACTTTTGGGTAGCCGGCTAGATAACTTTAAGAACATGTCTTGAAGGAAAGCAATTTCAGATTGACTTTGGAAAACGGGTAAACCTTTAACGAATCCTTGGTTAAAATATTGTTTTTTCTCATTAGTTGTCAACCGTTTTGCTAGTTGCTTCTGTAATGAAGACTCGTCAGTTTGGTATCTTTTTTGTTTGAACGTCATACCTTAACCTATCTTGGTAATCAGCATATTATGGTATGAAGCTTAATTAATTTTTGGTTTCTTCTTTTCTAGTGCTAGTCGTGCCATCTCATTAGCTTGTTGAGTGTTACTGGAATGTCCAGCTATATGCTTTGGTTGATATGGTTTTTCTAGTCTTTCAATATGTTTCCTTGTTAATTTTAAGGATAAAGATTTAACAAGTTGTTTTAGTTGAGAGGATGTACTTGGACCAATAATTGGAGATGTTATCGCAGGTTTGCTGCATAGCCATGCCAAGGCAATCTCAACGGGTTTTCTATTTATTTGATTTGATATGGTTTCAAGTACCTCTAGTACTTCAAAGTCTGTTTTGCTGTAGTAAAAGTTATCAGATAATGTGTCATTTTTAGCTCGTTGAGTTGGACCTCCCCCTTTTTTATATCTATTTCCAGCCAGGAAGCCTCTCGCTAACGGGCTCCATGGGGTTATCGCTAGTCCATCATTAATGCAGAGAGGAATCATTTCACGTTCTTCCTCCCGATAGATTAGATTATAATGGTTTTGCATGGACACAAATTTTGTCCAATTGTTTACGTGAGCTGCTTCTTGGGCTTTTGCTAGCTCCCAGGCAAACATGCTAGAGGCCCCAATATATCTTGCCTTACCACTTTTAACTACGTCATGAAGTGCCTCCATTACTTCCTCCCTGGTTGTCTCATGGTCCCATCGATGAATTATGTAAAGATCCACGTATTCCATACCAAGGCGTTTTAAAGAGGCATCTATCCCACTTAAAATGTGTTTTCGAGACAACCCTCTCATGTTTGGACCTGGTCCCATAGGGCCGTGTACTTTTGTTGCAACTACTATCTCATCTCGATTTGCCATGGAATTAAGAATTTTACCGGTTATTTCCTCGCATGATCCGTGGGAATAAATATCTGCAGTATCAAAAAAGTTGATTCCAAGATCCAGTGCGGTTTTAAATACTTTCTTTGCATCTGCTGGGCCTTTTGTGTAGTTACGCCACCCAGCTTTTTTTGCGAACATCATTGTACCGAGGCACAACTCAGATACTTTCATCCCTGTAGTCCCAAACCGTCGATATTCCATGGCTATCTAAATCCTTTCAATATTTGTTTGCTTTTACTTTAATTAATATATTTGAAGTTTTTATATATAGTATTATGGGCCGGTTTTTTAGTCGAGTACTGTATATCATCATCTGGCGATTACATTTATGATGCTTCCATGTTAGTCTTTGATGCATTGTTTTCTAAAGAATTGTGAAAATTAGGAAACGTATGGTTTCAGGAGTTTGAGGATCTTATGAGGAATGCGGCTAGGACAACCTACTAGGACTAAGTTATTAACACCGAAGTAAGATAATTCGATAGGCCTTGAGTACCCTCTGGACAAAGAGATTAAAGTCAACGAATTCATGGTGAAATAAATGCTGGGTAAAGTTGTCTTTGACCATTGGTCGGAACTAAACTAATTAGGTCTCCCTGACAATAATGGTAAAAGGGATTATTCATCATGTAATTCCGATGAATGTCGCGGGACTCTATTTTGGGCAAATCCCTATATCCTGGAGTTCTCGTAGACTGATAGGGTCGAGAACACGTAGAAGTCGTGACAGCCCTAATTTGGCTTCGTAGTCAAAAACTTTGTCTACTATGCCGTTTTCGTATCTTTTGGCAACAACAAGAGCCTCTTTTCTATTTTTGCAATCAATTTTGCGAATGATTTCTTTATTGTAGCCATTATAATCTCCACTTGATTTATTTTTGTATTCTCTCTCGATTAAAACGAGATACCCATCTTCTTCAGTGACAGGGAGATCATAGAAGGTACCATGTTTATTCTCCACCCACTCCGATAAGGAAGTTACTGGGTATAGGAGAAGAGAAACAAGTAGTAGATTTCTCATGCGTTATTTTGACAAAATATATTTACTAGGTTTTCTGGCATTTAATTGTCCAAAATGTTCTTTACTTAATCGATTTTCAAAAATTTTCACCCTTTTCCTACTTTAATATTTATCGCTAAATCTACTAAATTGTAGATACTATATCGAGTAATCGGAGCAATTGTCGATGGTTAAAAGAGATTGCATTTGTAAAACAACGGTTTTATTAAAGTATTTTTACGTTAGGATTTTATCGGCGTTGGGAGAATCGCCTTCCAACTAGGGAGGAGGCTATGTTTATTTTTTGAATATCAATTGCTCCTCCAGCTATCCCCCAGCCCCAAGCATCACGCATCCGTTGTTCTTGAGGAAACTCTTTTGAATAACCGTAAGCTCCCATAACCTGCATTGCGGCCCCCGTTACTTCCCTAACGATCTCATTGGCAAAGCATTTGGCCAGACTTGAATCTAAAACAGATGGTAGTCCGTCTGTTGAATTTTGGGCTGCACGATGAATGAGTAACCTTGACGATTCAACTTGCATTGCCATATCCGCAAGTTTTAGCTGTACGGCTTGGAAATCGATTAATGGTTTCCCAAATTGATATCGTTCTTGAGCGTAGGATAATGCATCAGAGTATGCAGCCTGGGCAATTCCCAAGCACATTGTGGCATTTCCACAGCGTTCTAAATCAAAAGCCTCCATCAGTTTTTGGAACCCACCGTCAGCCGGCACAACGAGATTCTCAATTGGAATTTTCACATCGTCAAAAAAAATATCTGCAGATGGAATTCCCCGGAAACCCATTAATTGTTCCCTGGCACCGAAAGTTAGTCCGGGGACACCATTTTCAACTAATACTGCACCAATCCCACCAGCTCCCGGTGTGTCTGTCATGCGGACATAGACTACGTAGGCGTCTGCATGACCACCCCCTGAGCACCACCGCTTTTGTCCATTTACAACAATCATATTGTCTTTAATTTCTGCTTTGGTTTTAAGGTCGGTTAATGCGGATCCAGCATCAGGTTCGGACATTGCAACAGCTACAACCAACTCGCCGTTACAGACTTTTGGAACAATGCGCTCTACAAGCTTTCTATTGGCAAAGTGTTCAACTGCCCTTATTGGTCCCACCGAGCTTTCAAATATTGGAAAGGCAATTGCTGGTGACACTTTGGCGAATTCTTCAAGAACAATCAGTGCCTCCAAATTTCCAAGACCCAGCCCCCCCAGTTCTTGAGCAATGTTCACTCCTAAAAAACCCAATTCCCCATAACGTTTTAACCAAGTAGAGGATAGAGGTTGGTTTTGCGACTCCAAGTCGCGAGCAACTGAAGTCATTTGCTCTGTCGCAAAAAGCCGAGCGGCCTCCTGGAGTTTTTTTTGTTCGGTTGAAAGTTGAAAGTCCATGAACAAACTACCTTTCCTTAAAGTTATAGAACACCTAGGTTTTATCTAATAATGACATATATCAGGTTGATTGTTTCTATTGTGATAAAGTATGGTTTCATGTTTTAAAAGATAAAAAAATATTAAAAAATTCATAATTAGCCTCTTGAAGATATGCTGACCATACTACTGAATGTTATTTGCACACGATACCCGCTAAAATTTCAGTTGCTGTATCCGGTCGAATAAGCCTGCCCTTATCTTTGGGGTCAAAACTATGTTTTAGTTTAGACCAGTTTTTGTCTTCATAAAAATAAACTTGGAGAATTTTGTATGATCTTGAGTGGCAGTTCATTTCATATTGAGTCTCAATGCTTTGCTCTCCAGCGTCGTTTGCTGTGCTGAGTCGCTTCCTTACCACAAATAAAAGAGAATCTCCGACTAATTTGATTTTATTTGTGTTTATAAAGGATGCATCTCCCTCGGGCGATTCTAACCATTTGGACCAATCCGCTGTCGCTGTATTGCAGAGAAGCAAGAATATAAGGACAATCTTTTTTCTCATATTTTCTCCTTAGGGTTGTATGTAAAGAAGTCGAAATCAACTGATATACCACAGGCTTTCTCTATTCGATAGCTTTCCAATATTTCGAAAATGAAGGATAGTGTACATCCGGAACGTTGTGCAAAGGGGACTGCATAACTAAAGTTGTATTTGATGTTTGGCAGATTTGATTATAAAACGGATTTGGAGTTGGTGTGATTTTAATTGGGATTTCGCATGTAATTTTTTGGTAGTCTTCTAGAGAAAGGAAAGCAATGCTGTTGGCAACCCTTGCCATCCTATCTGTAACAAAGTCCCATCTAGCTCGACACCAAGGATACATTTTATGGAAGTCACTGATAAAAACACCTATATCAAAAGGAGTTTTTTGTTGACTCAGACTCCAAGGATGGCAGATCGACAAGAGCTTTCCTTTTAACTTTATTCCATCAGGCTTTCTATTTTCAAGGTGGTTTATTAACGGTGGAATAGGGGTAAGTTCGGCCCTATTATTGGTTTCAAAATGAATGGTCCTCTTACTGCTTGCTAGATTAAGAAGTTCCGGGTACGGTTTGTCAATCTGAGTATGACGACAACTAAGACTGGGGGCATATTTTTGTACATTATCAGCATTAAATAAATATGGTCTACCAGTCAAGGTCCCTGCTACCCACTGCCAAGATAGATGGTTTGAGGCAAGATCTCCGTCAATTAAATAGGAGTACATCCAGTGAGCCCCAGCTTGCCACCGGACTTTTCGGTAGTGAATTATATATGCGGCGAGCCACATCCTCAGGTGGTTATGCAGATAACCATCCTGATAAAGTGTCCTGACTCCATGGTCGATCACAGGAATCCCAGTAGTTCCTTCTAAAATATCCGTCGGAATAGAATTTGAATAGTAATTTTCATCAATAATAGTAGCTTTGATGGATTTGACGGTTGCCTGTGGTTTTTTTCTTAGATAGTGTGAGAAATATTCCCTCCAGGTTAATTCTTGAATGTACTTGTGACTACGAGGTATCTGAAATTTATGAACTAGAAATTCGCGAATCTTAGCTGGGGAAATGAAGCCATGGGTGATATAGGGTGATAACAACGACACGTTGCCATCAACATGATTTCTGGTTCTTGCGTATGACGTCGGATTAAAATTAGAAAGACGCTCAGTTACACTTTTTGTATCTGTGGGAAACTGCATTCTTATATCTATTGTGAACTGCTGTGACGGCTTTCTTTAATTATTAGTTCCATCATTAATGCACTTTCATGGACAAATGGTCACAATTTGTCAAATTTTGAACTATTTAGCTCTGCTTCCATAAATTATCCCTTCTTTCCAGTTTTTTACATAATCTTCTATTGATATTATCCAGCTATCTTCAGGATTCTCTCCAAAGTATTCAAATAGATTCCCATCTTGAGTCAGTAGTGATAGCATGACTGTTCCGCCAGACTCACCCCCATGCTCAAGATGTGGTAAGGCATCGGCTTTTGCAAGTGCATAATCCCCTTTTTTGCGACAGATTGCCCGCGTGGTTCCATTAATTTGGAATTCAGTAAGATGTTGTTCACCATCAAGTACCAATGTCATAGTCGACGCTAAGTGACGATGTCTGCGGCAATGACCTCTTTCGGGGGCGTACCGCAAGAGCATGTCGAGACGACCCAAACTTATGTCATATCCCATAAGACTATATTCAAAATCGATTTTAAACTGTTTGAAATCCGGTTCTATAACCCTACGCCACTCGACCTTATCAAAACTAAAATTATCGCCCATTATTATATTCCTGTAGTTTGGTAATTATGGTTTATTAATCATTTTTCATTTGAAACTTTTCCGAGCTCTCTAACCACTCTAAATCCTAAGTCTATATCTTTTGCACCTGTATATTTATATCGATCGGGAGGTCTAATATATTTTGGAGGATGACTGAGCCAAGAGCTTCCCCTAAATGCTCTGAGAGAACAATCACCTTTTAGGACTGGACCGCTACTATTACGCATGTGTCTAGTTCCTATTGCAGATTTACAATCTTCAGTCCACTCCCAGACGTTTCCTAACATATCATAAAGTTTAAATTTATTTGCTTTGAATGATCCTACCGGAGACTCGCGGACAAATTTGTCTTCACAGGAGATATGGGGCCATTCATACCCCAAGGCTCTGTGAGCTGTTAAATCATAGACATTTGCAAAGTCACAGACTTCGGATTCTTTGAGGTCAAAAAATCTTGACCTACCTGATCCTGCACGAGCTGCATATTCCCATTCAGCCTCACTGGGAAGGCGATATTTATGTTTTGTTTTAAGTGTTAACCATTTTGTATAAGCGGAGGCCTGATGCCATGTGATATTGTGAATAGGAGTTTTTTTTTCTGGTGTGCCATTATTATCAATTTCTTCACAAGCTTTTGCAATGACACAAGCGTCCCATTCTTGGACTGTAATTTCGTATTGGCCAATTGCAAAAGCATGCTCTACTATTACTTTGCGCATTGGCCCTAGTCCGAAAGGCCGCCCCTGCCACAGCGGGGGTGATGTAAGGTAAAATTCCCCCGGTTCAATTGTGACCATGCGGGGGCATTCAGTGCAATCTTGAAAAACCCTAGGTATTTCTGACGGTCCCTGGCTACTGGTTCCAGTGGAGACAATACTTAGGATGAAAAATATAAAAGGTATTTGATAATTTCTAACCTCTTGATTGATATAATTTGATCTTTTTAAAAAAAATCTAATGAGATTGTCTTTTAATGTTTCCCAAGAAATTCTTGTCTTCATGTAACTCAAAATCGCTCTCTAGTGTTTGTATGTAGCCTTCTAGGCTATTCATTAGGTGATCCGCCTCGGTGGCTATTTCATTGCCTTCAGCTGCCGTTATTTTGCCTTGAAGAAGGTCGTGCATGGCCTGTTTTAGTTTTTTATCTAGTTTTTTTGCATCTGCTAAAGTTGGATATTTTTTAGGATTTGTCATTTAATTAGTTTTTGTATGAATTTCATACTCCTTGGCTTTTGGGCGGTGCGTTTGCTTAACCTGTTTGCTTGTCTTGTGTTTTCAGCACATAGTCGCTTGCCGCGTGCCTCTCATGGAGTTGCATTTTAGGGTCTCCGAAAGTTCTGTTTACCATACGCCCTTTTCGTACGGCCGGTCTTTGATCAATTTGCTTTGCCCACTCAACAAGTCTTTTATAGGATCCTACGTCCAGAAATTCCCCAGCATTATATAGTCTTCCGAGAACTAATTGTCCATACCAGGCCCATATTGCTATATCGGAAATCGAGTAGTTAGGGCCACTTATGAATTCATTTTCTGTTAAATGTTGATTGAGAACGTCTAATTGACGTTTTACTTCCATAGCAAAGCGATTTATCGGATATTCAAATTTTTCAGGAGCGTAGCTGTAAAAATGTCCAAATCCTCCACCTAAATACGGAGCACTACCCATTTGCCAAAAAAGCCATGATAGACACTCTGTTCGTTCAATGTGGGTTTTTGGTAAAAACGCGTCAAACTTTTCGGCAAGGTATAGCAAAATGGCTCCAGATTCAAATATACGGAGACCTTTTCCTTTTGTGTGATCCACTAGTGCTGGAATTTTAGAATTTGGATTAATCTCGACAAATCCACTTCCGAATTGATCCCCCTCATGAATTCTTATTAGCCAGGCATCATATTCAGCTCCACTGTAGCCTTGGCTCAGTAGCTCCTCAAGCATCACGGTCACTTTTACTCCATTTGGTGTCGCTAACGAATACAACTGTAACGGATGTTCCCCAATGGGGAGTTCTTTATTGTGAGTTGCTCCTGAGATTGGCCTGTTGATGTTCGTAAATTTTCCACCACTTTGAGACGCCCACTTCCAAACCGGCGGTGGCGTGTAGGGTTTGTATTCTGTCAATGTAGCATTCCTTTCCAATTATTGGTCTCAACTTACTGTTTATATTAATATATATACAACAAATGAAGAAGTATGAAGTTATGAAGGTTTAGTCCTAGAGTTAATAGTAAGCTAATTTTGTTTTATTTTTTTTGTAGAGTAAGTTTATTGCAAGTAAGAGATTATTTGAACTTATTTTATTGGATTTTCCAAAGTTCGATGATAGAGTCGATTGGGCGAAAAAACAAAGAGAGGCAGAAGTAGTGATACCATCTACGGAAAAACAGTATTAGTAATTACTGGTAGCATGGAAACGCCAGGGCCAACCGCGATGGAGGTTTTATCGGCAAACGAGATTACGTTTGTTGATGCAGAGACCTGATACTGATGGAAAATAAAAAGTTCCATCCAAAAGGTGCTGATAGATGTGAAGACATTAGTCATAGAACGAGGCCCGATGACAAATAATAAATTAGTTGATTCAACTAATAGAAAAGCAACTGTTGTTTTCTTGATGATCAATTACCGGCAAATGATTTCAGAAAGATACTGTATAGCTGATCCGGGTGGTATGCCCATCTTTGGCTGTTTTCCCTCTGTTGCAGTTAGATGTTCCCAATTGCTATCTTTGTAATAAGAAGCGTGAATATATTTAAATGTATATTCGCGACAATTAATTTGCTGATAAACTTCAGAGCTCCAGTCTCCATATTTTGACCCCTCAGCATACTTTGTTCTTACCCAAACAAAAATATTGTGGCCTAATTTGCTGACCGTATCTTTGTCATAAAAGTATTCTGAGCCACCTGTATTCGTGGCGAAATTTACCCATTCGCATGAGCCATTGGTGGAGAAAGTTATCATAGCTATAAGTATTAATTTTTTCACGTATTGCTAAGTGTAAATAGTATTCATGCTGATGCTCCAGAAAAACTATCACTACTACGAATTAACTCATCTTTTAGTTTTTCATAACCATCTGTAACTTTGAATTGAGGAAATTCGTTAATAA
The DNA here is from genome assembly GCA_902627495.1 of Hydrogenophilales bacterium. Taxonomy (GTDB): domain Bacteria; phylum Pseudomonadota; class Gammaproteobacteria; order Burkholderiales; family Eutrophovitaceae. Next base: position 67,255 of record CACOJS010000004.1, on the reverse strand, counting down.
CATTTTGAGGAGGGCAAAACAAAAAACCAACATCCGCTTCTTGCAACATTGCAATATCATTATAAGAATCGCCAGCTGCTAAGATACGATAATTTAATCTGTGGAAAGATCTTACAGCTTCTTTTTTGGCATCTGGTTGCCGGAGTATATAGTCGACGACAGATCCATGTTTATCACATACTAATTTATGACAGAGTAAGGTCGGCCAACCCAATTTTTTCATTAACGGTGCTGCAAATTCATAAAAGGTATCAGATAATATAATAACTTGAAAATTCCCCCTTAACCAGTCCAAGAAACTTTTGGCACCGTCGAGGGGCTCCATGCTACCAATTACCTTTTGAACATCATCTAATTTATAATTATTGTTATTTAATAATGTAAGCCTTTGGTCCATTAGTTCACTATAATTTGGGATGTCTCGAGTCGTCATTCTGAAGTCACTTACTCCAGTATTCTCAGCGAATTTCACCCAGATTTCAGGAATTAATACACCCTCTAAATCTAAACATACAATCTCCAAGTTGCTCTCCAAGTTGATAATTTTAAGGTTTTATAAATTGTTATTTACATGTTATCTAAATTATAATTTTGTTGTTACTATTTTAGGCAGTCGAGCCATTTGGTTGTTTTAAAATTAACCACATTAAAGAGCCAAGGAAGGCAAAGGTCTTGGATAATGCGGCCTCGCCTGAAAAGAATTCCATCACTTCAGGTCAGCATAATAATTAGTCTCTCCATATGAACACGGTATTATCTATATTTGTGCTATCCAAATGACCTTGGCGCCATACCCGGGCATTCTGCCACTTGAGTCAGCACTTCATTATACCTAAGCTTTGTTCGGACTCATGTAATCTTGTCTATTTTTTTCTTTACCTTCTATGATGCGTTGTATCATTGAGTTTAGTTGCCACATAAAAGTTTTTCGGTTAGCCATAACCTTCTGAGCTCGTGAAGCTTCCTGAAAAGGATAGAACGAAATCCATAGAAACCAGAGTTATGGTTACTGCCAGCCGTATGTTTTGAGTATTGATCTAGCGTCCTCAAACTTTGAGAGCATATTCCAGACTTCTATGCGAAGCTCCAGTTTCTCTAAAGGTTTATCCGTGATTGACATAATGGCTTCCCGGGCTATGTCTAGGTGATACCTTGCCTGTTCTTTGTTACCTATTTTATGATGGGCAAACCCCATTAAGAAATTCCACCAATGAAATTTTGGAGTCGGAACTTCTTCGTAGATCTGCAACATTTTCTCCCATTGGTTGGTAGCGTAATAGTAATGGCCCAGTCCGTAATTTTCAAAGGTCATAGAACTAATTGCATCCAATTCGTGAGCCAAACGAGCCCGCTGATAACCCCAGTCGAGACGCTTACAAGCATCTTGGTCAACGTTAAATTGTTCCTTTACTATCTGTGTAGTTTTGCATCCAAATCCTGACAAGACCGTAAGATAAGAGATTTGTCCCATCGTATAGGCATCTTGTGGTGCTAATTCAAATGCTTTTTCTGCATAAATCATCATTTGTTCCCAGTCCCTCTCATAAAAGAGTAGCTCTGCTCGGGTTGCGTATGCTCTGGCATAATTTTTGTCAATACGAATAGCGTTTTCAACTGCGGTGACAGCCTCTGAAAGTCCATCTTTATCAACTGCCTGAAAAAATGGAACATAAAGTGAGTAACCCCATGCAAGTAAGTGTCCTAACAGACCCCAAGCCTCCTTGTACTCAGGATCATCTTTCACCGCTTTTCTCAGGCACTTCAGGCCCTTAGAATGCATTTCTGGACTTAAGACTTTAAAGTATTGTCCTCGAACGAAGTTAACGCATTCGTAAGCACTCATATTTTGAGTACCTGAGGAGGAGAAGTTTTTGGCAACTTCTTGTGCAAGTACTGCACCGTTGCCAACCAAGGAGTCGATTATATTATTTATAATTTGATCTTGTAGAGAAAAAATATTAGAGGCCGTAAATTTTTTATCATATTTTTTTGACCATACAGTAGACATGGTAGTCATTTCTATTAGGTTAACTAGAATTCTTATATTTTGTCCGCTTTTTCTAATATTGCCATTTATTAGATATCGAGCATCTATTTCATTCTGTAACTTGCTTAAATCATTTGGCTCTTCAGGCAGAGTTATCACATTAAGTTTCTTAGACGCAGTGGATAGACTGCCACTCAAATCTTGTGTTAAGCCGGTGGCGAGGTTTAGGAGTTCTTGATCATCTGACCCGGTATTAAATGGAACAATAGCGATTCTTTTGAAATCGGCACTATCTCTATCAGGCTCCCAACTTTGCGTTAAGATTATGCCAAAAATCATTGTCATCAAGATTCCGATTGCTAATATCGGTAACTTGTTTCCCCCAGTCTTAGGTTTATATTTTCTGGGGTCCAAAACGCCTTCTAGCTTGAGGTCGGCATAATAGGCTTTTACGGGTTCATCTATATTTTTTAATTTTTGTAGACCTTTATTAATAAATGAACATTTGACTTTGCCTTTTACGGTCGAGTACACAGTATCAGATATGCAGATACCTGATGGGGGTGCTATCCCTTCGAGCCTTGCTGCTATGTTAACTCCATCACCAAGAAGATTTGGTCCATCTATAGCAACATCTCCAATATTGATACCCATTCGAAATTCAAGAGTTTCCTCTGCTGGTAACTTCTTGTTTCGTAGAGTTAGTTTTTCTTGTATCTCTATGGCTGCTTCCAAGGCACCTGTTGTAGTATTAAATTCAATCATGAAAGCATCGCCTGCCGTATTAAATATTCGACCGTCATTCTTTGTTGTAATGCCTTCAATAATGGTCTGGCAGTTTCTTAACTGGGCTATTGTGGCTGTCTCATTCTTACCCATCTTTGCCGAGTAACCAACAACATCCATTGCCAGAATCGTAGCTAGCTTCCTCCCTTGGTCAGTCATCTATCTCCTCTTGATACCATTGTGGTGTCCAAATAATAACACTCTTATGGCTGGTTAAGGGAAAAGTGAAATTACAAATAAAGGCTTCATGGTTCTAGATACCTTAACCTTTAAGGGAGGAATCATCTCGGATTGCCAGCTTAGAGAAAGATATGAATCAAATAAGGGACTGTAGGAAAAATAATAAAGGAATAAGTAGAGTCAGTTCTCAAGAAATCGGTATTATTTGAGGTCTGAAACAAACAGACCGAGATTTAGTACGTCTAATCCAAACCATACTCCAAATAAACTGGCATCATCTCTTCAATGACGGTCATTTCGTGCCAAATCTCAGCTTCTTTTTTCAAGGCCTCAATGGTGTTCACGCCACCTAAAAGCTCTTTAACTCGTGCAAAATATTTTTTTGCATTATCTTTTTTCCCTAAATGATGACTGGCAGTTCCCATGTAATGGTTCCACCACATAAAAGGGGCCGGTTGTTCTTGCATTACAGCTAGTAGATTTTCCCAGTCTTTGGAGTCTTGGTATAAAGGTGCTCTTCCAAAATTATCGAAGATAACATTTTTATACGGATCTAATTTGTCAGCCCTGACTCCTAATTCATGTCCTTTCTTTAATCGGTAACAAGCTCTTTCATCAATCTGATACTTGTTTTGTAATTCAGGTGATGCATGACAACCCCACCCAGATAAGCCAAAGACATAAGATATTCTCCCAACTGTGTGAGCATCGTTGGGTGCCAGACTTATTGCTTTTTCACCATCTTTGAGCATTTGATCAAAGTTTTTATAATAATATTCTATTTCTGCTTTGGTGGCATATGCTTCAGCATAGTTTGCGTCCAAAGTAATTGCCTCTTCAACTGCGTTCAACGCAATACTAAGGCTGTCCTTTGGGAAAACTTGAAAAATTGAATAACCCCAGCTTTGTACATACCCATAATATTGCCATGCTTCTTTATAATCTGGATCATCTTTAACAGCTTGCTTTAAGCAAGTAAGAGATTTGTTAAAATTATCTGGAGTTAAACCTTTATTAAGAAAGCCGTTACGAACAAAATTGACACAGGCATAGGCATTCATATTCTTTGAATTTGCTTTTGAAACGGCTCTAACAACTTCTTTAGAAAGAATGTCTCCATTACCTACTAAAGCGTCGATAACACTCGACACAATTTCGTCTTGTAATTTAAATATATTTTCAATGTCAGATTTTTTGTCATATTGTTCGGACCAAACGGTACTCATGTTTTCAGCATCAATGAGGTTGATAGAAACTCTAATATTATTCGATGATTGCCTAAGATCCCCCGTTATTAAGTACCTAGCTCCTGTTTTAGTTGCTACAGCATTTAAATCTTCTGGGATATTATTTAATTTTATAATATTTAATTTTTTCGAGGCTCTAATCAGAGAGGAGGAGATGTCTTGTGTTAGGCCTGCAGCCAAATTAGTTTGTTCTTCGTCATTGGAATTGGCGTTTATTGGTAGGAGGGCAATTGTATTCAGTTGTAAGTTTGACTGCTCAAATGGATTAAGAAAAATAATTATTGCAGCAACTAATAAAGCAATTACAATTCCTCCAGAGTAGATTTTTGATTTGGTTTTGGCAGTAGGTGCCTTAAATTTTTTTGGATCTATTTCTCCTGTATTAATATCTATATAGTATGCTTTGACTGGGTCAGCTATATTTTTTAAATTATGCTCACCTTTATCTATTAATCCATACTCTAATTTGCCTTTAACCGTGGTATGAACAATTTCTGACACACAAATTCCTCCGGGTGGTGCTATTCCTTCTAAACGAGCAGCAACATTAACTCCATCCCCCAAAATATTATCCCCATCCATCATCACATCACCCAAGTTGATTCCCATTCTAAAATACAGTCGGTTGGATAAATTTGTGATTTTTTGATTGTGCTCAAATATCTCTTTTTGGATAGCTATGGCTGTTGTAACTGCTGCCAGAGTGTTTCCAAATTCAACCATAAACGCATCACCTGCAGTGTTGAAGATTCTTCCATTCGATGAGGATACGTTCTTTTCTATGATGGAGCGACAGGCTCTCAGCTGTTGTATAGTCCCTTCTTCATCAGCCCCCATCTTTTCTGAATAATTTGCCACATCCATCGCGAGTATGGTTGACAATTTTCTGTCATCACCTGTCTTTTCTTGTGTCATTTTCGGTCCTCCGTAGGTTCTATGTATTATACATATTTTTCGACATCCTATAGAGGGTAATGATGTTAAAGAAATCAATGGTATGTAATTTACTGATCACTATGAAAATAAAAAAAAATTTCACCTTGTTTAGCAGACTTTATTTAATTAGGCTGTAGGATTAAATGAAGTTAAAGATTGGGTAAAAAGTACCACGTATTACCTTCCTAATACAGCGATGTTTTTTTTCGATTATGATGCCACTATATAAGGCAAGACCAAAATATAAGTGGCGGGTACTTTTTTTGGGGTATATTTATCAGGGAAATTGGGTTAATACCTCAATCAAGGTTGGATATTTTAGAAATAATATTCAATCATAAATGTGTACTTTTAAAAAATTTGTAGATGAAAAATACGAGAAAAAACAAACCTATTACTGTGAAGGGAAATGTGATTTTATCCACTATCGCAACCATGGAAACCTTTGGAGACATTGGCAGACAGGTGTTGGCGGATTATGGGGTGACGAAAATAGATGAAAATAAGCTCTATCCATTTGAGCTTCGTAATAGGTTACATAAAGCACTGTTAGATCGGTTTGGCGAAGATGCATTGATGGCATTTGGGTTTAGTAATGGAGAGTCATTTCAGACTGGTGTTGTTAAAGAAACACAAAGAGAGTACGTCCGGAATCAAGGTAAACTTTTATCGGGGGATTATGCTGATCATAGTGAGGCTCTGAAAAATATTCTTCAATGCCTAGTAAATAGTATTGATAAGTTAATTAAGAAAAATAGTCAGAGTATCGGTATTGATTATGGGGCCCGGTTAGATGTACTGGGGCGGAATAAATTTCGATATACTTTTGTGACCGCTTCAATGCCTTATCAATCGTCATTTATGTTTGGGACCACAAAATTTCATTTTGCAAAATTTTTTGAAAAGTTTTGGGAGTATAAATTAACGGTTGATCAGGATCAAACCGTATCAGGATATGGTTTTACTAGAAATGTTTATAACATTGTGTTTAAGCGAAAATTATCTAAACTGTCGCAGTCGGAAATTGTTACTAATAGAAAAATGGAGATAAGAGACCAGTTAATTCGTAGTGTTTTGAGAGATTCTAATAGACAAGTAGCTAAAATTGAAAGTTTGTTGACACAATTAGGAAAATACACACCACCGCATATTCATGATGCATTAGCAAAAGGGGAGCATGACACCGAGATTGCCACTCGTAGGAAAAAACTCACTATTTTTTTCAGTGATATTGCAAACTTTACTTCGACTTCTGAAGGACTTCAACCGGAAGACTTAACAAAATACCTAAATGAATACTTTTCTGAGATGACGGCAATTGCAATAAAATATGGGGCGACCATTGATAAATATATTGGTGATGCCATGATGCTGTTTTTTGGTGATCCTATTTCTAAGGGCGAGCGTGAAGACGCTCGTTCCTGTGTCGAGATGGCCCTAAGGATGCAGGAGCAGATTACCATTCTTCAAACGAAATGGAGAAACGAGGGTTTTGCTGATCCTTTTCAAGTTCGAATGGGTATCAATACTGGTTATTGTAATGTAGGTAATTTCGGAAGTGACCAGAGACTTACCTATACAATTATAGGTGGTGAAGTCAATGTGGCACAGAGATTGGAAGCTGGATCTGATGCCGATGGTATCTTAATGTCTTATGAGACTTATGCACATGCCCAAGATATCGTTGAGGTGGAAGAGCGAGAGACGATTCAGATGAAGGGTATCAGTCGAGAGATTAAGGTGTTTTCTGTCATTACAAGCAAAGCTAAAAGTAAAAAAGCTAAGGTAAAGATAAAGCAAACTAAAAAAGAAGTATCCCAGATTAGGAAGCTGGAAAAAGATATGGAAATTATGAGACGCAGTATGAGAGACATGAATAAGAACATCGAGATGCTGTTAAAAAAAATATAATTATCTAATCAAATGAATAGATTAGTGAATCTGCAGGTTTGGCAAATACTCATGTCACCTAATACGATGGAATCGATCAAATCGTCATTTTCTCTTGCTGAAAAAAATTAATACTGCTAGCCATGTTAGCTGTTGAAATTATACTTCGTACCTTAGAAAATGCCCATCGATTGAAAGGCAGAGTACGCCCATTAGCTAAAGTGGCCTTATTGCCTAAGTCGGATGGTTAGCTTTGCATTACATTTTCCCCATTTATATCAAACCTAACTGTTTATTCATATAAAAAGACATAGACTATGTTAGAAGAGATGCACCTGCCAGCTATTTATTTGTTCTAGCATCAATTGAAATATAGAAATGGTAAAAGATTTGGAGCTTTCCATCCCTCAGGCTTTAAGACCTTTCCATCTTTCCGCTTTATAACTTTTCCGGTTGACTGGTCTATTTTTGCCATATTACTTTGCAAAACTTCATTCCAAGCTCCCTCTGCATCCGCTCCCATTGAATGAATAGCACCTATAGTAACAACTAAAATATCAATTAAGGCATCTAGCTGTTCTACTCTATCTTCAGTAGCTACGGCTTCCTCTAACTCACAGACTTCTTCGGAAATAAGTTGCCTATACAAATCATACTGTTCACGGTTAAATTCATCATTTGTGGATTGATCGCAAGCATTCATAAATCGGCGTTGATCAGCAAATGGGTTTACCATATTGTGCTCCTATTTAAGTATTAATATTTAAATCCAACTTCTCGCGGTAACAGCTTTACTATATTTTTGTGAGATGGACTGATCATACCCCGCAATACACGCGATGGAAAATTTAGAAATAAGGTAGATTGATTTAGGTAGGAAGAGTAACGGCTTTTTATACCACCAAATGGTCAAGCTTTTTTTAATGTGAGGTTTGCTCTAGACTTGTGTCATCTCTTGATATAATAGTTCCATGAAACCATTTTCTGCTGCTTGTGAACGAAATAAAAAACCTATACTAAAAATTCTGAGAGAGGCATTCACCGCTGTGCGAACGGTTCTGGAGATCGGTTCAGGAACGGGACAGCATGCAGTATATTTCGCCTCAGCACTGCCTTTTCTAAGTTGGCAAACCTCAGATCTAGCTGTCAATCATGATGGAATAAGCACCTGGATAAATGAAGCATCTCTAAACAATCTACGAGAACCAATTTTTTTGGACGTAGGTATGGATGAATGGCCATTGTCTGCCGTAGATGCAGTTTTTACAGCAAACACTTTACACATAATGCCTTGGCATTCGGTTCAGAAAATGTTCCAAGGGGTATCAAATATTCTTGAAAAGAATGGTATTCTTAGCGTTTATGGACCGTTTAGGTATGGGGGAAAGCACTTATCTGAAAGTAATGAATTGTTTGATCAATCTATTCAGATTCAATATGAGGGAGCTGGAGTTAGAAATTATGAGGATGTAGTGGCAGTCGCTTCTGAATTTCAAATTAAATTGATGGACGAATTTGAGATGCCCTCCAATAATCGATTATTATTATTTAAGAAAGCTAATCCAGAGACAAAAAAGGGGGCATACAGATCATAGATATTAGATAATTCTCCTGTGTGACTTTTACTAATCAATGTGTAAATGTATGATGTCTCCTATTATTTGTGCTGAGATGCACGATAAGGTCCAGCCCAAATGCCCGTGGCCAGTGTTATAAAATACACGGCTATTCCTACCAGGACCGATACGGGGCATCATGCTAGGCGTCATTGGGCGTAGCCCAGCCCAGGGGGTAAAAAACTCGGTACGTACATCAGGAAAGTTAGTCTCAGCCCATTGTAATAGTGGCTTTATACGGTCGGCTCTGATATCCAAGTTATTGCCATTAATTTCAGCAGTACCCGCTATACGAAACCGATCTGCACCAAGCCTTGAGGTTACGATTTTAGCCTCATCGTCAAGTAACGACATTCTAGGTGCTTTCGATTGAGAAATTGAATCCATTAAATGCAAGGTTATGGAGTAGCCTTTTACCGGGTAAATGTTGATTCTATCTCCAAGTGCTTGTGCAATAGCTCGACTCTCTATTCCGGCTGCAACGACGACTGCATCAAACTCTTCTCGATGATTTACTTCCTCCATATCAATAATATTCAAATCAATTTTGGGTCCGTCCTGATTTATATCAGAGACATAAGATTGCATTTTGAAATTAACCCCTTTTTGGATACAAGTATTAGCAAGTGATGTAGAGAACTTGTGGGCATCACCTGTGAAATCGTCAGGTGTATAATATCCTCCAATTACTTTGCTCTTTAGGTTTGGTTCAAGCTCATATATTTCGGATGGTGTAAGTAGCTGTCTTTCCACGCCTGCCATCGCTAGTAATTTTGATACTTTTTTGGCATGTTCTAATTCAGATCTAGATTGATAAAAATGTAGAATCCCACTGCTCGAGCAATCGAATTCAATCCCAGCCTCTGCTGCAAATTTAAATGTGTATTCTCGAGATCGGATTGCCAGTTCGGCAGTTTGGATAGTATTTTCCTCATAGTTCCTACTCGAACCCAGAAACTCGGCAAGCCAGCTATACTTATGCCAGCTGGGCCAAAGATTGACTAGGAATGGTGCATCTTTACGAAATATCCACCTAAGGCCTCTCAATATAGTCCGCACACTTGACCAAACCTCGGCGTTGCTAGCCGACAGCTGTCCTCCATTGGCAAATGATGTTTCCATGGCTGGATAACGATTTTTATCGAACACTGTCACTTGATAACCTAGACGGCTAAGAACGAAGGCGGTTGTAACGCCTGTTACGCCTGCTCCTACAATTGCAATGTGTTTCATTATTTAGTCCCTTAACAGATAAAACACAAGTAAAAGACGAGTCGCAACTCGAGCTCGCCCCCCCTTGCCTCGTCTGTCATGAAACCTGAGAGTTTCCCGAACATTAGGCAAATGTCGGTTATCCCCGTCGGTGGGTCAGAAGACCGCTCTCCAGACTGCTCACAATCATTGATACTTTTGCCTGAGAGATTTAGAGACATTTGCTCCTTCGGCACCAAACCTAGCCCACTAAACTCTAAGGGCACTTAAATAAAAAATTATCTAGGTTGGTTTCTCCCAACAATTGTATAGAGCAACCCTAGTTTAGCCAATTTTTATGGTAATAACAATTTCAATTATTCGTCACTTTACAAGTAAGTAGTGTGTATCTTTTGTTTACAGAAACTTAAGTGAGCTATCAATAATTACCGTTTAATTACTCTCATTATTTCCTCAACCTTATTATCGAATTGATGGCTATCAGTTAGTGTTTTTTTTAGGCAGGAGCGAAGGTGTTTCTCAAGTATTTTACCTTCTACCGTTGATATAGCCTTTCTAATCGCTTTGACTTGATTAAGAATATCAACGCAGTATTTACCTTCCTCAATCAATCTTTGGATTCCACGCACTTGCCCCTCGATACGTTTTAAGCTTGAAAGTTGGTCTGTATGTGATGGATGACTCATGTATTAAATAAATTTCGGAATTACGTAGGTGAATAATGTAGCAAAAACAAAAAGTAAGCCTGAGCTGTAATAAATCAATTGTGAGAGCTTTCGAGCCCGATTGCAAGTTTGTGCGAGATTTTCATCAATCGGGCAGGGCATTTTACTAGTTCTATAGTTAACATATCCAGCAACTATGATTAAAAATAGTGCCACTATAGAAACTAAGATTTTGTATTGCGAGAGCACGATCAGGAACGGAAACAATCCTAAGAAGCTGACCAAAGATGCACCTGCTCCGAGTGTAACAAAAAGGGCAGGTAGTGCACAGCAGATTAGTGTTGCGGATGACGCAAACAAGGATACCAAGCTCACCGCTGTGTTGCCTTTGGTGTTTCTAATTTCAACCGCTCGCACTTAAATTTCCCGGATTTCCATGGCTATAGGTTCTTGGCCATTCGCAATTATTTTTTTCTTTATTTCGCTAAAAAGTATTTCTTTGTTTTTATTGTAAACAATGAGGAGCATACCTTTTTTTAAATCAACGTCTAATGTAATCACTGAACTGTCTTTCTTAAAAGTCTTCTCTAAACCTCTTGCACAGAAATCACAAACCATACCTTTCACACTAACAACTGCCACTTTTACGTTTTGTTTACCTTTGGTCAGGGTTCGTAACTTTTGATCATCGACGACTATCGGATGAGACTCATTAACATGGTTATCACTTGAATGGGCATGATCACCGTGAGCTTCTCCCGTATGACAGCTGTCCGCAAAAGTGGGAACACTTATGATAAGTAAATAGATAAAGAGCAATCTCATTTTGTTCTCCTTTAAAAATGAACAGGCTAGAATCTGTACATCACATGCAAATCTAACCTGGTGTAATCTGAATAACCTGCTTCAAAAAAAAAATTTCCCTTAAAAAGCCTAATAACCGGAAAAGTTTCCCATTCGCTACCATACGAATCTCGCATGTGTTTGACCATTAACCATGTGTGAATATCCCCGTAATCTCCTAAATAGGGTGCAACTCCCAATGTTATTGCCCTATAAAAGTCATTGATTTGGTCATTAGTTTGAGTTTTTTTCAATGCGAAACCCATAAAATATTTCCGAGTTTCCCAGTCTCCATGGGCACCATAAAAATACTCCTCAGCTCCATTTGAAGATAAGCCTACCTGTGTGTATAAGTTTCTCTGCGATGAAACTGTATTTTTCCTGTCTACCAGATATGTTCCTCTGAGATAACAGTAGTTTTTCTCTCGTCTTTTGTCCTGTACTCCCTCAATACCCAATGAATATTTGAACGATGGGGAGTAGTGGTAAAACAATGTTTCTGACGCCGCGTTGTGTTTATACATTAGCGTTCCCCCCCCGGGGTAAGATATGGGGCGAGCCATAGCTGAACCAATCCCGAAGGCGAATAAAAGAAGAAGTAACTTGAATATACCCATAGGGGGTATATTACGCTATTGGGTGTCTATGATCAAGTTTTGTTGTTGAGGCCAGACCCACTGGAGGGACTGTCAGGGGGTTTCCGTGAGATATAAATCTTATCTTAGTTCGGCGGATAGCCTCCCAAAAAAAAATTGAATCATTCTCTTATTGGGGAACTAAACAGGCCCAAGACAGTCTGAATGGTTTACTTGAATTAATACATCAATTTTGTAGGGAGGAAGTGGTATGAACGTAGTACAGAAACAAATACAAAAATGGACAACTTACAAACCGAAAAACTATCAGAGTTACTGGAGGCAAAAAATCCACCGTCTATTTGATCATATTGGTGTGCTCATGATAGGGGCAGCCGCTCTCGCATTGGCTATTGGTTTCGTGGTGCAGCGGGTTAGCTAATTGATAAAGTAACTGCCATTCCATGATTTTGTGAGTCGGTCGAAGGTAGTGATATGGCAGCTATCCCAAGGTAGCGGACACGTGACTCCGTGCTTAGCCACCGGGGCTAATAAGAATCAACCGCATTTTTGTAGGGCGGTATTTAAAAACCAAACTAGAAGAAAGGATTGAAAATGATGAGAATTTATGAAATGTTATCCGCTGGTTCCCTTTTGTTTATATTTTTAGGTAGTGGCCAGGTTGCTTTTGCACACTGCCAAATTCCCTGCGGTATTTACGACGACCATGCTCGTTACCAATCCATGGTCGAAGACTCCGCGACCATTGAAAAGGCCACGAACCAGATTATTGAAATTAGTGAGTTGCTGCATGCCGATCAGGCAAACCGATCAGTCGCTGTTTCGTATAACCAATTGGTCCGATGGGTTACAAACAAGGAAAATCACGCTGATAACATAATAACAGTTATCACAAACTATTTTCTAACGCAACGAATTAAATCAGGTCAGCAAGATTACCTAGACAGATTGAGTAAACATCACACTGTGATCGTGGCGGCGATGAAGGTGAAACAGAATGCATCTCTAGCAGCGAGTGCTGATTTGACCGCGGCTATCCAAGCTCTAGGCCCGTACTATCCTAAGCACGAACATTAGTCTTTACCGTATGAAGAATTCGGATGTGTGTGGGAGGTGTAGACTAAGAATCATGTTATAGAAGCCAAATGATAAGCTAAAAAGCCGCTGTCTATCCGACTAATGCGGCTTTTTAGTTCAGAGGCTCTTCTTCAAATAATTAATCTCCTCTAGCATTCAGAAAACTTACTTCTGTCAACTTTCGGTCAATCCAATTTATACTTAGACCTGTAGTTTTGTAGTAGTGACGTTTTCTGGTTTTTTTTGAACAATAAAAAATTCTCTATAGCAAGTAGATCGAGTTCTGTTCCCATAAAGCAGGAAAAGGCATCTTTAGCAGTACATACTATTGGCTCACCTCTAATATTAAACGAGGTATTAATGACAAGTGGGCAGCCGGTTAACCTGTGGAATTCGCCAATCAATTTATGAAATTTTGGATTGCTGTGACTGTGAACAGTTTGTATACGTGCGGAATAGTCAACGTGGGTTATTGCAGGCACTTCAGATCTTGGGGCTTTTAGTTTGTCAATGCCTGTAAGTTTTTCAGTCGCTTTTGATGTTACTAGGCGCTTTCCCTGCACTATGTCAGCCACCAAGAGCATATAAGGGCTATCTTCATTGATTTCAAACCACTCTGATAAATGTTCCTTTAATATGCTTGGAGCAAAAGGTCTGAAGCTCTCTCGATATTTGACTTTTAGGTTAAGCTGTTTTTGCATATCTGGGGATCGTGGGTCGGCAAGGATACTTCGGTTACCTAATGCCCGCGGGCCAAATTCCATTCTGCCTTGCATCCACCCGATAGCTTTCCCATTTGATAAGTGATATGCCACCTGATTTATTAATTTCTCCTCAGGCACCTTTGAAAATACTGCACCGCAATTTTCTAGCTCTCTCTGTATCGTGTTATCGCTATAACTAGGGCCGAGATAAGTCCCTGCCATAGCGTCTCTTTTTTTGTTGTGGATTTTTCTTTTTTTCTTGTGTCTCAGATGCCATACGGCCAGAGCTGCCCCTAACGCACCACCTGCATCGCCAGCGGCTGGTTGAATCCATATATTCTCAAACACTTTTTTTCTTAAAAGGATTCCATTGGCAACACAATTAAGTGCCACTCCACCAGCAAGACAAAGATTACTCTCTTTTGTTTCATCACGAATTCCCTGTGCCAACTTTATTACTATCTCTTCCGTAACTTTCTGAATTGAAGCGGCTATATTCATATGTCGTTCTGTTAAGTTGGACTCGGGTTGCCTGGGGGGACCCCCAAATAAATCATGAAATTTTTCATTGGTCATCGTAAGCCCAACCCCATAATTGAAATAAGTCATATTTAAATGAAAACTACCGTCACTCATAATAGAAACAAGATTTTTTTTAATTAGGTCTGTATATCTGGGTTTTCCGTATGGAGCTAACCCCATAAGTTTGTATTCCCCTGAATTAACTTTGAATCCGACATAGTGGGTAAAGGCAGAGTAAAGAAGACCGAGAGAGTGAGGAAACTGAATTTCTTTTAGGATTTCAAGTTTATTGCTACTTCCTACGGAACAAGTGGTTGTTGCCCATTCTCCAACACCATCGACTGTGAGTATTGCTGCTTTGTCGAAAGGTGATGGAAAAAAAGCACTGGCTGCATGAGACAAATGATGTTCAGAAAATAGTAATTTTTTTTGCCAATCAACTTCATCGTCAACCTCTGCATGCAGTAAGGCGGTTATTCTTGATTTCTGGAAAAGTTTATCAGTTACCCAGACAGGCATGGATGACTTGAAGCTGCTAAAACCTCTTGGTGCAAAAGATAGATAGGTCTCGAGAAGACGTTCGAATTTTAGAAAAGGTTTTTCATAAAACACTACATTTGAAATATCCCTCGCTCTTATACCAGCTTGTGACAGACAATATTTGATTGCTTTAACCGGAAAATGGGAGTCATGCTTTATCCGACTAAAACGTTCTTCCTGTGCAGCTGAAATGATTCCACCATCTTTGATTAGGCAGGCCGCACTGTCGTGATAAAATGCCGAGACACCAAGAATATACATGTATAAGCTTTTAAAATAGCGTGTAAATAAATGGGGCTACTACTGATCCCTGTGCCGCAATTAGGAGAAGACCAAATATGATCATGATCGCTACTATTGGTGCTAGCCAAAGTTTTTTGCGTACTTTTAGAAAAACAAATATCTCTTTAATGAAATCCATTGTTAAGAACAGTTAAAATTGATTTTTAAAGCTGTCTCCGTCAAGTTTTTGATCAGCTTTCTGTGTCCAAAAAGTTTTAGTTTTGAGGTGCTGTTTCAATTTAAGCTCGTCACGCCCAATTATTCTTAGAAAAATAGCAAGGGGTGTAATTAATCCAAAAAAGATCAACCCAATTACTATGGGATTAACCACCTTTCCTAAGATTTCGCCAAACTTTGCCCAAAACCTGTTTAGAGGAGACAGATATTCACTTTTGAGCCATGTTATGACGGCTATTAAAAATGATGTCAGGAAAAAGACTACTCCTAAAACTGGCTTCTCCGTCCAGTAGAAGTAAGAGCCAAGAATCGAAAAAACAAGCACAAAAAGCAATCCGAATTTTTGGTTTGATGGTAGTTTGGTATCCAAAATATTTTTTCCTTAGCTAACAAGCGGTCGATCAATAAGCTTTGATAGCATTCAAAATTGCGTTATTATAGAAGATTATTGGTCTGATCAAAATATAAGAATCATCTAACAAAGGTATACTACCGGCAGTACAACAAAAAGGCCACACCGCTCTCTGAATTTCCACCCCAAATGATGTTGCAGATTTAAGTATTATCTCCGCAGGTAGACTATTATGAAGAATAAAAATAGCAATTGGTCAAGAATGCTCACCAATTGCATTGTTGTTTTTATGTCCGTGCTAATTGGTTTGTCGGTTTGCGAATTAATACTGAGATTTGAAAACGGCACTTTCTGGCTTGAAAAGCCGATGTTTTACAAAGATATAAATGGCCGGAATTATGGGTTTTGGGAAGAAAGTGAGGCCGAGATAGCAAAGATTTTATCTATGGATAAAAGTATTGTTTTGGTCGGTGACAGTTTTGTGGCTGGACAAGGTTGTGTCGAAAGCAATGGGAATTTGTCAGGCCATTTAAAAAAACTTATTAAAAACCCAGAGGTGGGGGTTGTTAATCTAGGCGTTGGTAATACAAATCCGGCTCATTACTTTGAAATACTTAATGCGTTTGATATCGGACAGGGTTCTGATGTTCTGATTTTGTTTTATGATAACGATATTGTTATCGATGACCGTTTCTTTGCAGACAGTTGTCAACTCATTCACGGTCAGGCACGGCATAATAAGATCTATGTGCCAAGTTTTTGTGAAAACCTAAAAGTTGAGTCTGAGGAGAACTTGAAAAGGTTGTCCTTTACCCAGACTATAAATCACAGGTTAAATGATTTTCATATCTGGTGGATTTTTAAAAATTCGCTTTACAATGTCCCAATAACTCGAGAATTTTTTAACCGTACTAGAAACCTTTCAGGTTGGTTAGACGTTAATCGAGAGGAGACAAAATGGTTTATGTCTATGATTCCGATAATGAAGTCAAAGCTCGAAGGCCGAGGTGCCCGTGTCATTTTTGGTTATTATCCCAATACTAATAACATCCACGTAGATGACCCTAGGCATCAAACTTGGATGTCATTTAACCAAGAAATAAAAAGGAGATATAATGTCGACATCCTAGACCCCTATCCGTTTTTAGTTAAAAACGCCACCAAAAGGACAATGGTAAGGTCAGTTGTTGATAAACATCCTAGTTGCGAGGCGCACGGCATTATTGCCAAGTTTTACTTAAAGTATCTCAAGGAAGAGAAAGGTCGTTAAAGGTAAATTTTTTTGCATTATGAAATTGAAATGTTATCTTACAGAAGAGCGAGTATTAGGTACACGGTGATACGTATACAGAGGCATATACCTGTATTTGTTTGGACATGTACGGAATAGCTATGAAAGTTCTTCCTCAGCCTTTTTTCTCTTTTTAAAAGATGCTCAGTTTCGTAAGGTCATGAGCACATGACTAACGTGCTCTTCCTCTCATAGAAGCAGGGGTGCCCGGCAAAGGCACAAAGTTGCCAGTATCAACTAAGCGTTGCTCCTTTACGTGATACACCCTAAGAACTTTTTCTCTAAAACTACTTACATACACATAGTCTCCGTCTGGTGAGAATGCAATGCCCTCTGGCAGACCTGTAATATTTATTCTTTGGATTGGATGGAGGTTCCCATCATCAGTCTTGAAGACGACAATTTCTCCAGGCTTTTGATGTGCCCAATGGTCGGTGGGTAGAACCGAGTCTCCTCCCAAAAGTAGTGCAATTGCAATATCGCCTCTTGGACTAATTGCAAAGCCCTCCGGGGCATCTCCTGCGGTAACATAATTTTCTACAAATGGTCTCGGACCACGGTTCAATCGTATAACCACGAGAGGATCTGCATGGCCATCAGAGTATCCATTGTTGCCGGTGTGGGCTACAATCGCAAAGGCCCCATCGGGACTTATATCAATGTTGTATGGAAATTGCCCTACGGGCATGTCGTAACTTGAATCATAGGTTACGTGGGTGCCAGTTATTGCAAGTACGCCTATTTTATTTGTCGAATTTTTTACAATGAGTGCTCGTTGCTCATCGGGAGTAATAGAGACTGCCGCTACCTCATCATCGACAGGCACAGTTTGGATCAACTTTACCTCCTTATCATTAATTGAGATAACACTAATCGACTTATCGGCTCTATTAGCTATTAAGGCAAATTTTCCTGATGAGCTTATTGCTATCCCAGATGGTTGTCTGCCCACCTCAACAGTGTCAATTAAGGTGGGTTTTTTTTGGTCGAGATCAATAATGAAAAGACGGTTATCAGGTGATGGTTTCCATTGGTTACTATGGGACTCCCATTTCATGGCACTTGTTACGAGTGCTAGACTTTCTGAAGGAGTTATCTGCAGATTTGTTGGAGGGCCAAAAAGCGAGTTAGAAAGCTCAAGATTTGCTGCTAGCGATGGGTTTGCAGGATCACTGATATCAAGAATGTTCACTATGTCATCACCTGGCTCGACAAAGTCAAGTTTTCCTGGAACTGAAATTTGAACCTTGCTATCTATGCCATTTAAAAGAAATGATCGATCAGATGCAATCATATGCGTGCTGTTCAGTATAAAAATAGTAAACATCGTAAATATTAAAAATTTGGACATGTCTAACTCCTGTATTTTATATCTGCCGATTTATTGCTATTTTAGACCAAAGTTAAACTTAAGGCTCATCAATAAAATTGAAAGTCCTGAAAATTTGACGGTTTGAGTAAAATACCAAATTACCTCGCTAGAATTTCTCGCAGGTAGCTACTATTGCAACCCACTTATGTCCTTTCGGAGTATATGCAGTAAGTGCTAGTTTACCTTGTATATAAAAGGATCGACCAGATGAACTTACCCCGTCCCAAGCCTCTGCAGAGGGAAGGCTTTGCAGTAATTTATGTTGAGTATTTCCCATAACACTACCCGAAAAAATAATTTCTCTTTCCTTCCATTGAAATCTGAACGCTTCGTTTTCATATCGGTCGTTACCAATCTCGGAAACAGTTGTTACATTATTAGCCATACAATTATAAATATCACCCACGCCAGCATAGGTAGACGAGTAGGTGAGAAGTGGTAGCAGAATAAGTAAATTTGTTTTCATCATAATAGTCTAATTGGCTCTCACCATTCACACAAATCAGCTGCTAGTATGTCTAAGCTTGACCCGGTAGGAATATACGCTGTATGCGGCACATCATTGATTTTTCCTTGTTTCGTCCAATTACGATCATTAAAAAAATACACCATCATGAGAGTGACCGTGTTCTGTGCACAATTTATTTCAATTTGAGACTTGGTAGCTTCATTTTGGGTTCTCTGTCTCACCCAAAGTCTTACTGTGCCTTCATGATTCACAATGTCCTCGCTGTGGTAGGAGAATTCGACAGTCTTGTCGGGATCACCTGATATAGTTATCCATTCTGCATGGGATGGTGACGAAAAAAATCCTATTGAGAGAACTAGTATAAATATAGTAATTAGTTTTTTCATGAATTATTACATAACCTCACATCTATCAGACTCAAATATGTCTTTCCTCTGTAACGAGCCGTCCTCTTTGTAATACTTCCATAAACCTTCCTTCAGCTCTTTGCTATATTGCCATAGTATTTGCCAACCAACATTCCAAAGATCCCAGGCCATATACTTACTTGTCCATTCTTCCAACCCTTTTTGTACCATTTTGATGATAAGTTTTTTCTGAATTTTTAAAGATAGTCATGTTTTCTTGCATTGTCTTAGCCATATTTTTACCAGCGTTCTCTATGATTCGTTTTTTAGGTTTTTATTTGAGAGTTTCTTTAGCTCTAACTAATTTATAACCTTCCCAGTAGCCTTCTTCAGTTCTCCCATCCGCATGATAGTAAATCCCTTCACCTTCTGGATAACCATCTATGAATTCACCAACAAATATATCTCCTTGTTTTATTGAACGATCTTTAAATTTGCTATCACTACCCCAGGTGAAAGTTCCTATGCCGTTCTTCCTATTATTTTTGTATTGTCCGGCATACCTGTCACCATTAGGATAATATAACTTCCCTTGACCATGTGCCTTGCCACTTTGAAAATCTCCCTCATAGTGTTTTCCATTAGGCCACGTGTAAGTTCCTTGTCCATGTTGCACACCGTTTTCTACCTCCCCTGAATATCTAGATCCATTGCTCCATGTGTAAGTCCCTTCCCCATTTTGTTGATCGTTTTTCCACTCTCCCGTATATTTGTCGCCATTGGGGTATATCTTGGTACCTTGACCGTTTCTTTTGTTGAGTTTCCACTGTCCACTATATTCCCTTCCATCAGTCCATTTGTATTTTCCCTGCCCATGATGCACGTCGTTTTTCCAATTGCCGATGTATATATCCCCATTAGGATAGATGAAAGCTCCAAAGCATTTATTCCAAACAGATTCAAGATTACTCGGACAATCAGGCAAATTACCCTCAGCTGCACTTTGAGGTATTAGAAATGGAGCTAAAACTAGAAATAAAAACTGTATAAATCGCAAGGCCTTTCTCCTGTAGCAGTTATGTACTTCCAAACAATAATACCTCGATTGCAAGGGGAGGTAAAAAATAAGTAGAGGAGGGGATTATCAGGTATATTTGTTGTTCTTGAGTAGGAGATATGGAAAAACTACCTTCCCGTGTAAAAACATATGAAATAGAAAAGGCATATAATTAGAAACTTTTGGATGTGAAGGAATTAGTAAAAAAATGCACGCTAATACAAGTAGCAAAAATAAATATTTTATACGCCCACTTTTCGATAGAAAATGACCGAAGCAAAACAAAAACAAGTTACAGTGTCTGGTAATGTTATTCAGTCAACCATTGATACGATGGAAAGTTTTGGACGCATTGGCCAGGAAATTTTACAGTCTCATGGTATCTCTGAAATAAGACCAAACGATCAATATCCCTATGAGTTGAGAAGTGATCTTCACAAAGTTGCACTTGAGCGCTTTGGTAAAATAGCCCTTGTAGCCTTTGGATTCCAAATGGGCGATTCTTTATCTCCGGTTTTTGTTGATGATATGTATAGAAAATCAAATTCGATTTTCGAACGCTTCAAAAAAAATAGTCGTCAGAAAAAAATAGAGAATTTGGAAGATTTTCTTGCCCTCTATTGCCAATATGTAACTAATTTTTTCCAAAACTCAATAGTGTCTGATGGGAGTATTGAATATGGAATGCAGTATCAAAAACGTGGCGATCTGGTCTACGAGGTTCAAGTTACCTCAGCATACGATTTTCACCAAGAGCCATTCTTAGTGGGAATTCAGGACTACGTGTTTGCACGATGTTTAGGTAATAAAATTGGGCATATCCGGCAATTTGAAAGGGAAAAAAGTCACGCAGGTTATGGATATGCCACTTGGGTATGGAGGCTTAGCTTCCATTTGCTCCCCATAGATAAAACATCGGATGAAATCGTAGCACTGAAGAAGCTCGAAATTAATCAGAGTCTGATGAAGGCTGTTCTTGATCACGCGGATAACCAAAAACAAAAGGTGGAGGAAATTTCACTAAAACTTGGGAAATATCTCCCTCCTCAGATTCATGAAGCTTTTTTTTCAGGACAATATGACACTGTGATTGAAACTCGTCGTAAGAAACTAACGATTTTTTTTAGCGACATAAAAAATTTCACTGCAACTTCGGAAGGGTTGCAGCCCGAAGATCTAACAAAATATTTGAATGAATATTTCTCAGAGATGACTGCGATAGCACTTGAATATGGAGCAACTATAGATAAATATATTGGCGACGCAATGATGGTTTTTTTCGGAGATCCTCAAAGTAAAGGAGAGAGAGAGGATGCCAGGGCTTGTGTTCACATGGCATTAATGATGCAGGAGAGGATGGGGGAGCTTCAAGAGAAATGGAAAAAGGAGGGGTTTGCGGACCCATTTGAAATACGAATCGGTCTCAATACAGGTTACTGTAATGTGGGAAATTTTGGTAGCGACCAAAGGTTGACCTACACTATTATCGGGGGCGAGGTAAATGTTGCACAAAGACTTGAATCTAATGCTGATGCGAACGGTATACTGCTGCCTTTTGAGACTTATGCTCATGCAGAAGATATTATTGAGGTCGAGGAACGGCCGGTAATCAAGATGAAGGGAATTAACCGGGATATTAAGGTTTTTTCGGTTGTTGGGCGAAAAAACCAGTCACGTAGACAGAAAAATCGTTCAAAAAACAACTCCACAAAAAAAGAGGAGTCAGAAATAGAGAAATTGAAAAGAGATGTGACACGCATAGAGAATAACTTGCAAGGTATAAACAAAAATATTGAAATGATACTCAAAAAACTGTGATTATTTGATTAGAATAAAAGATATATGGATTATAGCTACCGCGAATAAAGAAAAAGAAGCCGCCCCTCGGTGGGTTTGAGTACAGATAGTCTAAAGCTTGAAAGGAATGGTTATGACGCAAATGAATAAACAAATAATAATGAAGACAAGACCGGTAGGTATGCCAATACTAGACAATTTTGAAATAAAAGAGTCACCCATACCAGAAATAAGGCATGGAGAGGTATTGATAAAGATATTATGGTTATCTCTGGATCCTTATATGAGGGGTAGGATGAGCAGTGCTAAAAGCTATGCTGCTTCTCTCAATGAAGGGGATGTCATAGTCGGTGGGGCTGTGGGTAGGGTGATAGAAACAAAAAGTCCAGACTATGATAAAGACGACATAGTTGAAGGTTTCACGCTAGGTTGGCAAGAGTATGCCATTGCTAACCCTTCATCAATTAGAAAAGTTGACCCGTCTCTTGCTCCCATTCAAACTGCTGTCGGTGTGTTGGGAATGCCCGGTATGACCGCATTTTTTGGACTTTTGCATGTGGGGAAACCTATTCCAGGCGACACAGTCGTTGTATCTGCAGCTTCTGGTGCGGTGGGCCAGTTAGTAGGTCAAATTGCAAAAATTGGAGGCTGTAAAGTTGTAGGTATTGCAGGGGGTAAAGAAAAATGTACATTCCTAACAGATACCTTGAATTTCGATGCGGCAATTGACTATAAAAATGAAAATATAGATGAAAAATTGAGGGAATATTGTCCTGAGGGAATAAATGTCTACTTTGATAATGTCGGAGGGAAAATAACAGATGCCGTGATTAATCAGCTTGCAAATTATGCGAGAGTTGCAGTTTGTGGAGTTATTTCGCAATATAATCTAACGGAACCTGAGCCTGGACTGAGAACCCATAGATCAATGTTGACTAATCAAGCTACAACGGAGGGATTTTTGGTTTTTCAGTTTGCCCAGAAATATCATATTGGAATGAAAAGAATGGCGAGATGGATTCAAGAAGGAAAAATAAAATATAAAGAAGATGTTGTGATGGGCCTAGAAAACGCACCATCGGCTTTTATTGGTTTAATGAATGGCAAAAACTTTGGAAAATTACTTATTAAAGTAGCTGAATAAAAGGTTGAGGTGGATTTGGGAGAGAGGAAGAACTCAAATTACTTGCTGGGAATACATTTAAAAACACTATGATAATCTTCCCGAGTCTCTGGGTCTATATCGTAAAAATTCTTTCCATGCTCCTGGCTAGCCAGATAGCTCGCCCTGACACCAAGGCGAATACAATCCTCGTAAGACTGGTACCGTAAACCGGTGTCCCATATGCCTGACATAAGGGTGGCTACTAAAGCCCATCTCATATGAAAAGAATCAAGTTGGAAGCTTCATCAGAAATCATGATCATCTTCAATTCAACCGCTCTGCAGTGAGTGGTGATGGGAAAGTCAGTAGAGCTATTAGGGTTAGTTATTTCATGGGTTAATTCATACATACGATATTCTGCAACTTCTTCTCTTGGGAATTGGGCTTGATAAAGTTTATCTGTCCTTGCTTACCTGCCCAGTTTTTGTCAAGCCAGTTCTCATCAGAGTAAAAAGTAATTGAGAGAAATTGGATAGTATTTTCTAGACAATTTATCTTATAGTAGGCGGCCGAACTATAGTCACCGTATTCTGTAGCAAAAGCATATTGAATTCTATGCCATACAAAGACTAAATCAACCTGTCTATGAACTTTGGCCGCCTCATAAAAATACTTATTGTTATTAACGTCAGAGTCATATTCCACCCACTCTGCCATTGTCTTAGCCGAGAGGGTTGTTAGGAATATGAGTAATAGTCTTTTCATGCCTTGGCTTTTCCGCAGGAGGGTACTCAAACCATGATAGGTAATGTAAGTAATATTACCATCACTATTTTAGATACATCTCTCCGTAAAGTGTCGTCAATACTCTTCCTCACTATTAAGGGTTCCGTCTTTGTTGTATGTCTCCCACTTACTTACTGCCTCACCATTTTTATAAGTACCTATCGTTTCTAACTGACCCTTCTCAATGAACGCTTTAGAGTAAAGATCATCTTGCTCCACTATAAATCTATACTGAATCTCGTCACCCTACTCTGAGGGGGCACTAGAACTGATAGAGTATTCAGCAGCAGAATTAGTTGTCCAATATCTAGATGCCAGTTACGGTTTTTAAACTAATAATACCTA
This sequence comes from Hydrogenophilales bacterium, assembly GCA_902627495.1. Taxonomy (GTDB): domain Bacteria; phylum Pseudomonadota; class Gammaproteobacteria; order Burkholderiales; family Eutrophovitaceae. The sequence continues at coordinate 43,074 of CACOJS010000004.1, read as the reverse complement.
TATCGCTAGGAAAGTTAAAAAATAAGTGATTGAGGGTATTTTAAGGTATATTAATTGTGGTCAGATAGGGAGTATTATGGACTCGAAAAAACTTGATGATCGGGCCCGGGTTACGGGCAAAACTTTGCTACACACAGTATCTGTTATGAGTGAGTTTGGGAATCTCGCTAAGGATGTGTTGGAGCAATATGGAATAGATCAAATCGACGAAGACGCGGAGTATTCTTATGAATTGAGAAGTCTTATGCATCACGCTCTCTCTACAAAATATGGGAACGTTGCTTTGAAAGGGTTAGGTTTCCAAACAGCGGAGATGGGAGCAGGTCTATACAAGGAGATTTATACCAAAAGAGATAAGATGGAAAAACAATTTGTATCACAGGATGCTGAATTAAACTTCACGGCTCTTGATGAATTAATGAAAGATTGGGTTCGGGTTTCAGACGAATGGACTAGATCTGTCATGATATCTTCCTTGCCATTTAGTCTTACGCTAAAAACTTCTTCTTCTGGGAGATACACAATCCGCACCTATCATGCAAATAAGTCATATCAGAGGCCATATTTTGAAGGAATGGCTATATATGGTCTGAATAGTATGTTCGGGAAGTACTGGGATCTGGAGCTATCCTATAATCACGCCGAAAGTTTTATTGATGATGGTTTCCCAGTTGAATATTTTACGGCAAAATTTACCAAACATTCCAGATTGCAATCAACGGATCTTCTTATAACCAAACAAAAAAGTAAATTCAGAGAAGCACTATTTAAAAATGTTCTAAAAGAAGTTGACACACTGTCAAATCAGGTGGGGAAATATATTCCGCCTCAAATACACAATGCAATTCTTAAGGGTCAGTACGATACCAAAATAGCCACTCGCCGCAAGAAGCTTACAATATTTTTTAGCGATATCGTAAATTTCACATCGACCTCTGAGGGCTTGCAACCGGAAGATCTAACGAAGTATCTGAATGAGTACTTTTCGGAGATGACGGCGATTGCCTTGGACTGTGGAGCGACAATTGATAAGTATATAGGTGATGCCATGATGGTGTTCTTTGGTGATCCTGAAAGTAAAGGAGAAAAAGAAGATGCTCGAGCTTGTGTGGAGATGGCGTTGAGGATGCAAGAGCGGATGGAGGAATTGCAAGAGAAGTGGCGTAATGAGGGATTTGCCGATCCTTTTCAAGTTCGTATGGGCATTAATACAGGATATTGTAATGTAGGTAATTTTGGCAGTGATCAAAGGCTTACGTATACGATTATTGGAGGAGAAGTTAATGTTGCCCAAAGGTTAGAGGCTAGCGCAGATGCCGATGGAATATTGATGTCTTACGAGACCTATGCACATGCTCAAGACATGATTAGAGTGGAGCAACGTGCAGCAATTAAGATGAAAGGTATTAGCCGAGAAATTAAAGTGTTTTCGGTTATTGATACCAAGATAAATAGAGGAAGAAGAACATCAAATAAGACAAAAATAGCAACAAGAAGGGAATTATCAAAGATTGATAGGCTTGAAAAGGATTCAGAGAAATTTAAGCATGAGGTTCGGGGTAAGTTGGCTGACATAAACGAGAAAATAGAAAAACTTTTAGAACAAAAAAGGTAAAAAGAATAAATAATTCAATGGTTTCGACAGAAAATAATTCAAAAAAACGAGTAACCGTATCAGGAAAGGTTTTGCTAAGTACAATCGAAACGATGGACTTTTTTGGAAAAATTGGTCATCAAGTGCTTGAGGGGTATGGAATTAGTGAGCTAGACCCAGAAGGGCAATATCCGTTTGAAATTCGGAGTGCTATGCATAGAGCTGCTCTTGACCAATTTGGGGAAAAATCAATACTGGCGTTCGGATTTAATCACGGAGAAATGATGATTAACAATATCGTACCAAATTTGATAGAAAAATCTGGAGTTTTTTCCGAAAAGCTTCGTACTAGTGTAGATGAGGAGAGTTTTCAAAATTTAAATGAAATCATGGAAATATGTATAACAGATTTTAATAGTAATATAAGTGATGCCACCCAAGGTGTTGAGGGTATCAGATACGGTTTTTTCGGGGAAACTAAGGGAACTGATGGTGTTTTTAACTTAAAGGCTGTAATGGCAGCTGAGCTTCATCAAGAGGCTTTTATACGTGGGGTGGTTTTATTTATATTGACAAAATTTTTACGCAAATATTTCAACTTTACCCTGGAACCCATCACGGAGAAAAACTTAACAGGCTACGGTTATTCTGAGTTTAATATGATTGTAATGTTTAGAAAACACGTTACGAGTATTTCGTCAGTGGAGCTATTGTGGAAAAAGAAATTAGAGGTTAGGGAAGAATTAATGAAGCAGGTTTTAAAGAAATCTGATGATCAGAATGAGATCTTAAAGAGGTTATCAGGGCAGCTTGGTAAGTATATACCGCCACAGATCCATGAGGCTTTTGTTCAAGGTAATTATGATACTGCTATAGCGACTCGCCGTAAGAAGTTGACAATATTCTTTAGTGATATCGCGAATTTCACATCGACATCTGAAGGTCTTCAACCTGAGGATTTAACGAAGTATCTCAATGAGTATTTTTCAGAGATGACTACAATAGCGTTAGATTGCGGAGCAACCATAGATAAGTATATTGGTGATGCGATGATGGTGTTCTTTGGTGATCCAGAAAGTAGGGGAGAAAAGGAAGATGCTCGTGCTTGTGTGGAAATGGGATTAAGGATGCAAGAGCGACTGGTTGAATTGCAGGAGAAATGGAGTAATGAAGGATTTGTTGATCCCTTTCAAGTTCGAATGGGGATTAATACCGGATATTGCAATGTAGGTAACTTCGGTAGTGACCAGAGGCTGACCTACACCATTATTGGAGGGGAAGTAAACGTAGCACAAAGATTAGAGTCTGGTGCGGACGCAAATGGAATATGGATGTCCTATGAAACCTATGTACATGCTCAGGATATGATCGAGGTTGAAGAAAAAGATACTATCAAAATGAGAGGAATTGCTAGAAAAATAAAAGTTTTTTCATTAAAAGGTCGTAAATTCAAAGAGACCGATAAGTCCCGAGAGGACAATTTTGTCGATAATAGCGGTCATAAGCAATATCCTGATAACCAGAATAAATCGGAACTTCAATTCATTCTGGATGAACTGAGTGAGGTAAAAAAACAGTTAGTAAATCATGCAGAGGCAATAGATAAACTGTGGAATATTAATAAATAATTGATTTTAGGTTGATGTGTATATTATTTGTATTGGTAACTCATGATTGAGTCGCTGATTATACTAATAGGGGAAAAGTGTCATGGATGAAATAGAATATAAGAAAGAGAAGAGTTTAAGTGCCAAAAATAGAACTACGTTAAATCCTGAGTTATTTGAATTATCAATGTCGAGAGCAGCACAGCCATTAATGGCTCGTCTAAAGATACATATTGAGGAAAATGTCAAACCTATAACAGGGGAATTCTTTGCTTTGAATAAAGAAAAAGACGACCGTTGGACATGGCACCCGAGACAACTTGAACTACTGGATGCGGCGAAACAAAAGGCAAAGGAATCGGGTTTATGGAATTTTTTCTTACCTGACTCAGACACGGGAGAGGGTTTGACTAATTTAGATTATGCATATATTGCGGCTGAGCTCGGTAAATATGAGTTGGCATCGGAGAGCTTGAATTGCAGTGCTCCAGACACTGGAAACATGGAGGTGTTAGAGAGGGTGGGGACGCCTGAGCAGAAAGAGAAGTGGTTAAAACCCCTATTAAACGGCGAAATTCGGTCCGCATATGCAATGTCGGAACCAGGACTAGCTTCTTCAGACGCTAAAAACATCAGTACTAGTGCCGTCTTAGAGGGAGATGAATGGGTGATAAATGGTGACAAGTTCTACATCTCAGGAGCTGGTGATCCACGGTGCAAAATTATGATTACCATGGTTAAAACAAGTCCCGATGCACACCCCGCTAAGCAACAATCACAAATTTTAGTGCCTAAAGATACACCCGGTGTGGAAATTGTTGAAGGCATGCAGGTATTCGGTCAGGATCATGCACCACGCGGTCACATGCATATCAAGCTTAGAAATGTCCGTGTTCCTAAAGAGAATATACTCCTTGGTGAGGGCCGTGGTTTTGAGATTTCTCAGTTGCGACTAGGACCCGGACGAATTCACCACTGCATGCGATCTATTGGAAAAGCTGAAAAAGCACTGGAACTAATGGTGCGCCGGTCTGGTTCCAGAGAAGCGTTCGGAAAACCCATCGCAAAACTTGGAAAAAACGTTGAAGTTATATCGAGAGCACGTATAGAAATTAACGCTATGCGTCTCGCAGTATTGCAGGCCGCGAAGGCTATGGATGTCTTGGGAAATAAAGAGGCCCGTGTTTATGTTAGTGCCGTAAAAGCGATGGTGCCGGAGAAGGTATGTTTGATCATTGATCAAGCGATGCAAATGTATGGTGCCGCTGGGATATCGCAATGGACACCACTGGCGACAATGTATGCAGATTTGCGGCATTTGCGATTCGCAGATGGTCCCGATGAGGTGCATCATATGGTTGTCGGCCGAGCAGAACTGCAGAAGTACGATCTATGGTAGTTTCTGAGCACTTGACTTTTATCACCGTCATGGTAAGCGTTTTGCGGTTTCTAATACTTAATACCACTTTTATGGTCATTAGAATATCTTGCTTCAATTTTCTACCTAAAATCCATGAGATTGATGGGAAAGTTATTGGGTATCAATCAAACATGTCTGGGTATTTATTTTCTAAGTCGTTATAAACTGTCTGAAAACTAAGCCAAGCGATATACTCACTGCCAACATGCTCGCGGCTGTATCTCGCTCTCTCGGGCGAAATTTCAATTGGCTTATGACCGGCGGCATCGATTGCTAACTGTTGTTTACAGCAACGTTCAAAGGCCATGAACCTCCATGCCGCCGCATCAATACTGTGCCTACTAGCAAGCAACAGTCCATGATTTTGGTGAATAGCCGCGGTTATACCCTTGAAAGATTTAGCTATCCTGTTGCCCGCATCGGTTTCAACCGCAACTTTCCCAGCGTCATCTAAGATTACCACGTGATCTTCAAAAAATGCACAAACATCCTGGCTTATTGGAGGCAGGAGGCGTCCCAGAGTTGAATATGCCACGCCATATTCCGTATGTGCATGGCACATAGCCAAGATATCTGGATGCTCTGAGTGCACAGCTGCGTGTAAGACAAAGCCCGCTTGATTTACGGCATAGTTTCCCTCAACAACTCGTCCATCATGATCGACAAGAATCAAATTTGACACTTTGACTTGACCAAAATGAACTGCCATCGGGTTTGTCCAATACAGTTCGGGATTTCCTGGATCTCTTACGGTTAAGTGACCAGCAAAACCATAGTCAAAGTTCCATTGTGCAAATGCCCTACACGCAGCGACAAGGTGTCTTTTTCTTCGTTGCCGCAAAGCCTCTAAATCATTCGTTTTAAACTCCTGTGGAAACTCTAAATTGTTTTGCTCGGGTTGGTAAATTGATTTACGTTCTCCAAGATTCAGCATCAGTTCTCCTCGATTTTAAGTAAGATGTACACTACGATAACTCTTTTCCGCAATGCACTCTGAGTCCAACGTTGGAGTGTTAGGAATAGAGATAACAATGGAAACAGTAAAACTCTCACAGTGTCTCCCCGATACCAGTTGCGGTTATTATAATAATACCCTTATTGCTAGTTTAGGTAAAAAAATAAGGACCTCTGCTTGAATAATCCGCACAGCCAGCAGAGATTAAAAATTATGTAATAAATAATCTGTTAGAGTGTGCACTCGACCCCGATGCTCGGGTAAATATAATAGTGCTTGAATTAATGGGTAAATCGGTTAGCCTGTCTACTGAATATAATGAAATTACAGTCAAGCAGTTAACCACAAGGGAGTCGTGGGAGAGTTTGAAAGAAAAAATATAAATAGTTGAAGTCAGTTATGTCGTGGGTGATTTATGACTACGAAAACGTAGACAATAGTTGATACACAAATCGCAGTACATTTTTGCGAAAAGGGGGAATTTATGAAAATAAAAAAATATGAAATTAAGCATTGCAATGCGGGATGGAGAGATTTCTCTTTCTTAAAAATTGTAACAGATGAAGGTATTTCAGGTATTTCGGAATATAACGAATGTTATGGAAGCCCTGGATTAAGTACAATCATTAGAAGGTTTATGGATAAAATTGTGGATCATGACCCTATTTGCCATGAAAAAATTCACCAATTTTTATATGCGTCCTCTAGACAAGCACCTGGCGGAATAGCTCAACAAGCTATTGCAGCTATAGAAAATGCATTGCTTGATATTAAAGGAAAATATTTAGATGTGCCTGTACACACATTATTAGGAGGTGCAATCAGGGATAAGCTACCTTTATATTGGTCTCATTGTGGTACATATAGAATTTCTGAGGAATTATCCAAAATAATGGAAAAACCACAAGTTAAAACGCTTGAAGATTTAAAAAAACTAGGAAAAGATGTTAAGGATGCAGGGTATAAAGGTCTTAAAACCAATATTTTTACTTTTGCAGAAACACCTATATTGGAAATGCAAGGCTTTGGTCGTGATTCGGGATGGCCAGAACTGAACGTTGATAAGCACATAATTAATGGACTAATCAAACAAATTGACTCTCTAAGATCAGGGGCAGGAGATGATATGGGCATACACCTAGATCTAAATTTCAACTTTAAGACTGAGGGGTATCTGCAAATTACTAGGGCACTTGATGATCTAAAGTTAACTTGGTTTGAAATTGATTTATATCATCCAGAAGGATTACGAAGAATAAGAGATGCTAACAAAACTCCTATTGCCTCATGTGAGTCTTTATTTGGTATTAGGGAATTTAGGCCATTTTTTGAAAATGCGTCTATGGATGTAGCTATTATTGATATTCCATGGAATGGGATATGGCTAGGAATGAAAATCGCGGCAATTGCTGAATCTTATGAAACAAATGTTGCACCTCATAATTTTTATGGGAATCTATCTACGCTTATGAGTGCTCATTTTTGTGCAGCTGTTCCTAATTTTCGAGTGATGGAAATAGATCCAGATGATGTTCCATGGAAAGATGATATTTTGACATGGAAACCTGAAATAATTAATGGAGATTTATTAGTTCCACACAAGCCTGGTTGGGGTGCTGAACTAAATGAAGAAATATTTAACATGTATCCACCAAAATTTATAAAGGAATAATACTGAAATAATTAACATAGATACAATAACAATAAGACTAACATTTGAAGATTGCAGATCATGGCCTTCTCCTGCTATTGAAGATGTAAGAAGGACGAACCCATGAAAAAGGTTCCCAGGCTGCTAATAATTTTGCTCTCTACATCGATTTATCCGGGTTTGGGAGAGGCTAGACACAAAGCAAACAGAAAAAAGAGCTCGAAGGAGAACTTAAGGTTAAAATGTTAATTATGGTTATACCAGTAGAGATTAACAAACTAATGATATCTTCGATAATGCTAGCAATGATTACACCAGGGAACTTTTAAGGGTTATTCCGTCACTAAACTCAGTAGTTAGGGAGAGTGGGAAAAGAGAGCGACTTGGAATCAAGTTAAGTGCGTATACTCCAATAATCGATATAATAATGATTTCTTTTGTGAGGAAACAATGAAGTATAGTGAACTGCAATACGATCGGATAAATGTAAAAAAAAGAAGACAGTTAATGAATAAATGTTTAGAAAAATTTTCTAATGCAGAATCAGTTGAGGATCAAATAGATGTTATTCTGGATGTTAACGAGCAAAATAAGGAATATCATTCTTATGCTGCAATGGCTAGCTTGAATTTTAGTAGAGACATAAATAATGAAGACGCAAAGGCGGAAAAAGATTTCTACGATTCTATTGAACCCGATATGATCGAGATCGGCGATTCGTTCAAAAAAGCAGTCAATCAATCAAGGTACAAAAATGAATTAAAAAAAAAATGGGGTGAAAAGTTTCTGTCTGACATTGAAATATCGCTTAAGACCTTTGATCCAAAAATAAAAGAAATGCTAAAAGAAGAAACTGACCTTCGAAATGAGTATACGAAACTCACTGCAGGAGCAAAAATTCATTATGAGGGCAAGGAATACAATTTAGCTGGGCTTGGTCCGTATCATAGCAATGAAGATCGTACTGTTAGAAAAAAATCCTACGAGGCCAGATTTGGTTGGTTTGAAAGTAATTCTGAAGTTCTTGATGGTATTTATGACAAACTGGTCAAGTTGCGACATAGTATAGCTACAACCCTGGGGTATGATAATTTTATAGAGCTTGGATATATGAGGATGGGGCGATCAGACTATGGTCCCGACGAAGTTGCTAATTTCCGAAAGCAAATTGTAGATCATGTGGTTCCTGTAGTTAAAAAGCTGGTAAAAAAAAAGAAGGACATATTAGGTTTAGATCATCTATATTTTTATGATGGAATAAACTTTAAAGAAGGCGACCCAAAACCAAAAGGATCACCAGATCATTTGATTAAAGAAGCACAGGTGATGTACCGTGCTCTTTCAAAGGAGACAGGTGACTTTTTTGATATGATGGTAGAAGAAGAGCTAATGGATTTAGTTAATCGCAAGGGGAAGCGCCCCGGTGGGTTCTGCACCTCATTTCCTAAATACGATCGACCTTATATTTTTTCTAATTTTAACGGCACAGACGATGACATAACCGTTTTAACTCATGAGGCTGGTCATGCATTCCAATGTTATTCAAGCAGAAAACAACCTTTGCTTGGGTATTTATGGCCGACAATGGAAGCTGCAGAAATTCATTCAATGAGCATGGAGTTTTTTACCTGGCCATGGATGCAGAATTTTTTCAAGGAAGAAACGGATCGATTCAAGTACAAACACATCTCTGGAAGTCTATCTTTTCTACCATATGGTGCATGTGTTGATCATTTTCAGCATTGGGTTTATGAAAACCCCGAGGCCGCACCAAAAGAAAGAAATCAAAGGTGGTTAGAGCTGGAGTCACTTTACCTTCCAAGTAGGGACTATGATGATCTAAAATTTCCAAAAACGGGTGGAATATGGCAAGGACAGCTACATATTTATCAAATGCCATTCTATTACATAGATTATACTCTCGCACAAACATGTGCATTCCAGTTTTGGATAATGAGTCAGCAAGATAGTCAAAGAGCATGGAAGAATTATGTTCGCTTGTGTAATGCTGGTGGAAGTAAATCATTCACAAAATTAGTGTCTCTAGCTTGTCTAGAATTGCCGTTTAATGACGGATGCTTGGCAACAGTAGTGAAACATGTCGGTGATTGGTTGGATAAAGTAGATCCAAAGAAATTGTAGATACTAAAAATGTCAAGATTAAACCACGGGGTGGACAAACAAGGTTAATGAAAAAAATCATAAGTTCAGTAAAAATTTCTGGAAAAGCATTGATTTCCACGATAGCCACTATGGAAACCTTAGGAGTAATAGGAGAGGAAGTTCTTCATGAACATGAGATTTACAATGTAGAGGAAGACAAAGAATATCCATCAGAGATTCGAAATGCCATCCATAAAGCAGTTTTTGATAGATATGGAGAGGTTGCACTCCAAATGATGGGATTCAAAAATGCTGAGGCTTTGAAGGATGCTCCACTCGTCAAACCTGTCTTAGATATGGCTATAGCGCTGGAGAATGATCTATCCTCAGATAATAAAGAACGGCATCAAAACGCACTCACAAAAATTGTAGAACAGTACACTAAAGGTGCCGATTATCAGGTCAAACTTTTTACATTAGGCGGAACAGCCGATTATGGTGTCCAACTAAAACCTCTTGGGCAAACTTTGTGGGAAATAAAGGTCACAATGGCGATGCCAAAATTTGCGGGAGCATTCAGCATCGGTGTTTTTGACTATGTATTTACCAGAGCGATTGGAAAATATTTTTTATTATCTTGTGATTATAAAGAAAAAAAAACGCAGAGTGGTTCGGATTACACTACTTGGTTTTGGAATCTAGCTTTTACAAGACAAGAAGCATCAATTCCTCCACATGAGGTTTTTATGAACAGATCAAATGAACTAAGAGATAGCTTAATGAGGGCTGTTTTAAACGACGCTACGGATAAAAGAAAAAAAATGGAAAAAGCGTCAAATGAGATTTCCAAGTACATTCCACCCCAAATACATGGTGCAATATTTTCTGGAAAGTATGATACAAGAATAACGACACGTCGAAAGAAATTAACTATTTTTTTTAGTGATATAGCTAATTTCACATCCACTTCTGAGGGCCTTCAACCAGAAGATTTAACCAAGTATCTAAATGAGTATTTTTCGGAGATGACCACAATAGCGTTAGATTGCGGAGCAACCATAGATAAGTATATTGGTGATGCCATGATGGTATTTTTTGGTGATCCCGAAAGCAAAGGGGAAAAAAAAGATGCTCGAGCTTGCGTGGAGATGGCATTGAAGATGCAAGAGCAGATGAAGGAATTGCAAGAGAAGTGGCGTAATGAAGGATTTGCCGATCCCTTTCAAGTTCGTATGGGTATTAATACAGGGTATTGCAATGTGGGTAACTTCGGTAGTGAGCAAAGGCTGACCTATACGATTATCGGTGGAGAGGTTAATGTCACACAAAGGTTGGAGGGTAATGCGGACGCGAATGGAATATTAATGTCGTATGAAACCTATGCTCATGCACAAGACATGATTGAAGTGGAAGAGCGTGAGGCAATTAAGATGAAAGGAATTAGTCGAGAGATTAAGGTGTTTTCGGTAATAGAACGAAAAAGGAATGCAGGGAATAACAAAAATGAAATTAAGAAGAAACCGACGAAGAAGGAGTTATCCGAAATAGAGAAACTAAAAAAAGATATAGCAGTCATGAAAAATAACATCAAAGATATCAATAAAAATATGGAAAAGCTTCTACAAAAGCTTTAATCGGTTGAGCAGATCAATAATATACAGGAGTCTCACAAAAGCTCGTCAAAATAGGGGGGTCACCCCGGGGTGGGGTTAAATCCAGACGGATTTAAAAACTATTGAGATATTAAGTGAGAAGTGATGCTTATGCTGGTTTTTTGGTGAAGTTTCTTGTTGCTTGGGTGCATATGTTTTAATCCTACTAAGTTTTCATTTTAATAACTGTTTATTCTCAATTACTTGGCTTTCTAAGAGCAGAGGGCTCATAATCCTTTGGTTGTAGGTTCGACTCCTACCAGGCCCACCACATACGCACAGTGCAGCTAAGACTTTACAGCTAATACGTTGACGCATATTATTAGGGGCGTCTACCAGTAAGTAGGTATCTCAAATGCATCATCAATATAGGAGGGCACATTGGATCAATAACGCCGGCAGACAAGGGCGTAAGTGAGTGGTTATTTTGTGGCACAGGTTGGTCACAGGAAAATCGCTAATCGACAGATATATATTGCTTACGACTCGCCGTTGTTAGGCTTGCGGTGGAATTGGTTGAAAGGATACTGTTCTAACCGTTCTGCATTAGTTTTAAGGGAGAGCTCATGAGTTCAGATCAAACTTTATCTGAAATTGCAACACTTATCTTACACAAACATCCTTCTTTGTTTCCTAATTTTGTTCCCCGACTACCCCTTACGGAGCAAACCTCGATTAAATTTGAGGGTGAGTTTAGTCATAAACCGTTAAGCGTGGCGATCCATAGTGCTATGATGGCTGCCCTTGCACTACAACATACACTTCCGGAGTGGCTAATAAGTATGGATGGAATGTCAGGTAAGAAATATAGATACTTCATTAATAACTTAGTAAGACAGATCAGCGGTCCGAGATACTTTGAGATTGGTTGTTGGGCTGGATCTACTGCTTCTTCAGCGATCTATGGCAATAAATTAAGTGTTTTATGTGTCGATAACTGGAGCGAGTTTGGAGGCCCCAAAGAAGCTTTTATGGAAAATATAGCAAAGGCAAAGGGGGGTAGCTGCGAATTTAGATTTATTGAGGATGACTTTCGAAATCTTGATTACGAGAAGCTTAACTTTGATGCAAATATCTATTTGTTTGATGGGCCCCACGGGGAGCAGGATCAATACGACGGTGTCCGACTAGCATTACCTGCGCTACAGGAAGAATTTGTTTTAATTGTTGATGATTGGAACTGGACTGCTGTCAGAGACGGTACCAAGCGGGCTATTTCGGATTGCAAACTGAGTGTACAGAGTTGCGTCGAGATAAGGACGACTACAAACGAAACTCACCCAAGCATGCAAATGCAAAATAGTGATTGGCATAACGGCTACTTTTTCGCACACATTCAGAGATAGTTCCTCCGAGATAAAAAAAGTGAAGGGGAATGTTTTTGGGGAGAGGCTACTGCCTCAACTTAAGTACACAGTAAATAAATTTGTTCTGTTCCTTTTTTGAACCCTATCTTTGTGCACTCTCTTTTCGCATCCGATAAAGGCATACCTTGTGTCAACCCAATAACGAATTTTAACTAGCTTATAATTAATAATAGTTTTTCGATAAATCAAAAGATTACACTTAATTTCAAAACTTGCGAAATCGCTTGAGCAGATTAATAAATATATAGATTGTAGCTTCTGAAAACAATAAATAGGGGGGGGCTTCTCGGGTGGGGTTAGGCCGAGACGGTTAAAAAAAAACATATGGTGTTGAGAAGTTTCGTATTTTTATTAATTATTTTTCTATTTTCTGCACTTTGTGCTCTAGTTCCTGAAATACTTGACCAGATAGTAATTTGGCATCTAGAACTGCACGTTATTTTACTTTTTGCTCGGCAAGTTTGTTTAGGTCGCCAATCGGATGGCTGATCAGCACATACGCTCGATAGCTAATTCCCCCTTTGACCACAACGGCATCCGATCTTTACTGTCCCACTAAGGATACGTTAATAGTTTCCTCAGAGGTGGTTCTCAGGACCTCCCTCAGCATATTAGGGTCTTGGCCAATACCAGATTCCGCGACGTATTTATCGTCATTAGCAAAGTGTAAAACCCAATGCAGTTATGCCAAGAGATATTGGCAGACCCTTTGTAATCAGGTAGCCCTCAAACTTGAGCTGCTAGGAAATAAGATAGGAATACAAGCAGTAAAACCCACACGGTGTCTTTCGGAAACCAGTTATAGTCTTCACGTAATAATACCCTTGTTGCTGGTGGAAGGGTATAAGTTGGAGATTGTGCATCACATTATTGAGCGATTTTTATTTTCAAAGCGTTGCCATGTGCTATGTAAGACGTAAAGCCATAACCCATTAAGAAATGGCTCTAATAGGGCAACTGACCCCGCTTCCCATAGAGATGCACCTGTCACAACTCTTACTATGACCATTGAAATACATATATGCCCAATAGTGTATGCGATTGTTAGTTTAAGTGAATTATTTATCATTAAGCACCATCTTTCTCTTCTTTCTGTCAAACAGTAATCAAATATGTTTAGAGTATCCCATATCCCCTTTATTATCCCACAACCTTATTTATTGTTACACCCTATATCAACTAGTGAATCTACGTGACTTATAGGGTGCAAAGGTGTGTTCCCCCAAAGTTGTGTTTTTTTGAACTAATAACACCCCCATTGGTAGGGGAGGTAAAAAATAAGTAACGGGGGTATTTTTGGGGTATATTTGTTGAAATTAAGGGGTACAAATGAACAAGTCATACCGCCGCGTGGAAATATATGGTAGTGCATTACAGGGTGCTCTGAACGCCATGAATCGCTTTGGTAGCCTAGGACAGGACATTTTACGCGAAAGCGGCGTTGAAAAACTAAGAAAAAATAAGCTATATCCGGCGTCTTTGCGTGCACAGGTTTTTGATTCACTTTTTGAGAGATATGGTGAAGCCTCTCTCAGGGCGGTTGGGTTCAGTATGGCTGAGCTTTGGCAAGATACAGTATTAGAAATGATATGCAACGAATTCAAATTTTCAAAAATGATTTCGCAAAAAAAAAGAAACACAATTGCTGTCGAACATACTGCTAAACGGAAGAAAGTAGTAATTAGTTTGGAACAATTTTTCGAACGCTATATGAAAGCTTGGGATCATGCAATAAAAACTTATGCAAAAACCGATGATATTAGTTTTGGAGCAAATTATTGCAAACTTACAGAATATAAGTATAAATTAAATCTGAAATCAGCCGGGATTTATAAAAGGCACCAAATACTTATTTTAGAAAATATGAATCGAACAATCGTCCGATTTTTAGCAAAAGACTGGAATTATCGTTTTACTGTTGTAAAAAAAGAAATTAAAGAGGATGTCGATGGATGTTTGTTTGTACTCCTAATTCAATTAAAAAAACAGACCCATGAGCAAAATGTCGATCACCTAATTTCCGTTAGAAGGTCGAACATAATGGATAATTTCTTGAGTAATGTACTGCTGTACTCGGATATGCAAAAACGTAAAGTTGTTGATCTATCCACGAAGATAAGTAAATATATACCACCTCAGATACACGATGCGTTATTCACGGGTAAGTATGACACAGGGATTACAACAAGAAGGAAGAAGTTAACAGTATTTTTTAGTGATATCGCGAATTTTACATTGACATCTGAGGGACTCCAACCTGAGGATTTAACAAAGTATCTTAATGAGTATTTTTCTGAGATGACCAAAATAGCATTAGATTGCGGAGCCACCATTGATAAGTACATAGGCGATGCGATGATGGTATTTTTCGGTGATCCCGAAAGTAAGGGTGAAAAAGAGGATGCTCGGGCTTGTGTTGAGATGGCTCTCAAGATGCAGGAGAGAATGAAAGAGTTACAAGAGAAGTGGAGTAACGAGGGGTTTTCCGATCCATTTCAAGTTCGGATGGGCATTAACACGGGATATTGTAACGTTGGCAACTTTGGTAGTGACCAGAGGCTTACGTATACGATTATTGGTGGTGAGGTGAATATAGCACAAAGACTAGAGTCTGGTGCTGATGCCAACGGTATATTAATTTCATACGAAGCTTACGCACATGCACAAGGTATGATTGAAGTGGAACAGCGGAAGACAATTAAGATGAAAGGAATTAGTCGAAAGATTAATGTATTTGCTGTGACCGGAAGAAAAAGCAAAGGTAAGAACGGGAAAAAAGAAATTAAAAAGAAGCCGACTAAGAGAGAATTATCAGAAATAGAGAGAATAAAAAAAGATTTGACTCGGATAGATAATAATTTACACGAATTGAATAAAAAAATGGATGCAGTATTAAAAAAGATTTAATATTTCAGGTAAAAAAATGAAGGTAAATTACCCAGCAAAAATAAGATATAATAAAACCTGCGCCTACTTTTTTGCTGCCTTGCTGTATTTGAATCCTTATATTTTAGATGCTGCAACAGTAAAAACTGCTCCGATTATAGTTGATCCGAATACACCTGTTTCTTCGAGCATCGCGGAAGCGTCAATCTTAGTCTATGAGGACGTCCGAGGGGACTTAACCATAAAAGATATTCTGGAGAAAAAAAATGTTTTTTTGCCTCATGAGAGATTTTTAGATCTTAATTACAAATCTTCGTATTGGACTTATTTTCGTCTTAAAAGTAATTTAAAGGAGGCAAAAACATTTGCTATAAACGCATCATCTCTCTGGAAAAAAGTGGACACTTACGTTAGAGATGTGAATGGTAACGTTTCCAAATTACCAACTACAGGTTTTTTTAGAGAAGAATTTCGTGACTTGTTTGATGCGAAACTTTCCACGGTGAAAAAGATTGAATCTCAATACCCTACAGTGACTGTTAATCCCGGGGAGACGATTGAAATCTTCTCCCGGTTAACATTCAGAAAAGCTTATGTCCCAAAAGGATTTTCATTTATTTTAAAAGATCACATTTTTGCCTTGGAGCATCGCAGTTTTGGATTGCATCTAGAGGGAATTATAAGCGGAGTCTTGCTTGCTTTGTTAGTTTTGGCTTTTTTTTCATACTATAACTTCAAAGAGGAAACAAATTTATATTATGCAATATGGCTTTTAGCATCTGTACTATCGGTATTGAATATGCCGGTTCACGGATCTCAAAATCTTGCGCGATTCTATTGGGATTTTGGAACGAATACCTATTTCGGATTGCATAGTTCTTTTTTCTTCAGTTTGGTTTTTAATTATGGACAATTAATTTTGTATCTTATTTTTGTCCGAAGTTTTATTAACTCTAAATCCGATTATCCAATATTCCACAGACTCTCTAACATCGTGGTTATTCTGTTGGTTGCTAATGCTTTTGTTACCCAACTGTGGACACCATTAAGTTCTAAATATTTATTCTTCCTGAATTCTTTATTAACTTATGCTTGTTATATTTTTATTCTAACTATCAGTTATAAAAAAGCAAAAGCTGGAGAGGTGCTTTTTAAGTATTTTCTTTGTGCATTTGTCTTCTACCTTCTAGTTCGAACAATTTTCTTAACAGTTTTGCTTGGGTTCGATTCACCTATTAAGTATTTGCCCGTTAATAGATATACAATCTTATTGAATGACCCTCGGATTTTCCAAGGTTTGGCAGTGGCTTTTGAGGCTGTACTGATGTCATTAATACTAGTAGTCAGAACGAAACTTATACAAGAAAAGCTCAATAAAAATATTAGTGAGCAGGCTGAAATGGCAGCGAGACAAAAAAAAGTACTAGAGGAGACTGTGAAAGATAAAACTAGCGAACTTGTTCAGAAGAGTAATTCGTTGGAGAAAATATCAAATAAATTGGCAAAATATATACCGCCTCAAATTCACAATGCACTTTTTTCTGGACAGTATGACGCGGAGATCACCACTAGACGAAAAAAGCTGACTGTCTTCTTTTCTGATATAAAAGAATTTACGTCTACATCCGAAAACTTACAACCCGAGGATCTCACAAAATATCTAAATGAATATTTTTCAGAAATGACTGATATCGCAATTCGTAGAGGGGCGACCATTGATAAGTACATAGGCGATGCGATGATGGTTTTTTTTGGTGATCCAGGAACCCAAGGGGAAAAAAAAGACGCACAAGCTTGTGTAGATATGGCGTTGGAAATGCAAGATCGGTTGACTCAGCTACAGCAAAAATGGAAAAGATCCGGGTTTTCAGATCCTTTCCAAGTTAGAATGGGTATCAATACAGGGTATTGCAATGTAGGTAACTTTGGTAGTGATCAACGGCTTACTTATACAATTATCGGTGGGGAGGTTAATATAGCAGCTAGATTAGAGAAAGCCGCTAACCCGGGAGGGATATTAATAAGTTATGAGACATATGCTCATGTACAGGAAGATATTGTGGTTAAGGAGTTGGATTCGATAAAAATGAAGGGGATTAGTCGGGATATTAAAGTATTTTCAGTTGTTGAGAGAAAAAGTACAGCTGAGAATAAGAAAAATAAAATTCAGAAGCAACCGTCTAAGCAAGAATTATCAGAAATAAAGAGAATAAAAAAAGATATAGGACGGATAGATAATAACTTGCACGAATTGAACAAAAACATGGAAAAGCTTCTACAAAAGCTCTAGTCGGTTGACCAATTTAATAATTATGTGATTGTGGCTAATGAAAATAATAAATAGAAGGGTCAGCCCGGGGTGAGATTAAGTCCAGATAGTTGTAAAAACTAATTTTTAATTATTTTTTTTTCAAGAGTTACTGGAAATCCCAGATCTCGAATTTTCTCCAAAATTTTATCCAAATGATCTTGATTTTGTGTTTCAAGCATTATATCCAGTTTAGCAAAGCTAGTAGGCAAGTCCATCGTAAATCTACTGTGATTAACCTCTAAGATATTGGCACCAAATTGGCTACAAATACTTGAAATGGAGTTCAAACGCCCGGGTTTATCAGGAATTTCTATTGTTATCGTATTAATTTGCCCTGTGCGAACCAAATGACGCATCAACACGGAAGACAAAACTTTCGCGTCAATGTTGCCACCACATAAAATAATGCCAACTTTTTTATTTGCAAAACGTTGAATATTTTCGAGTAGTGCGGCGAGACCAATGGCACCCGCTCCTTCAGTTACAGCTTTTTCAGTAGAGACTAGAATTGCTATAGCCTGCTCAATTGATTCTTCCTCAACCGTGATAACGTCTTCTACATGTTTGTTAATGACTTCAAGAGGTTTCTCCCCAATTCTTTCTACGGCAATTCCGTCTGCTATCGTAGCTCCGGTCTCTTTTATTTTTTTCTGGTGAAGGGTATTATGAATCGATGGAAATTTCTTTGTCTGTATGCCAATTACTTTAGTCTTAGGCTTAAGTTCATTCATCGCAATCGCACAACCACTAATCAGTCCACCACCTCCGACCGGAACAAATAAATAATCCAAATGATCAATATCTTCGGCAATTTCTAGACCTAAAGTTCCTTGTCCAGCAATAACGTCCCAGTCGTCAAATGGATGAACATTTGTTAAGTTATTTTTTTCGGCCAATATTATCACCGATTTATTGGCATCCTCTAAGTTATTTCCTTTGATAACCACGTTCCCACCGAAGCTTTTAGTTCTTTGTATTTTGGTAAAGGGTGTTGTACTCGGCATTACTATCGTCGAATTAACGCCGATTTCTGACGAACAAAAAGCAACACCTTGAGCATGATTTCCTGCCGAAAGACTAATCACACCACGGTTTTTTTTTTCCGTCGGTAGCGCAATTATTTTATTATATGCTCCTCTTATTTTGAAAGATCCAGTAAACTGTCTATTTTCATATTTAATGAAAATGTTACATCCTAGTCGTTTAGATAACTCATAGGAATAACTTAACTCTGTTCGACGTATTTTTCGTTGGATAATCCCGTATGCACTCTCAATTTGCTTTAATGAAATACTCATATCGTATAAAAGAAGACTAATTCGTTAAGGGTATATCTTTTTTGTCTGTAACCAGCATATTCTGTGCCCGTGACGAACACGGTCATTATATCCACCAAAATATTTATGACCGACATCCCAAGTGTAAGTCTCTTGGCCGTGCGTCAGTCCGATCTGCCATTCCCCAACGTATTTATCGTCATTAGCCGAAGTGTAAGTCCCGAGGCAGTCATCCCAGTGAGAGCCATGAGACCCTCTGAAATCAGGCAAATTACTCTGAGCCCAACTCTGTGATGTTAGAAATAGAGATAAGAATAAAAGCAGTAGAACTCTCACATTGTTTCCCCATACCAGTTATGGTTCATCAGATAATAATACCCCCATTGCAAGGAGAGGTAAAAAATAAGTGACGGGGGGTATTTTGGGGTACATTTATCTTGTTTTTGGATTACACAGCACAAGCTGATAAGAGCTATATGTCCAGAGATTAATGTGTTTTCGGTGACCGGAAGAAAAAGCAAAGATAAGAACGAGAAAAAAGAAATTGAAAAGAAGCCGACCAAGAGAGAATTATTAGAATTAAAAAAAATGAAAAAAGATATGACTGTTATGAAAGACAAAATCGAACACTTTAGTGAAAACGTAGAAATGCTTCTAAAAAAACTCTAGTCTACTGAGCAGATTAATAAATATATAGATTGAAGCGACTGAAAATAATAAATAGGGAGGTTACCCCGGGGTGGGCATAAGCGGGATTTGATACTTATGCTGGGCTAAGAATGATCTCTTGGATCAACTACAGAATTAAACAAAGTATGGGTAGATAAAAAAAATACGCAGAACCTTAAAGATCATCAACCTAAATTAAATTAACGAGTAATGTGTAATCCAAGACTCGAACTAAAACCCTTTGTTTGGATTTATTAAATACTTAGCCCCTGTAGATTTTTTTGTGTACGCCTTAATCGCATCCACCTGCAAAGTCTCAGCTAAAGAAACTTCATGAGAGTAATGACTTGCGAAAATCGTTTTTAATTCGCTTGCGACACGTTGGCGCAGCTTCTCCTCTGCGGCCGGGCCAATTTTTTCTAAGAAGTTAAATAATAGCCAACCACCCATTCCCCACGAAAAACCGAAATTACGCACAAATTCGGTTTTAGATGTATCTAGCATGCCGTAAATATAAATTTGTTTATGGGTTGTCGAACCATAACGGCTGTATTCCATGGGGTTGCGATTTAGAGCTGCCTCCATACCGGTTAGTATTTGGCCTGCTAACCTACCTCCCCCGATGGGGTCAAAAGCCAAGGTAGCATGGTTAGCAGCAATCGCATCGGTTAATTTAGCTAAAAAATCAGGAGATTCGGTATTACAAACAAACTTTGCTCCCTGGGATTTCAGCAAATCAACCTGCTCTTGTTTCCGCACGATATTAACTAACGGAATCCCGTCCGTGACACAGATTCGGTTGAGCATTAGACCTAAATTAGATGCCGCGGCCGCATGGACCAAGCCCTTGTGTCCTTCGCTATGCATAGTTTCAACCATACCAAGAGCAGTGATTGGATTAACAAAGCAGCTTGCTCCTTCTGCCGCCGATGTATCATCAGGAAGTTTTAGGCATCGATCAATACTAATACAGCGATACTGAGCATACATTGCACCCCCAAGCATGGCGACTTTTTTACCGATTAAGCTTTGAGCAGCAGCGGACCTACCAGCTTTAACTACCACTCCCGCTCCCTCATTACCTACTGGCATAGGTTGGTCGAGTCTCCCAGCCATAGCCTTCATCGCTTTTTCAGGTACTGGTGCAGTTATGACAGGTCGTTCACCGCTTCCAGACATAACGGCAGCACTCATATCGGCAGCGCCAAAAAGTAATCCTAAATCAGACGGATTAATTGGTGTGCCCTCTACGCGAACGAGCACCTCATCCGCCTCAGGCTCGGGCACCTCAACCTCGGCTAATGATATTACTAGCTCACCCTCGTTACGGATTAACGATTGTAACTGTAAAGCGACAGACGGAATCGAGTTGGTCATAACGGTCCTTATAAATTCATGGAATAGATTAATTGGTAGCTATTTAACCACCCAACAAAACAATTAAATAAAAAGTCTATCACGTCCGCCAAGACCCCCCAACTTTAAAATCATGAATTTCAACCTTTGATACAAGACGGTAGGCGGTCTTCTAAATCTTTCCCTTTCCCATGTTTTTTTATTATCTTTCCATTCGCCAACGTAGTAGCAATCCCAAGCAATTTTTCTAAAACACACGTTAAGGTTTACCAAATAATAATACCCCCATTGCTAGGGGAGGTAAAAAATAATTGACGAGTGTTATTTTGGGGTATATTTAAGGGGATTCAGGAGATATTTTGAACACTTATGATGCTTATATGAAATCTCTAACCCTATTATTGACAACCTTATTTCTTTTTTCTTCTCCTGTGGTGTGGAGTGAGGAAGTTGATTATTACCACTTAATAGAACGAGATGGACTTAGGGAACTGTATAAGCTGAGGGGGTCAGTTAGCGGTGAGAGGACAAATGAAGAACGATAAGAAGATAGGTAAGTGGGAGTTCTACGACAAATACGGAAGTCTTATGACTTTAGATAATTTGATAAAAAAAAGTTTGGAACTGCGAAGAATTAGACTAATGGGGATGGAAGGACAGGATAGGATAGGACAGGACAGGACAGGACAGGACAGGACAGGACAGGACTAACCTATACTACCTAATTAATTCCTACCTGATGGAACCACCTAGTATCTTTACTAGGAGTTGAAAAAGGCTAAAGAGGAGGAGTAAACATGGAAGAAAAGTTAGATAAGCTGACAGAAAAGGTGGAGGAGCTTGATAAGAAGATGAATCTTTTTTTGGAGAGACAGGTTAAGATACTGGAAACCTTGAAGGGGTTGAAAAAGGAGTAACCCTAGAGGATCGTCAAGCAGACGTTTTTGAGGGTTATAAAAAGGGAAAAGCCAATGAAAAAACTAATCCTAATCGCCTTACTGATATTCTCATCACCATCCTATGCAGAGTGGTGGCCGGTCGCTTCACCTGATGGCTTTACTACCTTCTATCTTGATTTTGACAGGATAAGAGAAGTAGATGGATATGTTTATTTTTGGCATATGGTTAGTTTGGCAAAACCAGCACATAATGGAATTATGTCTATGAAAACCTACAGTCAAGGTGATTGTAAGTTATTTCGAACTAAACCCTTGAATTATTACAGTTACAAAGAACCGATGGGTGGTGGAGATGTAAATTATACGTCCGAAGGAGAAAATGCGGAGTGGTTGTACCCACCTCCTGATTCAGCCAGTGAAATAATCCTAAACACAGTCTGTGATCCCAATGAGCGAAAAAAATATTATGATCGTTTGCTACAAATAGAAAAACAGCTGCAAATGGAAAAACAAAAGAAGGACTAGACATGGCAATATGAATACATGTACATGTACATAGATGGACCATAATTAAATTCAAAAAAAATATTAAAATCAGTGTTTTATTCGATAGGAAACCGTAAAATAATGTAAAAATACAGGAAGGCAACTTGATTAAATAAGGAGGACCTATCAAGTGGAGAATGGTCACGGTGGTGCCAGAATGGGAGCGGGACTACCTAAGGGTGCTCTCAACAAAGTACCCCGACATGTAAGGGACAATCTAACGTAAACCTTAGGCCGTTTGAGAGGCGACGATGGCATAGTAAAATGGGCTATGGAAGATGCTAAAAACCGAGGAGAGTTCTATAGGCTCTACGTCAAACTTTTCCCTATGGAGAAGAATCTACCTGAGCCTAAGGAGGAATCCCAGAGTCCTCATGTGTTATGGTGAACTGGGATGATGAGAAAATAATACTCCGTAAAAATGAGTAAAGAGGCTTATGAAAATTAGGAAAACTCCGATCTGATCAACACTAAGACAGCTATCGCTGTCCACTAAAACCTCCATAGATACGTACTCAAAAGTTCGTGTAATTTCCACCACTGGTAGATAGACGTTCCTACTTGAAGGCTGATACACCATTGGGTATAGGGGGAGTAGGCATGGAAGGTAACGAACAGTTATCTGATCCAATGTGAAACGTAAATTTACATTTCTAACAACTTTTTCTTAACCGCTTTGTTGATAGGGTTATTTCCTAACCAAGGAAGAAATATAATTTCAGTTAATTTAGCATTTTTAGTTTCAGCCAGGATCTCATTATTTTTGTGGAAAGTTAATTTGCCACGATTGACATGTAAAATAACTTCGTCATTTTTTTTATAGTCTGTAGTTATTTCCTTCAACCAATTTACCTCGCGAATGTAGTTGATATAGTTTTTCTTGAGATTTTTTTTTAAACCTTTTTCCCAACCCTTTTTTGAATACTTACTTTTAATATCGCGCTGGTATATGAATTGCAGGGCATAGGAACCCTTATTGCTCAAAATATCAGCTTGAGTACAGCTGGCTGTGTCGCAATATAAGGATATTTTGTATACGTCAATCTTTAATATTCCAAACTCGTATAGATATTCCCCCTTTTTATATAACGTCTTGTCATCCAAATAAAGGTAATCTCGAGAAATTGAATTCTTTGCCACAAAGATACTTAAAATAGCGAATATTAAAAGAGCAGTTCTCATCTCACTGAACCCCTAGGTTATCGAACATAACTTTTTTAGACTGCATCTCTTTAATCTGTGCGGTGGTCATCCAGCAGGATAAGAAGTCGGTAGCGTTAGTGATTTTTTGACCGAGTTGTTTTTTACCGATCTCTGAATCACTTGGCGATTGCAAGGCCATGCTGTTACTTCTGAGAAAGTTTTTAAGCGTCACGGTTTTAGGGGTTTCTTCAACACAGGTTAAGGTTTATCAAATAATAATACCCCCATTTCTAGGGGAGGTAAAAAATAAGTTACGGGTGGTATTTTGGGGTATATTGAGACAATCAGATTTTCTTGACCTCCGACTTAACTTTATATTTTGGGAGCTTTGGGCGGACGTTATGTAACGGAACCCTCTATTTAAAAGGTGATCGTATGGAATATTTAATATTTAACAATTTCTTTGACATGTTTTTCGTGTGTGGTGATTCTAGCCACCAATGTACAATCTCAGACTCCTGAAGATTTGAGAATGGCATCCAAAAAAAATATATCTATGGCATTAATACTGATCTTCCTCCACTATAAGTCATATCAAAATTAAGGAAATTATCATATGATACTTTTTCTATATTTTACGATAACAATAATTTAGTCTTTTGCATTATATAACTAAAAAATGAGATAAAAATTTCCTATGGATAGAAAATCAAGCTTTTCAAATCAAGAATTATTAGAATGTGGACATGGCAAAATGTTTGGCCCCGGTAATGCCAGGCTTCCTTTGCCGCCAATGCTGATGTTTGATAGGATCACTAAAATTACCGAACAAGGTGGGTCATTCGATAAGGGGGAGATAATAGCTGAATTTGACATAAAACCTTCTTTATGGTTTTTTGATTGTCATTTTGAAATGGATCCAGTAATGCCTGGCTGCCTAGGTCTTGATGCGATGTGGCAATTAGTGGGTTTTTATTTGGGCTGGATTGGCGAGCCGGGCAGAGGCCGTGCTCTTGGATCCGGAAGCGTTAAGTTTGCTGGAGAAATTTTAAAAAACTCTAAGTTGGTTACTTATCATATCAATATGAAAAAAGTTATTAAAAGAGGTGTTGTTGTTGGCGTCGGTGATGGTACAGTAACTGTGGATGGAAAAAAAATCTATACAGCCGAGGGATTGAAAGTAGGATTAATAAAATGAGAAGAGTAGTAGTTACTGGCCTAGGAATAATTTCTCCAATCGGCAATAATGCCGTAGAGGTTCTAGAATCTCTGAGAGAAGCAAAGTCAGGTATCTCATTTGATCAGTCTCAGAAGGATATGGGTTTTCGTAGTCATGTAAGTGGCCAAATTAAAATCAATCTTCAAGAGTCAATTGACCGAAGGTTTTTGAGATTCATGGGTGATGGAGCCAGTTATAATTACCTAGCTATGTTAGAGGCACTTGAGGATTCTGGTCTTGAAAAAGATAATATTTCTAATCCCATGACAGGCCTTGTTATGGGCTCAGGGGGACCATCGACAAAAAATTTATTGAGGGCTTTTGACATAACCAGAAACTCTGGCCCTAAAAAAATAGGTCCAACAAGCGTTCCTAAAGTAATGTGCAGTACAAATTCAGCTACGCTGTCAACTTTTTTTAAAATAAAAGGCATCAATTATTCTATCAGTTCAGCATGTGCTACGAGCGCTCACTGCATAGGCCATGGGGCAGAACTCATTCAAATGGGTAAACAAGATATTGTGTTTGCAGGGGGGGGTGAGGAATTAGATTGGTCTTTATCTGCATTATTCGACGCAATGACAGCGTTATCATCAAAATATAACGATAAACCAGAATCAGCCTCTAGAGCCTTTGACTCTACACGAGATGGATTTGTTATTGCAGGTGGTGGTGGGGTACTCATATTAGAGGAGCTTAATCATGCCAAATCAAGAGGAGCAAAGATTTATGCGGAGTTGGTTGGTTATGGAGCAACTTCAGATGGATATGATATGGTTCAGCCCTCCGGAGAGGGAGCTATAAGATGTATGGAAATGGCAATAAAAAATTTGGGAGAAAAGGTAAACTATATTAATGCCCACGGGACTTCTACACCGGTGGGTGATGTCGCGGAGCTTGGCGCAGTAAAAAAAGTTTTTGGCGAGCAAACTCCATATATTAGCTCAACGAAATCATTAACAGGGCATTCACTTGGAGCAGCTGGGGTGCACGAGGCAATCTACTCATTATTAATGCTACGGAATGACTTTATGTGTGAGTCCGCTCACATTGAAAATATTGATGACGCAGCAAAAGATTTAAACATTCTAACGAGCCTTAGGGAAGGATCTTTTGACACAACAATGAGTAACAGTTTTGGCTTTGGCGGTACAAACGCATCATTAGTCTTCAGGAGATATGATTAATATGGGTATTCTAGAGGGAAAAAAAGGTATTGTAATGGGCGTTGCCAATAGTCGTTCAATCGCCTGGGGTATAGCTAGGAAACTTGCTGAACAAGGCGCGGACTTGTGTTTTACATATCAAGGTGAATCGCTTCTCAAAAGAATTGAGCCATTAGCGAAATCAATAAATAGTAATTTTATTTTAAAGTGTGACGTGCTCAACAATGAATCTATTAAAAATACTTTCGATAATATTAATAAAAAGTGGGGATCGCTTGATTTCGTGCTCCATTCGATTGCATTTTCAGATAAGAATGAATTAAAAGGTAAATATATTGAGTCAACCAGAGAAAATTTTTCGAAAACAATGCTTATATCTTGTTTTTCTTTTACAGAAGTAGCGAAAGAGGCCTATCCACTTATGAATAATGGTGGTTCAATGGTTACCCTAACCTATGATGGCTCTCAGAGAGCCGTGCCAAATTACAATGTAATGGGTGTGGCTAAGGCTGCTTTGGAATCAAGCGTTAGATATTTGGCCGCTGATCTAGGTGAATATGGAATTAGAGTGAATTCTTTATCTGCAGGCGTCATGAAAACACTTGCTATGGCTGGTATTTCAGGTGGCAAAAATATGATGAAATGGTCCGAAAAAAACTCACTTATGAGAAGAAATATTACATTGGATGAAATAGGAAATTCAGGTCTATATTTGCTTAGTGATCTATCATCCGGGGTAACTGGAGAAACGCATTACGTTGATTGTGGCTACAATAAAGTCGGTGTTCCAAAAGAAATTTAAATCTTTTTTATTCAATGGAAAACACAGCGTTGAAATATTACGTTGATTCATCCCAAAATGCCGAATTGGTAATCATATTTAAAATATTATCTTTTTATTATTTTCTGTATATAAGAGGTAAAAGCGTCGTGGATGAAATAAAATACAAGGGGGACAAGAGTCAAAATCTTGAAAATAGTGTTGTGTTAAAATCTGAGTTACTTGAATTATCAATCTTGCCAGCGGTGCAGCCGTTAATGGTTCGTGTCAAGGCACATATCGAACAGAACGTGAAACCCATAACGGAAGAATTCTTTGCTTTGGATAAAACGAAAGACAACCGGTGGACGTGGCACCCCCGACAACTTGAACTGCTAGATGAGGCCAAAGAAAAGGCAAAGCAATCAAGTTTATGGAATTTTTTCTTGCCTGACAGCGATACTGGTGAGGGTTTGACGAATTTGGCGGAGAGTGAGGGATTCGAACCCTCGATAGGGGATAAACCCTATACTCCCTTAGCAGGGGAGCGCCTTCAGCCGCTCGGCCAACTCTCCGAATCCCTGATTGTACATTGCAGACCTACTTCTTATCCAGCTCAAATGCTTTATGGAGAATCTTTGTGGCGGCCTCCATTGAGTTTTCATGAATAACAACGGTTATTTTGATCTCTGAGGTACTTATCATTTGAATGTTGATATTTTCATCAGATAGTGCCTTAAACATCTTGCTGGCAATACCTACATGAGATCTCATGCCAACCCCAACTAGTCCTACTTTGCAGATATCGTCATCACCTATGAGGTCTCGTGCCTTGATATGTTTTGCCACCGGTCTCAATGTATCGAGGGTCTTCGTTAAATCTTTGCGCGCCACTGTGAAGGAGAAGTCAGTGGTACCGTCCTTCCCTATATTCTGAACTATTACATCAACCTCTATGTTAGCCGCTGCAATTGGGTCGAGTATGGAAAAAGCAATTCCTGGCTTATCGGGTACCCCCATCACGGTGACTTTAGCCTCATCTTTATTAAAAGCAATACCTGATACTTCCGCTTGTTCCATTGTATTATCGTCCTCATAGGTAATTAATGTTCCCGATTTGGCCTCTTCTTCCAGAGGACAATCAGGGCTAGTTAGGCTTGATAAGACTCGCAATTTAACATGATATTTACCTGCAAACTCTACGGACCTTAACTGAAGAACTTTAGACCCTAAGCTAGCCATTTCTAGCATTTCTTCAAAAGTTATAGTTTTGAGAAGGCAAGCATTTGATACAACCCTAGGATCAGTAGTATAAACTCCGTCAACGTCAGTATATATTTGACATTCATCGGCTGATAGCGAAGCGGCAATTGCTACCGCCGATGTATCTGATCCGCCACGTCCAAGTGTATTGGTACTTTTAGCATCATCCATACCCTGAAATCCTGTGACAATAGGAACATAACCGTCGGATAGGGAAGAGAGTATATTTTCACCACATATGTTTTTAATTCTAGCTTTAGTATATGCCCCATCCGTCATAATTGGCACCTGCCATCCGGTAAAAGATTGAGAAGGTATCCCCAATTGTTTCAGTGCAAGAGACAGCAATCCCGCTGTCACCTGCTCGCCAGTGGCAGCAACAGCATCAATTTCTCTATCTATTTGAGAGTCAGTAATGTCCGATATCATATTAAAAAGACGATTGGTCTCTCCTGCCATAGCTGAAACTACCACTACTATCTGATTATCTCCTTTAACCCACTTCGAGACTCGTTTAGCAACGTTTTTTATGTGCGAGGTTGAGCCAACAGATGTTCCGCCAAATTTTTGTACTATTAAAGCCATTACAATATGCCCGTGAACCTAAATTTTGGACTGATTTTAAGCTAAAATGGAAATTATACCAGCTTAGTGTGATATTAATTTTGGTTTGAACAGCTACTTTGGCATAATGAAGGATTAATGCGCCCGTAGCTCAGTTGGATTAGAGTACCTGGCTACGAACCAGGGGGTCGTGGGTTCAAGTCCTGCCGGGCGCGCCATTTTTTTTATGAGTGCAAAATATGAAATTTGTTATTGTGGTTTGTGTTGGTTTTTCCTCGCTGGTTTTTGCTGATGCCGCGATTGAGATGCAAGAAGGATCAATTAAACACTGGATTGAGTATTACGAGCGTGAGCGAAGGTATTATCGAGGAGAGTCCCAAGCAGAAGACCATCAGGTGACTGATATTGATTCTGGTGCCACTAAGGACAATAAGAAATAATCCTACAGGTGAGATTTAGTTGCCTCTATTTTTTATTTACGCCCAGACCTATCGACCTACTTATTAATTCCTTCATAATCTCATTAGTCCCCCCATAAATTTTCTGTATTCTCGCGTCTACATAGGCTCTGGAAATTGGGTACTCCCACATATAGCCGTATCCACCATGCAATTGTAGACACTCATCGACAACTTTATTTTCTAAGTCAGTAGTCCAGTACTTTGCCATCGAAGCCGTTTCAACATCTAGTTGATTAGCTTGAATTAATTCCATACAGCGATCAATAAAAACCTGTGCAATTTGAATCTCAGTACTTAATTCAGCTAGTCGGAATCTGGTGGTTTGAAATTCCCCCACCTGTTTACCAAATACTGATCTGTCTTGAACATATGCGATAGTCCAATCAAGAGCAGCCCTAGATTTAGCCACAGCTCCGATAGCTATTTGCAGTCTTTCCCACGGAAGCTCCTGCATCAAATAAATAAAGCCATCGTTTTCATGGCCCAGTATATTTTCTTGCGGAACGCTTACGTTCTGAAAAAAAAGTTCGGCAGTATCTTGCCCTTTTAAACCCATCTTTTTGAGAGGTTTCCCCTTTGTGAATCCCTCCATAGAGGTGTCAACCACAAATAGACTGGTGCCCTTAGCCCTCTTCGCTAGATCTGTTTTGGCCACCACGATTACTAAATCACAGTTCCAGCCATTAGTTATAAAGGTCTTTGAGCCATTGAGAATATAGTTAGACCCGGCGCGTCTTGCGGTAGTTTGTATTGATTGAAGGTCGGATCCTGTAGAGGGTTCTGTCATCGCTATTGCCCCAATCATTTCTCCAGAGACCATTTTAGGAAGATATTTTTGTTTCAAACTCTTGCTTCCGTAGTTCAGAAGATAGGGTGCGGTAATATCTGAATGGACTCCAAAACCCAAAGAGCTAATATTTGCTTTGGCTTGTTCCTCTATTAAAATCATACTTGACAGTTTATCAGCCCCCGCCCCTCCATACTCCTCTGGGATACCTACACAGAGCAACCCCAATTTTCCTGCAAGTTGCCAAATCTCTTTGTCAACGTACCCTTGGTTTTGCCATTTGTCATCATTCGGGATAACTTGTTCTTTCATAAACCGACTGACGGTATTTCTAAAGGTCTCGTGCTCAGCGGTAAATAATGTTCTAGGTATCATCGGTACTAGTGGGATTGAGCTTTGGCTTTTCGGATGCAGGAAAATCTAATTCTACTTTAGCACCGTTAGGATCATGAAAAAAAAGTTGCCATATATTGGTTTCTGGTTGTTTTTTTAAATTAAAGTCGATGTTGTTAGATTTTAATCTTTGTAATATTTTGTTAATATTTTTTCCACTGAAAGCCATATGGTCAAGTACGCCGGTGGGGTGTTTAGGCGATTCTCTTCCAGCAATTATATGCAAAACAGCATTTCCATTGGCGTATAACCATTCGCCAGGAAACCCAAGGGCAGGACGATAGCCAACCGTTAGGTCAAGATACTCACAGTAAAAGTCTCGTGTCTCTGTAAGATCTCTCGCTATTATCGTAAAATGATTCATTCCCACAGCAACCATTTTTTACCTTATTTTCTTTTTTTAACTTTTACTTTTTTGTCTTTTATCTAGCCACCATCCATATTGGTGAGGCCAAGACTCGAACTCACCTTCCCCCATCAATTCCACTTCGCTATGCAATGCCCAGTTAGGGTTGTAGAGGGCCTCACGGCCAATTGCAATAATGTCTGCTTTGCCAGATTGTAAAATTTCCTCTGCATGGTGAGGCTCGGTAATTAACCCAACCGTCATGGTAGAAATATCAGCTTGGATTTTTATTTTCTCCGAAAATGGCACTTGGAATCCAGGTCCTCGTTTAATTTTTGCAGCAGTTGCACTGCCAGATATTCCACCGGATGAGCAATCTATAACATCGATACCACGTTTTTTTAACTCCTTAGAAAGAGTTACGCTGTCTTCGAGGGTCCATCCACCGTCAACCCCGTCTACGGAAGAGATTCGTGTGAAAACGGGTTTATTTTTGGGCCAATTCTCTCTTATTATTTCTGCTGTTTCTAGCACGAAACGCATACGTCCTTCCAAGGTGTTTCCATATTTGTCTTTTCGTTTATTAGAGATCGGGGATAAAAACTCATGACCCAAGTATCCGTGAGCACTGTGTAGCTCCACAACTTCAAATCCAGCTTTTCTAGCACGTATGGTTGCGTCTTTCCATGAGTTCTGAATTTGTCCTATTTCTTCTAAGCTTAATTCATGTGGAGTTAGAAAACCCTCTGCCACTGCAATGGCACTTGGTGCATCTATCTCCCAGTTATCTTCACCGCGACTTTGGTCTGTATGATCAAGTGGTCCATTCCCATGCCAAGGGCGTTGCATACTGGCTTTTCTTCCGGCATGGGCTAGTTGGATTCCAGGGATAGAGTTTTGTGATTTTATAAACTCACTTATTTTTTTTAAGCCAGGTATGTGATCATCTTTCCAAATACCTAGGTCACCATGGGTAATTCTGCCGGTAGATTGTACTGCGGTAGCCTCAGTAAAAACTAGACCTGCTCCTCCTTGTGCAAATTTTCCAAGATGAACTAAGTGCCAATCATTGGCAAAACCATCTTTGGCAGAGTAGTTGCACATAGGGGCAATAGCTACGCGGTTTTTCAGGGTGATATCCCTGAGTTGTTTCTTTGTAAATAGTAGTTTGTCTAGAGTCATTCTGTTTTCTTTCCTTAACTTTCAAAGCCGACATTGGGCGGCTCCCATAAAAACTCTAACCTGAAGTTGTTGATAAGGCAATTTTTCCATTCAAGTTAATGAAAATCTCTTGATTTTGAATTGAGGTTGCCTAGTAGAGCAGAATGATCTTCAGTATGTCTGGCAATTATGTTAATAACCTCACTTTCTTTTTGAGTGAAGCCTTCTACCAACATTAACTTTGATGTAAGTATAGTTCTCTGATATCTCTGCACTATTTTTGGCCAAAATATCACATTTATAAGACCTGTCTCATCTTCTAATGTTATGAATATAACCCCTTTTCCAGACGATGGTCTTTGCCTGTTTATAACAATTCCAGAGGTTCGAACTATTTTTCCGTTTGGATTTGTCTTTATATGACTAGCCGTAATAGTTCTTAATGCTACGAGATCATTTCTCAAAAGTTTTAGAGGGTGATTTCGTAGACTAGTACCAATTGTCTCATAATCTGCAACTATGTTTTCACCTTCGGTTAGCTCAGGTAGTTCAGCCTTGTCATCCTCTGATGGTTGGTTTTCGAAAATAGGGATGGGGTTTTTAATGCCAGATACTAACCATAATGCTGAGCGACGGTTGCCATCAGGTAAAGATAAAGCATCAGCTTGGGCTAAAGCCTTCATGTCTTTGGATGATAGTCTTGCGGCAATTAGTAGTTCTTTGTGACTCAACGTTTTTTTTTCTTTGCGAATTTTTAGTAGATGTTGAGCACCACTTTTTGATAACCCTTTGATCATTCTTAATCCAAGCCGTACAGTGGTTTTTTGTTGTCTCTTGTTGGACTCTAGCGAGCAATCCCAGTTGCTAAGTAGCAAATTTGGTGGTTTCACATTGACGTTATGTCTTTGTGCATCTTGTATGAGTTGAGCAGGGGCATAGAAGCCCATTGGTTGACTATTTAGTAAAGCGACTAGGAAAGAAGCTGGTTCATGGCATTTGAGCCAAGCAGATGCATAGACTAGTAATGCAAAGCTAGCGGCATGTGACTCTGGAAATCCGTACTCACCAAAACCAAGAATTTGGTTAAAAACTTGATTAGAGAAATTTTGGTCATATCCTCTATCGTACATCCCTTTGATTAAACGTTTTCTTAATTGACTGAGATTACCTTTACTTCTCCAACCAGATATTGATCTTCTTAGTTGGTCTGCTTCGCCTGGAGAAAACCCAGCAGCAGTTATGGCGATTTGCATTATTTGTTCTTGAAAAATAGGCACTCCCAAGGTTCTTTCAAGCACGTTTTTAATTGCTAATGATGGATAAGTTATTGGGTCGACACCTTGCCGACGTTTTAAATAAGGGTGAACCATACCCCCTTGGATAGGTCCTGGTCGGACTATTGCTATCTGAATTACAAGATCATAGAAGTTATTGGGCCTTAATCTTGGCAACATTGACATTTGGGCACGTGATTCAACTTGAAATACACCAACTGTATCCGCACGTTTTATCATTTCATAAACTTTGGGGTCTTCTGGAGGAATATCAGTTAATTTAAATGATTTATTCTTTTTCTGACTTATTAGATTAAGTGATTCTGTAATTACTGAAAGTATTCCTAGGGCGAGAATATCTATTTTCAGAATATTTAATGCGTCTAGATCATTTTTATCCCACTGGATAATCGTTCGTCCTACCTCAAGGTATTGAGAATTTTCAACTTCTTTTTTGTTATCTTTCTTTTTTTCAAGCACTATTGTGTTTTCAATGGGTACAAGCATATGAAGAGGTTCTTGGGAAATTACAAACCCACCGACATGTTGTGATAAATGACGTGGAAAACCTATTAACGATTTTACTATTTTTATAAGGTTTTTTGTGGTCAGTGATTCTGGATCAAGTCCTGATAGTTGTAAGTGTTTATTTGTATCGGATTTTTCCCACCACAAATGTGGATTAACACTTAACAGTTTATCAATTTTGTGATTTTTGATTTTCAAAGCTCTCCCTACGTCACGTATAGCACTCTTAATACGATAAGTCACAACAGCTGCAGTTAGGGCAGCACGCTCCTTTCCGTATTTTTGATATATATATTGAATTACTTCTTCCCGACGATTGTGTTCAAAATCAATATCAATATCCGGAGGTTCTTTACGTTCTTTTGAAATAAATCTCTCAAATAATAGTTGACTTCTGGTCGGGTCTACTTCAGTAATACCTAATGCAAAACAGACAACCGAGTTGGCTGCACTTCCTCTTCCTTGGCATAAAATACCTTTCTCTTTCGCAAATTTAACTATGTCATAAACAGTAAGAAAGTAATGCTCATATCTAAGCTCTCTTATTAGTGAAATCTCATGGTTCATGATTTCGATTATATTTTTTGGAATATTCTTATTTAGTTTTTTAAAGCGATCTTTAAGTCCTTTTTTTGTTAAATGACTTAGATGATCTGCTGTTCCTCTCTGATTAGGGATAGCTTCGTTAGGGTACTTGTATTGCAGTTCATCTATGCTGAAGTTGCAGAGTTTGGAGACATTTATGGTTTCTTTGATTAATGACTGTGGATATATCGATGCTATATATTTTATACACCGTAAATGATGTTCGCCGTTTTGATTTAGATGATACCCTAGGTCAGATAAAGGTAGACCCAGACGAATTGCTGTGACTGTATCTTGCAGATGACGACGTTCTCTTGTGTGCATATGAACATTGCCAGTTGCTAAGCAAGGCAGGCTGAGTTTATTGGCAAATCTAATCAATTTGTTAATCTGATTTTTTGCTCTAGAATTAGCTAGGTTCCTAACAGAAACCCAAACCATATTAGGAAAAATTTCAGAAAGCCATACGCCATCTTTCTGATTTAAGATCTTTGGATGCCATAAGACAATGCAATCTGGAATGCCTTGAGCTATATCATTTCTTGTTAAGTAATATTGACCTTTATGTGTTTTTCGTCTTCCATGGGTTATGAGTTTTGATAAGTTCTCATAGCCTGTTTTGTTTTTAGCCAGTAAAACTAGGCTCAACCCATCGCTAAGTGTTATCTCTGATCCTACGATAAGCTTAATTTGATACTTTTTCGCTGCAATATGGGCACGTACAATGCCGGCTAATG
The DNA here is from genome assembly GCA_902627495.1 of Hydrogenophilales bacterium. Lineage (GTDB taxonomy): Bacteria > Pseudomonadota > Gammaproteobacteria > Burkholderiales > Eutrophovitaceae. The sequence goes on along the minus strand of CACOJS010000004.1, from coordinate 8,394 downwards.
AGCATTCATCGGTAATTGCAATTGATTCATATTTTAATTTGGCTGCGAATTGCACAAGCTCTTCAGGGTGTGATGCTCCGCGAAGGAAGGTAAAGTTACTCACACAATGTAATTCGGCATATTCCACTAGTTTTGTTATTTCTAAGAAAAGATACCATGCAGATACCAATTTTTTGGTTCATGGCGTTCCTGATATATCCAAAATTTGGCCCCTCCAGGATTTCGAGCAATAAAGTAATCACGTTTTATTTCCCGATTATCCCACCACCCAGATTCAATTGTTTCTGGACCATCAATAATTGATAGTTCTCCATTAATCCATAATTTTTTACTATAATTTCTTATATGTTGAGGTTGAGGAAGTAGCCAAAATGGACGAAGAAGGTCTATTGATTTTCTGGATATTGTGTTGCCTGGCTCTACCTGACCCCAAGCCAACTCTGGTCTGAAGTCTTGGTATTCGCACAATGAATAAAGAGACTCTTCTCCTAGACGTGTGCGTATTATATCTATGATTTCAGTTTGTTTTTTCTCTTTTGATGGATCAGAAACAGAAAACATTGATTTGTTTTGAGCCATCAAGTTAGATATCTCAGTTGCTTCCAGGATTATAGATTCAAAAGAGGGCTTAATTTTTATTTGATTTAATTTTTCTCTGATAAGAGAGGTAATGTATTGCTGATCACGAGTCGGTTGGTTGGTAGATATGTGGGTTATTAAGGTCTTTTTGTCATGCTTTTTTGTTGTTATTTCCAATGTTATTAAACCCCTCTCCTGTATTGATAATTTTAGTATCAATTGTTCTAAAGGCTTGTTGATTGCTGTTAAGAACTTTTCAGAGTCTCGGATTGAATAAGGCGTATCTATAGAGGTTATGAATTTTTTTTTTGGAATGAAATTTTTTTGAGGGTCAGGTGTTCTTCCTAGGGCTTTATCTGAGTTTGCAAGCAATTTATTTCCAAACCTATGAATTACTTCCTTTCTAGGAAGACCTCTTAGTTGCTGAATAGAGCTAATTCCTATTTGTGATAGAAGTAATGAGGACTTGGGGTTTTCCTCAAGTGTGGAGGCTGGTAGTCTTCCCAGAGTTCTTGAGAGTTCTCTTTGAGTTTGAATAATAATTTCCAGCCTGCATTCGGCAAAGTATTGTGCACTTAACGGCGTTGGACCAACAGACATGGTGGCTGTATACCCTATTTTTTTTAAGTCATTTTTAATTTTTTGAATTATCTTTTGGATCGTTTTGAATATTTTGAGACTTCCCCCAATTTCAAGTAGTAATGAATCAGGAGAGGAAACAGTGACCTGAGAGGTGAATTTCAGAGACCATCTTGCAAGTTCCCTAAGTTTGGCTATTTCCTTGGATCTCTGTCTTTTGTGTATTCTAATCTCAGGTGTTAGTTCATAAAGAAGTGGCAGGCTCATTCCAATCTTCACTCCGATGCTTTCTGCTTTCTTGTTGCATGCTAAGACTTTTGAGTTTTTGCCATCTGTTATGACTGCCACTCTTGCTGAGTTTTTAGCTTTATGTGAGAAAATTTCTAGAGGAAGGTTATTAAATTTTAGACATAGCCAAATCATTATTTATAGCAAAAGGGTTAATATTTTTACCATCACGAGTTTTTAGAATTGAAATCTGAGTGTTAAATTCATTTTTGTTAACTTGCAATCTGTAAGGTGCTGAAGAAGACTTAGGTGCACTGTTTTTCTGAATTAGATAGAACCCGATAGTTTTGCCTATTCGTGCTGCCACTCTAAGTCTTCTCGCGATTTTGTCATTAATGGATTTTGGCCAACCAATGACAGCACTACAAGTTTTTGCTCTTAGTGTTTGTTCCATAGCCCAGAGCATTTCTTTATGTCCTTGTGGTTTGATAATTAATATTTTTGATATATCAATATTTTTAGTATTCATAGTTGGTGCGTAGGGAATGTAGGGAGGGTTAATTAGGGCAACCCATTTGTCGCTGGTGTTGGAAAGGTTTGAAATTAAGGGAAGTAGTAGCGAGATTTCCCCAATACCCTCATCAGAATGAATTAATTCAATTATTGTTTCTGAGGGCCATCCTCCAAGCGTTTGATCCAATTGCCAGATACCTGATGGTATTCTTAGATTCTTTGTTTCTAATTCCCTTGCACCTTTATAGACTAATTGTTTTTCTATTAGTTTGTTTATCTTGTTATTCATTCTTTCCCATCCATTTTTAAGATATTTTTCCATTCCGAATGACGCCTACGGCTAGGCCTTCAATTGCAAATTGTTCACGTTTTAAGTCAATGTTAATGGTGGAAAAGTCAGGATTGTCAGGTATTAACTGTACTTCATTGGCGTGGCGCCTAAACTTTTTAACTGTAACTTCATTATTGAATCGTGCAATGATGACTTGGCCAGAGCGAGCAGAGGTGGTTCGATGTACGGCAACTAGATCACCTTCTAAGATGCCCGCATCGCGCATACTCATTCCACGAACCTTAAGCAAGTAATCAGCATGTGGCTTGAAGAGATTAGGGTCTATACCTGCGTGCCCTTGTACATGTGTTTCTGATAATATAGGACTGCCTGCTGCCACCTTTCCAATAATTGGTATTCCAACACCAGCCGTCAGTCTTATTCCGCGAGAGGCTCCAGGGAGCATGGTGATATACCCTTTGCGAGCGATCGCTCTTAGGTGTTCCTCTGCTGCGTTTGCTGAGCGAAATCCGAATTGTTTGGCAATCTCAGCACGTGTTGGTGGAAATCCAGTAATTTGTAAAAATTCACGAATCAGATTTAGTACTTCGCCTTGTCTTTTTGTAAGTTTTTCCATATAACTGTGATTATATACAGTTATATTATTTTGCCAATATTTTAATTAATTTTTAATCTCTAAAAACTTTAGGCTATTATGTTACAAATAGTCACATCATTATATTTTTAGGAGCTAATATGGCATATCAGCGTTTGTTTCTTATTGTTTTTGCAGCATTTTTAGTTTTTTTTATATCAGGTTGCAATAAAACGACTGAAAATCTAGAGATCAAGGCGACGAAGTTCTTATCGGGAGATCATCGTTCTGTCAAAAATAAGGCTAGGGATCAATATCGTCATCCTGTTGAAACACTTAAGTTTTTTGGTGTTACTCCGAGTTCTAAAGTGTTGGAAATCAGCCCAGGGAGAGGTTGGTATACTGAGGTTTTAGCTCCGATATTTCGTGACTCGGGAGAGTTTTACGTTGCCACCTGGGATATTGATAACCTGCCTGAGCGTATTCAACCTTATTTACAGAAAATCGATCAAGGGTATCGCAGTATGCTTAGTGCTAGGCCTGACATTTATGATCAGGTAAAAATTACTACATATAGCTCACAAAACCCTAAGTTCCTATCTCCTCAGTCGGTCGATTTTATTTTAACTTTTCGTAACGTTCATAATTGGGCACTTCGAGGTAATGCTGATCAAATGTTTGCTGCATTTTTTGAGACTTTAAAGCCAGGGGGAATTTTAGGTGTGACAGATCATAGGGCAAAACCAGGAACCCCATTTGACAAGCAAACAAAGTCAGGGTACATGACAGAAAGCTATGTTATTGATCTTGCAAAAAAATCTGGTTTTGAGTTTGTTGCTCAATCGGAGGTAAATGCAAATCCTAAAGACTCTGCTGATCATCCAGGTGGTGTTTGGAATTTACCCCCAACCCTTAGAAATGTTGCTGATGATGAGCGGGAAAAGTATAGCAAAATAGGCGAGTCTGATCGAATGACACTTAAGTTTAGAAAACCATAAATTAACATATCAACATCTGAGAACTAAAAGTGAAAACTGATATTGAAATAGCACAAGAAGCAAAAATGAAACCGATCGTGGACTTGGCTGTTCGGCGCTTAGGCATTAGTGCTAATCATGTTGATCCTTATGGACATTTTAAGGGAAAAATTTCTTTAGACTATCTTCAAAAACTCCCTGAAAATCACCAGTCCAAACTGATTCTAGTCACAGCTATTAGTCCCACGCCTGCAGGTGAAGGTAAAACAACAACGACTGTTGGGCTTGGTGATGCTTTAAATGCCATTGGAAAAAATGCCATCATTTGCCTACGTGAACCTAGTCTTGGGCCTGTTTTCGGCATGAAAGGCGGAGCAGCTGGAGGAGGAAAAGCTCAGGTAGTTCCTATGGAAGATATCAACCTCCACTTCACTGGTGATTTTAATGCAATACAGCTGGCAAATAACTTACTTGCTGCCTTATTAGACAACCATATTCACCAAGGTAATGCTTTGGATATTGATATACGTAGAATTTCTTGGAAGAGAGTGGTTGATATGAATGATAGGGCTCTCCGAGAAGTAGTCATATCTCTTGGGGGGGCGGGTAATGGATATCCTCGGCAAGACGGCTTCGATATAGTCGTTGCATCTGAAGTTATGGCTATACTTTGTCTATCTGAATCAATGGCTGATTTAAAACACCGTTTAGGACAAATAGTGGTTGGTTATTCTAAATCTCGGAAAGCCATAACAGCAGAAGATTTAGGGGCAGCAGGGGCGATGGCGGCACTCCTGAAAGATGCCATTAAGCCGAATTTGGTGCAAACACTAGAGAACAACCCCGCCATTATTCATGGTGGACCATTCGCTAACATTGCTCATGGCTGTAATTCGGTTATTGGCACAAAGGCTGCCTTAAAGCTAGGGGATTATGTGGTAACGGAAGCTGGCTTTGGTGCTGATTTGGGAGCTGAAAAATTCCTAAATATCAAGTGTCGTAAGGCAGGGATCTCTCCAGAGGCAGTTGTTATTGTGGCAACTGTTAGAGCTCTAAAATTTCATGGAGGTATAGAAGTAAATGATTTAAGCATGGAAAGTCTAGAAGCATTAGAGCAGGGTTTTGTGAACCTGAAGCGTCACGTCTCTAATTTACGTGACGGATTTGGATTGCCATGCATAGTATCCATTAATCACTTTTCTCATGATACCGATAAGGAGACCGAAAAACTGATCCAGCTCTGTACACAAGAGCACATTCCTGTCGCTCTCTCAAAACATTGGGAGAAGGGGGGAGAAGGTGCGAGGGATTTAGCAGAAAAAGTGGTTAAGATTGCGGATCGATCTAGAAGCACATTGAATTTCACTTATGAATTGAATATGACGTTGATTGAAAAAATTAAATCAGTCGCGAGTAAGATTTATGGTGCCACGGAGATCACCTTAGAGCCCAGAGCAAGAAGAAGAATTGAGGAATTGGAGGAGGAAGGTTATGGGACTTTTCCTGTCTGTATTGCAAAAACTCAGTATTCTTTTGCGAGCGACCCAAAATTAAGAGGTGCTCCAGATAACCATAGTATAAGTATTAGGGAGATTCGGCTTTCTGCCGGTGCAGAATTTGTTGTGGTCATATGTGGCGATATCATGACAATGCCGGGGCTTCCAAAGTCTCCCGCAGCCAATGTTATTAACCTCACTGATGATGGTGTGGTTCAGGGCTTATTTTAGGTTGTTTCGATTTTTGGTGGGAAGAAAATTGAAACGGGTAGAGGGTCGTCTTGTAATTTTCTTATTTGAACTAAAGTTGAGTGAGCAATGGGTCCCTGGCCCAATTGAGAAGTTCCAGCGTCTCTAGTTAAGACATTTGGGTTTCCATGGTTACAAAATCTACCCTCGCTATCATCGTCAAGAGGGTTATACCAAGCTCCCACAGGAAGAAAGACAACTGCTTTCATTATTTTGTCAGAAAGGACTGCACCAGCTAGACACCTTCCCCTATTGTTGAAAATCTCAACGATATCGCCATCCTTGATCCCTCTGGCAACCGCATCTTTTGAATTCATGGTTACAGGTTCTCTATCTTTTATTTTTTTACTCCTACTATAATTGCCATTATCGAGCTGGCTGTGTAGGCGATTTTCAGGTTGACCAGAGATTAGTTGGAGCGGAAATTTCGAAATATCATCAGAGCCTAACCATTCCTTAGGTTCAATCCATTCAGGGTGTCCTGGACAATCCTTGTAACGGAAAGAAGATACCGTTTCAGAAAAAATCTCTATTTTCCCAGATGGCGTTTTAAGAGGGTTTTTCTGAGGGTTATTGCAGAAATCCTCCATCAATATTTGTCGTTTTTTAGGGGCTAGCACTTCCATACTTTTCCCTTGCCAAAAGTCTTGGAAGTTGGGAAGGACAAAATCAGCATTAATCGCACGTTTTTGAGCTTCCTGCCACAACCAATGGAGCCAGCCTTGTTCGTCTTTATTATCAGTAAAAAGTTCAAGAATGTTTAATTTGTCAGCAAGGCCTGAAAAAATATCAAAATCAGATTTCGATTCGCCAATAGGATCAATGGCCTTGTGCATTGGAGATATTGTCTGTTCCCAATGTCCCATAGCTATATCGTTACGTTCGAGCGGAGTATTGGCTGGAAAAATAATATCGGCGTGGCGAGCCAGACTATTCCACCATATTTCATTAACCATAATCGTTTGAGGTTGTCTAAAAGCTTCTCGTAACTTTCCCAGATCCATTTGGTGATGGAAAGGGTTTCCTCCAGCCCAATAAACAAGATGTATTTGAGGGTATTGATGAGTGTCGCCATTGTGTTGGAAGGATTCTCCAGGATTGAGCAGCATGTCCGATACTCTAGCTACAGGAATGAAAGTTTTAATTTCATTTTTTAGCTGCGGGAAAGCTGGCCACTTATGTAATTTAACTGGATTGCCAATTCCGTTCTCAGAGCTATAACCCAAGCCAAAGCCACCGCCTGGCTTGCCAATTTGGCCGAGCATTGCTGCTAAGACAATAATCATCCAGTGTGGTTGCTCTCCATGCTCTTGACGCTGTAGGCCCCAAGCCCCCGTTATCATTGTCCTATTGAGGGGAAGAAGTTCAGCAATTTCTTCAATAGTTTTAGCTGGTACGCCGGTTATTTGTTCGGCCCATTCTGGATTTTTAACAGTGTTATCTGTCTTCCCCCAAAGATATTCTCTAAATTTAGTATAACCAACACAATGGGTGTCTATAAATGAAAGGTCTACTAAACCTTTTTTATCTAAATGATGGGCCATGGAAATCATTAAAGCCGTATCTGTTCCAGGTCTTATGGGAATATGCCTCGCTTTGGTAAATTCATCCGAGTCAACTTCCATGGGATTTATGTTTATAAACTTTGCACCATTTTGTAAACATTTTTCTAGATAATGTTTTGTAGTATGTTTTCCCACACCTCCCGAGGTAACTTGGGAATTTTTTAATGGTAATCCTCCAAACATTAATAGTAGAGAGGTATTTTCAGATATTGAATTCCAGTCGGTATGGTTGTCGAGAAATTCATAATAGGACATCCCAATGGCGTGAGGAACTATTGTCTCACTAGCCGCGAATGAGTAGGTGCCTACTGACTTTGTAAATCCTCCAATACAATTTAAAAAACGATGAAGTTGGCTTTGCGCGTGGTGAAATCTACCTGCTGACGCCCAACCATAGGATCCTGCATAGATAGCTTCATTCCCAAACGTATCTTTAACCCTTTTTAGTTCTTCTGCAGCTATATCAAAGGCTTCATCCCAAGGAACTGGTATGAAACTGTCACCACCTCGACGGTTTTTGGACCTATCCTTTGATTTTAGCCACCCTTTCCGAATGTGTGGTTTTGAAATTCTTAAATCATCCTTGATTGCTGATGGGAAGCCTTTGGAGATCAAGGAAGGATCCTCATCATGTGGGTAGGGATGAAGGGCAGTTAGTTCACCATCCTTAGTTTCTGCTAAATACGTCCCCCAGTGAGAAGTCGTTGGATTTAAGTTAGTCATAATTGATCCAAAATCTCCAAAATTTGTCAGGCTTCTGAATCCATGTTTATGGACAGAAAACACCAAAAGTTAGACCAGTTTTCCTTATTTCTTGTCAGCCATGCGACTTAACAGGTATATGTCTAGCAATCTTCTAAATGTAGGCCTATCGCGTTTACATCTATTATATCATTTTAAGAATTTATTTTTTGCACTTTTCTATATCAGATGTTCCGATTATAATTGCCGGAAGGTTTAGCAAACTTAAATTCTAGTGAAGCGGTGAAAGTGTCTCAGATTCTTGCAGTTGATATGGCTGGTGTTCCTACCCGATGGTTGATGATTGAGGGGGCTATTACGTACTACGCTAGGGATATGGTTGTGTGGTCTTTAGGAGATTTGGTTGCAACCTATCGCGGAGGCATTTCTCGCCAGACAGGTTGTCAATCCGAAATTTCAACAAAAAGTATAATAGCGATAAGGGGGGCTTCACAATTTTTTGGGCATAGGCAAATAGAGCCATACTTGTCCAATTCTGCACTTTTTTCTAGGGACCGTCACATATGTGCTTATTGTGGTCGCACGGCCAACAGCAAGGATCTTTCTAGGGATCATGTGATTCCCGTGCAGTTAGGTGGAA